>JAYZKK010000078.1:0-13976 GCA_036163555.1 Actinomycetota bacterium
GCAGAGTTGAGTCGACCGCCAGCCCGGTGACGGCTATCAGAGTGGCGCCGGCGACCAACATGCCGAGTAGCTGTTGCCCGGTGTCGCGAACTCGTTGCGACATGCACATTCCGAACACAAGCATGCAAAGCGCCCCGAGGATGGCGACCCAGGAACCCATGAACACTCGGTCTTGGTTTTGGACGTAGAGGTCTGCGATTTCTTGTGCGCTTTCTTCGGTTGACGCCCACCTGCCGTGGACGGCGAATGAGACGAGTACGAGGATGATTCCGAGGATTGCGCCTAGGGGTCCGTAGCGTTGAAGTTTTTGTTCCACCGGTTTCTCTTTTCATTTGGTCTAGAACTAGCGAACGTAGCCGGGCTAACGCTGCAGGGGGTGCATTTCATGGCACTGTTTCGTTAACGGATTGGTGTGGCCTCGAAGTGAAATGGGGGCGAGACATTAACGATTTCGGTCGCCTCGAAACGTTGCGCCGGCCGCCCTTTGGTTTTCGGTTCTCGGTTTTGGTTTTCGACAGCTGTTGTGAACCCCGGGGTGGATTGGACTTTTCGATGGAAGTTTCCGGCGGCGATCTCGGTGTTGAATACGACTTCGTAGACGCGTTGTAGTTCGCTGATCGTGAAAGTGGATGGGCAGAACCGTGTGGCTAACGAAGTTGAGTTCAACGACTGTTTCAGTGCGATTAAGGCATCGTCAACTATTAGCCGATGATCAAACGCGAACCGGAAGCCATCAGATGTCCACTCAGCTGTTGGCACCAGTTGGGGTCCCGAGGACCCGGTGTTGATGTTGGTGTGGTGGGTAACTCCCCAGTAGACGACAGCCACTGATCGATGTCGCGGATCTCGTTGCGGGTCGCCGTACGCGCCAAGTTGTTGTGTGTCGTTGACTGTTGATGGGGCCAACGGGGGAGTAGCTGCTCGTATGGCTGCGGTTGACAGGTCTTCGGATATTGCCGGGGTGGTTCCGGGGAGTTCCCATTGGAAACGAAACGGCCCTTCGTTGCGTTCCGATAGCAACAGCATGAGTTGGTTGTCGATGATTGAGAAAATAGCGGTATGGCAGCTGATAGCAGGTAGAGCTAGATCTGCCTGTTCTTCCTGGGTTTCAGACACGGTATCGAGTTCCATACGTCAAAAGTCCACCATTAAATATCATGAACATAATATATATCAATATTGATATTTATTAATACGATAATTAATAGGCTAGTTGATCGCTCGCAGCTTGTTGTTCGGTGCGTGATCACCCGATAGCCAACGTTGCAGTTCGTTATGGGCATTGGAACGTTGCCATTCGTTGATCTCGGCGACATTGTCCGGATCGGTAGTGAATTCGACGGTCAATCCGTCTGGATCGGTCACGTATAGCGATATGCAATAACCGTGATCAGTTGTGCGGTGCACTATCCCCGCCGCATCGAGCGACAGCCGAACTCGTTCCTGGTCGGCCAGAGTGCTCGAAAGGGCCACATGATTCAGTGAGCTGCGGGAATCAAGCTGCATTTCGGTTTGGTCATCGGGGTCTAGGAATTGGAAGAACGCTAAGGCTGACCCGTCTTCGATTTCGAAGAACGTATGACAATAGGTTCGTTCCTTGCCTCGAACAGTTTCCACTTCACACCAGGTAGCGACTAGGGGAAACCCCAAAACCTCTTCATAAAACACCCGTGTCGCCTCTTGATCGTCAACGACATATGCGTGGTGGTGCAATCGAAACGCCGGAATTCCATCACTCATCGGTGCGCCTCTTCTCCCCCGAGCAGTTAAGTTTCTATGCCCTAGTGGCTGGTCTGCCGCAAACAACCTAGCCTTGATCAGCACCTACCTGTAGTAGAGAGGAATTCTGTGTTTCGACGTACTTGGGGTTTAGCGAAATCATCGATGACGGTGATCCGACTCGACCGAGAACTACTTGTCTTGCCAGTCCTAAACGCAGTGGCGGCAGTCATTTTCGCCTTGTTGCTGTGGCTTGTGGCATCAGGTCTGGGCGTCGATTTCTCGGAGAATTCCGACTCTGACGGTGGCGGCATAGGGATCATCGTGTTGGTGGTATTTGGGCTCATCGGCATGAACGTCATCAACACGTTCTTTAAAGGAGCGTTGGTGTCGGGTGCGCATGAACGTTTCACCGGTGGTGACCCCACCATCGGATCGTCACTATCGGGGGCATCAGCGCGACTGCATCGACTTGTTCCATGGGCGTTGATGGCAACAACTGTTGGAATCATTCTGTCCATCGTTGAACGGCAGGGCGGCCAATTTGGACGCATTGCTCGAGGCATTTTCGACATGGCGTGGGGAGTTATCACCTTCCTCATCGTGCCTGTCGTCATGTTCGACGACCTCGGACCGATCGCAGGATTGAAGCGCTCAGGTCAGCTCCTTCGAACATCGTGGGGAGAAAACCTGACAGCTCAAGTCGGTTTCGGATTGTTTTCCTTCGCGATGGCGATTCCCGGCATTCTTCTGGTCGTGCTGGGTTCCTCGAGCGGCATTTGGGCTCTGATTGTCATCGGTGTGTTAGCGGTGATGTTCGCTGCGGTGGTTGCCGCTGCACTAAACGGCATCTTCCAAACCGCCCTCTACCTGTATGTGACAACAGGTGAAACGCCCGCTGGTTTCGGAGAACAACAACTGACCGCATCGTTCAACCAGAAATAATCGCTACCCGAGAACCTCAGCGATCGCTAATTCGGCGATCCGATCAGGGTCATACCCCAGTTCTTCACTCAGGATTTCCCAGTTGTGTTCACCCCATGTCGGGCCGCCATAAGTCACGACCGCTGGGGTACGTGACATCAAAAAGCGAGTGTTCTCGATCCAAGTGGTGCCCTGGGTTGGATGGCCGACTTCAATGAAATGATTCCGATGAGCCAACTGGGGGTCATCAAGGCAGTGATCGGTGTTTTGAACTCTGTGAGATGGAATGCCAGCGGCTTGGCATGTTGTCATTGTCTCGGTGCAGGAACGTTCTGATGTCCATGCCCCAATCCGTTCCTCGAGTTCATCTTGTTTGGCTCGACGAGCGTCGACGTCGAGTTCCGCGAGCTCCGGGGTATCGATGAGTTCACACAACGCTTGCCACTGATCATCGCTAGTGACCGCGATTGCCACCCATTCGTCGTCACCTGTAGATGGGAACACGGCGTGGGGAGCGTGGACATCGTCTCGGTTGCCCATTCGATCCCACAGACGACCGTTGACGGTCCAGTCCAAAAGAAGTGGGGTCAGTTGTTGCATGGATGCTTCACCTTGACTGAAGTCGATGTACTGCCCTTGACCGGTTGCCCGGTGATGTTCGACAGCAGCCATGACGCAACTAACAAGAAAGCGTGGGGAGATGTAGTCGGTGTACGCCCCAAACGGGCCGCTTGGCGCCCGGTCGGGCCAGCCGGTCGGCTCAAAAAATCCTGAGATCGCTGCAGCCATCGTGCCGTAACCAGCAAGCTCCGTGTAGGGACCGGTTTGGCCCATGATGCAACTCGACGCCATCACAATGTCGGGTTTGATTTTTCGCAGTGATTCGTAGTCCAGTCCGAAGCCCGCCATGCCTTTGGGGGAGAATGATTCCAACACCACATCGGCCCATCGCACCAAATCGTGCACCACTTCGATGGCTTCGGGTTTCGTGAGGTCGAGTGACAATCCGCGCTTGCCGGCATTCATGTTGCTGTACAGAGCCGAGTTGTCTGGTAACCCCTCGTCGTCCCGGAAGGGCTGCAACGTTCGTGCAGTGTCCATCCGGGCTTCGGAATCGATGCGAATGATGTTTGCGCCGTAGTCGGCGAGGACTCTGCTCCCAGCTGGCCCCGCCATCACCCACATGAAATCCAGAATATTTAGTCCTTCGAGGGCCTTTCCTTGCCGACCGGGGACCGCAGGGATAGCCACCCTTGGAGTTCTTGGTGCTTCAGACAATAATTCTTCGGTGTGTTCACCGATAGTTGGCGGTTCGGGGAGAGGCTCCTGTGGCGTTTCGGAAAAAATTGCCATCCGCCCCGGAAAACGTACGAGACGGTCACCAATTTGGACGTCCTCCCATATGCCTCTCTCGATGAGATGGGGGTTGTTGAGGACATCTTCAGCTGTGGTGACCGGAGCGATCAGCAACCGACGAATAAAGGCTTCTTCGAACAGTTCAGCTTTGGTTTTGGTGGCACAAAACTCACCGATCACCTCTTTTACTCGGTCATATTCTGAGACGGGTTCCTGGCCCGAGAAAATGAGTTCCGCATAGTTCAGCCAATCCTTGTCGCGGGTGGCTTCATCGCAGAACCCTTCTTCGAACACCCACTCCATCAGGTTTCTGGTGAAAGGTCCGAGAGCGGGACCAAACAGGACCGTCACGGAGACATGTCCATCCGCGCACGGCCACATCAGTTGAACGTAGATGTCGGAAATGGTGACACCCCCAGCCGAACGAATAGCGGGAGGAGCATTGATTGCCGATGCCACCATGTTGGTTTGACTTGCCTGCAAGGTGGAAGCTTGAGCAGACAGGTTGATGTGCTGACCCAATCCTGAATTGTGTTGACGTTCGTAGAGCGCAATAAGGGCTGCACCTACAGCTTCTGAAGACGCGTGCATGTACGCCTGAGGGAGTGGGATGCGAAGGGGAGCACGATCCAAATCACCTGCCAGGCTCATCTGGCCTCCTGAAGCCATGATTGTCAAATCTGTCGCTTCCCACAATGCTTTCGGTCCGTCGTCGCCGAATGCAGAGATAGACACATGAATGAGGGCAGGGTTTCTCTCAGTCATTACCTCATAACCAAGCCCCAAGTCGGTTAGCACTCCGGGGCCGAACGCTTCGATCACAATGTCGGCCCCGTCGATTAAACGAAGCAACTCGTCGCGGCCGTCAGATGTTTCAAGGTCAAGAACCACTGATTTTTTGCCTCTGTTGTACGACCAGTGCCACAGCGAAGTGTCGGGGGAGACAACATCGTCTGCGAACGGTCCAACCAACCGCGAGTGAGAACCTCCGGGAGGTTCGACTGTAATGACCTCGGCACCCAACGACGCCAACACACTTCCGGCAAGTTGGCCGCGCTCGTCTGCTAACTCGATTACCCGGTAATCCCCCAGCATGGTCATAGGTTTACGCGCCCCCTGTGCGGTGTAAAGACCTAGATGAGTATTCCTCGCGAATAGCTACACGATCCAATCGGATAGTTCAGGTGTCACATTCGTTGAATGATTTCAGAGGCAAACCTGGAATAGATCTCGTATTGCTGATCAATCGGCGGAATGAAGTTGATCCCATCGAGGCCCTGTTTCTCCAGCTCGACGAGTTGTTCGACAATGTCGCCGGGTTGTCCGACGATCGCACATTCCCGGATGAGTTCAGGGGTGACAAATCGTGCTTCTTCGGGGTCGAGGTGACCATAGTGGGAGGAATGAACGTCAGATACGGATCGGTTAGCGTCGCGTTCACGCCGAAATGCCACATATCCCTCCCACATTGACTCTACGAAACGGGGCGGTTCCGCTCCCACTTCCAAAAATCGGTCATAGAGGTAATGGACGTTGACCATCACTGATGAACCGACCTCTTCGAGAACGCGCGGTGAGGTCAATGTCTCGTCTGGGTCAAGGAGCAGCATGTTCACTAACGCGGTGGTTTCGAAGTCGTCGAGGTTTCGATTGGCGGCATCGGCGCCTTGCTGCACGTTGGTTAACGCGTCAGGGATGCTCCCCCCGCGCGGAATACCCGTGATCAAACCGTCGCCTAATTCGCCGGCCAGTGCCTGGGATTTCGGGCCGAAGCCGCCGACATGAATGGGAATCGGATGTTCAATATCGACGTAGTTGAGTTCACGGCTTTGAAAGCTGACCGGGTGGGTCCGCCCGTTCGCGGTGTAGTCAACGGTCTCCCCATTCAGTAGTGCTCGGATGACCCGCAAGTGTTCGGCATAGTCAGCGACCCGCATAGGTAACTGCCACATGCTTCGCATCGCGGTGTTCCCCGTCCCCACCCCTAAAAAGGTGCGTCCTGGGGCCAGCCGGTTGATAGTGGCAATCGCGTTGGCTGTCGTCGGTGCGGCCCGTAATCCGGGGATAGCCACCCCTGAACCAACACGAATTCGTTCGGTGCGCTCTGCGACCAGAGCCATCACCACCCACAGATTGGACCGGAGAAGAGGGCTATCCCATACCCAGCAAAAGTCGTAGCCGAGGCTCTCGGCTTGCACAGCGAGATCGATGTCGTCGATCCGACCGAGACTGACTCCGAATTTCATGGACCTTTTAGCCGCAGTCAGTCAGTTGTTCGGACGAGACGAAATACGGGGATAACTCTCGGCGCTGCTTTCTCCGCGTACTTATGAAACACAGGAAGTTCTTCAGCCTGAGCGGCATATAAACGGTCACGTTCTTCGCCTTCGGTAAGGACCGCTGTTGCTTCGTATTGCTCGGTTCCAACTTCCAAAAGGACATCTGGGTTAGCAACCAAGTTGTGGTACCAGTTCGGGTTGGTAGGAGCTCCGCCCATGGAAGCGATGATCACAAGATCGTCTTCATCTGTTGAATACGCGAGAGGAGAACACAACTCGCGACCGGACTTGGCGCCGATCATGGTGACCAAAACGATGGGTGTCCCATCAAATGGGGGACCACATTTCCCTTCGTTCTCTCGGAACTCTGCTATTGCCTTTTCGTTCATTGACAAAAAATCTATTGGCACTGTTTTCCCTCTCGTCTGGGCCAAAGCTAGCTCCTCGTCACATGAGAGCCTCGTGATTAAAGGATTTGTCCGACCGGTCTCAGAGTGTCGCTTGGAGGTCGTTGGTAGTGAGACGGATCGGCTCGTGGCTAGCTACGACATCCACAACGCTGGCGCCCGCTCCCAAAAGGTGCAGTATGTGATTGACGGTGGCGTCGCTTTCAACATGGGTTACGACAGCTTCGCTGTCAATCACGGCTGTATGGGGATATCGGTCTCGAACCCAAGCAAACAAGTCCTGAGGCAACGTGCGGCCATAACGCCACAAACAAAACACGTTCACCTCGAACACCAACAATGGCTGGTGGCGTTCAAGGGTGTTGGCAGCACCTTGCAATACACCCAACTCACCGCCTTCGACATCAATCTTTATGAAATCCACCCGGTCGAGTCCCAAGGTGTCAACTGCCTCGTCAACAGTCACCACCGGAACCGAAACACCTCCCAGTTCTTCGGACAAAAAGCCCCAACCGCTGCCATTCCCATCTTCGTGGAAACGCATCGTCCCTGATTGTGCCCCCACGCCGGTTTCCATTACAGAAACTGGTGCTCCTGTGCAACGACGAACAGTTTCACGTAGTGAACGATGGACAGAGGGCGCGGCTTCAAAAGCGACCACCTGACCGGACGGGAAACGTTGCGCGAACGCTGCAGTAACCGCGCCGATAGACGCCCCAATGTCTAAGAGGACAGGAGCGTCGCCAAGTAACAAATCGGCTACCCGAACGGCCGGTTCAAAAATTTCAGCTTGTTCTGTGCATTGTTGGAAATAGAGGTCGCCGGTTTCGCCTGCTACCTCTACATCAAAGCCCGAAACTGTAAGGCTGCCTATCTGAAGATCACTTGTCACTGCGCTGAGAGTAGCCAACAGGGGTAGCGTTGGCCTTTCGGTGCACCAACGGAGGTCGCGATGCCGATCTTCCTTGGCTTAGTCGGTTCTTTAGTGATCGGCACATCGGACTTTTTCGCCCGCTATGTCGCACGCCGAAACCATGCCGCGACAACCGCAGCCACTGGCCTCATATTCGCAACTTCAGCGGCAGTACTTGCAGCAAGTTTCGGACCTGGCGGATTTCTGCCAACCGACTACATATTTGGCTGTGCATCAGGCCTAGCAAGCGGGGGTGCGCTTGCGTTGTTGTACCGAGGGCTAGCAGTTTCATCAGTCGCGGTGGTGTCTCCAATAGTTGCGGTCATGCTCGGAGCAGTCCCCATGTTCTGGGAAGTCGCCACCGGAACATCACTCACTACAGGTGTCCTGAGCGGTGTCTTCATCGCCCTCTTTGGGTTAATGGTCACAACATTTGACCCAGCGCTGGGAGACCGAGTCAAACAAGGGGTCATTCTTGGGTTCACATCCGGGCTCTGCTTCGGTATCGGTCTCGTATTTATGGCTCAAACCACTGTTGAAGGCGGCCTATGGCCGGTAGTTGGCCAAAGATCAACAGCCTGCATCATCTTGATCGGCTTTTGCACGGCCCGAGGTTTACCGCGATTTGTTCGCGGTCACCTGCTGCGCTTCTCAGCGGCAGCGGGAATACTTGGCTCAATTGGAGTGCTCTGCTACACAGCGGGATTCCAACGCGGCTCGGTCACAGCTGTAGCCATCGCGGCTTCACTGTTCCCTATCCCGACTGCGGTGCTGGCTGCAACCTTTGACAACGACTCTCTGAGATGGTGGCAGATAGTCGGTATCGGGATCGTCGTTGCTGGTATCGGGCTAATCGCCAGGGGCTGACTAGCTCTAGGACGCGACCTTGTCTTTAGAGAGAAAGGGCATCACTTCACTCCCAAAGAGCTCCATGGAACGCATCACCTTGTCATGGGGCATATCTCCCACTTGGAACTGAGCCATCAAGGTCCCAGCGCCGCAAGCTGCAAGGTTTCTCTCAAGTCGCTCCCCAACCTGCTCGGGAGAACCAATGAGAGGCTCACCGGCAGTGAGTGTGGGACCGCCACTGGCAGCCAACTCGCGGGCGATTTCGATGCGAGTTTTGTAGGACTCGGCGGCGGTGTACCCGGGTGGGAAAAACGTCGGCAACGGAAGCGTGAATGCCCGCTCTTTGAAATATTTGATGTGCGGTTCAAGTTCAGCAGCAGCAGCTTCTTCGCCGTCAGGATGCACGTAAACAATCGAGGTGAAACCAAACTGATCGGGTCCCGCTTCATAACCAAAGTCCTCGCTCGCATATTGGCGATATCGGTCATAAAACTGTTTGAGACGTTCCATTGGCACAAATGTGCAAGCCAACGGGTACCGATGCTGGGCAGCCCACCGCAAAGTCTCAGCCGAGCCCTGAGAAGGAACAAAAATCGGCGGATGAGGTTGCTGAAGAGGACGCGGCCACACATTGACGTAACGGAATTGGTAATTTTCGCCGTCCCACGAAAAAGGCCCCGGTTCTGTCCACGCCTTCACGATGAGATCATGTGCCTCAAAGAACCTGCTTCGACTGCGCGTTGGATCCAGTCCCATCGAGTGATATTCGGCTCCAATCCCCCTAACAAAGCCCGATAGCACTCTTCCGCCAGACATCACATCCAGCATGGCCACCTCTTCTGCGACCCTTAACGGGTTATCTCGGAGGGCGATGCCGTTACCTAAGATCGCAATTTTTGCGTTCGTCGTTCGATTGATAAGAGCTGCCGCCATGATGTTCGGCGATGGCATGAGGCCATAAGCGTTTTGGTGGTGTTCATTGACCACCACGGCATCAAAACCGATGTGATCTGCGAACGTAAGTTGATCGAGATATTCGTCGTAAAGATGTTGACCTAACACCGGGTCGTATTCGCTATTGGGGTAGACGACCCAAGCTGACGAATATTTTTCGCGGACCTTGGGATCAATTTTTGGGTATGGCATTAGATGGAAGGCGTATAGCTCCATTTCAGTTCTCCAGAGTTGTATAAAACGAATTCACTAACGCGGCCGACGCCGCTGGTTGGTCGACAGGAACAAGATGACCCGCCTCGCTCACCGACGAAAAAGCTGCATCGAATAGTTCCGCGTATCGTTTTGTGTAAGCCAACGAAGTCAACCGGTCCTCATCACCTGCCGCCACCATGATCGGACACTGCGCGTGGTGAGCACGTAGGGCCAGTCGAGGGTCATAGTTACGTTTCCACATCAATCGAGCTTGCGTTGCCAAATCAGTCCACACCGCTGTCGCGAGTTCCGCGTCCCCGGTCATCGGATCGACTTGGCTACCGTCGAGACTGTTGGCCAAATATGACAACACCTCGGGTAACTGCATGATGAACAAATCGGGAAGAGGTTCGGTTGGTCTCAACCCGATTGGCCCAAACAGCACCAACCCCCTCAACAAGTGGGAAAAGTGGATTGCCAAGTCAGCAGCGATCCAAGCCCCAATGCTGGTTCCGACAACGAGCGGGCGGTCCAGATTCAGACCTTGCATCAAATCCTTGTAGTGAAAGCTCAGATCGCTGACATCGAACAACCAATCCGGGGTCTCTTCGCCGCCAAATCCAGGATGAATCGGCGCGAAAACTTCAAAATTTGCAGCAAGTTCATCATGAAAGTCTGCCCAGGCAGACGTGTTGGCCTCAGAATGCAAAAGGAGAAGAGGTGGGCCTTCCCCGCCACGCTGGACCTGCGAGGTTTGAGAGGGCAATTCAACTTCGATTATCTCGTGCATGTCACCCACACCCTAAGGACACCCCCATAGACCCCTGTACCTATGTGACAGCCACCCTAGTGTCGGGGCAGAAATGAAGCTTTGTGTAACAACTGCTGCAGATCAATAATCTGGTGATAGTTGGTACAGGCGACCAGTAAGAGGTGTCCAGGATTCATGAACAACGGCTGGAACTTCTGGATTGATCGCGGCGGCACCTTCACCGACATAGTCGGAAGGTTGCCGGATGGGACGTTGGTGACCCACAAGCTCCTCTCTGACAATCCACGTCAATACTCCGATGCTGCTGTCCAGGGCATCAGGGATCTCTTGCATCTCGCACCAAACGAGGCGATACCACTCGACAAAATCGAGACAGTCAAGATGGGGACAACAGTTGCAACCAACGCATTACTAGAGCGCCAAGGCGAACCAACCTTGCTGGTCACCACCAAAGGTTTCGCTGACATCCTCCGGATTGGCTACCAAACCCGACCGGATCTGTTCGCTCTCGACATAGAACTCCCCGAAATGCTCTACGACGATGTGCTGGAAGTTGACGAACGGATGAGTGCTGAAGGTGAGACGCTCATCGAACTGGACGAAGAGGCAGCGCGAATGTCGCTCCAAAAAGCGCTCTCACGAGGCATCAACTCTGTTGCCATCGTTCTCCTTCACGGGTACCGGTACACCGATCATGAGGCCCGCCTAGCGGTCATCGCACGCGAACTCGGGTTCGATCAGGTCTCAGTCAGTCATGAAGTAAGCGCCCTCATGAAAATTGTGCCCAGGGGCGACACCACCGTCGTAGACGCGTACCTATCGCCAATTCTGCGACGATACGTCGCACAGGTTGACGAGCAACTCCGCCACGACGAACACAGCCCCAGACTCATGTTCATGCAGTCCAACGGAGGGCTCACCGACGCTCACGCATTCCAAGGAAAAGACGCGTTGCTGTCGGGCCCAGCAGGTGGTGTCGTTGGGATGGCACGCACCGCAGAGAACGCGAACCTCCACAAACTCATCGGATTCGACATGGGGGGAACCTCTACCGACGTCAGCCACTACGCCGGTGAATTCGAACGTGCATACGAGACTGAAGTGGCCGGTATTCGAGTCCGGTCCCCAATGATGGACATGAACACGGTCGCCGCGGGAGGTGGGTCCATCCTTCACTTCGACGGAAGTCGACTGCGAGTAGGCCCAGGCTCTGCCGGTGCAGATCCCGGCCCGACCTGCTACGGCAACGGCGGCCCTCTCGCCATCACTGACTGCAACGTGGTGCTCGGCAAACTGCGCCCGGAGTTCTTTCCTGCCGTTTTCGGCCCTGATGGTGATCAGCCACTCGATGCCCGGGCCACGGCAACTGCTTTTCTCGCATTAGCCGAACAAATCACTGAAGACACCGGTATCCAACAAACCGAAACCAGCGTCGCCCAAGGTTTCTTGGATATTGCAGCAGACAACATGGCCAACGCAATCAAGAAAATCAGTATCGAACGAGGCCACGACGTCACCGACTACACATTGGTTTGCTTTGGTGGGGCAGGTGGCCAACACGCATGTATGGTCGCCGACCGTCTCGGGATAGAACACATTTATGTGCACCCACACGCAGGAGTCCTATCAGCGGTAGGTATCGGCCTAGCCGATATCCGCCACATCCGAGATGAAGCAGTTGAACAAACTCTGACCGCCGACACCCTCGATCAACTAGAACCTCGATGGAATGAGCTAGAACTCAACGGAACCCAATATCTGCAAAGCGAAGGATTGGAACCAGAAGCACAACAACTTCGCCGCCGCTTGTCACTCCGGTACCAAGGTTCCGACACCGCGCTACTGGCCCCGGCTGGCACTTTTGACCAGGTCATGACAGCGTTCGAAAGCCACCACAGCGCACGGTTCGGGTTCACTTCACCAGAAACACCGATCATCATCGAAGCCATACAACTAGAAGCAGTTGGTGTTGCCGAACCACTGTCAGTTAGCGAAACCATCACTGAACCCAAAAATCCGCTGCTGGGAAAGTTTCCGACAACAATGGCAGGCAACACCGTCGACACCCCCTTCCTCAATAGACAAGACATGACCCCTGACACTCCAGTTGTCGGTCCAGCAGTACTCGTCGAACCCAACGCGACCACAGTCATCGAACCAAACTGGGAAGGCCGGGTCGGCGCAAACGGTGACCTGTTCATTGAACGAGTCGCTCCCCAAACCCACCGACCAGCGGTCGGCACAGACGTCAACCCAGTTCAACTTGAGATCTTCAACAACCTCTTCATGAATATCGCTGAACAAATGGGTGTAGTTCTCGAAAACACGGCCGTGTCGGTGAACATCAAAGAACGTCTCGACTTCAGCTGCGCCATCTTCGACCCCGACGGCGAACTCATCGCCAACGCCCCCCACCTACCCATTCACCTCGGATCGATGAGCGAAGCCATCAAATCAGTCATCGCCCACAACCCCTACATGGAACCAGGCGACGCTTACGTCCTCAACGCCCCCTACAACGGCGGAACCCACTTACCAGACATCACTGTGGTCAAACCCATCTTCGACGCAATCACAGGGGAACGGATTTTTTACGTCGCGGCACGCGGTCATCACTCCGACATAGGCGGCATCGTGCCCGGGTCAGCACCAGCGGACTCAACAACCATCGACGAAGAAGGTCTAGTTCTAGACAACGTTCTCCTCGTGCAAAGGAACCGGTTTCTAGAACAAGAAATCAGAGAGCTGCTTACTGGCGGGCCATGGCCAGCTCGAAACCCAGACCAAAACGTTGCTGACCTCAAAGCACAGGTAGCGGCATGTGAAAGAGGCGCGACAGAACTCCACAATGTGATCAACCACTACGGCCTCGACGTTGTCCACGCATATATGGGGCACGTGATGGAGAACGCAGAAGAATCCGTGAGACGAGTGATTGCTGCGCTCAGCGACTGCGAGTTCGTCGGAGAAATGGACGACGGAAATCAAATATCGGTGTCAATCCGAGTCAATCTTCAACAACGATCAGCAGTCATCGATTTCACGGGGACAAGCGGCCAACATCCAGGCAATTTCAACGCACCCAAAGCCGTATGCCGTTCGGCTGTTCTCTACGTCTTCCGATGCATGGTCAATGATGCGATCCCACTCAACGCGGGTTGCCTAGTCCCGTTAGATATACGAATCCCAGACCCTTCGATGATCAGCCCGCATCCTCCAGCAGCAGTTATCGCCGGCAACGTAGAAACCAGTCAACTGCTCGTTGACACCCTCTTTGGGGCGTTAGGCGTAGTAGCTGGCTCCCAAGGGACGATGAACAACTTCATCTGGGGTAACGATCAACACCAGTACTACGAAACTATTTGTGGAGGAGCTGGAGCAACCCCATCAGCGAATGGAGCAACCGCAGTACATACCCATATGACAAACACTCGGCTGACCGACCCTGAAATATTGGAATGGCGACACCCGGTCAGAGTGGAACACTTCAAAGTCCGTCATGGCTCAGGTGGCTCCGGTTCACACAACGGAGGTGATGGTGTTGTTCGACGGCTCAAATTCTTAGAGCCGATGACAGTCAACGTTCTGTCATCCCGCCGCAAAGTGGC
>JAYZKK010000079.1:0-10462 GCA_036163555.1 Actinomycetota bacterium
TCGCGCCCTTACATGTTTGTGGTGAGGCGTTAATGCCAGCCAATCGCGATCTTCTAGATCCGTAAGCTCATTCACTGCCACTCCATGAATCTTGTGCTCACCGTTCTCATCGGGGTACTCCATACCGAAACCGTGAGGCAAGCTGACCTGCCCCTCCATCATGGTGTCGGTGATGTCTGCCGGCGCTTCGGCTTCACCCCGTTTAGTAACAACCTTGACTCTTTGGCCGTCAACTACTCCCAGCCGGTCTGCGTCAAGCGGGTTGATTCGCAGAGCACCGTCTTTGTCTTTCTTGCGCCAGGAAGGATCTCGGATTATGTCATTAACCGTCGATCCTCGGTGCTCTCCAGCTGTCAGGACGAACGGGTACGCATCTGTAGGCGAGGCAGGTTCTTCCGACGCCAAGCCTTGGAACTCCTCCACTAGTTCTTCTATATGGATATGGATCTTGCCGTCGGACGTCTTAATTCGGTCGAAACTGGTCGAGTAGTCGCTAGTGCTAAAAACCATGCCTGACTTAGCTTCAAGTAGCGCATCGAAGAGATTACTTGCGAGCTCCAAGCCATCTCCCTCGACACCGGCAGCTCTAATAGCGTCTGGAAACCTCATGGATGCCTGGAGTGCTGATCCGAACATTACGGCAGCGGGACCCATTTCGCCGAGGCTCCGCCCAAGTGACCGATACAAGGCTGTTGGAAGTTTGGCACCTAGATCAGGGTTCTCCGTGGAGAGTCGAGTGAAGGTTTCAACGAACGCTTCACGGCTCTCTTCAGCGGCTTCAGTTAGTTCTTGAATACCTTCTGGTTCCCCACCCATTGCTTCTACGAGTCGCGCATGTATTTCGGCTTCGGGGAGTGTGTCGCCTAAGGGTTCGAATATGGGCTGACGAATATGGAAGTAGTTTGACGGCATTTCCCCAGCGAAGAATGTTGCTTCTGGTTTTTCGTACTGAGAACAAGCAGGCAATATGAAATCCGCCTGGCGGGCTGTCTCTGTCATAGCGATATCGATAACGACTAGACAGTCCAGTTTCGCAAAAGCATCTCGGAAGCGCTTGGAGTCCGGTAGCGAATGAACCGGGTTGGAGGATTCGACGATCATGCCTCTAAATCGGTCCGGATGATCGGTGTCAATAGCATCAGGTATGGCTGCGCACGCAACTAGTCCACAGAGCAGTGGCGTTCCAGTCACAGGTTCGATTGCACCTTCTGCGCTATGGCCACAAATGGGAGCCAACCTGGTAGGGATATTCATTCCCCCCTCATTCCCGAAGTTGCCAGTAAGTAAGTACAGCAGCCGTTGTAGCCAGCTGTTGAGGGTTGAATGCGGCGCCATTTCGATCCCAAGGTCTTCTTCAGTGGCCATGGACCGAGCGTTACCCATTGTCCGAGCTGCTGCTCTTATCTCCGCCTCGTCGATTCCACACTTCCGCGCGTAATCAGCAATATCTACTTCATCCAATAAAGGTTTGAGCTCGTCCCATCCGACGCATTGATCATTCAAAAACTTCTCGTCGGTCAATCCTTCATCGACCATCGTGGCTAGAACCGCGGCAAGTGCCCAAGCATCTGTTCCCGGTTTCACTCGAAGGTGGTGATCTGAAATATTTGCGGTCTCGGAAATACGAGGATCAAAGACAACGATTTTTCGCTCATCATCGTTCTTGATGGCATTCAGGACGTTCCGAGCTTCAGGAAAACCGTGACTGTGCCAGGGATTTTTTCCGATAAAGACAGCGCAGTCGGTGTGATGAAAGTCTGGTGAAGCCCCGATGTCTTGACGCCCGAAAAACTTTCCCTGGACCCAATACATACCGGTCTTTTCTTGAGCTAAAGCGTTGCTTCTGTACTGCACTCCGAGGGTCTGCAAAACGCTACGTGCATAGGCACCCGGGAAGTGGTTCCCTTGCCCTCCACCCCCGTAATACATGATCTTGTCACCACCGTGGGTGTCACGAATAGCTACAAGACGGTCGGCTACTTCCTTGATCGCCTGATCCCAGCCAATCTCAACAAAAGTTCCATCATCCATCCGTTTCATCGGTGATGTAAGCCGGTCACGACCATTTTGATAGTGATTTACCCTAAGTCCCTTCTCGCAGGTGTATCCCTTGCTTGATGGGTGCTCTTTGTCACCTCGGACTCTGGTGATTTCTCGACCATCAATTCGAACCTCAATTCCGCAATTCGCGGAACAGAGAACGCAGGCGGTTTTATGCCACTCCTTGGTTGGATCGGTCTCTTCGGCCGTTGTCACCTGGATCTCAGAATCGGTCACTGCGGAACTCCTTGTCCTGCTCACATATTAGATGCCGGACGGCTTTTAGATCCATCTAACCCGACGTGAGGTGCAGCGAAGTATCCATCACAATGAGAGTGTTTCTCGAAATGCAGCTACCTTGGATGTGACGGGATGACGCAAGGGAGTTGCGATGCGAGTGCGGGTCGACACTGATAAATGCCAAGGACACAATCGATGTTTCTCTCTCGCAGTTGAGTTATTTGATGTCGATGACTACGGATACGCGACTGAACTGGAGGACGGCCAGGTGCCAGACGGCCTCGAAGACAAAGCTCGGCTTGCTGCCGCCAATTGTCCCGAGTTTGCGATTTCGATTGAAGAATAAGAGTAGTCAGGACTTTTCGCGGAGCTTACGAACAGCGAGCCCAGCCCCCCACTCGTTATTTTCCAAGGCAAGCAGGATGTCGACCAGATTGGTATCCCTGAGCCTCTCGAGCTCACGAATTGAATAAAGTCCTGATTGAGCGTCAGACTGATCTGCGATACGTGTGACAAGCTCGTTCGTGAGTTCGGGTGTGTCAGTCAGTTTTGACCAAGGCCAAGCGAGAGAAGGCCCAAATTGCCTGATGAAGTGCTCCATGCCCCCTTCGCCGCCGGCTATCCGGTAGTTCTCAAAGAGGCCCATTTGTGCCCACCTCAGCCCAAAGCCCAAACGGATGACGTCATCAATTTCTTCTGTAGTTGCGACGCCGTCCTTTACGAGCCATAAAGCTTCGCGCCATACCGCCTCAAGTAGACGATCAGCGATGAATGCATCTATCTCAACTCGAACATGCAACGGACTCATTCCTGCAGCTTCGTAAAAGGAAATAGCCGCCGAAACTGAGTCAGGCGAAGATTGTTTTCCACCGACGACTTCCACCATGGGGATCAAATAGACGGGGTTAAAAGGATGGCCAACCACTAAGCGTTCTGGGTTGGTCATTTCGGCTTGAAGGTCAGAAGGCAAAAGGCCTGAAGTTGAAGATGCGATCACAGTCCCCTTGCCAGCAGAAGATTCAATTTCAGCGAATATGGCTTTTTTTGAATCCAGATTTTCTGGCGTGCTTTCTTGAATTAGGTGGGCACCATCTACTGCCTCGCCTAGTGACTGAGCAAAAGCTAGGGAACCCTCGCTCTGAGGGGCCACTCCCAGTCTTTCCCACGCATACCTGGCGTTGTCTAAAACGTCGGTGACTATTCGTTCGGTGTCCGCAGATGGGTCATAGACAGCTACGTCAGACCCTCGGAGTACCCAACGAGCAGCCCAAGCACCTCCGATAACGCCAGCACCGATAATGGACACGCGTTGTGGTGGAGAGCCTCCGCTCACGGAACCCACTTCGTGAGTTCCAATTTCTCACGGACCCTCTCAGGTCCCATCACTTCAAAATTCATTGATTCTAGAATTTGTTTAGCCCTTCCCGTGAGCGACTCATTTGTGGCCAGTTCACCGCGGTCAAGGTAAAGATTGTCTTCTAATCCGACGCGAGCGTTACCGCCGGCGACAGCAGCAAGCGCTACATAAGGCAGTTGATCTCTTCCAAGCGAGAATGCTGAAAAAGTCCAGTCTTCTGGCACATTGTTGACCAGAGCCATGAATGTATTCAGATCATTTGGCGCTCCCCATCGAACTCCCATGCACAACTGAACCATTACGGGAGAATCGATGAGGTCCTGATCGACAAGAGCCTTGGCCTCCCACAGTTGTCCCGTATCAAAAACCTCAATTTCGGGTCGAACGCCAATCGCCTTGATCTGCCGGGCCATTTCGGCGAGCGTGTCATGGGTGTTGGTAGCGACATAATTTCCTTCACCGAAATTCATGGTTCCACAATCAAGAGTGCAGATTTCTGGGTGGAGAAGGCGAACATGATCGAGGCGTTCTGTGGCCCCGGCCAGGTCAGTTTGGCTTGGGTCAAGGGGCAACGGCTCTTCGACAGATCCGATGACCAGATCACCACCCATACCGGCGGTTAGGTTGATGACTACATCAGTGCTGGAGGCTCTGACGCGCTCAACCACTTCTTGGTAGTAATCGACCTTGCGGTCTGGATCTCCCGTGATCGGATCCCTGACATGTATGTGGGCTATTGCCGCGCCGGCCTCTGCTGCCGCGATGACGTCATTCGCGATGTTTTCGGGAGTAAAGGGAACTTTGTCAGATTTTCCGACTGTGTCACCAGCTCCGGTGACTGCACAAGTGATGAAAACTTCAGGCATTGTTGTCCTCTTCTATTGTTGAAAACCTTTTGGATGAACTAGTGCTTCTCAGATGACGTCGCAACACCCGCATCCTTGAATACACCTCGTCTGAATCAAGATATGTTCCACGCAACCGTCTAGTCCCTGCTGTCGTATCGAACGACTCTCGTCCGTGCAAGACGCGACGGTTATCAAATGCCACTAAATCTCCAGGCGCAAATTGATAGCGGATCTGAAATTCGTCACTATTTGCCACATAACCGAGTCGCTGCATAGCGGAGTACGCGCCACTTATCTCTTCTGGAGCCATTGCGGGGAACCCACGAACAGGGTGGAAAGCCCTGAATGTCCACGGCACTCTTCCGTCTCCTTTATCAATGATCGGTCCGGTCCACCGATGGTCTTGACTGTCATCACGATTAAAAAAGGTCCATTGCCGCGAAGTCAGTAACGCCAGCACGTCAGGTTCATTCAGTTCTAGATGATTCACTACAGCTAGGCCGTCAGTCATAGTGGATCTGCCGCCGCTCACCGTATTCTCCTGACAATGCAGTAGTTGAAAGCCGGGAGGCGTTTCCCGCGAGGGCAGATCACTATGAGCTGGAAGTTCCACATTTGTGTTGGCGGTGGAGTTCGGATCAATATCTACATCAACGTGCCAAGTCACACCGAAGTTGGAGTCACGAAGCACTCCGATGCGTTTGCCGACTAATTCAACGACCTCTTGGGTGATAGGTAAGCGAATGAGCCGGGCCAATCCGTACCTAAGTAGATCGTCGAGCCAATCAGCCAAAGCTTCATCGGATGTTAGGACAGAAGGCCCATCATGAGTTGGTGGTTCGGTGAGGTCTGCGGATTTCCAAACCTGCGGTTCAGGCAATAGCGCAAAAGGGTGGTGTTCTCCCTCTGCAACATGTCGTAACCACCCAGGGTGGAAGCTGGCCTGACGACCTTCCGGTTCAAAATGGACTACCAAAGCTCCATTTTCGAGGAAAGCGTTCTCGATCCGTGTTTCGAGGTCCAAGTCGACGATATTTAGATCATTCTCTTTTGATCTGGGGTCTATTCCACCAGGCCCCGGGGCATTCTCCCTGAGCCACAACGGGTGACACTTGAGTTGTTCTCCGTCACGCCAAGTAACTACGGCACTGCCATCATCGGAGCAGCACACAGAGTCAATAGGAGCCCACTCATAATCGTAGTAATCAGGGGTCAGAGGTTGATGCATGACAGGGCCAATCGTTGCCTCGGCGTTTCAGCCGGTAAGGGTTGGCCTGCTATTGGATGAGCTTGACATACGGTAACCGTAGTCAAGACGAATCAAAGCTTTCGCCATCCTTCACAAGTGACGACTCAGTCTGAATCTTCTAAGTTTGGATGATGGTCAAACGTGACGTCTATACCCATGGGCATCAGCCGGCGGCTGTCAATCAACACGCAAAGAGAACGGCAGACGAATGTGCTCACTTTGTTCGCCCGTTTATCTCTCCACAATCCGAAATATTGGACGTGGGATGCGGGCCAGCTTCAATAACCGTGGGGTTAGCTGACTGGGCGGCTGAAGGTTCTGTAATCGGCATAGATGTAGGCGACGAAATTCTCAAAACAGCACAACGTGCAGTAGACGATTCGAGTGTTTCGAACGTTTCCCTCCAACAGGCCTCCGTCTATGAGCTTCCGTATCCGGATAACTCGTTTGACGTGACGTATGCCCATCAGGTCCTGCAGCATTTGGCTGACCCGGTGCTAGCCATCCAAGAAATGGCAAGAGTCACCAGAATTGGCGGCCATGTAGCAGTGCGCGACGCGGACTACTACACGATGTCGTGCAGTCCAGAATCAAAGATGATTGACGAATGGAGACGCATCTATCACCTAGTTGCTCGACATAACGGAGCAGAGCCGGATGCGGGACGATATCTGATGGCTTGGTTCCATCGAGCAGGCATTTATGACGTCACGTGTTCCGCAACGGCTGGTGTCTACGCCACTAAGGAAGAGCGAGAAAACTGGGGTCTGTCATGGGCAGATCGTTGTCTGACTACCAGTTTTCCAACTCAAGCGATTGACTACGGTTACGCAACTCAAGAAGAGCTAGAAGCAATATCGGAAGGCTGGCGTGAGTGGGCGGCGAACCCCGATGGATATTTCCAGTTCATAAACGGTGAAGCAGTCGCGCAAATCCCATCGACGCTCAGCTAAGGAGAAAGAAAAAGAAATGGTAGGAGTAATTCCTGACAATTTTCCAGCGCTCGTTGATCGAGCCTCGAGAGAATTTGGTGGGACCGAAGCCATCTCCGACGGAGATGTCAGTCTGGACTTCGCAGAATTAGGGAGGCAGATAAGAGAAGCTGCAGGAGCTTTGGTGGCATCTGGCGTTGAGCGAGGTGATCGGGTAGCTGTATGGGCTCCCAACTCGTGGGAATGGGTGGTGGCGGCTATGGCTGTTTTCCGTGCAGGAGCTGTCCTAGTGCCAGTAAATACCAGATTCAAAGGAAGAGAAGCTGCTTTCGTTCTGAAGAAGGCAAAGGTCAAACTCCTGTTTACTGTTGTCGGGTTTCTAGGAAATGACTACGTCTCAGACCTAAGAGACTCTGGCGAAGAGGTTGACTCCATAGAACACGTTGTGGTTCTTCGAGGCGATGTCCCGCAAGGGACCGTCTCATTCCAAGAGTTTCTCAACCGAAACACCGATGTTGACCTCGAAGAAGCAGAAGGTCGAGCTGCAACAGTCTCCGGCTCTGACTTAGGGCTCATCATGTTCACTTCAGGAACTACAGGGGTTCCCAAAGGCGTGATGGTCGAACAAGGACCAATCATCCGAGGTTTTAGCCATTACGCAAGGGAATTAGGGATGCGCCAAGGGGACCGAATGTTGATCGTCAATCCGTTCTTCCACGCGTTTGGCTTCAACGGTGCTATTAACCCATGCTTCATACATGGGGCAACGATGCTTCCCCATCCAATCTTTGATGTCCCTAGCGTCCTTCAGCGAATACAGGATGATCAAGTCACTGTGTTTCCAGGACCCCCGGCAATTTTCCAAGGATTGATCAACTATAAAAATCTAGACGATTACGACACCTCAACTCTGCGTTCTGCGGTAACGGGGGCGGCGAGTATCCCAGTTGAAACAGTGGTGGATATGCGGGAACGTTTGGGATTTGAGACTGTGGTCACTGCCTACGGGATGACCGAGACGCATGGATTAGTGACTATCTGTGCTGCTGACGATCCTCCGGACGTGGTGGCGAACACCAGCGGCAAGGCTTTACCTGGAATTGAATTGAAACTGTTGGATGATGATGACCAAGAGGTTTCTCTCGGAGAGCCTGGAGAACTTTTAGTTAAGGGTTATGCGGTTATGAGGGGCTATCTCGATGAACCCGAACAAACCGCTGAGACTATTGACGAAGATGGATGGATGCGAACCGGCGACATTTGCGTCATGGACGCCGACGGGTATATCGACATTACGGATCGCAAAAAGGACATGTTTATCAATGGTGGTTTCAACACCTACCCAGCAGAAATAGAAAGCACCATGCTGGAGCACCCGGCTGTAGGTCAGGTTTCTGTAATTGGGGTACCCGATGAGCGTCTTGGTGAGGTTGGGGCAGCGTTTGTAGTGCCAGCTCCTGCAGGCCCACCTGATTTAAATGAACTAGCCGAGTGGTGCAAGAAGGAAATGGCCAACTACAAAGTGCCACGTCATTTCTGGATCATTGACGAGTTGCCTTTGAACCCATCTAACAAAGTGCTGAAAACAGAGCTTCGAGATAGGGCGTCCGCTTTACTCGCGTAGATGAAAGTGATCTTTGGAGCGCCCTAGTGAGCTCAGTTTAGAAAGTCTGGATTTTCGGCGAGAATTTTGTCGTAGATAGGTTGATAACTGAACCATCCAGCGAGGTGACTGCCCACTTGGACAGACGTGCTTCTAGCCACATCTTCTCTGATCGGAAGCGGTGTACCAGCGGCCTCAGCCAGTAGCTGACTTTGACACGTGCGTTCCATCGTAATAAACCACCATGCGGCCTCGTCGACACTATGACCGACCGTCAACAGACCATGATTCTTCAGGATCACAGCCTTTTTGTCATCCAAAGCCTCACCAATACGATCCCCCTCATCAGTGTCTAAAACGACGCCAGTGAAGTCGTCGAAGAGAGCGTGATCTTCGAAGAAGGCGCACGCATCCTGCGTCAGTGGATCAAGGAGGCGACCCAAGCTGGACCAAGTCTTACCGTATAGAGAATGGGTATGTGCCGCAGCGATTACATCAGGTCGTGCTTTGTGCACTCGACTGTGGATAGCGAAAGCAGCTTGGTTCAAAGGATGACGACCTTCAATAATATTTCCATCGTGATCAACGAGGAGTAGATCAGAGGCCTTGATGTGGCCGAATGGAACCCCAAAAGGGTTGACCCAGAAATGATCCTCCAACTCAGGATCCCGAGCCGTTACATGACCTGCAAGTCCTTCTTCGAAACCAAACCTAGAGAAAACCCGAAAAACCGAAGCGAGACGTTCTTTGCGATGTTGGCGCTCTTGCTCAATCGAGTCGAAGGTGGGAGCCGAGGGAATCATTTGGTCGATCGTTTGAATAGGTTCAGCAGTATCGGTCATAACGTTGAGTTTAGAACCTCGCAAAAGACTGCGCATTCACTCCGGTTTCTTTCGTCCAGAGTTGAGTAACGTGAAGCGTTGAAATCTGCTTGGACAATGGGGGAGTCAGTGGGGGAATCTGGTGCCTACAAGGGCATCCGAGTAGTTGAATTGGCGGAAGGAATCGCCGGCCCTTACGCGACGCGCTTTCTGGCTGATCAGGGTGCTGACGTCATCAAATCGGAAACCGGACTTGGCGACTACTACCGTCGGGAACCAGGGTTTCAGGTTCTGAATAGAAATAAGCGTTCAGTTGTTCTTACAGATGACAGTCTGCTACTCCGGTCAGCAGACGTGATAGTTGTAGATGAGTCCAGCAAGGCACGACGCGCTCGATCCCTAGCCCCAGGATCAGTGATTGTTTCCATGCCCACGTGGGGATCTGCTGGCTCGTTGGCTGATCAACAAGGGTCCCCGGAGCAGGTGGCTGCGGCAACAGGAATCGCTTGGAACCAGGTGAGTTGGACCGAAGGGCCAGTGCATGTGGTCATGCCGCTCGCTTCCTATGGCGCCGGGATGCTGGGAGCGTTAGCTATAGCCGCCGGTTTGTATGCCAGAGAGGTTCACGGGTCGGCACCGACGTACGAAGTTTCGGAGCTGGCTGGTTCTGGAGTAATGCAGATCGGTGACTTCTGGTCACCTGACACCCCACGAGACAAGGATGGTGCAAGTCCTCTCGGTCCGGCAGGTAGGGCACCCGCCTATCGCCCGTTTCAAGCCGCTGATGGCCTTTGGCTTTTTGTCGCCTGTGGGACCTACCAGTTTTATCAAGCCATGCTGGAGGCCATCGATCGGCCTGACCTACTCGAGGACCCCGCTCTACCAAATCCGCCCTGGGGTCTTATAGAGCCAGACCCCCTGGCTTACATAACTCCCATTCTCGAAGAATGTTTTCGAACTAATAATCGAGATGCCTGGATAGAGAAACTCCGTTCTTACGATGTCCCGTGCCAACCAATCCAGACTCGAGAAGAATTTTTGGCTTCTGATTTAGCGAAGACCAACGGAGTGATCGGCACGATCGAGCATCCTCAGCTTGGACAGCTTTCAATGCCAACTCAGCCGCTGCACTTAGAAGCGTGTCCCGCTGAAGTGATGACCCCAGCCCCCTCGCTGGGAGCTAACACCACCGAGGTTGTAGAAGAAGACCATGAGCCTGCCAGAGGGTCTGGTCAAGGAGGACCCCCTCTAGCTGGTACTCGAGCCATCGATCTCGCTTCCTTCATTGCTGGCCCAGTTATTACTCGTCATTTAGCAATGTTGGGAGCTGACGTCATCAAGATCGAACCAAAAACTGGCGACCCTTTTCGCA
>JAYZKK010000080.1:0-35658 GCA_036163555.1 Actinomycetota bacterium
AAGCTTTGACTCCCGGGCGGACCATTTCACATCCACGTTCTTGAGCTTCAGTAACACTATTTACCATGTCCCAAGAAGATTGATCGGTGTCACCCACAACGTAGGTTCTCGTCATATCGGAGTGGTACCCGTCGATTACAGCACCGAAGTCGAGGACCACTAAGTCCCGTGTCCTGATCACACGACTTGACGGCCTCGCGTGGGGTGCTGCCGCATTTGGTCCGCTCGCGCAGATAGTTTCAAATGAAAGTGCTTCCGCCCCTAGGTCGAACATGGCGGTGTCAAGAGCTCGAGCGAATTCAAGTTCGGTTGGTTGCTCACCGAGATTTGGAAGGATCTGCGCTAGCGCGTTGTCGGCTATTGATGCTGCGGCTTCTATGCGAGCAACTTCGGCCGTGTCCTTTACCCGCCTCAAATCGGAGATCAACCCGTTAGAAGGCAGCACGCCTGCCTCCACCTCTTCTTTCAATTCTTCTACAGCGCCCCACGTAATCCGATCAGCTTCGAGCGTTAAAGTCTTAGAACTTCTCATTCGAGCAGCGATGAACTCTTTTTGCTGCTTCCCATCCCCTACAAACAGTTCGATTTCTGTTCCAGATATCTCCCGAGCAGCTTGCTCAGCGTATCTACCATCGGTGAGTAAGTGATTGGAGGAAGCGGTCACTAGTAGCTTTCCTGCCGATCCGGTGAAGCCACTAAGCCACCTGATGTTCACGCCGTCTATGGTGAGGAAACTCTCAATCGAGTCCTCGGTCATGGCTTGACGCAGTTTGCTCAGACGAGAATCGCGATTGATTTCTGGGAGGTCAATCATCGCTTTTACTAAAGGCGTCGATCGCGACATCGATGGCTTCCGGGTAGCCAGCTCCTCCTTTCCCTACTACCGAAGAAACTGCCACGGGTTCAATCACTGACAAGTGTCGCCATGGCTCGCGTTCTTTGGGATCAGATAGGTGAAGCTCGACGACTGGGCCTTCGTAGGCGGCCAACGCGTCATGTAACGACCATGAGTAATGAGTAAGCGCTCCGGCATTAATAACTATTGACGCCACGCGACCTCGGGCTCCATGGATCGCATCGATCAAATCACCTTCGTGATTGCTCTGAATATGCTCCAAATCGAAACCTTTTTGTTGTGCTCGTTCGCGCGCCGCAGCAACGTGGTCCAAGAGTGTTTCGGAGCCGTAAATCTCTGGTTGCCGATCTCCTAAAAGATTTAGGTTCGGTCCGGAGAGAAGAAGAATTACAGAACGTGCCACATCACTAGGTTGCCAGACGTAACGGCAAATCATTGCCTCACATTTGGGTTAATACGTCTCGCAGTACTTTTTCTGGCACTCCCGGTACTACTTCGAGACCATTTGGACCGTCCAAAACGAACGTCAGACCGTCTATTGCCTTCTTGTCTCGAGCAAATAGTGCCATCACCTGGTCAACATCGCAGCCTTCAGGAAGCGCCCTGGGTAGCTCATAAGCATCAAGAACTCGGCCGTGTTCCGCCAACTTGGCTTCGTCGATTCTTCCCATCGCGTGCGCTACCAAAGCTGCATATTGAATGCCGACCGCTACGGCTTCGCCATGCCGAAGATCAAAACGGCCTTCTATCTCCAACGCATGAGCCAGCGTGTGTCCGTAATTCAGTAGGGCGCGGCCAGCACCTTCTCGCTCATCTGCAGCCACTATGTCTGCCTTGATCTGTATGCACGCCGCTACCCGTTGATCTAGCGGTAGGGCGTCTAAACCGTCGCCTCCAAGAAAATGGTATTTAGCTAATTCACCCATTCCTGAACGAAATTCTCTTTCTGGTAGCGACGCGAGTATGTCGGTATCGCACAACACTGCACTCGGTTGCCAAAATGCTCCGACAAGGTTCTTACCTTCGGGAAGATTCACTCCCGTTTTGCCCCCAATCGCAGCATCGATCTGACCTAACAATGTGGTCGGCACATGTATTACTTGGGTGCCTCGGTGGTAAACAGACGCAGCGAAACCGGCGACATCAGTTACAACACCACCACCAATACCGACAACTAGGTCTTGGCGAGTAAGTCCTTCTTGCGCAAAAGCGGAACATAAATCTTCGATGACTCGAAGTTGCTTTGCCTCTTCTCCATCAGGCAGGAAATGGACGGTGGATGGCAGGTCAGTTTCTACCTCCACGTCGATACCGGCTTGCGTGACGAACGCAACTCGCGAAACTCCGGGGGAAACGAGTGTTTGAAACTCGCTAAGCGCAGACGCGCCCACCACAACCGGATAGCTACGAGAGCCCAGTGGTACCTCAAGACGAATCACACTCCGAAGAGTACCGACTCAATGATGCGAACAAGCCTGAAATAACCAGTAGTCACTAACTCGACAACCCGTAGTTACTCGAGTTGTTGGGATCAAAAGGGCTGAGGTGTCTTCAAACGCTGATACCAACAGATTCGGCCATGGCCTTGATCGGCGGTTGTTGCCCGGTCCATAACCGAAACTGCTCGCCGGCTTGGTAGAGAAGCATCCCCAGACCATTCAATGTTTGAAGCCCGCGGGCTTCCGCCTCCTTGAGCAAAGCTGTTTTTGTCGGCTTGTAGATGAGATCAACGACACTTTGGCCATCTTGCAATAGGTCTACGTCGAAAGGCATTGGGTCGTTCGGGGCCATACCGAGGGGCGTAGCGTTGATAATAAGTTCAGCATCTCTGATTGCGTTTTCTTGAACTACAGAGCTCGTACCCCCGACGATTTCGACAACCTGCACTGCCGAACTATCAGTCCTGTTGTATATCCCGACTGTTGACCCGTTTTCGACCATCGTAAGGGCGACTGATCGAGCAGCGCCGCCAGCTCCCACAATGACGACTCGGAGATCTTCTACCTCTATCGCCATTTGTGCCCGTATCGAATTCAATAACCCGATCCCATCGGTGTTCTCACCGATAAGTCGTTCGTCCTCTACCCGAACACAGTTGACAACCCCTAGTTTGGCAGCAGTGGCCGAGAGACTATCCACAGCTGAAGCGACTGCAGCCTTGTGGGGCATCGTTACCGATAATCCTTTGAAGCCGAGAGTTCTCATATCTTCGACTGCGTCAGCTCCCTGGCCTTCTGGCACATGGCATGCAACGTACATCCAGTCGAGTTCAAGGGCTGCGAAGGCGGCATTATAAAGGCGCGGACTCAGCGAATGGCTTACAGGGTCACCGATGACTGCTGCTACTCGCGTGTCTGGTCCGGGCATGTTCTCTGGAAGCACTAACACAGACCGCGCTCCTGACATTTGGCTTTATCTCGTTCAAATTCGTCACTAGTAACCGAAAAATTGTGGCGTCCTTCTGAATCGGCAAGCACATAAAACATCCACTGACCCGATACCGGTGCCATTGCTGCTTCTAACGCGGCTTCACCTGGGGCCGCTATTGGTGTCGGAGGAAGCCCTTTTGACAACCGCGTATTGAAAGGTGAATCGGTTTGGAGATCGCTCGCAGTCAACTGATTATCGCCAGTGACGTAAATGATTGAGGCATCAATACCTAAGTACCAGTCCGCGGCGAGGCGATTGTGGATGACCCTTGAGATCTTTGCTCGTTCATTTCCAACGCGGGCTTCGCGTTCAATCAAGCTGGCTAGCACGACTGTCTCATAAGGAGTGAGGCCAACGGTCTGGGGAGCTGCGGCATAACCAAGTCTTGTTAAGACTTGATCGAATCTGGTCAACATTTGGGTCAAGAGTTCTTCCGGGGTGGAGTCTGGACCTAAGTAATAAGTGTCGGGGAAAAGCAATCCTTCATAGGGTTCAATCGCTCCTACCGGCATGGCCGAAGGGGAGGGTGCGTAATTTGAGACGACATGCTGCATCCGCATTTCGTCTTCGAACTCCGCTCCACTAAAGGGAACATCTTCAACTTGGTCAATGACACTGATGATTTGTCGAACGGTCAGCCCTTCGGGGATTGTGAGCCGGATCCGCACATTTTGTTCTACGTAGCGCGGTCCAGCTTTTAGGACCTCCAACGCATTCCACACAGCTGAATTCGTGTGAAACGTGTAGTCACCTGCCTGAAACAAAGGCGCTCCTTTGAGACGCACATACCACTCATATGCTCTCGCATCAGGTATCACCCCGTACTGTTCCAGGATCTTAGAAATTCCACTGGTACTCACACCTGGGGGTAGCGTCAAGTTGATCGCTGCACCCTGCTCTCCTGGAGGGTCGAGTTGTTCTCTCCCCCATTGGACAGCACTGAGGGTTACCCAAGTGGCTATTAAGAGCAGCCCCAACAAGAACAGGATCGACAGAGTGGTTCCTCGTCCCTTACGAACGAACACCGTTTCGTAGTCAACCCCTTCGCGTTGGGCAGGTTTGACTCGTTCGGTGCGACGTCGCCGGGGCGGCGGCGGGCGAAACCCTCTGAAAGATAAACCAGCGGGGCTGTTCATCTCCCCTCCATCCAAGCTTGTAGCAGGATGGCTGCTGCGACTTTGTCAACTACGTTGCGTCTCTCGGCAGCGTCGAGTCCTTGTTCTTTCAATGTTCGTTCAGCTTCAACGGTCGTGAATCGTTCGTCGTGAAGTTCGATTGGAATCGAAATTGTTTGCCGAATTGCTTCTACTTCTTTTCTAGCCCCTTGCGCTGCCTTCCCTTCACTCCCATCTAGTGACAGGGGAAGTCCGACAACGAGAATTTCCGCCTCCACTTCCTCGACGATAGCCCTGATCCGTTGATGGTCTTGGTCGCGACTTCCTGTCCGGGTAACAACTTCATATGGAGTTGCGACGCTGCCGCTGCTATCTGAAATGGCGACGCCGATGCGTTTCTCTCCTAGGTCGATTCCGACGGCTCTCATCCGAGGAATCAGCCTCCCTCTATACCAGCGGCCTGTCGGGCACTGTCGAGCGCCTCTTCAATCCCATCGACGTTTTTCCCTCCGGCGACTATAAGCGGAGGGTTGCCCTTCCGACCAAAGCCCCCCTGGATCGCCTTTGCTGCTTCATCTATAAGCGACGCTGCTTCAAACTTTCCTTCCGGAACGACAGCGGATACCAACGCAACCCCACCGCTATCGGGAGCTCCGGCTAAGACCACGGCTTGAATATTTGGACGGTCTCTTATGGCAGCGGCTAGATCGCGTAATTCGTCACGTTCCATTCCGTCCAATCGTTCGATAACGACCCCGTTTTCGGCGTTATCAGCGAATTCGTTTGCCCGGACTCCCGCCGTGACCTGTTGTAGCGCCTTAACTTGACCACGCAGGTCCTTGATCTCCCCCAAGCGGCGTTGCAGGGCATCTAAAACCTCGTCAGGCGATGCATTGAGTAGTTCACCTACTTGGGTCAATAATTGCTCACTATTTTGAAGCCGCTCAACGGTAGCAAGTCCGGTGACTGCCTCGACGCGACGAATATTGGACCCAATGCTGCTTTCTGAGATGATCCTGAGGTGCCCTATATCGCCTAAGGCATCGACGTGAGTCCCTCCGCACAATTCGAGCGAGTGTTGGCCAGCCTCTAAGACCCGCACTATGTCCCCGTATTTGTCACCGAAAAATGCCACAGCTCCAACTTCTTGGGCGTGCTCCATCGTTGTTTCATAATGGCGGCAGCTTCCATTGGTAAGTAACTCTGCATTAACAAGGTCTTCGATCTCGGCCTGTTGCTCAGTTGTGACCGCTTCGAAATGGTTGAAGTCAAAGCGCAACCGATCAGGAGCAACCAACGAGCCAGCTTGTTTGACGTGATCTCCGAGAACTTCGCGCAAGGCCCAATGCAGGATGTGAGTAGCAGTGTGATTTCTGCGAATTGCTGAACGCCGTTCATCATCGATCTCTGCGATAGCACTGGAAGAAGCGCTGATTGTTCCGTCAACGATGCGACCTGTATGTCGATGCAAGCCAGGCAAGGCGAAGGTGCAGTCGTCTACTTCTACAACACCATCTTCAGTTCTTATTGTGCCGGTGTCACCAATTTGCCCGCCACTCTCGGCATAGAACGGTGTTTTATCGAGAAACACTTCAACCCGAGACTCTTCTAGTTCAACCACAGCCAAGACTTGGGCGTCATCAACACGGCTGGATTCACGAACGAACTCTGTCATCTTGAACTGTTCAAGAATGTCTCGGTATATCTCGTTTGCTATGGCGGGCCCATCATCTCGAGCCGAGCGAGCTCGCTCACGCTGCTCATTCATTGATACGTCAAAACCCTCTTTGTCTAAAGTGAGGTTCCGTTCGTTAAGAATTTCTTCTGTGACCTCCACAGGAAAGCCGAATGTATCGTGGAGCTGAAACGCAACGTTTCCGGGGAGCGATTCCCCCTCAGCGAGAGAACTGACAGCTTCCTCTAGTATCTGCGAGCCAGTCGCCAACGTTCGCCGGAATTGTTCTTCTTCTCGGCCGACGACATCTTTTATCAGTTCGAGGTTCTCGCGTAATTCCGAATAGTGGTCACCCATCACACCGGCTACAACTTCAACTAGCGAAGGCATTACGACATCCTCAACGCCCAACGTCCAGGCATGCCTGACGGCCCGCCGGATGATGCGCCGAAGCACATATCCCCGATCTTCGTTAGAAGGGAAAACACCATCACTTATTAACAGCGCTGTAGACCGAGCATGATCTGCAAAGATTCGCATCGAAATGTCGGTGGACGCGTCCTTGCCATACTCAATTCCAGTAATTCGCTCCGCTTCTGACAGCAGGGGCGCGAACAGGTCTATATCCCATACAGACGGGACTCCTTGAAGAACAGCTAGCAGTCGCTCCATGCCGGCGCCAGTGTCAATACCTGTCTGCGGCAAGGGTGCTAAATCGCCAGACCCATCATTGGAAAATTGCATGAAAACGAGGTTCCACACTTCGATGAATCGATCTTCTCCACCTTCTGCGGGTCCGCCATCATCACCATATTCCGGACCCAGGTCATAGAAGATTTCACTACAAGGACCGCATGGTCCGGTATCACCGGCTGCCCACCAGTTGTCTTTATCTAATCGCTGTATCCGCTCGGCTGGTAGCCCAACTGATGAAGTCCATATTTCCTCAGCCTCATCGTCACTTACATGAACGGTGACCCAAAGGCGATCTCTTTCTAGGTTCAGGACTTCGGTTACGAACTCCCAGGCCCAAGGAATAGCTTCAGCTTTGAAGTAATCACCGAAACTAAAGTTGCCCATCATCTCAAAGAAGGTGAAGTGGCGGTTTGTTCTGCCTATGTCATCAAGGTCGTTGTGTTTACCTCCAGCGCGAACACACTTTTGAATGGTGCAGAGCCGCGACGCTGGAGGTTGCTCTTCCCCCAAGAAGTACGGCATGAAGGGGACCATTCCAGCCACAGTGAATAACAACGAGGGCTCATGGGGTATGAGACTCGCTGAACTGCGGACCTGATGGTCACGCTCAGTCCAGAACGTTGAGAAGGCTTCTCGCAATTCACCTGCTTGCATGTCTCAAGATGGTAGCGAGGTGTTGCTACTGGAACTCGGTCCTAATCAATAACGGTCAGAAACCTTTATTTGTTCATCACGCAGTTTCGTTTCAGTATCACGCATCTGGCGCTGACCATCGGCCCAAGCTTCACGCAAATCACGGCTGACTCTTCTCGCAGCTCCTGCCACCGTTGCTGTTCCTCTCACAGGGGCATAGCGTTCTGCCAGATGGCGAAACTGCCGTCGAATCCACAGAGAACTTCCCGCACCGAACACTCCACCGAGCAACAGCCATCGAAGTCGTTTAAACACGTCTATAGCCTGCCATGAACTTGACTTCACCGCTTTCATCTTTGTCGAGTACTTCAATCATCTTTCATACGATTGATTGCAGATCTGAATCCCGCTGCAATTGCCTTGAGTTTGATTACGGGAGCAGAGGTAACGCGAGCAGATTTTCGAGCGACCGATCGAAGATTTACAGAGATTTCCTCTGCCGCACCAATTACTCCCTGCAATCTCTCTAACTCAACATCGGCATGGTCGACAGCTTCCTTTAGGTCGTCCACGGCAGGCAAAGCGTGATCGGCAAGTCGGTCTGCTGCCGACCGCAAGTCTCGCAGCACAGAAATTAGTTGAGCTAGAAGCAGCAAGAGGATTGCCATCGTGACGATGACACAAACTGTGACTACTACGGCGACTAGATCCCAGACAGTCATTTGCTATGACCCTGATCGTCTGAGTCTTGACCATCACTATTTTCCGTCGAGCTATCAACCACTCTCCACCTCTGTGGCAGTGCAGACAGTTCGGCCTCGCGACCATGTTGAGTTGGTGAGTAATAACGCTCGTGGGTGATCTCATCGGGAAGGTACTGCTGGTCGACCCATCCTTCTTCAGTTCCGTGTGGATAGACATAACCAGCCCCATGACCTAAATCTTGCGCTCCGCTGTAGTGACCGTCGCGTAGATGAACTGGCACTCGTCTGCCCACTCCTTTTTTGACGTCACTTCGTGCTTGAGTGATAGCAATCAACGCCGAGTTCGATTTGGGGGCAGTCGCTAAATGAATGACTGCTTGAGCCAAGTTCAATTGAGCTTCCGGCAATCCTACGAATTCAACTGCTCTGGCTGCTGCATCTGCGACAAGTAACGACATAGGGTCCGCCATGCCAATGTCCTCAGATGCGAGGATCACGAGTCTCCTCGCTATAAAACGGGCGTCTTCGCCAGCCTCCAGCATTCGAGCTAACCAGTAGAGTCCGGCATCAACGTCTGAGCCCCGAATGCTTTTAATGAACGCGGAAATAACGTCATAGTGTTCGTCATCTCCATAACGGTGAGCTCTCGCGTCGAGCGCGTGTTCTGCATGCTGCAATTCAACGCTGGCACCTTTTCCTCCGGCAAGAACGACCGCTACTTCCAGAGCGGTTAACGCTCGTCTTGCATCTCCGTCTGCACGACGAACGAGATGTTCCGTAGCTTCGGAAGTGATAGCAGCCTCTTCGTGAGTTACCCCACGCAGGAGAAGTTCTTTAATTGATGCATCTGTTAATTCGTTGAGTCGAAATAAGTTCGACCTCGAAAGAAGTGGTGCGTTCACTTCGAAGTATGGGTTCTCCGTGGTTGCACCTATCAGAACTAGAAGTCCATCTTCTACTGAAGGCAGCAGGGCATCCTGCTGTGCCTTGTTGAACCGATGCACTTCATCAAGGAACAGAATCGTTCCTATGCTGCGTTCCCCTAAACGACGTTGTGCTTCTTCAATTACTAGACGCACGTCTTTTACCGAAGCTGATACCGCGGACAGCGTTATAAATTCTTTATCGGTGTGATTGGCAATTAACCGAGCCAGGGTGGTTTTCCCACATCCAGGGGGACCCCACAAAATAATTGAGGTCAGTCGATCCGCTTCAATAAGGGTTCTAAGCGGTGCCTCAGGTCCTAGTAACTCTTCGTGGCCTACTAGATCGTCTAGCCGGCGGGGACGAAGTCGTGCAGCAAGTGGAGCTCGACGTTTCATTACTTCTTCAGCTGCTGACTCAAAGAGGTCGCTCACAGCAACGAACCTAGTTGGCCACAGAAGACATTTTGGTCAAGTAGCCGGGGGTAGCACCCTGAGCCCAAGTTCATCGAGTTGAGTCTGGTCGATCGGCGTTGGGGCTTCGGTCAGCGGGTCAGTTCCAGATTGACTCTTCGGGAACGCTATAACTTCGCGAATATTTTCTTCTCCCACCAGCAGCGCCACCAGTCGATCAATTCCGAACGCGAAACCGGCGTGTGGTGGCGCCCCGTAGCGGAACGCATCCATTAAGAACCCGAACTTTTGTTGTGATTCTTCTTCACTGATTCCCAAAAGATCAAAGATCTGTTGTTGGATCTCTCTTCGGTGGATACGCACGCTCCCAGATCCCAATTCCCATCCGTTCAAAACTAAATCGTACGCCTGGGACCTCACTCGCAGCAGGTCGTTAGGTTCTGCACCGCCTGAAAGGAGTTCGAGGTCATCTTCATGCGGCATAGTGAATGGATGGTGTGCCGGTACCGGATTTCCTTCGCCATCGATATCTTCAAAAAGCGGGAAATCCACTACCCAAAGAAAGTGGAATCCTCCTTCGTTTACTGGGGGCTTGCCTAATTCGAGTCGCAGAAGTCCTAAAACGTGAACTGTTTGACGCCAGTCATCAGCAACGAGATAACAAATATCGCCCTGCACCGCTTCCATGGCCGTTAGCAGATTCGAGATCTCTTCTTCGCTCATGAACTTGGCCACCGGAGAATTCACTTCTCCTGATTCACCGACCTTCAGCCAAACCAGTCCTTTAGCACCCCAACTTTTCGCCTTGTCGGTTAGCTGGTCGAGTTGGTTGCGGCCAATCTCACTGCCCCCTTCGACCTTGATTCCCTTGATGCAGGCCGCTTTAAACGCGTTGAAGTCAGTGTTGGCAAAAACATCAGTCAACTCAACTAGTTCAAGGTCAAATCGAATGTCTGGTTTGTCTGAACCGAACCTATTCATGGCTTCGAGCCAAGACATCTCGGGTATCGATCCGGGACGTTCTCCTGTTATCGATTCTGCTGCCTCGCTAACAGCTTCTGACACGACGTCTCTGACGTCTTGGCCGTCGACGAAACTCATTTCCATATCTAATTGCGTAAATTCAAATTGTCTATCTGCCCGAAGATCCTCGTCCCTCATGCAGCGCGCTATCTGGTAGTACCGGTCTATGCCTCCAACCATGCATAACTGTTTGAACAACTGAGGGCTCTGTGGAAGAGCATAAAAGCTGCCAGGAGTTAGCCGACTTGGAACAACAAAATCCCTGGCCCCTTCAGGAGTCGACGCGATGAGCATCGGTGTTTCAACTTCTACGAATTCCTGATCATCCATGGCACGACGAATAGCGGAGTTGATCAAGGCTCGACTTCGAATATTTCTTTGCATCCTTCCCGTTCGGAGATCTAGGTAGCGGTGTCGGATTCGGATCGTTTCATCAACTTCAACCCGTCCGCTTATCTGAAACGGGGGCGGCTCGGCCTGAGAGAGAATTTCGACTGTCGCATCACCGATCTCTATAGAACCGGTTAGCAATTCTTCATTCACGGTTTCGGGTGGTCGTTCTCTCACGGTCCCTGTTATTGCCAACACGTACTCACTACGAATGTCGTGAGCATGGTCGACGACGCACTGAATCATTCCTGTGCGGTCACGAAGATCCACGAATGCTAGGAACTCGCCGTGTTCTCGACGTTTGGATACCCAGCCACAAACGGTGACTGTTCTTCCTATGTCATCAACGGAAAGGCGCCCGCAGTAGTCGGTTCTTATTGTCATGATCTATCTCCAGAGCAGCAGCCCATATTTAAGAATCAAGCCCCAAGAGGCGCCGCACCTCAGCTGTAGCTGAAGTACGCGGGACAACTATTTGTCCACTTTCCTCATCTCGCAGCATTCGTATGGCCACCGTCTCTTCAGTTACCTCTTGGTCACCGATGATTACAGCTATTTCCGCACCGGATCGATTTGCACTACGCATTTGGCTTCGCATTGAACGTTGATCGAAGGAACGGTCTGCTACGACACCGTTATTACGTAGCTCATGAGTTAGATCTCGAGCTGAGGATCCGTCGGTAACGTCAACCACCCATACTTGAATCCTAGAAGAGGGCACCGGGAACGAGTCCTCAGCATCGCACGCTAAAAGCAGTCGCTCGATACCCATGCCAAACCCAATGCCAGGTGTTGGTGGTCCACCTAGTTCTTCGATCAGCCCGTTATACCTACCACCACCACACACTGTGTTTTGAGCGCTTTCAAGAGCCAAGCTTTGAAATTCAAAAGTGGTGTGGGTGTAATAGTCCAGACCACGAACAAGTCTCGGCTCGACTGAGAACGGAATATTTAAAGCTGCGAGTCCATCTTTGACTCGGTCAAAATGTTCCTGCGCTCCCGCGCTGAGAAAATCGTTGACTCTTGGTGCCTTAGCAGTGACACTTTGCGTCGCTGCTCGTTTGGAGTCCAGAACTCTTAGAGGGTGAGACGCCACTTTGCTCTGGTCCTCTTCGTCTAAGTCATCTGAGTGGTCTTTGAGGAAAGTCCCTAGGGCTTCTTGGTAATTTTTTCTTGTTTCTAGATCACCCATTGAGTTCACAAGTAGGTCGACTTGTTTGAGTCCAACGTTTTGTAGGACATTCCACCCCACAGCAATAACTTCTGCATCAATGTCTGGATCGTCTGACCCAATGCTTTCAATTCCGAATTGATGAAACTGTCTGAATCGGCCGGCCTGTGGGGCTTCGTACCTGAAATAGGGGCCTCGGTAATACACCTTCCATGGAACGGGAGGGCGGTGTTGGGCGAAGGCTCTACAAACTGCCGCTGTCCCTTCGGGCCGCAACGCCATTAGGCGTTCACCTCGATCCAGGAATTCATACATTTCTTTACCGACAACGTCAGTACCTTCACCGATTCGCGAGAAGACACCGACGTCTTCAAAAATGGGCGTGTCGATCAAAGAAAAGCCTGCGTGAGATGCGACGCTCGAAAAAACTTCTATTACGGCTTCCCATCGCGCAGACTCCTCGGGCAAAAGATCACGTGTCCCGATTGGAGTTTGGAAGGTATTGGCCTTCTTCGACATGAATAATCCTCGGGCGTTGGGCAATGAAGAAAGTTACTGCCCGGTGAACTCACCATCGTAGATGCTTGAACCGCAAAGTCCCTGACACTTTTAGGTCTACCGTCAGGCAGCTCAAGACGGGGGTCGGACGCTATTGGGAACTACTCGATGTGTATCAAAAACACCGTCAACTTCTCTTACCGCGCCTAAGAGTTGTTCCAACAAGGTCGGGTCGCCGACTTCGATGTCGAACTGCAAAACAGACACTTGGTCATCGCCAGTAAACGTGTGGGCGCTAGAGATACTGAGGTGATGATCGGATATGACAGATACAACGTCAGCTAGGAGGTGATCTCGGTCAAGAGCTCGTACCTCGATACTGGTGCGGAACTGGCCAGAGAAGGCTGCGTCCCAATCAACTTCGACCTGGCGGGCGCCCGATGATTCAACTAGTTCTGAAGCATTGGCACAGTCATCTCGATGTACCGAGATACCTCGCCCTTTGGTTACAAAACCAAGGATTTCGTCTCTCGGGACTGGATTGCAACATCCGGCGAGGCGTACTAACGAATCATCAAATCCTTCCACATGAACTCCGCTAGTCCGGCGTCGCCGGGATCCTCGATGCTGAGCTGGTTTGGCTGGCAGCCGTTGGCTGCTCTCTTCTCCACGAAGGTTTGCTACTAGACGCTTTGCCACCGCTGTTGCCTTTAGGTCACCTTTTCCGACTGCCTCATAGAGAACCGTTAGGTCACTGCGATTGAATTGTTCCGCTACATGATTCAACTCGTCGCTCTCGATCAGTAACTGGGCTCTTAAGCCTTCCTTGCGCATGGCCTCCGTTATTTGTTCTCTGCCTAGTTCGAGCATCTCTTCACGATCTGACTTCGCGAACCATTGCTTGATGCCATTTCTCGCTTTTGGTGTTGTGGCTATGTCGAGCCAATCGCGAGACGGTCCGGCTCCATCAACTTTGGATGTGAATACCTCGACGGTGTCACCTGATTGAAGTTTCCGGTCTAAGGGAACGAGTCTGCCGTCGATTTTCGCACCTATCGTTGAGTCACCGATATCGGTGTGGATCGCGTATGCAAAATCTATTGGTGTCGCTTGTGTTGCGAGGGTCCTAACATCACCTTTGGGCGTGAATACGTAGACTTCGTCTTGATCTAAGTCGACTGCCAGGGTTCGCATGAATTCTTCAGGATCATCTGTCTCGGCTTGCCAGTCGACGATCGTGTTGAGCCACGGCATATCTGCGCCAGATCCTTCAGAAGGATCTTTGTAGCGCCAATGGGCGGCCACTCCGTATTCGGCCCGCTGATGCATATCGTTGGTTCTGATTTGGACTTCGAGGCTGACGCCTTCGGGACCTACCACTGTTGTGTGAAGCGATTGATACAGATTGAACTTCGGCATTGCTATGTAGTCTTTAAATCGTCCCGAAACTGGTTTCCATGTGCTGTGTATCGAACCCAACGCGCCGTAGGCATCTCTGATCGTTGGCACGACCACTCTGATCCCGACTAGATCGAAGATTTCGTCGAAGGATCTGCCTTTAACCACCATCTTTTCGTAGACGGCCCAGTGGTGCTTTCTTCTGCCAGTTACCAGCGCATCTACAGAGGTCTTGGTTAATTGCCCTCGAATGGTCTCCGAAACTCCTTCTAGGTATGCCTCTTGTGCAGGAGTTCGTTCTGCGAGCAGACGGTCAATTTCTGCATAACGTTTTGGGTACAGAGCTGCGAATGCCAAGTCTTCAAGTTCATTCCTGACTTCTTGCATTCCTAATCTGTGAGCTAGAGGCGCATACACGTCTAGTGTTTCGCGCGCTATTTGTTCTTGTTTCGTCGGCTGGAGAGCCCCCAGGGTTCTCATGTTATGTAGCCGGTCCGCGAGCTTGATCAGGAGAACACGCAGGTCCTGTGCCATCGCGACCAACATTTTTCGTAACGTGGCAGCCTGCTGTGCTTGTTTAGTCGCAAATCTGACTCGGTCAAGTTTTGTAACGCCATCAACGAGGGATGCGACGTCGTGACCGAATTCATTTTGTATATCGATTAGTTCTACCCCGGTGTCTTCAACCGCGTCGTGTAACAAGGCTGCGGCTATCGAAACATCGTCCAACCCCATTTCCGCTACAACAGAAGCAACTGCTACCGGGTGAAGTATGTACGCTTCTCCAGACTTTCTTCGTTGCCCTTGATGCGCTTTTTCCGCTGTTTCATAAGCCCGAACGAGTAGGTCTGGAGAGCTTCGGGGCCAACGGGCCTTATAACGGTCGACTACTCCCTGAATTTCTGTGTGGACAGGGGTCACCGATCGACGCCAAGGCAGGACTCGCGTGACGGCGGCCATCAGGTAGTGGGACGGTGGTAGCTGTTCATCTACCTAATAGTGAATCACGGCAGCAACGTGACGTACACCAAGTTGTTCGCGACCGTTAAGGAAATCCAACTCGATGAGCACCGTTACGCCCGCTACTTCCGCGCCAGTTGCGACTACTAGACGCTCTGCGGCCGAGAGTGTTCCTCCAGTGGCAAGTACATCATCGACGAGTAGCACCCGATCCCCTGGGCCGATGACGTCAGCCTGAATCTCTATGGTGTCGGTGCCGTATTCCAAGCCATATGTTTCTGAAATTATCTTTCCTGGGAGTTTGCCTGGTTTGCGGATCGGCGAAAAACCAAGATCTAGTTGGTCGGCGATGACGGGCCCAAATAGGAAGCCGCGGGATTCAATTCCCATTACATGTGTAATTGAAGAACTTGTGAACTCTGACGCCATTGCTACCGCGGCGACATTTAGCGCTCCGGGTTGCCGCAATAAGGGGGTTATATCCCTGAAGACAACCCCGGGTTGAGGAAAGTCCTGCACAGCACTGATGAGATTCTCCAGCGATTTAGGGTCAAGCTGTTCGTTCATCTGATCAATACCCCAGGTTCGTTCAGCGCTTTCGCCCTTTCTTGCGCGGTCTTGGCGGGGCGCTTCTGTCGTAGCGGTCCGCTGCGAGGGCGGTTGCTGCGCTCTCTATCGTGTTCGATTCACTTAAAAGTTCTGCGTTTCGGTCTTGTTCAGTCCAGTGCGGTTCACGACGTTTGAGTGCGGACACAAGGGGCATCGCCACAAAAAGGGAACTGTAAGAGCCCACCACTAAGCCGATTAGCAAGGCAATGGCGAACTCTTGCAAGCTGGTTGCTCCCATGATTAGCGAACCAACGATTAGTAGCGACACGACCGGCAGGACTGAGGTAATGGTGGTGTTCACTGATCGCATGATCACTTGATTTAGCGAGACATTGGCAAGATCTGAATAGGTCATCCGTGTTTTAAGCGAAAGTGACCGTTCGTTGTCTTTGACTCGGTCGAACACAACGATCGTGTCGTACAGCGAGTAACCCATAATTGTTAGGAACGCTACGACGGTTGCTGGGCTGATCTCGAATTGGAAGATCGCGTAGATACCAACAGTGAGAGCTATGTCGTGCGCCACTGCCACCAGTGCCCCAAGTGCCATCTTCCACTCAAATCTCAGCGTCAAGTACAAGGCGATGAGGATGAAGAACACCACTAAGGCTCGGCGCGCCTTTCCTGCTACTTCGTCTCCGAAAGAAGGGCTGACAGTGCGAGCACTAACCAACTCTGGATCAACTTGAGCTGTCACTGCTAGTGCTGATCCAATTGATTCTGCTGTTTCTCCTGCTGGTAGTTCACCTCGAATACGAAAGATGTCGTCTCCACCGGTAATCCGTTGGACTCGTGCGTCAGTCATACCAACGTTGGATGCGGTCTGCTGTATCGCGTCGGTAGTGATGTCTTCTGAGGCCGGAGCCTCCCAGACACCACCGCCCTCAAATTCAATTCCTAGGTTTAAGCCTTGAATAAACAGTGCGGCGACACAGATCAGGACAGCGATGATGGAGCCTGTGAGCACGCGCCTGGAAACTCCTAAGAAGTCCCATGAGGTGTCGCCGCGATACAAGCGTCTAATAGAAAAACTCATACCGATGCCTCCCCAGTAATCGTGTTGAGGCCAAGTCGCGTCGGACGTTCATTTACGAGACGTCGAGCAACGAAAACCACCAGAGGTCGCATAAAGAAGAAGGAAACGGCTAGGTCGATAAGAGTTGTAATACCTAGGTACAGCGCAAAACCTCTGACTGTTCCACTCGTCAGCTGGTACAGAACTCCGGCACCAATGAGAGAGGCAAGGTCAGCCCAGATAATGGTCGAAAATGCGGCCCGGAAACTGCCGTCTGCCGCGGATCTGACGGCTCGGCCTCGTCGAACTTCTTCTTTGATTCTCTCGTAATAAACGATGTTTGAGTCGACCTGCACACCAATTGAAACGATGATGCCAGTTGCACCCGCCAGCGTCAGGGCCAAACCTTTACTCTCTCCCAACCAAGCAATGATCGACCATAAGGTGGCGCCACTCACCGCAAGGCTACAGATCGCCACGAACCCAAGTAGTCGGTAATAAAGCAGCATGTACAGACCAACCAGCGCCAAACCCACCAGGCCAGCGATCACACCAGCGCGCAGTGTTCCTTCTCCCAAGGTCGCAGAGACCGTGCGCACGTCATCTCGTTCGAACTCAACTGGGAGGGCTCCGAAACGAAGGACTAATGCAAGGTTCTTTGCTTCAGCTTCATCAAATGAGCCTGAAATCACTGCCTGCCCATTGAATTCGGTGGCATTGATCGTCGGCGCTGATTCAACTACTCCGTCGAGGACGATGGCTACTTGTCGCTCATAGTTTTCAACGGCCATCTGATCGAAAAGGATTGCTCCTTCATCGTTGAACGACAGATTGACGATCCACTGACCTTGGAAGGTGGCTACAGCCTCTTCTATGACCTCTCCAGTTAGTTGTGCGGGAGCCAAAACGAACCCTGTTTGCCCGGTGGAACCCAAAAGGGCGACTGTGGCTGCTGCTTCGTCTTCGTCAGGCGGCGTTAGTAAATCTGAAAGTGACACGGCTGGTTCGGTGTCTTGATCAACATTTTCGTCGTCGATGACTTGTGAACCTTCAACTACTTGTTTTGCTGCTGCTCGTTGGTTGGGGTCGAGTGGGTCGAAGAAAGTGATCACTGGTCTGAAGGTCAATTCAGCTGTCTTACCTATGAGATCCACTGCTCGTTGTTTGTCTTTGACTCCGGGTAGTTGAATAACTACCTGATCTCCTTGTCGCGTGATATCTGGTTCTGCTACACCGATTGCGTCAACACGATTTCGAATAATTTCGATCGCACGTTCGAATTGCTCGTCAGATACTTCGTCTGCTGGACGCAGAACAACTTCTACCCCGCCTTGGAGTTGCACTCCAAGCACTGGAGTCCACCCAGCGGACAGGACGCCTGCCAGCGATGCTCCAACAATCAGTAGGACCATGAAGAGTGAGACAATATGAGAACGGCGCACGGATCTAATCCAATTCAGCTAGTGCTTGATACTCAGTCGTCGTCAGTGTTGTCGGAACCGTCAGCGGCTTCTTCTGCTTTTGTAACAATTTCTCCGATTGACCGTCGCTGCACTCTTAGCTCAACGTCGTCGTCGACTTCGAGGGAAACAATGTTTTCGTCTTCCTCTGCCACGATGATGCCGATCACTCCGCCGACAGTCGCGACTTCATCCCCAACGCCAGCCGCTCGGACCAGTGCCTCTCGTTCCTTCATTCGTTTCTGCTGAGGTCGCAGGATCAAGAAATACATGCCAACAAAGACAATGATTGGCAATAGCAGTGCCATGGTGAACGACTCCGGATTAGAGAATTAGAACAAGCAGACGCCAGCGTACTGCCCTCATCTCCTGTCTCCATGAATCTTTGGCCGTTCAATGCCAACTTTGAGTAATTAGACCCAAGTTTCGAGAGTCTCTAAGCGGAATGAGTCATATGTGCCGTCTTCTATGGCCCGCCGCGCCTGCTTCACCAGATCCAGAAGGAACCAAAGGTTGTGCATGGTGGCGATTCGAGCAGCCGTCGGTTCTTTCACTTGCATCAAGTGTCGTAAGTACGCTCGGCTGAAACCATTGGACATGGGGTTTACTGGGTCTAGAGGTTCGTCGTCACGAGCATGTTTTGCGTTGCGGAGGTTCAGCTTTCCGCGCGAAGTGAGAACTGTCCCGTGGCGGGCAAGCCTCGTCGGCAATACGCAGTCGAACATGTCGATTCCCGCTCCGATTGCGTCAACAATTCGCGCTGGGTCGCCGACACCCATGAGATAACGAGGTCTATCTTCTGGCAATTCGGTGACTGCCGCGTCTAACGCTGGCATCATTTCACGGTGACTTTCGCCGACGGACAAGCCTCCGATTCCGTATCCGGCAAAGTCGAGTGAGGTCATATGTTTGGCGCTCTTGGTGCGAAGCTTCGGATCGATCCCCCCTTGCACAATTCCGAACAAAGCTTGGTCAGTCCTCTGATGTGCAGACTTAGCTCGTGAAGCCCATTCGTGAGTCCGTTCCATCGCTTCGACAATTGTGTTTTGTGATGATGGGAGCGCGGGACAAACGTCAAGTGCCATTTGGATATCGGCACCCAGTTGTTCCTGGGTGGATACGGCATCTTCGGGTGTGAAACGCACTTTTGAACCATCGTAAATAGAGGTGAACGTGACTCCGTCGTCATCAATTTTGACGTTGTCATTCAGCGACATGACCTGAAATCCTCCGGAATCAGTCAACATGTGACCGTCCCAAGAAGCGAAGGAATGAAGCCCTCCTAAATCCTCAATAATTTGTGCTCCTGGTCGAAGCATGAGGTGGTAGGTGTTTCCGAGCACGACCTCGATGTCGAGTTCTTTGTAGTCGCGTTGGTCAAGGTGGATCACAGCGCCTCGTGTTCCCACCGGCATGAACACTGGTGTTTCAATCGAGCCTCGAGAAGTGTGAATTCGACCTCGTCGAGCTTGATGATCTGACGCTAGTAGTTCGAAGGACAGAGACACAGTTGCTCCAGCATGGCAGAGGACCGCTCAACTCGGCGGCCGGTGTAACAACATTGCGTCACCGAAGGAAAGAAATCTGTAGTTATTGTCGAGGGCTTCTCGGTACAGCTCTTTCCACCGTTCCCCGATAAAGGCATCAATCATCATGAGAAGAGTCGATCGAGGCATGTGGAAGTTGGTCATCAAAACGTCAACGACCTCAAATTGAGATCCGCGCCGTAAGAAAAGGTCAGTGCGGCCCGACAACGCTCCTCGTGCAGCGGATTCGAGAGCTCGAACTGTAGTGGTGCCAATAGCCACGACTCTCTGCGCTGTTTGGCAAGCCTCCCACGTGCTTTCGTCGACTCTGTAGCTCTCACTATGCATGATGTGATCAGCCGGGTCGTCCACTGTTACTGGTCGGAAGGTGTCCAGGCCTACGACTAGGTCTACTTTTTCAATCCGTGCACCTTTTCCGCTAATTTTTTGCAGGAGTTCCTTGGTTAGGTGAAGACCAGCCGTGGGCGCCGCCACTGAGCCTGGTGTTCTTGCATAAACAGTCTGGTACCGCTCCGGAGCGTGTCCTTTTGAGGTTATGTATGGCGGGAGTGGCGCTTCGCCAGCTATAGAAAGCCTCCAGCTTTCAGTTGGATTGGACACTGCTACACCTGCGTGTAGGACGACGACTTTTCTTTGACCGTCTTCGCCGATTTGGTCACCCACTATTACCTGAAGATCGTTATCTCTTTCGCTTCGTAATTCGGTCCCACTTTTCACTCGACGGCTCGGCTTCACCAAGGCAGCCCAACCATCAACCACGGGCTCCAATAACAAGACTTCGACAGCACCGCCGGTCACTTTTCGCAGTGGTAGCCGCGCAGGGATGACACTTGTCTCATTGACCACAACTACGTCACCAGGAGCTAACTGGTCGGGCAGGTCGGCGACGGTCAAATGTTGAGAAGGACGATTATCCCCTGCGTCGACGAGCAACTTCGCACTGTCGCGCGGTGCAGCAGGTTTCTGGGCAATCGCTCCCTCGGGTAGTTCGTAATCGAATTCCTTCATACTTTGGACAGACTGGTAGGCACTCGCATCGTCGCTGATTTCAGGTCCCCAAGTTTGCTAATCCCAATAACGCCTCTCGGGTCCACGCAGAATCTACTCCCCGTGCGCGCATTAACCGGTTTAGGTGCTGGTCTAGCTGGGTTGGAGCAGCCTCCAAAAATCCCTTCAAGATCACCGACAAATAAGGTTCCCCTGGTGCTCTTGGCTCTACCGACTTCGGGCTCGTAAAGGTCATCACTGGTCGGCCATGAAAGTCACCGAGATAAACGATTCTCGAGTACCAAGCGTCTCCGATCTGCAGTTCTCCAGCATCCCTTACTTGGGGTATATCAAGTTCAACATCGCCTGGTTGAAGCCTGTTCTCCTGAGCTGCTACGTCCATGAATTGTTCCGCAGTAATGTCCCAACACCGAAGACACGCGCCTTCATCAATGTCGGGGTCAAGGAAGGCAACACCTCCGCCCCATCTTTCTGAAGAAAGGCCAAATGAGAGGCTCCAGGGGCCGTGAATTAGCGGTGACTGCGGCCCTGGCTGTCGCTTGTCGCGGGCCCCGGTGTGTTTAGCGTTGCTCGGTCCATAGCTACCACCTTCTATGTACCGCAGAAACCGTTCTTTTAGAACGTTTGACCCGTAAGCGCCATACCAAATTCGGTCAGAACTCATCTGGAAAGTCTTACTTTTCGTCAAACAATGAGGGGTCTTCGCCGAATTGCGCGGGCGGTGACACTCCGAGGTGTTCAAAGGCTGCTGCGGTGGCTACACGTCCACGCGGAGTGCGTTGCAGGAGCCCCTGCTGAATCAAGAAAGGTTCGTAAACATCTTCAAGGGTCTCTGGTTGCTCGCCGACAGTTATCGACAAGGTTGATAAGCCGACCGGTCCGCCGACGTGGGTAAGCGCAATTGATTCGAGAATAGACCGGTCAACCTTGTCTAGCCCAAGCTCATCAACTCCGAAAAGTGCCAAACCATCGCGGGCAACCTTGACGTCGATGTCTCCGCCAGCTCGCACCTCAGCAAAATCTCGGACGCGGCGGAGCAGCCGATTAGCTATGCGAGGTGTACCTCTACTTCTGCTGGCAATTTCGGCAGCACCATCTGAGTCGACTGTGACTGAGAGGATGCCGGCGGCTCGTTCAACTATCGATTGCAACTCTTCAGAGTCGTAATAATCAAGTCTTTCGACAAGGCCGAAGCGATCCCTAAGCGGTCCTGCGATCAGTCCGGTTCTTGTTGTTGCTCCGACCAAAGTAAATGGTGGTAGATCAAAACGAATTGAACGCGCTGCCGGCCCTTTGCCGAGTACAACGTCCAACTGAAAATCTTCCATAGCCGGGTAGAGCACTTCTTCCACCTGTTTGGGAAGGCGGTGAATTTCGTCGATAAACAGAACGTCACGATCCGCGAGATTGGTGAGAATGGCGGCGAGGTCACCCGCTCGTTCAATTGCTGGTCCCGAGGTGACGTGCATAGTTACCTCGAGTTCGGCAGCCACTATTCCCGCCAGAGTTGTTTTGCCGAGACCGGGAGGGCCGGCGAACAGCAAATGGTCCGGTGTTTGCTCCCTGGCGCGGGCCGCTTCCAGCAACACTTCTAAATGTTCCTTAAGTTCTGCTTGGCCAACAAATTCATCCAGGCGACGCGGACGTAATCCAGCTTCGTCGTTGTCCTCTCTGACTAGATCGGCGCTTAGCACCTCATCTCGATTTTCGTTCTCGCCTCGACGAAAACCTTCTTCTCGGCCCCAGTCATTTTCGCTCATTAGCGGTTCATCCGTTGGAGAGCTTCACGTAGCATCGTTGGGGTGTCGTCCCCTCGCAGACCTTCGATTGCGTGACGCACTTCTTCGGGCCCAAAACCCATCTGATTTAAGGCTTCGCGGACATCGGTCAATGCGGACGAGGTCGCTTCCGAATCAGACGTCAATACGTCAGAATCGTTGCCTGCAACGTCGAGCCGGTTCTTGAGCTCTAAGACCATTCTCTGAGCAGTTTTCTTTCCAACTCCAGGTACCAGACACAAAGCATCAACGTCTTCGGTTGCTACTGCCTGGCGAAGTTGATCTGGTGGCAAAGTGGCGAGTACTGCCATGCCCAAAGCAGGACCGACACCATGAGCACCGATCACTGACTCGAAACATTTGCGTTCGACCAATGTTGCAAACCCGTAAAGTTGCTGGTCGTCTTCGCGTATGTGGTGGTGAATATGGACAAACGCTTCGGCCCCAATGTCTGAGAGATCAGCGAGAGTTCTGGGATTGACACTGACCCTGTATCCGACTCCTGCTACTTCAATAACGATCTCCCCTTCAGGGTCCTTGTCGACGACTGAGCCGCGAAGCGAGCCGATCATGACAGTTTCGAGCTCTTGGCCAGTTGTCGGCTTGCCGCATGCGCTAGATGACAGAGCGCGACAGCTGCGGCATCGGCAGCATCTGGTGGCGATGGCATTTGGGGCAATCTCAGCAACGACTGCACCATGCGTTGCATTTGCTCTTTGTTGGCGCCTCCCCAACCTGCAACAGCTTCCTTAACTTGATTAGGGGTGTAGTCGACTACTTCTGCTCCTGCTGAATGGCCGATGGCCATTGCTAAGCCGCTTACTTGAGCCACTCCCATAGCTGTTCGGGCGTTGACTTGAAAAAAGACGCGTTCTATAGCAACTACGTCCGGTTTGTGTTCTTCAACTAGCTTGACGAATTCTTCATGAATCCAGGCCAAACGTTCGGCGGTAGGGGCCTTAGCCGGCGTTCTTATGACACCGATTGCCACAGCCTCAGCTTTCCGACCTGACTGCTCCACGACGCCATACCCGCAACGCGACAAACCAGGGTCGATACCTAAAACGAACACAGGTTCGATTGTACATGACGAGGTCGACGGTACCGATCAGCCTTTAGCTAGTTCTGCCAATACGTCATCAGGAACGTCGAAGTTGGCGTAGACGCCCTGCACGTCATCATGATCATCAAGTGCGTCCATTACCGCCAAGACTTGTGCGGCCTCGCCGCTAGATAGGAGTTCAATAATGTTTTGTGGCAAGTAGGTCAGATCAGTTGATGAAACCTCAATCCCGGAACCTTCAAGCGCCTCTCTTACTGAGATTGTGTCTGAAGGGTCCGTGGTGACTCTCCATACTTCGCCTTCTGCCACAACATCTTCGGCGCCAGCTTCCAGGGCCGCCAACATGACTTGGTCTTCGTCTGTCGTTCCTGGGACTAGGACCACTCCTTTGCGGTCAAATTGCCATGCGACGGCTCCGGGTTCGGCAAGAGATCCGCCGGCTCGAGTAAAAACGCTCCGAATTTCGGCTCCGGTTCTATTCCGGTTATCAGTAAGCACGTCAACGAACATGGCAACCCCATGAGGTGCATAACCTTCATAACTGACTTGCTCATAATTGACGCCCTCAAGTTCGCCCGTTCCGCGCTTGATAGCTCTTTCAATAGTGTCAAGTGGCACCGAATTATCGCGCGCCTTTTGATACATGGTCCGAAGAGTCGCGTTGGACTCTAGATCTCCTCCGCCTTCGCGGGCCGCTACTTCAACTTGGCGAATGAGCTTGGCGAAAAGTTTTCCGCGAGCTTTGTCAGCTGCACCCTTCTTATGTTTGATGGTCGCCCATTTGGAATGCCCGGACACTTCGATACCTCCGAGTCACATTCTGCCACTCCCACCAGGAGAATTGAACGTCGCTGCACAGTCGGTTGAGACCGTAGGTTCGCTACAGATGCTCTAAGAACATCTGATGGAGTCGTAAATCGTCCGTCAGCTCAGGGTGAAAGCTGGTGACCATCACGTTTCCTTGCCTGCAAAACACGGGTGTTTCTTCACCTGTTTCTCGTTTGACGCTGGCAAGTATTTCCACTGACGGGTCAAGTATTTGTGCCCCGGGTGCTCGAATAAAGACCCCTGGGAAAGGTTCTTCGAGGTCTTTTATGTGTAGGTCCGTTTCAAAGCTTGCTACTTGACGCCCGAACGCATTTCGACGAACTGCTATATCAATTCGGGCGAAACTTCTCTGGTCAGATCGACCGTCTAGCACCTCTTTTGCTAGGAGAATCATCCCGGCACAAGTACCTAAGGCTGGTAACCCGTCGGCCAATAGCTCTGACAAAGGTTCGAAAGTTTTGCTTGATTCTAAGAGCATTGAGATAGTTGTTGACTCGCCACCGGGGATCACTATCGCGTCGAGGCCGTCTAGGTCTTCGGGTAATCTGACTTGACGGACCGTTGTTCCGAGCTTTCCCAACGCGTCGGTATGTTCTCTTGAGGCGCCTTGTAACGCCAAGACTCCGACTATCGGTGACAATTTGCTTTTCTACCAGCCGCGTTCGGCGAGCTTGGTGTCAAGTTCACCGATTTCAAGGCCGGGCATTGCGTCTCCGAGTCCTCGACTTACTTTGGCAACCATTGTTGGGTCCCTGAAGTGAGTCGTCGCTTCGACGATGGCTTTCGCTCGGGGCGCCGGGTCTTCGCTTTTGAAGATGCCTGATCCGACAAAAACGGCTTCCGCTCCTAGTTGCATCACAAGAGATGCATCTGCTGGAGTCGCAATACCTCCGGCGCAAAACATTGGCACGGGCAAACACCCGGTCTCTGCCACCTCTTGAACTAATCCCAATGGGGCTTGTAATTGTTTCGCCCAGTCAAAAAGTTCTGGTTCGTCTGCTTGGGTGATCTTTCGGATGTCACCCAAAATCGACCGTAGGTGGCGCACTGCTTCAACAATGTTGCCGGTTCCAGCTTCGCCTTTTGAACGGATCATGCAGGCGCCTTCGGAAATACGGCGTAGAGCCTCCCCAAGGTTCGTTGCTCCGCAGACGAAAGGAACTGTGAATGACCATTTGTCGATGTGGTGTGCTTCGTCGGCCGGTGTCAGTACTTCAGATTCGTCGACGTAATCCACTCCAAGTGATTCAAGAATTTGTGCTTCAGCAAAGTGTCCTATCCGTGCCTTTGCCATCACTGGGATGGTGACCGCTTGTTGTATACCTTCAACCATGGCGGGGTCGCTCATGCGCGCTACTCCGCCATCTCGTCGAATATCGGCGGGTACTCGTTCAAGGGCCATCACTGCGACCGCACCAGCGTCTTCTGCAATCTTCGCTTCAGCGGGGGTGACCACATCCATGATCACGCCTCCGCGGAGCATGTCAGCTAATCCTCGCTTTACGCGCACGGTGCCAACTTGTGAGTTCGATCCACTCGTACTATCTGCCATGCCTCCAGTCTAAGCCGATGAGGTGCGGAACGAGTCGCTTCGCTTAGTCGTCGATTTCAAGGATTGTCGCTGTGCCACGAGGCGCTAATAAAACCCATGTCGAACCAGGCGCCATTGCAATAGCTTTGCCGGTTTCGTCGACGAACTGTGTGTGCACCGTGATGTTCGGCTTCACCCAGCGTCCTTCAGTGATTTGTCCGTCTTTCAGTATCCAAGCGGTTCCGGATCCTTCCGAAAGTTCGGCAACTGGAATTCGTGCACCATTTGCGTCAACTTCGTTGGTCAAGAGATATTTCGTGAATTGGATAATGACATTCTGTGGGGCTACCTCGACTTGATCTCCGTTTCGGTCCAACGCCAGGTGTTTGTCCTCATTCTGAAATCTCTGCCAGTTGTTCTTGTCCTCGACCCAGCGAAATGACACCTGTACTGAGCCCCAATCGACTTTCACCCCTCGTACCTTGCGACCTGCTTCTTCCTTTTGTATTGACTCACGGAAGGGCCAGAGCGGCTCGACCGGCAGTGTGTTGTCCTCGGCTTCTCCTAATAACTCTTTTGCCCGTGCCCATAAGTTGCTCGGAGCAGGCCTGTCCCCCTTGCGCCAATATTGTGATGGATTCCTATATAAACCGACATCCGTAATTGCCACCGTCTCCAGTAATCGACGGAACGCCCAATTGGAACCGCTCCATCCAAAAAGTGCTCCGTCAAACGGCATGAGTAGAGGAATGTCGCTTGACCGTCCCGATCGAATGGGTCCAACAAATTCGGGAACTTGGGACTGAAAAATGGCAAGGAATCTCGTTAGCCCTCCCTCCACTAATTCTTCGAAGACGATGTCTGCTTCTTGGATACCTTGTTGGGGAACAGCTGACGCCGCGTTGTCGATTTTTAAGGCCAACTGAGGCCTCAGTAGTACCGATGGGTCGACTGGAGTTCCTCGATACGGAGCAACAGGTTCGTTAGCTACCGGTCCATCTAGATCCTTCTCTGGGTTTGCGGTGGGCGGAGAGTCGGGAACCGATGTCGGCGTCGCATCCGAAGACTGGTCGTCTTTTGGGGCTGACACTGAGGTCGCGTCGGTGGTCGTTGGCCTAGATTCGAGACCTGTTGAATCGGGGTCTTTCGCTGCGTAGGTGTCGGGTGCGTCGGCAGCACATGCGATGAGTAGGAAGGCACACAACCCGGTAGCAAAGCCGCTTAATTTCATCGGTGCATCACATTTCGCGTAGTGCTGTCGCCCGAGCTTCGACTGTTGGTCGATTTGTGTTCGATGTCGAAGGGAAAAGCCAAAGTGAGTCGAGAGTCGAACTGACTTCTGGGACCGAGGTTCGATTTTCCATCATTTCGATTGCTTCAACCATCCCTGGTGGGTAACGAGTTATACCTGTCCCAGCCACGTCTCCCGCAAAATCATGACTCGCATCGACTTGTAGACCTATCTTTCGTTTCGCTGACCCGGTAAGAAACGAAAATGGTCGAATTCGGAACGACAAGAGTTCTATCGATAGACCGAAAGTTGTAATTGCGGTAGTTGCCAACGCTGTTCTGTAGCTCGCTATCTGAGATATCCGGTTGGCAAGAACTGCTTCCAGTTCGATACGAGTAGCGGCCCCTAGCAGGCCGCTCGTGACTATGAGCGTTGAGTGGTCAACTGATCGTCCTAGAGCTGCAATGTTGCGGCCTTCCGTCGGAAGAATGTGAATCCGTGGCGGAGATATGCCAGTCGAGAGGCATAGACCCTCGACCAAGTTGATAAGTCGAGGTTGTTCTCCTTCGCCGAGCTGCGTGCCGGGCAACTTCTCTAAAATGCGTCGCTCACTTGTCTTGCTAGCCCAAAGCAACGAGAGCGCCATCAGCAGCGCAATCCCTAACGCAACCCAAGTTGTCAGCGAAACAACAACTAGGACCAGGAACATAATCCCTGACAACATCAGAACAGATAGCCCAAAGAAAGCCGTTACCGCACCTGCGCGTTGTCGGTTCTTGTCGCTCAGGTTGTCCATGTATATTCCGTGTCTCCAATATTTCCCGACGACTGTGTGTCGCAGTGTACGACGCTAATCACAGACTCTGGTCACCTCCAACGCCAAGCTTGAACGGCCAACCCATTCGACTTAGCTCACCGCGCCATCCACCCCTGTGGGGGTCTTGACGTTCAATGTCTATCGCCCGCTCATAAATGTCGACATACATTGCTGCGAGTCGATCCATTGAAAATTGTGAAACCCGTTTGCTACCGGATTCGCATAGTTGATCCGCCAACTCACGGTTTTCAAGGACCTTTAATAGGCCGGTGCTCAGGGCTTTCGCATCGCCAGGCGGCACAAGGTATGCCTCGTCGCCTTTAGGTGCCACGTTTCGGTATCCAGGCAAATCACTCGCTACAACTGGAGTCTCTGCCGCCATAGCTTCTAGTAGAACAATTCCAAAGCTCTCTCCTCGCAGAGACGGTGCACAAAAGACATCTGCACCTTTCATTCGTTTGATCTTCTCTTCTTCACTTACGGCTCCGAGCCAGTGAAGTCGTTGGTCTCCTTGATATTTCGACCGCAATTCCTCTGTTTGGGGGCCGTCGGACATGATCCAGAGGGTCACATTTTGAGGGAGAGCCTTCATCGCCTCAAGTAGAACCTCTAACCCCTTGCGCGGTTCGTGCCGACCGACATATGCAATGGTTGGACCATCGCCTTTTGCTGGTGTTGCATCAACGAAGTTGTCCACTTCTATGCCATTGAAGACAATTTCATAGCTTCCTCCAAGAGCTTCATGTGCCATGTCTCGAGCATCTTGGGAGACCGCTGTTCGGATATTCATCCGCGTCGCTAACCACTTAACGCCAGGTGTGAGATATGCCTTGCTCCCTCCAGCGGCATGCCAAGTCCCTACGATCGGCGCGCTCCTCAAGAACAGTGCTGTTTGGCAGGGACCAGGGCAAATGGGTTCATGAATGTGTATGACATCAAATTCTTCGTCGCGAAAGGCTCTAATCGTCCTTAAGGTGCAAGCCAAATCGGGAGCGATGGGAGCAATGGAACCGTTAGCAAAGGTGGGAATGCTCGCACCGAGTGATGTGACTCCTGTTTCAGGGGGTGCTCCATCGCAAGGACCCAAAACTCGCACCTTGTGTCCAAGCCTGTTCAACGCTCTAGAAAGCGCGAGAACCTGACTCTGAACCCCTCCAGGGATGCTGAGGCTATACGGCGAGATGATTCCGATTCTCACATCAAATAACGCTACGTGATGATGTGCGCTCTCCACGGCGGAATTTGAGAGCATTCATGTTTGGTCCGCAAAATCGCTTGGCCAATTCGGTTGGAACAGATGCCACTGTTCTGGATCTTGACGAATCAAAAATTCTAATTCTTGAGCAAGTTGACTTGTTACTCGCACTACGTCTTCTTTGATAGTTCCTCTTCTACTGGCGTCGAGCGGGGGTCTCACAAGACCCAGGTGTTTTCCGTTTGGTTCGAAATAAACCGCTGTTGGTAGTACGACAGCCCCCGTCCGTAAAGCCATGAGGGCCGGCCCACCCGGAAGAGTTGTGGGTTCACCCATGAAGGTCACTTCGATTCCTCCCCCTGAGATATCCCGGTCGCAGAGTAAGCACACAATTTCGTTCCTCTTTAGGGCAGCAGCAATCTCAGTTCCGGCCGAGGGACCAAGCGGCACTACGTTCATTCCTAGCTTCGAACGAAAGTTGACGAACCACGAAAATAATTGCGGTGGTTCGATTGGTTCAACGACAACAGTGATCGGCAATCTGTTGACAGTCGCCATCCAAAAGCCGGCCCACTCCCAACCTCCTAGATGCGGGAGGGCAAGTATTACTCCGTTGCCACGACTCAAACCTTCTTCAACAAATCGATAGTCGGGTACTTCTATGCCTCTCGATAGCTGTTTGTTGCTTCGGGTTGGAAGTCGAAAAGATTCGATCCAATATCGAGCATATGAAGCGAAGGCCTTTCTGGCCGCAATCTTGACCGCTTTGTCGCTGTGACCAGGACCCAACGATCGTCTCATGTGACGTTGAACCATTGTTCGTTTCTTCGTCAACACCCAACTAAGGGGAAATGCAGCAATTGACGGCAACACACTCGCAACAGGGTTGGGCAGACTGCGAGCGGCTAAGGCCCCCAGTCGATAGAGCGCTGTCACACCCTGTCCGCTCAAAGTCAACTCTTACTATTTGAGTCAGGCACGTCGACAGTTGCCTGCCGCCAGACCTTAAAGAACCGTTGAACAGCGGTGAGCGATGTAAGAACAAGCATGATCCATAGCACCGGAACCAATAAGCCCTGAAAACACAAGCCAAATCCCAGAACGACCATCCGTTCTGCGCGTTCCATAAGGCCGCCCTTTGCCTCGTAGCCCAGTAGCTCAGCTTTTGCTCTCTCGTAACTAATCAATGAGGAAACACCTAGGACAGCCATCGGTAAGAGCATGATCGTTCCACCCTGACTCTCCGCTAAATGCCAAGCGATACCGCATAACAAAAGGCCATCGGTTACACGGTCAGCTGTTGAGTCGAAGAAGGCACCACGTTTGGAAGAGGTACCCGCGGCGACTGCTACGGCGCCGTCCAGAAGGTCGGGAACGGCGGTCAGGATTAGGAAAGCAAGCCCTAATTGCAATTGGCCTCTGCCTATGAAAACACAAGCTGCTACCGACATCGCAAGACCCACACAGGTCAAAAAGTTCGCGCTGACTCCTAATCGAACAAGGGTCCGCCCAACCGGACGGACCAATCGATCAACCCCGTTACGAAAGTTTCCGTCAAACATCAGTCGCTACTTTCAGGACCTTTTTCTGGGCCAGAAGTTTGGATCCAATCTTCTGGGTTCTCTTCAACATAAAATTCGACGATTGCGCCATCGATCGCATCAACCAGAACAAGGCCCCTGCTAACAGGCGGATCTTCCGCTGAATAGACAAGCATTTTCCATGTCGGCCTGCTCATGAGACCTCGCCATCCGAGCTGGGCGCTGGCATGGCCAACGGGGAAACCAACGGCGCGATTTGCAGCGACGAGCGCCGCGCTTTCATCAAGCCCAAACGCTCTACCTGCTAGAAGGCTATAGAGACCAAACAGCGCCAAGGCTGCGCACCCAAAGATCAAACCCCGGTTTATCAATACTGGCTCACCATCAACCGAAAGAGCCCAGGCTCCCACACCGATTGAGACTAAGAGATATAAGAATCCCGTGGTCCTTCGACGTTTATTGTCGGGAAACTTGTAGGCGCCAACAAATCCTCGATCGAGGTCCTCGGGAAGTTCATCGCGTACTTCTCGGTCGTCCACGTTGATCACGCTACCTGCCTGCAGTGTTTTGGCAAGGTCTCACTCAAAAGCATCTCTGAGGCGTTCAAGCGTGGAATCGAGAGACTCCGGTAAAACTCGGGCCCCGCCGACCGTGGTCATAAAGTTCGTATCGCTATCCCAACGAGGTAAGACATGAACATGAAGGTGATCTGGGATTCCGGCACCAGCTCCTCGCCCTAGATTCGCTCCCATATTTATGCCGTCCGGGACATAGGACCGTTCTACAGCAGAAATAGACCTGGTAACCAAGTCGAAGACCTCAACCCGAACGTCCTGTTCGAGATCTTCGAAGTTGGATAGATGGTCGTACGGCAAGACCATTACGTGCCCTGTGTTGTACGGGTAAGCATTAAGAATGACCGCCGCTGATTCGCCGCAATAGACCAACTTATCGGGTTCGCTGGTTCTAAGACCCACTACCGAACAGAGTACGCATTCACCGTCGGAAGCTCTCGAAATCTCACCCGTCTCACCGCTTACGTATTCGCGCCTCCAAGTGGCCCAGATCCTCTCCAAACTATCCATCAGAGGAGTCCTGTCTGGTTCAATAATTTGCGAGAGTGAGCGTCCGGCAGCAAAAGCAATGCATTCATTCCAGACCCACCAACTTCAAAGCAACTCTTGTTCTATAGCGGGTATTGAGTTGGAGTAGAACCGCTGTAAAGGCTTCAATCGCTGTCGCGTTCGACAAGTTTCCGCAATCAAGAGCCCTGGTGCCTGGAATTTTTCCAACCACCTCGGCCACTAAATCCGTTGCCTCTCTATCGTCGCTACAGATGAGAATGTCGCTATCAAGAGGTTGATCGAGGTCACCTAACTCTTGAGCCGGAACATGTTGGAGTGTCGCAGCGACCTTGGAATCTGGAAGTGACGCCTGCACCGATGCCGCGACTGATCCTCTTGGTGGAATGAGTGGAACAAACTCATCGTCTACCCGAGCCAACGCATTAGACATCGTCACAACCACTTTGCCTCTCACGTGGTCTTCAACACTTCTTGCGGTAATCGCTGCTGCATCCCATGGGGTGGCAATCACGACAAATTCACATTCAGCAGCTCCTACATTGTCTGAAGGAGTGACAGCTAACTCGCGGTTAGGCCACTGGGCAACGATGCTGTCAACTACTTCCATCGACCGATATTTCGATCGAGAACCCAAAACAACCTCATAACCCACATCTGCCAGGCGAGCCGCCAAAGCCGAGCCTGCAGGTCCAGTTCCACCAACGATGCCTATCCGCATGAAGTGCCACGGTACTGTCCAAAGGCAGGGTACGGTGACTTCATTCCGCGAGTTACGACAAAGGCGCCCCATCAGGGCGTCGATACACCAAACGGAGGACAGCCTTCATGGGTCTCATGGATGGGAAAAAGTTACTAATCACCGGTGTTCTTACTGATGCCTCGTTGGCATTTGAAGTGGCGAGGCTGGCTCAGCTAGAGGGAGCCGAAGTGGTACTGACCGGTGCAGGTAGGGCAATGCGCTTAACGGAACGTACCGCTCGCAAGCTCCCTGAACCATGCGATGTTCTAGCGCTCGATGTCACGGAGCCCGCAGAAATTGAAGCAGTAGCTGACGAACTGACTGCTCGTTGGGGTTACGTAGACAGTGTGTTACATGCCATTGGGTTCGCGCCTGAGGCATGCCTCGGTGGCAACTTTCTTAACGCCGAGTGGGAAGACGTCAGCGTCGCTTTACATATCTCCGCGTACAGCCTGAAAGCTTTAGCGGGAGGACTTCAGCCTTTGCTCGCCAAGTCCCAAGGAAGCGTTGTCGGACTTACCTTTGACGCATCTGTTGCATGGCCCGTTTACGACTGGATGGGAGTAGCGAAGGCAGCTTTTGAATCAACAGCTAGGTACTTGGCCAAATCTATGGGTCCAGACGGCATTCGGGTGAATCTCGTCTCAGCCGGGCCGATCAGAACTATGGCGGCGAAGTCAATCCCAGGATTCTCCGATTTCGAAGATGCGTGGGAGAAACGGGCACCTCTGGGGTGGGACGTCCACGATCAAGACTCGGTGGCGCGGACGACGTTGGCTCTGATGTCGGACTGGTTTCCGATGACCACAGGTGAAATCGTCCACGTAGATGGCGGATATCACGCCATGGGCGCTTAACAGGCTCGCCACTAAGCGCTCTACTCATCGCTCCTGCAGCAACGGTCCAACTAAGCCACGCATCACATCATCCAACGTGAGGACACCACGGTTTATTCCTTCTGAGGTGACTACTGCGAGGTGTATCTGAGATCGTCTCATCAGTTGAAGAACGTCTGGCAAAGTGCTGTCCGGGTCAACTCGTAGCATCGGTCGGATGAGATCTGGCGCCAAAGGCTGCTTCTTTTCTTTTGTTCCGAGTAGGTCTTTGCTGTGCACGAAGCCCCGAACGTCGTTCATGTCTGCACCGTGAACAACAAGCCTTGTATGTCCGGTCTCCACTATCTGCTGTTCAATTTCGACTATTTCAGCATCAACCGACACAGAGTGAACGTGGTCCATTTCCGCCATTACTGAGGTGGCGGGCATCTGACCAAAGGCGATCGCACTTTCAATCAACGCGTACTCCTGGTTGTCAATGAGACCCTGGTCATGGGACTCATCCACCATTAATGCAAGTTCTGCACTGGTTGTTGATTCATCTAGTTCGGACGCGGGTTCAACGCGAAACAACCCGAGCAGCCCATTGGAAAACCATAGAAGCGTCCGAATAACTGGTCGGGCAACGCTGAGATAGACCGACATTGGTCGGGCCAGGAGCAGCAAGGTTCTTTCAGGGCCTGTGATTGCGAGGTTCTTCGGAACCATTTCACCTAACACCATGTGCACGATTACGACTAGCCCTAACGCAACCGCAAAGCTCACTGAGTGCAGAACTGTTTCACTTATTTCGGCAAACTGGTTAACCAGTCGTTCGATTAGCGAAGCCACCGCTGGCTCGGCTAATCGACCAATCACAAGCGAACAGATAGTGATACCTAGTTGGGCGCCGCCGAGGGTAGTTAGGACATCACGTTGTAGTCGTTGAGCCGACATAGCTGATTTGCGGCCGGCCGTCGCTTCCGCGTCGATCGCTGATTTCATCGCTCCGAGCAAGCCAAATTCCAAGGCAACAAAAGCTCCGTTGAACAGAACTAGAAGCGACCCAACTGCAATTGCGATGACTGTCATGTTGCGCCCTGCTGACCTAAGGGAGAGTCATTCACATCACTCGGAGCTTCAATAGCGACATCTGCGATCCTTAAGTTCTCTTTCTTCAGAACCTCCAGCTTCCAGCCTCGCCACTCGACTACTTGCCCGATTTCTGGAATAGAGCCCGTCTGTTGCAACATGAAACCAGCAAGTGTCTCAAAGGGTCCGTCGGGCAGACGTAAACCTAGGATTTCTTCTATTTCGTCTCGCGACTTCAATCCTTCGACAATGAGACGTCCATCTCTTCGGGATGCGGTGATGGGCACCGGCTCGTCATACTCATCGGCTATATCACCAACAAGCTCTTCCAAGATATCTTCCCGACTAATTAGACCAGCGGTTCCTCCATGTTCATCTACTACGACGGCCAATCGACTGGCAGCTAGCTCAAGATCGACTAGAACGCCGTCTAATTCTCGATGCTCGGGGACAATCACTGCAGGTCGCACTATGTCCCCTAGAGGTCTCCGTTCACGATCATCGGTGCTGAGCGAAAACACATCCTTCACTTCGACCATCCCGACGATGTCGTCGAGATCGGTCCCTATCACCGGGAACCTCGAGAACCCACTTTCTCTCGCGCTGTGCACTAAATCAGAGATAGTTCCTGAGCTTGGCAACGCCACCATCGAGGTTCTTGGAGTTAAAGCATCTGCCGCGTCCTTTCTGGACAAACGCAAGGTCCGCGTAATTAACCTCGCTTCATCTTCTTTGATGGTTCTCGCACTCGAAGCTCGTACGAGGTGTTCAAGATCCTCGAGTGACCTAAGTGACCGCAACTCCTCAACAGGTTCTATTCCTCCCAAGCGAACGAGTCGGTTGGCTAACCCATTAAAGGCAGTCGTTATTGGAGCCGCTAGCAACCCATAGATCCTGAGGATTGATCCAAGCCAGAGCCCCGTTCCAAGAGGACGAGAAATAGCCAAATTCTTCGGTGCTAGTTCTCCGAAGATCATCTGCAGGACTGCAGCAATTCCGATAGCTATCACAGCTCGCGACGGTCCCGGAGTCAATGAGATACCTGGCAGGAAGTCGAGTACTGCCCCGATCGTGTCCTCGGCAAGTAAGCCCAATAACAGCGAGGTGACAGTGATACCTAGTTGCGCTCCGCCCAGGTGAAAACTCAAACGGGTCAATAATTTTCGAACAACACGGGCGCGTCGATGTCCTTGCTCAGCCATAACTTCGACGCGCTCGATGTCGACCGCGACCAGGCTGAACTCACCTGCAACGAAAATCCCGTTGAGAGCAACGAGAATCAGCACTGCTCCTAGGCCCAAAAGGGGATCGATAGTGAACACCTCCGCGAATCATTCTCTATCCGCACTTGACTAACGCCAAGGTAGCCTCGTGTCAATGCGTCACGACACCGCCTCTTTCGAACCGGTGCGCGAATG
>JAYZKK010000081.1:0-3663 GCA_036163555.1 Actinomycetota bacterium
TTCGTTACCGGCGGGGTCGCGAGTGGGCTTGGCAAAGGTATAACTGGATCCTCCCTCGGACGGTTGCTAAAAGCGAGAGGTCTCAGGGTCACTATGCAGAAGTTCGACCCTTATATCAACGTCGACCCGGGCACCATGAACCCCTTCGAACATGGTGAAGTTTTTGTAACAGATGACGGTGGTGAAACAGATCTAGATTTAGGTCATTACGAACGCTTTATCGATGAACCGTTGACGAAAGATTCGAACGCTACGACCGGTTCTATCTACCAGGCGGTGTTGGCAGCGGAACGTCATGGCGACTATCTCGGTAAGACAGTCCAAGTCATTCCTCACATCACCGACGAAATAAAGAGGCGCATCAGGCGCTTAGCGACTGCTGACACCGACATAGTCATAACTGAAGTGGGAGGAACGGCCGGAGACATCGAAATATTGCCGTTCCTGGAAGCCATTAGGCAGATGCGTTTAGACGCCGGGAGAGGCAACGTCTGTTACGTGCACGTCACCCTTGTGCCGTTCATCGGCCCATCAGGTGAACAGAAAACTAAACCCACTCAGCACTCCGTTACCGAGTTGCGAAGTCGTGGAATTCAACCTGACGCGGTGGTGTTGAGAAGTGAGGAACCTATCGATACGGCATTGCGGGAAAAGATCTCACGGCTATGTGACGTTGAGCTGTCAGGCGTCGTAAACGCACCGGATGCAGCGAACCTTTACGAGGTGCCTTTGATACTTCATGACGAAGGGCTTGATCGATACGTATGTGAAATTCTCGGTCTTTCGAACCTGGAACCGGACCTCCAATCTTGGGCCTCGTTGGTTGACCGGATTGAAGGGTCCACATCAAAGGTCCGTATAGGAATAATTGGAAAATACGTAAGCCTTCCTGATGCTTACATGTCGGTGGTCGAAGCACTACGACACGGCGGGTACCAGCACGCAGCAGAAATTGATATTGAGTGGATCCAAGCTGAAGATGTGGAAGGTCTGCTGGCTGGAGGCCGACTCGCTCATCTAGACGGAATGATTATTCCCGGAGGCTTTGGAGAACGAGGGATCGAAGGAAAAATTGCCGCGGCTCAGTACGCCAGAGAAAACGAGATCCCTTGTTTGGGTATTTGCTTGGGTCTACAGGTGATGGTTACCGAGTTCTGTCGAAACGAGCTAGGCCTGGTTGGCGCCAACAGTCGCGAATTCGACCCAACAACCACGCACCCTGTCGTTGACTTGATGGATTCGCAAAGGGACGTAACTGATATGGGTGGAACTATGAGGCTTGGGTTATATCCAGCTCGGCTTCTTGAAGGCACCAAGGCAGCAGCAATGTACGGCGAAGCCTTGATTTATGAGCGACATCGACACCGGTATGAAGTAAATAATGATTATCGGGCGCCCATGGAAGAGCACGGCCTCAGGTGTAGCGGTTTATCTCCCGACGGACGTCTAGTGGAATTTATTGAACTCGAGACTCATCCATTCTGGGTTGGTACTCAAGCACATCCTGAATTTAAGAGCCGCCCGGATCGTCCTGCCCCGCTCTTTCAGGGTTTAGTCGAAGCAGCTCTGTCTAGGGCTGAAGGACGAAACCCTAAGCTCTTGGAGTCAAGCGCAGAGTCGGTGGATTGACCCGTGGTCGGCTCACCCGACCCCGAGTTTTTTCTCATTGACGAAGAACTGTTGCACGCTGGCTACGCCTTTGATCTATATGCGACTGCGTGGTCTGACTCAACGGGCGAAGTTTTCGAACGAGACATCATTCGACATCGAGGAGCGGTCGCTGTCGTGCCCCTTGATGATGACAGAGAACATGTTTTCCTTGTTCGCCAGTTCCGCACCCCGCTCAATCGTTGGCTCTTAGAACTGCCTGCTGGACTTCGCGACAAAGACGGAGAACCAGAAATAGAAACAGCACACCGAGAATTAGAAGAAGAAGTTGGGTGCGTTGCCCAAACTCTTGAACATTTGGTGACCTTAGTGACTGCTGTGGGTTTCGCTGATGAGTCCATCTCTATATATCTAGCTACCGACCTTTCGTGGACTGAGCGTCAAGCTGACGGTGTCGAAGAAGAATCGATGACAGTTGAAACAGTTGCCCTCGAAGACCTTGCCGACATGATTGAAACTGGACAGATCACAGATGCAAAGACTGTTGCGGGCCTTTTATTGCTCCAACAAAGATTGGCGCCGTAATCGAATGACTCCGATCGAAGAAGACGAAAGCTGGAGAGAAAACTTCCTTAATTGGATAGTCGCGAACAAGGGTCTCGTGGAATCGACTCAAAAGGCCTATGGGAGAGACTTAGAAGAATTTTGCGTATGGTTGCATTCCGCTGATGCCAGATTGTCGACAACTAAGGAAGAACACATAGTCTCGTACGTAGCTCACCTTCGCGACTCTCAGCACCATCAACTGGCGACAGTCGCCCGAAAGGTAGTAGCTCTCCGCCAGTTCTTTAGCTTCCTCGTTTACGAACAAGAAGCGGTGCCGGAGGATCCCAGCGCCGAAATAGCGGTACCCACAGTTCGAGATGGCAATCCGAAGGCACTGACAGTTGAACAAGTTAAGGCGCTACTTGAATCCCCAGTAGGTGATGAGCCAGCAACCTATAGGGATAGAGCCATTCTCGAGGTTCTTTACGGTTGCGGTCTACGAGTCGGGGAACTCGTCGCCTTACAGCTAGATGATGTTGATCTTGATGGTCAGCTACTGAGGGTCTTCGGTAAGGGGAGAAGAGAACGTGTCGTCCCGCTTGGCTCCCCGGCTGCCGACTCTCTGTCGCAGTGGATGAGCGGTGCTGGACGTCATGCTGTACTAAATCTCCGAACGAGTACCAACAGAGGGGCTGAGACCGCTGTGTTCCTCAGCGTCGGGGGACCGAAACGAGGTACTCAACTTTCGCGCATGGGAGCGTGGAGGGTCGTCCGCAGTTACGGCGACAAAATAGGACTCGGGAAGGAACTAACTCCGCACGTGTTGCGTCACTCGTGTGCCACTCACATGTTGATTAACGGTGCTGACATTCGATACGTGCAGGAACTATTGGGGCATGTCTCGATCAGGAACACGCAGAGGTACACAGCAGTGAGAGATGATGAGCTACGGCAGATCTACCAACAGGCTCACCCCCGCGCAGAGGTTCGACTTAAAGACCGGTAGCTTCGGTACCGTGCTCGGTAACCAATCGCACCACTTAGTGCGCCGCTTCTTTTCGACCATCACAGCAAAAGCGCCCGAACGAGAAGAGGTTGCCTGGGTTAGAGGGAATCTCTCAGATAGCGAATTTGGACTTTGGTCGCAAATGTCTTCCGCTGACCAAAACCACTCAATTTCAGTCGCCCAAAGAGCTGAAACCGAGTTGCCAGGAGATGAAACAGTGATAGCAGCAGGACTACTGCACGATGTAGGCAAGACAGCAGTCCGGTCTGGACTTGTTATCAGGGTTGCGGCATCCCTCATGAAGCCGTTCGCGACTCAACAGAGACTCAGCCACTGGACCTCAGATGGCGGTTTCCTTTCGAACATCGCATCGTTTATCGATTATCCGCGTATTGGCGCTGATCTACTCCGCAGCATCGGAAGTGATGACTTTGCCGTCCGATGGGCAGCAGAACACCATCTACCGAAACATGAATGGACTGTGGACAAGGCCAAAGCAGACA
>JAYZKK010000082.1:0-5685 GCA_036163555.1 Actinomycetota bacterium
ATCTCCTGAACCCTTGTCATTTTGTGCCATAGCTAGTTGAGCGGTAGAGGAAGTGGCGTATTCAATTCTTTCAACAGCTCGAAAGACTCCAATTGGGGTCGGTTCGAATGGGCCCCGGGAAAGACGACTCAACATAAACGCTGTAGATGGATCGGGCTTTGTTTCATCGTGTACCAAAAGCGCGGCCTCACCCACGTCCGCCACCGCCACGACCTTGGCTGCTCCATTCTCAACTACAACACCGAATTCCCCGTCGGCGCCGAACTTAATGGGTTTGCCGTGTTCTAGCGAAATGAGATTTCCATCGCGGTTCTGTTTCTTAGTTATCCCTTCAAAGGCACCATCGTTGAAAACGTTGCAGTTTTGGAAGACTTCGACAATCGAGGCACCTTTGTGCTCGTGGGCTCGGCGGAACATCTCCATCATGTGTTGGCGATCCATGTCGTGTGTGCGAGCAACGAATGAAGCCTCGGCCCCCAACGCCACAGACACCGGGTTAAACGGTGCGTCCAATGAACCCATCGGTGAACTCTTGGTGACTTTTCCGACCTCGCTGGTTGGAGAGAACTGGCCTTTAGTGAGGCCATAGATCATGTTGTTGAAGAGCAGGATTTTCAGATTCACGTTTCTTCGTAACGCATGGATGAGGTGATTGCCGCCAATAGACATCATGTCTCCGTCGCCACCAATAACCCAGATATCTAGATCTGGGCGCGCCATGGCAAGCCCGGTAGCGATGGCAGGAGCCCTGCCGTGAATACCGTGCATGCCGTACGTATTCATGTAGTACGGAAAGCGGGCTGCGCAGCCGATACCGGAGATAAAGACCGTCTTCTCGCGATCCACTTCTAGCTCGGGCATGAGCATCCGCATCGCGGTCAGAATGGAATAGTCGCCGCAGCCAGGGCACCAACGAACTTCCTGATCAGTTGCCCAGTCGGCTGGTTCTGTACTCGTAGGAGTATCAGTCATATCGATTACCTGTAGTCCTTTAGGAGGCTTCCATAGCTTTAAGTGCCGCAGATTCTATTTCGGCAGTCGTGAACGGAACTCCGTTCATTTTGTTCACCGGTTTGATATCGAGCAGGTATTTAGCTCTAATTAAGTTGACCAGTTGTCCGTCGTTCATCTCGGGACAAATAACGGTTTCAAATTTGGAAAGAACTTCTTCCAAGTTTTTGGGTAGAGGGTTCAAGTGGGTTAGGTGCACATGGGCCGCTTTCTTCCCGGCTTGCTGGAGTCGCTCGACGGCGGCGTCGATGGCACCCCAAGTTGAACCCCAGCCCAGCATGCAGAAGTCGGCGTCCATGTCTCCGGCTACTTCTACGTCTGGTACGTCGACGGCTTCGATCTTCGCTGCACGGAGATCAACCATCTTCTGGTGGTTTTCCGGGTCATAGCTGATGTTGCCTGTACCGTCTTCTTTTTCTATACCGCCGATTCGGTGCATCAAGTCCGGTGTTCCGGGAATCGCCCAGGGGCGAGCCAGCGTCTCAGGGTCTCGTAGGTAGGGCAAGAAGATTCCCTCACCGTCCTCATTGGTTCCATTAAACCCAGTGTGAAAATCGACACCTATATCTGGCAACGAATCGATATCTGGAAGTAGCCACGGCTCAGAGCTTGTAGCTAAGTATCCATCACTCAACAACATGACTGGCGTTCGATAGCGGAGAGCAATGCGGCAGGCTTCTATGGCGACATTAAAGCAATCGGCTGGGCTACGAGGGGCGATGATCGGCATCGGCGACTCAGAGTGCCGTCCGTACATCGCCATCATCAAATCTGCTTGTTCTGGTTTGGTAGGCAGGCCGGTTGACGGACCACCGCGCTGAATATCGATCACGATGAGGGGAAGTTCAAGACTTACCGCCAATCCCATACCTTCACCTTTGAGAGCGACGCCGGGCCCTGAGGTCGTTGTGAAGGAAAGCGCTCCGCCAAAGGCCGCGCCCACGGCTGAGGCCACCGCCGCTATCTCATCTTCGGCCTGAAAGGTTCTTATCCCAAAGTGCTTCAGTTCAGAGAGGTCGTGGAGGATGTCCGAAGCCGGCGTGATCGGATAGGAGCCAAGGAATATGGGGAGCCGGGCTAACTGGCCAGCTGCTGCACAACCCCAAGCAAGTGCGGTATTCCCGTTGACGTTGGTGTACTCACCTGATGGCAGGTCCGCTGGCTTGATTTCGTAGTGAGATTCGAATAGTTCAGCTGTTTCCCCAAAATTGTAGCCGGCGTGAAATGCTGCCTCGTTGGCTTTGATCACGAGCTCTTTACCGCGGAATTTGGTGTTAATGAATTCCATGGTGGGTTCAACCGGCCGGGTGTACATCCAAGAAATAAGGCCTAGTGCGAAGAAGTTCTTGGACCGCTCCGCGTCTCTCGGCTTGACGCCGTGTTCTGCCACAGCGTCTCTGGTGATTTGACTCATCGGCACCGGGTAACTCCTGTACCCATCCAGGGTGCCGTCTTCTAGTGGGTCGCTCTCGTAACCAGCCTTCTCAAGATTGCGTTCGTTGAAAGCGTCGGTGTTGAGGATGATCGCTCCACCTTGGACCAGATTTTTGAGTTGGGCCTTGAGAGCAGCTGGGTTCATGGCGACCAATACGGTCGGTGCATCACCGGGGGTAGTAATAGCAAAATCGGATATGCGCACCTGGAAAGCCGACACGCCGGCGAGTGTTCCCTGCGGCGCACGAATCTCAGCCGGAAATTCTGGCAAGGTCGCAAGGTCATTGCCTAGGGCAGCCGAAATACTGGTGAACTGATCACCCGTAAGTTGCATGCCATCGCCGGAGTCTCCGGCGAATCGAATGATTACCTCATCAAGTTCTTGCAGCGGTAGTTCTCGAGGTGCTGTATCAGTCACGGACACTCCCGGGGGATGGTGGTCGTCCAAAATCGAACTTTATACCCGTCGAGAGATAAATACTCGCTAAAGACCGCGCGGATCATCTAGGTAACTCAGGCCACTGTGATTGAGTGATCGAGGTAGACATCTTGAATCGCGTTCAAGAGACCGACGCCTTCTTGCATAGGTCGTTGGAAAGCTTTACGTCCGGATATAAGACCAAGGCCGCCGGCTCGTTTATTGACTACAGCGGTCATGACGGCTTCAGCCATATCAGTTGACCCTGAACTAGCGCCACCACTGTTGATCAAGCCAATTCTGCCCATGTAGCAGTTGGCGACCTGCCACCGACAGAGGTCGATCGGATGGTCAGAAGTCAACTTTTCGTAGACGTCTGGATGAGTCTTCCCGAATCCTTTTATCAGGTTAAAGGCGCCGTTATTTTCTGGCAGCTTCTGCTTGATGATGTCGGCTTCTATGGTGACACCAATGTGATTCGCTTGTGCGGTGGCGTCGGCGGCTACGTGATTATCTTGGTCTTCGGTGTCTATTGCGCTGTTTCGCAGATAGCACCACAAAACAGTGAACATCCCTAACTGGTGCGCCCTCTCGAAGGCCTCTGCGGTCTCTTGAATCTGGCGCCCACTTTCTTCGCTCCCGAAGTAGATCGTGGCCCCAACTCCAGCAGCACCCAACTCATGTGCCTGGTCTACCGAACCAAACATTATTTGGTCATAAGTAGCTGGGTAAGTGAGTAACTCGTTGTGGTTCAACTTGACGATGAATGGAATCCGATGCGCATATTTTCTACTGATGGCGCCCAGGACCCCGAAAGTAGTGGCTACCGCGTTGCACCCGCCTTCGATGGCAAGCTCGACAATATTGGCCGGATCGAAATATATGGGGTTGGGTGCGAAAGACGCGGCCCCCGAGTGTTCTATCCCCTGATCAACAGGCAAAATCGACACATACCCCGAACCAGCAAGTCGTCCGGCGTCGAACAAAGCTTGCATATTTCGCATCACTTGAGGTGATCGATCGGTTGCAGACAGAACTTCGGTAACGAAATCGGGACCCGGAAGGGTAAGTAGATCTTGGGCAATCGTCTCGCACTTGTGGTCGAGAAGATAGGTCGCCTTATCTCCAAGTAAACCTTCGATGTCGAGGCTCACGGCACGACTCCTTAGGTAGCTGATTAGTGGTTCAAATAGCGGTATTCGGACCGAGGTAAATCGTAGCCGCGTTACATCGAGAAAAGGTTGAGGCCAGCTCTAGAATTTAGACAACCGCAAATAGGGCGCTACGACAACGAACTGAGTCGATCGGCGACATCTGCATATCCGGGTTCGACCTGTTCGATTCGTTCGAAACCACGACGGGCTCGTTGATGATCACCAGCTCGCTCATAAAGGTTCGCTAGCGCATACCAAAGCCGCACATGGTGGTCACGTGGCTTCTTAGTTTTTATTGGCCCTCGCTCTAGTAACCGTATGCCTCCAGCTACATCTCCAGTATCGGCCAGGGTGCCGGCCATGACTATGCGCCCTTCAGTGATTATTGCTGCTTCAGGTCCAGCTATTCGCAGTTCATCCCAAAGTCTTCGGACTGAGTGAACCTCCCCAAGTGCTCGGTAACAATCAGCCATAACCGGGAACTGGTCGACATCGCCAGTGACGTCCGTGAAATGTTGGAGGCGTTCTAACGCATCGCTCCATCTCCCAAGTCGATAAAGCGTGAGCCCGTATAGTTCGTGTAGTTCGGGGATTTGAGGATACTTTTTGATCATCGGCCGCAAGATGTCATCAACCTCACCGAAGCGATCGGCTAAGAAATGTTCCCCTGCTTCGGCAACTCTTCGCAATAGCCGCTCACGCTCCGCTTTGGGAAGGTTTTGAGTGTGGGTGGCATCAAGTTCAAGTGTCTCGCCTGTGGTTCTTTTCCGGTTAGGGCGACTCGTCCGATTCTTCGGTTCATGGCGTTCCCACTTGTCGTCATCTCGCGTCGGAGGGGTGCCGGCCTCATCAGATTGTGGACGAGGACCTCCAGTATCGATGCTCGCGTTGTGGGCCCCCCGACGAGCCACGCCGCCCCATTGTGAACCCCTCGCCTTCTTACCGAAATGCCGTTCAGGCTTCTCCACTCCTGGGCCGCGAAGAGGATTGTCAGAACCTCGGTTGGGGCGGTCACTCCTGGGTCCTCTGCGGCGATCATTGGATGAACGAGGTGGGCTGCCCTTGCCACGCCCATTATTACCCGCGGGACGTTTGGGGCCTCTTCGATCTGCGCTCTGTCCGCGCCCACTTCGATTATTCACGAATCTCTATGTTAGGGGGCAAGCCGCATTAAACAGGGAAGGTCTGTCTCCCCTGCGTCCTTAAGCAACCCGAAGGGCCTCGCCGAACCGATCAGACCAGTAACTGGTTTGTCGGGACGACGAGGCCCTCCTGAAAAAAATTCTGGCGGCGACCTACTCTCCCAGGGGGTCTTCCCCCAAGTACCATCGGCGCTGGCAGGCTTAACTTCCGTGTTCGGAATGGAAACGGGTGTATCCCTGCCGCCATAACCACCAGAAATATGTTGCGCTTTGCTCTAATGAGAAAGCACGTTCTCGGGTCAACTCCATCGGAGTCAACAGGTGCGAGGGACCTCTGTCCCTGAGCACTCCATAGCGATGCACGATCCTTCATTAAAGAAGTCATTTGTTTCCTCGAAACTGAGTATCGAGCCCAAGCCCTCGGCCGATTAGTACCGGTCTGCTGAACACGTCGCCGTGCTTACACATCCGGCCTATCAACGTGGTGGTCTGCCACGGGCCTTACCTGGTTATCCAGTGGGAGATC
>JAYZKK010000083.1:0-2969 GCA_036163555.1 Actinomycetota bacterium
GACTTTTCTGCGCATTCCCCAGAATGAATTTCAGCTGCGAGGCCATCGATCTCGAATCGATCTGCACCCCCACATGCGGTGCCCAACAGGATTAACGTTGTCGAAATTAGAATGATGATTCTTTGCATGACAAGGCACCATAGACGATGTTCAACAATGATGTAAAGCTCACCTTACAAGTTTTCTTAAACTCAATTGTGGCTGTGTGATTAGCGTCATAACGTAGACGAGATGAACCAATCGCCTCGCTGAGGTAGCGGTGGACCTAATGCTCTCCGGTGGTAACCCCCACTTGCGTGCAGCAGCAAGTGCTGATGTTTCACTCCTTGGCGAACGCCAACGCGACCGTGTCGACGAAACGAACCGTCACTCGATCACCGCGGGAATAGTTAGTGGTAGGTCCGCAACGGACGCGAAGCTGGTCGTCGCCCGACTCGACAAAAACAAGGGTGTCGTGTCCGTAGTATTCGACGAGAAGGACTTCGGCATCACCTCCCGCTTCAAGCGCGAGCTGTTCCGGTCGCAAAATTAGGTCGACAGGGCCTTGGAGTTTCGGGCTTACAGCTAAGGAGCCTATGGGTGATTGAGCGGTCCCAGATTGGGCTGTAGCCGATAGAGATGAGACCGTCCCAACGAACTCGGCTGTCCAACGGTCAACGGGATTGTGGTATAGGTCGTATGGTGTGGCGGTTTGCACTATGTGTCCTTCGCGCATGACGGCTACGCGGTCTCCGACAATGAATGCTTCGTCTTGGTCATGTGTGACAAATATCGAAGTGATTCCTAGGGTGCTCAGCAGTTGACGAACCTCTGTCCTGACCTCCGTGCGTAGGTTCGTATCAAGGTTCGAAAAGGGTTCATCGAGTAGCAGAACGACTGGCCTAGGAGCCAAAGCGCGTGCTAGAGCGACTCGCTGTTGTTGGCCCCCTGACAGGGTGGCGGGCATCCGTTCACTAAGATCACTGAGTTCCATCATCTGTAGTGCCGCCGCGATTTCTTGTTTCTTTGTGGGCGATTTAGCTATGCCGTACCCGACGTTGTCTGCGACATTTAGGTGAGGGAAAAGGGCCCAGTCCTGGAACACCATGCCTACCTGTCGGCGGTCGGGGGGAACCCAGTCGGGTCCGGTCACTGGTATTTCGCCAACGTGAATCGACCCGGATGATGGCTTTTCCAAGCCCGCGATCAGACGCAAAAGAGTTGTTTTGCCACATCCACTTGGCCCGAGCAAGGCGATTGATTCACCGGGTTCAACTTCGAGCGCAACATCGTTTAGTACGGGTTCTTTGTCGTAAGAGTGGCCGAGGCCCGAAATCCTGACCCCGCGCGCCGCGGATGCCGTCATACGCCTGGGGTCACGACAATACGTTCCGCAGTTGCTCCGCCAACCCCAAATGGGTTGTCGCCAACGTCAACCGTCGCGGTTCCATCGGGAGCAAAAGAAAGGACAACTCCCGAACGACCGGGCATCAGGCCACTACTTTCGAGAAATTCGAGTTGGCCGGTTTCCCATTCGAGTTCTTCAGGTATACGAACCACGGTGAAGGGATCACCAGCGTCAATCCTGGACAGGACTACGGCGTTATGAGGTTCCTCGTAAGCACTTCCGGGGATTGGATTTCCATGAGGACAGGTCGTTGGATCTCCCAGAGCTTTAAGCATCGCTTCCTCGACCGTTGGTGAAATCACGTGCTCCCAGCGACCCGCCTCACTATGGGCGTCTGTCCAATTCAGGCCTAGAACATCGGTGAGGAAGCGCTCCGCGAGTCGATGCCTACGTACGATCGTGGTCGCTAGATCCTGCCCGTCGCTGGTAAGGGTGATTTCTCCATCAGCTTTGACGTTGACCAGATCTTCGCGTTCCATTCGCCTCACCATCTCGCTGACGGCGGGTCTGGACACCTCAAGACGTTCTGAAATTCTTGCTTGGATGACAGGTACCCCGTCTTCAGCTAATTCGTAAATGGCCTCGCTGTATTCCTCAAAAGCGGGATGGTGTTCTGTTGGTTCATAAGCCACGCCCCGACCCTATCAGCGATCTGGTGCTACCTGCGACGGAAGATGTTAAGGGCTCTTAACAATAATTTGAGGCTTGTTTCTTGGGGTTTAATGGAGCAGAGCAATAAGAGAACAACTACGGTCCTCCATTAATGGCCCGACGCACTCGATTTGTACTTGGACAAATTTTCCAAGTTCGTACCTTTGGTCGACAACTTGCGGGAATTCGTTTAACCGAAAATCAAACTTTCGCGTTCATGGCGTTAATCGTTGGGCTCGCGGGAGGCTTAGCTGCAGTCGGATTCCATTATCTGATCGACTTCTTGCATGAAGAAGTCTTTGGTCGACTAGCTGAATGGGCCGATGACCTCGGACCATTCAAGTACATGCCTGGGATTGTTATCGGAGGCCTCCTCGTAGGACCGTTGGTCACGCGTGCCGCGTCAGAAGCTCGGGGACACGGAGTTCCAGAAGTCATGGAGGCGGTTAACCGTCGGGGGGGAAGAATCCGTACCCGAGTGGCATCGGTCAAAGCCGTAGCCTCAGCGTTAACAATCAGTTCGGGGGGTTCAGCGGGTCGGGAGGGCCCCATCGTTCAGATCGGATCAGCTTTGGGCTCCACCCTTGCCCGTTCATTCAGAATGTCAGACAGACGGCGCTCAACATTCGTAGCGGCGGGAGCAGCTGCAGGCATAGCCGCCATTTTCAACGCCCCGCTTGCCGGAGTATTTTTTGCGCTGGAAGTCATATTGCGTTCGTTTACGGCGCGAGGCTTTTCGACGGTAGTGATCTCGGCGGTCGCGGCGAACGCCGTGTGGCGTGTCCTTGTAGGTGACGAGTCAGTTCTTTCGGCTGAGGTACACAAATTGATGCATCCGACCGAGTTGTTGCTGTACGCGTTTCTGGGGGTTGTCGCAGCCATTGTCGCGGTTGGTTTCGTCAGGCTCTTGTATCTCGTTGAGGATCGATTC
>JAYZKK010000084.1:0-3421 GCA_036163555.1 Actinomycetota bacterium
ATCGATTATCCGCGTATTGGCGCTGATCTACTCCGCAGCATCGGAAGTGATGACTTTGCCGTCCGATGGGCAGCAGAACACCATCTACCGAAACATGAATGGACTGTGGACAAGGCCAAAGCAGACATCCTGGTGCGCGCAGACCATTTGGCAGTGTAAGAAGGGGTGTATGGAAGCCACAGAAATAACTGAACAACTAAAGAGCGTGATTCTTGATACGTACGGGGATCGGGTCGGGACCTTCAAATTGCAGTCAGTGGACGAAGAAACGTCGAAAGCACGACAAAAGGCTCGCGCTCAGCTCTCAAAAGAACAACGTTTAACGATCGACCGAGCGCTTGTTCCTTTTCGAGACTGGCTAATTGACAGAGACCCAGAAGCAGCCGAGCGTGTAGCCAGCGGCAGCCCTGCACCTCAAGATATAGAGACAGCAGTTCGAGCGGCCGAAGATCATGCGGTCGCGAAAATGGCCCCCGATATTTCTGCCGACGAAGCAGCCCTGCTTGTCTACCGACTCCAGAACGGCAGAGTGGAAACTATCGAGGAGCGGAATAGCAACCGACGGCCTCCTTTGCGACTTTCCAACCGACATGTCCGCACGATGGCGGGTGGTTTCGCGATCATTTTTCTCGGATCAGGAATAGCGGGCATGACAGCAGAAGCGGGCACTCTGGTCACGGTTGCTGGCGCTGCAGTGTTCGTTTATGGCTTTAGGAGATGGCGGTCGAGCGAGACAACCTCGAATATCCCAGAAGTGTCGGTCTTTCGAGGAGGGAAAATTAAAAGCGAAGGTCGAACCCAACTCTGACATAAGGTTTCGCAGGGTTATTTGAGCGGCAAGAACCCCATTGCGCTTTTAGCTCTGTGAACTGTCTGAGCGGCTACCTCAGATGCTTTTTCGGCACCGCGGGCAATAATTCGATCTAGCTCTGCAGGGTCTGAAAGAAGCTCAGAACGGCGCTGTTGGACGGGTTCAAGGACGTTGATCACAGCATCAGCAGCATCTGTTTTTAGTGGACCGTATTGGTGGTAATCGTTCGCGAGAATTTCTGGGTCGCGGTCGGTTGCGGCACCAAGAATTGACAACAAATTGGAAACGCCGGGCTTGCTGTCGAAGTTAAACAGCACTTCGTTGTCCGAATCAGTGACAGCGCGCTTGAACTTCTTTGCTATTGAGCTCGTGTCTTCGAAAATACCTACCGACCCGGCAGCTGAGTCTGTCGATTTAGACATCTTGTTCGTGGGCTCTTGGAGATCCATTACTCGAGCAGCGATCTTGGGGATAGCGGCCGATGGAAGAACCAACGTTTCGCCGTAGCGAGAGTTGAAGCGCTCGGCGATGTCACGAGTGAGTTCGAGATGCTGTCGCTGGTCATCTCCTACTGGAACCCGATCTGCGTCGTAGATCAAAATGTCTGCTGCCATCAAAGCGGGGTAAGTGAAGAGCCCAGCGGAAACATGTTCTTGACCGGCGTCACCTTGTTTGGTCGATTTATCTTTGAACTGTGTCATTCGGCGAAGTTCACCAAAGGAGACGGTGCATTCAAGAAGCCATGAGAGTTCTGTGTGATAGGGCACGTGACTTTGAACGAACAACGTACAGACTTCAGGGTCTAGGCCGACTGCTACCAAGGTCGCCATGGTCTCAAGTGTTTTCGAACGGAGTTCTTCTGGGTCTTGTTGAACTGTCACGGCGTGAAGGTCGACCGCGCAATAGAAACTGTCATGTTCATGCTGATCCAGGGTCCACTGGCGCAGAGCTCCAAGATAATTACCCAGGTGAACATCACCAGTTGGTTGGATGCCAGACAGCACTCTCGTCATGGACTTGACGGTACCTTAGCTAGAGCCCTAAACCGCAGAGGAAGACCGGAAGACCAAATATCGCCCCAAAAGAGGGGCGGAGCGTGTTACATCAATGTGATTTGCTCCGCTATCGTGATGAAATGCCCTATGAGGTACAAACAACAGTGTTCGAGGGCCCATTCGACGTCCTGCTTCGTCTTATTTTGGAGCAAGAGGTCGACATCTACGAAGTGTCGTTGACCAGCATCGTCGACGCGTACCTCGCTGAGATGGACAGGATTATCGGAACACCTGAGAACCAAGGTCCAACTGCTCCAGGTGTCGACCTAGAACTAGCGACCGAGTTCTTGTTGATAGCCGCAACTCTGGTGGAATTGAAGACTCGTCGACTGTTACCAGACCGCAACGACGGCGATCTCGATGAAGAACTCGGCATATGGGAGGAACGGGACCTCCTCCTAGCTCGGTTACTGGAATGTCAGACCTTCAAGAGCGCTGCGGTGGTGATGCGACAAATGAGCCTCAGCGCTTCACTTAGCTATCCGAGAACTGTTGGCCCTGACGAGAAGTTCTTGTCTCTGGCCCCGGACCTGCTAGTCGGGATTAACGCCGAAGATATAGCGGTAGCTGCGGTTCGAGCTATGACGCCGACTGCAACAAGACGTGTGGACGTAGGTCATATAGCTCCCATCACAGCTTCAGTTACCGATGCGATGTTTGAACTTATCGATGAACTGCCGGGCCTCGGAAAGACGAGTTTTAGGCAACTAACCGGAGGGCTAGTCGACCGGATCGAGGTGGTTGTGCGTTTCTTGGCGATTCTTGAATTATTCAAGCAAGGTCACATTGAGTTAGACCAGAGAGAACGATTCGGTGACATCACCCTAACTTGGACCGGAAGTGAGTCAGAGTTGTTGGTTCCATCAGTCGGCGGCTCCTATGACGGCTAGTGAAGATGCGGACACATTCGAGGTCTTGGCCGCTCAACTGGAAACCGAAGGTTCATTGATAGACACTGACCCGTCAACAGGTGAGCTTCCTGACTTGGATCCAACTCTCGTTCCGGCAGACGTCAGAGCCGCTTTGGAAGCAATCTTGATTGTGGCCTCGGACCCAGTTGCCCCCACTGTTTTGGCTCAATTGTTGGAAGTGAGTGTTGAGACAGTTGAGGCACTGTGTGGATACTTGGCTGATAGTTATGCCCAAGAGGAACGTGGCTTCACTATTGCGCGAGTAGCGGGAGGCTTTCGATATCAGACTGCCGACGCTCAAGCCCCTTATGTCGAGCGGTTTGTTCTTGAGGGTCAGACGACGCGTTTGTCGACTGCTGCGCTGGAAACTTTGGCGATAGTTGCATATAAGCAGCCGGTTTCTAGGGCACAGATAGCATCGATACGCGGAGTCAACGTCGATGGTGTCGCCCGAACATTGCAACAACGTGGCTATATAAGAGAAGTAGGCAGAGACTCAGGTCCTGGAAACGCTGCAATGTATGGCACAACGACACTCTTCCTTGAACGTATTGGTATCGACAGCCTTAAAGAATTACCCAACCTAAGTGACTTTGTTCCAGACCCAGAGGTGGCAGAGACTTTAGAAGCGGTCTTACGCGGCG
>JAYZKK010000085.1:0-4155 GCA_036163555.1 Actinomycetota bacterium
TGATCTCAAAGAGATGGATCAACTACCAGGCCATGAAGGGATCCTTCAACAATGTTTGGAGTCGGCTCGTGCTTGCACCGCTATCTCTCAATGTCCAATTCCTGTCATCGTCGCGATACACGACTACTGCCTCGGAGTAGGAATAGAAGTCGTTGGAAGCGCTGACATAGCAATCGCTAACGAAGAGGCTCTGTTCCAGTGGACAGAGATAGACAACGGCACTATCGGAGGCGCAGCGCAGGGCTTTCGAATGCTTCCGTCTCAAGTACTGCGCTACCTGATGTTTACGGCCGAACCGGTTAATGCTCGCGATCTGTGGTCGAGGGGAGCACTCACAGAGGTAGTCCCAGCATCAGAACTCGCAAGCCGCACACAACACATCGCCGAAATAATCGCCAGCAAACAACCCGACCTACTGCGTCATCTGAAGTCTTCGATGGACACTCTCGAAGCGGTAGACATCGAGAACGCTATGCGTTTCGAACAGGGCTTCATCTTTCAACTCAACCTGGAAGGCACAGGGTCAGCAGCAAGAACGGCTTTTCTTGAAGGGACCCGCAAAGGGGTCAACAAGGGGCCTCGTCAGTCAGGTGCCTAGTAACTAGATACTCCAGAAAAGGAATACCGTGGACAAGCAAGAATTCTTTGAAGGCTCCGGCAAGACCACTGCTGGGCCGCTCGACGGACTCATCGTGATTGAGGCGACAACGACATGGTCGGGTCCAATGGCTGGCTGCCTACTCGCTGACCTCGGCGCTGACGTAATCAAGGTTGAGTTACCACCAGGCGACGTGACGAGATTCGCTCCGCCACTTCTTCCTGACACAGAACTCTCCTTCGCTCACCAGACCGTCAACCGAAACAAACGATCACTATCGCTCGATTTAAGGACCACTGAAGGAACCGAAATTTTCTTGAGGCTCGCAGAAAGAGCTGACGTCATAATCGAAAACTTTCTTCCAGGAACCCTTGAATCTTGGGGCCTCGGGTACCAAGACATCAAAAAGGTTCGACCCAACTGCATTTACCTCTCAATCTCTGGCTGGGGTCAATACGGGGAACTCTCAGACCGACCCGGGTACGACCCCGCAGCGCAGGCCGCAAGCGGTTGGATGTCTTTGAACGGAGAGCCAGACGGGATAGCTGTAAAAGCTCCCACCTTTCTCGCAGATGACTTTGCGGGCCTTCATGGCGCTGTAGCAGTCCTGGCCGCTCTTCATCATCGAGAATTGTCGGGAGACGGTCAACATGTTGACGTTTCTCTATTCGATTCTCTCCTGTTCCAATCAAACGGTTTTCTAACCTTGGGGGCGATGGGAGCATCTCTGCCTCGAATGGGATCAGAAATAGCCGTCGCTGCGCCCTGTAACGCTTACCAGTGCACCGACGGTGATATCTTCATCGCACTCATATTGGACAGCCACTGGAATGCACTCGTAACACTTATGGGAAGAGAAGATCTTCTTGACGATCCCGAACTGTCATCGAACAGAGGGCGTGTAGAGCGTCGTGATGACATCAACAAGGCACTCTCGGAATGGTTCGGTGAACGTACCGTCGAGGAATCTGTGCAACTGGCCGCAGAGGTCGGTGTCGCTGTCTCACCAGTGAATACCTTTACTGATACTGCACAGTTACCGCATGTCCATCAACGCGACATGTTGCAAGACGTTGAGTTGGAGGATGGCTCGATCGCTCCGATAGTCGGCCCGGCTGCGAAGTTCTCTCGCACGCCCACGTCGATTCGAAGCGCAGCCGCTGAGTTGGGAGCACACACCAACGAAATCCTGATCGAAATCGGTTATAGCCCCCAAGACATCGACGCGTTTCAAGAGCAACAAGTCATTTAAGGCCGAATTGGAATTGAAAGGGGACCGGCAGTCATACTGCCGGCCCCCTTTCATCCGATATGAAACCGAATGTAATTTCAGTTGATTCGTCTAACGGCAACCACCATTGGCTTTGTCCCACGCACAATTAGGGGTTCCGCCGTTGGCATCCACCAAGTCTCCGACTTGGTCCCAGGTTTGTTCCGTGGCATCAAACTGACTGAACTCCGATCCCTCAACGAAATAACCATCGGTGGCACCCAACAATTCCACTTCGATACCGTCCATGAACATCGGATGATAGATACGGAAGTTTCTCAGAGCCAAGATGAAGTTGGTCCGCGAAAGCCCCCCGGGCAACGCATCTGCAACTCGCAAAGCCTCGACATACTGGTAGGCAAAAAGGTATCCAGTTCCTAAGAGTGAGATGGACGGATCAAGACCACCTGCCACCAAGTTGTCGTTTAAGAAAGTGATGAACGGTTCATCGACATACTTGGGATCGGTGGTGTCTTTGGCTCCGCCTCCAACCACCCACCAGTCGTCGGCTCCCATCCCAGCGGGTGCCATGTAAGCAGCAATCGCCTTACAAACCGACGGCGTGAACGCGGCGGACATTGTTTCCAGCAGACCCGCAGCTTCGACTTCTTGGATCGCTAGCAGGCACGGGTTGCCCGCGGTCATAGAAATGAACACGTCTGGCTTGAAGGCGGCAATCGTCGTAACTTCATTAGTCAGAGTCGGTGCCGCCGGGTCGTGGCGGACAGGAAGGTATTCACTCACCACATCAGGGTTCGCTTCAGCGTAATTCTCGAAACCAATCTCGTATGCCAGACCGAAGTCGTTGTCCATGACGAGCCCCGCTACCTTCACGGGCAACTGATCTCCGAGATTGCTCTTGATCCAAGTTCCCCAGAGCATGGCCTCCGTCGAGTATGACATCTGCATCGATGTCGTCCAAGGGTGGTTCACAGGGTCTCCCCAAGCGGGGTGACCTGAGATGTAGAACGGATGCGGGATACATTCATTGTTGATCTTGTCGTACACCGCCAGTCCGTTGGGTGACCCTCCGTTCTGAATAGCGAAAACGTTTTGGGATTCGATTAACTCGTCTACATATTCAATAGTCTGCGCCGCGACGTAACCGTCATCGAAGATGATGTGGTTGATCTGTCTTCCTCCGATGCCTCCATCATTTTCGTTGATCCAATCGAAGTAGTTAGTCATGCCGGTAGTGATATTGCCGTATGCCGCCAAGTTGCCTGTCTGAACGAGAGTCTGTCCAAGCCTCAACTCAGAGCTCGACACCCCTTGGGTGTTACTCCAGTCAGACGGGCAGTCGTTCATGTCAATTCGGAAACCGGTAGGGCCATGCAAGATGTTGTCATCGTCGACGCCCCACTCTCCCGAATTAATTTTTTCAGTGATCTCGTCAATCATCATTTGACGGTTATATGCAGCCTCTTCCCAAATTCCTTCAAGGGTCGATCGATCAAAAGTCGGTGCATCAGCATCGACTTCTTCTTCCTCGTCTTCTCCTGCTACAGCTTTCTCAACCGCCTCTTGTGAGAGACCTCCACCTTCCTCTTCGGTTTCGGCTTCCTCGGCACTCTCACTGCTCGCCGCAGCGGTACCTTCACCGTCCCCACTTTCCGATGAGTCGTCACTGCTGCCACACGCGGCAGCAAACATAAACATCGCCATCAATACAACTCACAAACGGTAAACACCGCCCCTGTTTCTTAACATCAGGCCCCCCCTGATCATTATGTAATGCCAAGCATAAATTGCTTCGACGAGACTGAACTTAGTGGATCGTTTTGTCGTCATCGAATAGGAATCGAGTTTGCTTGGACGCCGGAGGCGTTGTTACCCACCAAGCAACGTCTAATCGCCGAAGCGACACTTGACTTTTGTCGCATGTTTGTGGCTCAGACGATCGTTCCCGCAGGGGGCTTCACTCCGAGCATCATTCGGCCCTGTAGCTCTGCGGCTCGGTCATAATCGAAAAGTATGTGCCCCGAAAGCACCGAGACATCCCTTCGGAATCGCTGCAAGGGAGAATCCAAGAAATGACTAGAAGCACCAGCGCCGTCAGCGATGAGCGCCAGCACTTGCTTCACTAAATCGACAACATGTGCACAGTCCATACGAATGCGAACGCGAGTCGCGGGCGACGGGTACGACTCTCCTCGAAGCGGGGCACACAAATCGTGTACTGCGGCATCGAACATAAGGCGGGCAGAACGCATCGTTGAAGCCGCTCGGGCAAGGCGAATTTGGGCTGCGGCTGATTCTTTTTGGTACCCCCCGAACATCAACTTCC
>JAYZKK010000086.1:0-9550 GCA_036163555.1 Actinomycetota bacterium
GATGTTGCCACTGTTGGCGACGCTGTGGCTTTGGTTGAGTCGAAACTGTGAGTGAAAGGCGCAGGGTAGCCATCGTCGGCCTAGGGGTCGTTTCCTGCGCTGGCACTGGGCTAGAAGCATTTTGGCAGGGATTGAATTCTGCGCCGCCTGAAGGCGAGCGTCGCGTTCACGATTTCGATCCCCTACCGTTTTACGACAACCCGAAAGAAGCTCGAAGGGCTGATCGTTCTCAGCAAATGGCAACAGCGAGCGCGACAATGGCCATGGAAGACGCTGGAGACCTAGCTTCCGATCCGGCGCGCTGTGGTGTTATCTACGCAACTGGAGTTGGGGGGCTGCAAACTTTCGAAGAACAAGTCCTCGTCCATGACCGCAAAGGCGCACGGAGGGTTTCTCCATTCATGGTCCCGATGATTATGCCAAACGCTCCAGGGGCTGCTATCTCAATGCGTTTCGGCCTTCAGGGCCCAAACGAGACCATCACCACCGCCTGTGCGGCCAGCACCCACGCGATTGGTTACGCCACTCGTCTAATCCAAATGGGATATGCCGATGTAATTGTTTCGGGAGGTGCAGAATCAGTTATGTCACCCGTCGGCATGGCCGGCTTTCAAAACATGACCGCTTTATCCTCTTCGGGTCAATCAATGCCTTTCGACAAAGACCGAGATGGTTTCATGATGACCGAAGGTTCGGCGACATTGATCCTGGAAGAAATGGAATCGGCCAAGGAGCGCGGAGTTCACATCTACGGCGAGGTTTTAGGATCGGGGTCCACAGCTGACGCCCACCACATAACCGCGCCTGCTCCCGGTGGAGATGGGGCTCTGCGATGCATGCAGTTGGCAATAGAGGATGCCGGGTTGTCTTCTAACGACATTGCCTCTGTCAACGCACACGGCACCTCCACCCCTCTCAACGATGCTGCCGAGGCTGAAGCATTGTCGAAACTATTTGGAGACAACGGTCCTCCTGTAACTTCAACTAAAGGAATTACCGGACACGCCCTCGGAGCCGCAGGCGCGATTGAAGCCACGGCTGTTCTCTTGTCATTCGTTCACAAACAGATCCCACCAACCTCAGGTTTCACAACGCCGGACCCTGAGATGGCTGAATTCAATCTCGTGACCGACAGCCCTCAGGATTGGGAACCAGGGCCTTCGATGTCAAATTCGTTTGGCTTTGGTGGACACAACGGTTCCATTGTTTTGGCCCCAGCCGAATAGCTGACCTCTACAGAAGACGAATGACTGCTGTCGTCGCTGAGGCCACTAACAAGACCACTGGCAACGGTGCCTTCATCGACGCAGCAGCAGCGCCGGCTATTACCCCTGCTGTAAGCGCACTAATGGTCAGTCTTCCGCCACCGTCGAAGGTCTGAACAATTATCAGCCCCGACAAAACTGCTGGAGTCAGGTACGCCAGAAAACTCTGCCCCGATCCCGAGAGACGAAGAGTTCCCGCCGCTACGACTCCGCTGAGTTTAAAGAAATAGCATCCTGCAGCTAATCCACTCAATAGCCACCAGGTCATCGGTTTCGACCTTTCATTCTCTCTTCTCAATTCTTGTCACCACGACTGCACCTGAAGCCGCTAGGAGGACTGGAAGACCCGCTGGTAAGAACGGAATTCCTACGGCAGCAACTGCTGCACCAATCAGAGCCGCCCTGCGCTTATTTCGATCTTTCAAATGCGGACCTAGCAACGCCAAGAATCCAGCAGGGAATGCTGCATCAAGACCCCACGTCAATGGGTTTCCGACAACTCCACCAACCAGAACTCCGATGAGAGTTCCGAGATTCCAAAACAAGAACACAGATAATCCAGTTATCCAAAATGCTTCGCGGGTCTCTTTAAGGTTGCATTGAGCCTCAGCCATAGCGGCACTTTCATCGATTATTAGCTGGGCAGCGATGAGGCGGCTTCCTCTCCTGGCAGGCATGACCCGCGACATCGACAAGGCATAAGCACCGTTACGCGCCGCCAACAAAAGTGCCGCCCCAAACGTCGATATCGGGTCCCCTCCCGTGCTGAGGACTCCGACTGCCGCAAACTGTGAAGCGCCGGTAAACATTAGAAGCGACATCATTACAGCCTGTAGTCCAGAGACCCCCGCTGATACGGACAGAACTCCAAAGGTGATCCCGAAGGTGCCAACAGCCAAACCCAATAAGAAACCATCACGCCTATGTTGGCGGGACCAAAACACCTTCAGCCGCTCACCCACTGTCAGAACCGAAAATTACAGATCACCGGCATTTGCGATGATGAACATCATCTCTGCCTTGCAAGCAAGCTCTTCACCCACGGATGCTTCTCCCGTGGCCCGGCCCGCCATTCGCGACATCTTGCCTAAATGAGCTTTAAGGGTCAAGCTTTCACCGGGCAGTACTTGCCGCCTAAAGCGAGCCTTGTCTATCCCACCAAATAAAGGAAGTCTTCCCGCGAACTCTTGGGCACTAAGAGCCGCCAACCCCGCTGTTTGAGCAAGCGCCTCCACGATTAGCACGCCGGGCAACGTCGGTCGTCCCGGAAAGTGTCCTTCGAAGAATGCTTCGTCACCGGACAGGTGCCATAGCGCCGTGCACGATACCCCGGGTTCTAATTCAACGATTTCATCGCAAAGCAAGAATGGGGGCCGATGCGGCAGGAGTTCACTCGGATGAGGGAAGTCATTCATTGATTTTCTCCAGAGCCGACAACAATTCAACTGGGGTTGCCTTTGGGGACACCTTTACCCACGCCCCTTCAATCCGACCAGAAGGAGAGACCAAAAAGAGCGCCCGTGTAATGCCCTCATACTCTCGGCCATAAAGTTTCTTGGGTCCGAAAACAAAGTACTTTCGAGCAACCTTGTGTTCGGGGTCCGACAGGAGCGGGAAACCGAGTCGATGCTTTTCAGCCCATGCCCCCTGTTTCTCAGGACTGTCAGCACTAATGCCAACAACTTCAACAGCACCTATTTGGGGAAGAAGGTCTCGCAACCCGACCGCCTGCTCCGTGCACCCCGAGGTATTGGCTTTCGGATAAAAGAAGATCGCTATTCGAGAATTTCGATGATCCGTTAACCGCCACTTTTGGCGATTCTGGTCATAAAGCGTGAAGGCAGGGGCCCTGTCACCAAGCTGAAGCATCTAGCCAACCTAGCGATCTGGTAGCGCCCCGTAGTGCCTCACAAGATAATTAGTCGGCAGATTCATCGAAGAAGCCCACTCGTATGTAAGCCAAAACGGCATTGATTTCAGCGTCCGTCAAGCTCGCGCCAAAGCCTGGCATTGAACGCCTTCCCCGCGCTATAAGGCTGCGTTGCTCGTCATAGGAGTATTTGTGTCCCTTGCCTACAAGGTCGGGGCCGAAATTCCCTGACCCGTTTCGTCCGTGGCAAGCCGAACAAGTGTCGATATACACCGCTTGGCCCAGGCTCAATTCGGCTTGGGAGTATTTTTCGCTTGTAGGGCCTTTAGAGGCCCAATCAGTGTCATCGCCGCACGCTAGGCACAGGCTGCATAGCAACAACGAGAGTCCTAACCCCAAACCTTTCATCTCAACTGCAGCCGTTGACCGCCAACTCCTGAATACTTGCTAGGTGTTTCGGTCCACCTGCGAGACACCCACTCTGCATCGCGTATATGCGCATGGAAGTGTTCAGGGATCTGTCTCATCGTCCGGTCAATAGTGCCGTTCCCCTCTCCGAATCTCTCCCTTCCCGCATCGCCTAGGCGGTCGAGCATCCATTCAACCTCTTCTTCGTCAGGCGTTGTCCCATGAGATTTCCACACAACCATCGGCGTTGAACAAGCTTCGCAATCCGCTACCCAACAAATATCATCTTCGTAGTACCAGTGAGTAAAGCGCGCTGCTTCACACAACTCACACCCGTCGGCCACCTCATTCACCACCGAAAGCGAGCCTCACCCTGCGTCGAGCGCAGCTCGGTAGGAGGCCACTAACTCACCTACCCCATCCGCTCCGCCACCATCAAGGAGGCGACGCACAACCGCTGATCCGATGATGACTCCATCTGCCACCACACTCGCCTCAACAGCTTGCTCCGGGGAGCCAATACCAACACCTGTCAGCACTGGCTTATCGGTAACGTTCTTACATCTTTTTGCTATTTCGGTAGCAGTTGAAGCAAGAGTTGACCTCTCTCCTGTTACACCGAGTAGCCCTACCGCATATACAAAACCCTTAGAAGCGGCACACAATTCTGGAAGTCTGTCATCTGGGGTTGTTGGTGCCGCCAACATGATTGTCTCGACTCCAGCCTCCATTGCTGCTTGTCGCCAAGGACCCGATTCCACCAGTGGCAAATCTGGCAAGATGGCAGCATCAATGGCCGAGTTCGCTAACGTTGCCGCGAACCTTTCATGCCCAGGATGGTGAGCAAGGTTGTAGTAAGTCATGATGGCGTGGGGAACACCTGTATCAAGATTCGGTACTGCCGCTAACACTGAAGCAGGGGTAGCTCCAGCTTCGAGCGCCGCGTGACTAGCTTCCTGAATCACCGGACCGTCCATAACTGGGTCAGAAAACGGTATCCCAATTTCAATAGCGTCCGCTCCTGCCGCGGCAGCTGTTTCTACTGCTGCTTCCCACCCTTGGTAACCACCGGTTATGTAAACAACCAATAACTTCGCGCCGTCATCTCGACGAGCACGAAGGAAGGTTTCCATCCGGCCGACATTAGAGTTGAGATTCACTGACTGCTGTCCGTTCCCAACACATCCATCATTTGGTCAACGTCTTTATCGCCGCGTCCGGAGAGATTCAAAAGCACCACCTGATCTTTCAATGCTGCTGCCTCTCGGACAACCCATGCCAAAGCGTGGGCTGACTCAAGTGCAGGGATAATCCCTTCTGTCTTCGATAGCAGCTGGAAGGCTTCGACCACCTCTTGGTCGGTGACCGCAGGGTATTCGGCTCGACCTATCGATGATAAGTATGCATGTTCGGGTCCAACTCCTGGATAGTCGAGTCCGGCTGAAATGGATTCAGCTTCTTGAACCTGTCCAACCTCATCTTGCATCAGATATGAGTTCATCCCATGCACAACCCCTGGCACCCCACGACCAACCGCAGCCCCACCAGCGGGCTCGACTCCGATCAAACGGGCGTTGGTATCTGCAAAGCCCGAAAAGATCCCCGCGGCGTTACTTCCGCCCCCCACACAGGCGACAACAAGATCAGGAACGCGATTCATTAGCTTCAGGCATTGTTCATGTGCCTCGTCACCAATGACATGATGGAATGTTCGAACCATCCAAGGGTACGGGTGTGGGCCCATCACTGAGCCGAGGCAATAGTGAGTGTTTTCGACGGTGGCGACCCAATCGCGAAGAGCCTCGTTTACTGCGTCTTTTAGGGTCCGACTGCCAGATGAAACCGCCTCAACTTCTGAACCTAACAAGTGCATCCGAAAGACGTTCAATTCTTGGCGTTCGACGTCAACTTGTCCCATGTAGACCTTGCAGTCCATATCTAACAGTGCTGCTGCAGTTGCAGTCGCAACTCCATGTTGTCCTGCGCCCGTTTCAGCAACAAGGCGAGACTTTCCCATCCGACGAGCAAGCAGCGCTTGACCAATCACGTTGTTGATCTTGTGTGAACCTGTGTGATTCAGATCTTCTCGCTTCAGAAGAATTCTGACTCCTAGTTGCTCAGATAACCGGTAACACTCGGTCAGAGGAGAGGGCCGCCCCCCATAGTCAGCAAGGATTCGATGGAATTCGCTCACGAACGCTGGGTCGGCCCAAGCATCACGAAATGCTATTTCAAGCTCTTCACAAGCTGGGATCAACGTTTCAGGGACGAAGCGTCCACCAAACTCGCCAAAACGGCCTTCCTCATTCGGATCGGTCATCACCATATGTTCAACCTATCGGTGGCAACCCTTGCGTCATCACTCATCTCGCCAGTCATAAGGTCTCGGAGCATCTGGGTCAAAATCTTCATCTTCAGACTCCAACAAGTTTCCAGCACCTCGGGCGTTCATTACGAATTCTCTAACCTTGACTGGATCTTTAACCCCTGGTGAAGCCTCAACTCCACTCGCGACGTCGACACCCCATGGCTTAACGACGCTTACAGCTTGGGCGACGTTTTCAGGATTCAGCCCGCCCGCCAAGATAAGTGGGCGACCTCTTTCCCTTCCGTCAAGCAGCGACCAATCAAAAACCTCGCCAGAACCAGGCTCAGGTGCATCAACTAGAACTGCTGTAGCCGAATATCGATCGAGTTCATCGATGGCGGGATCACCCGCAACAAATACCTTTATCAGGTAAGGAACTCGCTCGGCGATCCACGAACTATCTTCAGAAGATTCGCGCCCATGAAGCTGTGCCGCCTGTAGACCAGCATCATGCACCGTCTGAACGACGGTTTCTCTCAGCTCGTCCCTAAAGATCCCGACCGTCAGCACGCCACCTGGCAAACGCCGGACTATATCTCTTGCCACTGCTGGGCGAATCTGTCGCGATGATCCAGGAACAAAATTGAAACCCAATGCGTCAGCGCCCATTCCGATCGCCAAGAGGGCATCCTCTTCGGTGGTGATTCCACAGATTTTCACGAACATCAGGTGGCTCCCCTCAAAGCAGAGACGGCCATTCCCGGGTCGCCACTAACCACCAAAGTTTCGCCGACCAGGATCGCTGCGTATCCAGCTTCACTCAAAGCCACCGCATCTTCAGGGCCTCTGACCCCTGACTCGGCGACTCCCACTACCCCATCTGGGATGAGTTTCCCCATCCGAGCCGCCCGTTGATGGTCAACCTCAAAGGTAAACAAGTCTCTTTGGTTGACCCCAATTAGATCTGCTCCAACTTGAAGTGCGATTTCTAGCTCATTCTCGTCATGGACTTCAACTAACGCATCCATGCCTAAAGTTCCAGCCAATTCAAAGAAGGTTGCGAGCTCGTTGGAGGAAAGTGCTGCGACGATCAACAAGATCGCGTCAGCGCCCATTAGCCGTGCGTCCAAAACATCGCGTTCGTGCACGGTGAAGTCTTTTCTTAACACCGGTAAATCAACTGCTGATCGAGCCTCTTCCAAGTCTCGACGGGAACCTCCAAAGTTGGGCCCATCGGTAAGAACAGATAGGCATGCAGCTCCTCCTCGCATGTATTGCTCAGCTAACACCGCTGGATCCAAATCAGCAAAGAGATCGCCCTTTGAGGGAGATCGGCGCTTCACCTCCGCTATCACGCTCAACCCCGGTTCTTTAAGGGCAGAGGAAAACTGTCGCGGCGCTTGACACTGAACAGCCTCTTCAAGCAGCCCCTCAAAAGGCCGTCGGTCAGATGCAGCTCTGTCGCGGTGTTCGACAATGATCCGATCTAAATAAGTTCCATCACCGACAGTCATACTGAGGTGCCTTCCGGTATGCAGTGGTTTCTGGCTGCTCTCACACTTGCTAAAGTTCGAGACCTTTGGCGCAGACAGGCTCAAGGAAGATCAACTCCGCTCGACCAGCCATAAATTCTCCGGTGGCACGCCCAAACTCCTTCATTTCGTCCGATCCACCATGGGCCGTTAAAGCATCACCATCGGAATACATTTCATAAAACCAAACGACGTTCTCGTCGCCTGCGTCTTTGTGAGCTGCGTAGACCTCAGTACCTGGTTCTCCAGAAACATTTCTCATTCCCAAGTCTGCGATCACAGCCAATAGGGCGTCACGTTGTCCCTCTTTGGCAGTTAGTTTCGCTAACAGAGCAGGTTTAGCCACAATCTTCTCTCCCAGTTCATCTGGTCTCGCTGATTGCGACACCATTAGCCACTCGCAGAGGCTACTCCGCAAGAACTCCCGGGAGGATTTCGCTATTGAATAACCTCATTAAGTGGGAAAACTTCGATATTTCCACCTGCATCATTTTCTATGCCCTCAGCTTCACCCCGAACGGAAGCAAAACCGATGTACGGGGCACTCGAGGTCACAGCCAGTACCTCCCCAATTTCCTTACCTTCAGAAAATAGGTTCTCTTTGGGAGAGAGAGTGGCATCGCTGCGAATACGTCGGAGTAGTCGGCGCCCGCCCTTTCGGGCATCGATCCGTTCTACTAGCTCTTGACCCCGATAGCAGCCTTTATCAAACGAAACCGCTAGACCTAGTAGATCAGTCTCATTTGGTATTGCACCAACATCGAATTCTCTGCCGATTACTGGAAGTCCATGGCTAAAGCGAAGCCGTTCATATTCCTCATAACTGCACACAGGAAGATCCACTGCCGGATTTTCCGCTAGTAGATCGACATGCTTTAGACCCGGCCACGGCGATTCCACTGACAACAACGTCGAGGCGAAGTCCGCCGAGTCGCAATCACCCAAAATTGAAACCATCTTCCAGTCATGAAGAACGAACTCTATTTTCGACCTGAGTTTAAAGCGCTCAAGGGATTCAAGAAGAAGTGATCCGTGTCCTGACTCTGTATCAAGCAAATAATGATCTTGTCTCAACCGCGTGATCCTGAAACAACTTTCTACATTCCCTCTGGGTTCAAGAAGGAAAGAAAGGCGAGACTCTCCGTCCGCCATGTCATCCACATTTTGGGAAATCTGACCATGAAGGTAGGACTCACTGTCAGCTCCATCCGCCGTGAGGACATCTCGCTTGCTAGAAAAGCTCATCGGAGTCATTTTTGGCCCGTTAAAGTCTCGACTGCATTTCGCACCAATCGCAAACCAATCTCGTCGTCAAAAGACATTATTGATTCAGGGTGAAACTGCACAGCATTAATTGGTAAAGATTTGTGTTCAACAGCCATTACGACATCATCGTCAACACTGGTTGCTGTCACTTCTAACAAGTCAGGAACCGTGTCTGTTTTCGCGTAAAGAGAGTGGTAACGACCCGCTCTGAATTCCGCCGGAAGGCCGGCAAACAGGTGACCACCGGTTACCTGAATCGGTGACGCTTTGCCGTGCATAGGAGTCTCCAACTGACTGAGCGTGCCTCCAAAGAACTCCACCACAGCTTGAAGACCTAGACAGACACCAAATATGGGAATTTCTAGGGCAAGGGCAGCTTCAATCGTGTCAGAAATTGCAAAATCTGATGGTGTCCCTGGACCCGGTGACAACACTAATAAATCTGGGCGTAAGCGGGAAAGATCATCCAGCGGGAAGCCTGCCCTCAGAGTCATGACATCCGCACCTGTTTGTCTCAGGTAATTGCCCAGGGTGTGCACAAAAGAGTCCATATGGTCCACAAGTAGGACATTTTTCTTTTCGCCGGCTACTGCAAACGTTGGGATATCCGAAGTACGGCGCGGCAACCTCAAGGCATCCAGGAAGGCTGAGGCCTTCAATTCGGTCTCCTCTTCTTCGGCCACTGGGTCTGAATCCCACAGCAGCGTGGCTCCAACGCGAACCTCAGCATGGCCGTCTTTGATCCTTATCGTTCTGAGCGTGAGTCCTGTATTCAACCCTCCATCAAATCCCACTTTGCCGATTGCTCCGCCGTACCAGGCCCTTGGGCTCTTCTCGTGGTCTTCGAGGAACATCATCGCTGCGGTCTTTGGCGCGCCTGTAACAGTGACTGCCCAGGTGT
>JAYZKK010000087.1:0-8256 GCA_036163555.1 Actinomycetota bacterium
GGTTGGGTTAATGGAAGCAGGCGCATCTCGTATGCAATTCAAAGCCGGTGTCGCCCCAGAGCTCATTGACGTCATTCAAGCCCTGATCCTCTTTTTCGTCGCAGCACCCATCATCATTAGGTGGTTGCTACGTATGCGTCACGACACCTCAGAACAGCTGCAACTTGGAGCGGGATGGGGGAAGTCATGAAACCTCAACAAAGGCAACTGCTGTATGTGGGTCTGGTTGTCATGCTCGTCATCATTTGGCTCTTTTACTCAGCAGATGGTCCTCAAACCACAGCTGTGCTCGCTGGAACTGTGCGGGCCGCGACACTTCTGGCCCTTGGTGCTATGTGCGGAATGATTGGTGAGCGCTCGGGAGTTGTAAATATTGGGATCGAAGGCCAGTTTCTTCTGTCAGCCTTCGCTGCGTTCACAATTGCATCAATGACAGGCTCTTTATTTATGGGCACCATCGCTGGTGTTGGGATGGGTCTCATGATGGGCTGGATGCTTGCTGCGATGGCAGTAGGCCTCAAGGTCGACCAAATCATTGCTGGCACCGTCTTGAACATTGCCGCGTTGGGTCTGACTTCGTTTTTCTATGACCGAAGCCGCTCCTTAGGGATGGGCAAATACACCAACATCGACCTGGGTCCCCTTGCTGATATCCCACTTGTAGGGACTGTGTTCTTCAGCCGGCCCCCTCTTACATACTTGACGATCGCGCTGCTCTTCGTAGTTCATATCGCTCTATTCCGCTCGGTCTGGGGGATGCGAACCCGAGCTATAGGAGAGCACCCCGGCGCCGCGGACACAGTGGGAATCGACGTTTTGAGATTGCGGTACCTCAACGTCACTCTTGCAGGCGGGCTGGCTGGCCTTGGGGGCGCCTACTTAGCTCTTGAGGCTGTCGGCACGTTCAGTCGAGCAATGTCTGGGGGTCGAGGTTTCTTAGCTTTAGCCGTAATGATCTTTGGAAGACGTACTCCGTTTGGGGCCTACGCTGCCGCACTGTTTTTTGGATTCACGACTGCTCTGCAAAATCAATTTCAGTTGAACAACACCTTTGACATCCCGCCGCAGTTTGTTGGGATGCTTCCGTTTGTTGTGACGATCATTGTCGTAGCTCTCAGTGGACTTGTCGGGTCCATGCGTGACCCAGCAGCGCTTGGACAGAACTACGAAAAAGGTTGAGCATGTCGGAAATTCTTCTCGCTGCGCAAAACGTTACGAAACAGTTTCCAGGTGTTTTAGCAAACGATGATGTCTCTATACGTCTCCGACCCGGTCGAATCCTCGCGCTCCTAGGTGAAAACGGTGCCGGCAAAAGCACGCTCGTGAACGTTCTCTTCGGGATGTACCGACCTGACAGTGGTCAGGTGGTGATCAAAGACGAAGCGGTAGATCTTCATGGTCCGGATGACGCCATCTCTCGCGGTATCGGGATGGTGCATCAACACTTCCAGTTAGTGCCACCGATGCGGGTAGTAGAGAACATTGTGTTAGGAGACGAACCGACAAAGCGTGGTTTGGTTGACCTCGATGAAGCGCGCAAAAGAGTCGTCGAACTTTCAGGACGCTACGGACTGGAAATTGACCCAGACGCCCTAGTCGAAGATTTACCTGTCGGCATGCAACAACGCGTCGAAATACTCAAAGCGTTGTATCGCAACGCCGATGTGTTGATCTTGGATGAACCAACCGGTGTCCTGACCCCGCAAGAAGCAGACCATCTTTTGGGTGTTTTGCGGGAGTTAACCGAAACCGGTCTTGGCATCGTCTTTATCACCCACAAATTGCGCGAGGTTCTCGCAATTGCTGATGACATCGTCGTTTTGCGCAACGGGCAAGTGGTTGGCGAAACAACCCCATCACAAACCAGCGAGAGTGGCTTGGCAGAAATGATGGTCGGGCGCAGCGTCGTGCTTCAAGTAGAAAAGTCCACCGCTGACCCTGGTGACGTGGTTCTCAAGGTCAACGAGCTAGAAGTAAACGATGACCGAGGCCAGATCGCGCTTGACGGGCTGAACTTCGAAGTTCGAGCCGGCGAGATATTGGGCGTCGCCGGTGTGGAAGGTAACGGACAACGTGAATTGGTCGAAGCAATCACGGGGCTCCGTAATCCATCAGTTGGGGTCATGGAAATTGATGGCGAAGAATTGACCAGCGGCTCGCCGAGACAAATAACAAAAAAAGGTGTGGCACACATCCCAGAAGACCGTGAAAAGCACGGCGTCGTAGCCGTCTATTCGGTCGCCGAGAATTCGGTACTCAACCGCTATCACCGCAAGCCTTTTTCTATTCGAGGGATTTTGCGGAGAGACGTCATTCGGGGTCATGCCCAAGATGTCGTAGATGAGTTTGACGTGCGGACACCCAACGTCTTAGTCCCAGCCTCAAGCCTTAGTGGCGGCAACAAACAGAAACTTATAGTGGGTAGAGAATTCAGCGACGAGATCAAATTGTTGGTCGCGGCCCAACCCACCCGTGGCATCGACATCGGCGCCATTGAGTTCATTCATCGCCGCATCCTGGAACAGCGAGATAAAGGGACCGCTGTGCTGCTTGTGTCGGCGGAACTCGACGAAATTCTTGGACTTTCGGATCGCATCGCTGTTTTGTACGACGGCAAAATAATGGATGTCATAGATGCACAAGATGCCGACCGAGAGAAAATCGGCCTCCTCATGGCAGGCATCACCGATTAGGCGAACTGCACTTCAGATCACTCGGTCACTACCACCATCGATGGGGATTTGGGCTCCTGTTATTTGACGAAATGAATGACCACACATAGCCGCCACGAGTTCTCCGACGTCACCGCTGGTTATTTCTTGCCCAAGAAGATTTCTGCGCTTGTATTCATCAGCGGTCAGCCCATAATTTGCCGCTCTTTGTTCAACAAGTTCTGCCGACCATAAGCCAGTGTCAAATATCCCATCAGGATGGATCGTATTAACAACGATTCCGTCTTCAGCCCATTCCAGTGCAGCTACGCGACCTAATTGTGTAACCGCCGCTTTCGAGGCGCTATAGGCGGCTGCGCCTTTGCCCGGTGCGGGAACGTTCTTTGACCCAACCAGTAGCACCCGACCACCACCTGGTGCCAAGACAAGAAAGGGATGTGTCACCTGAAGCAAATTAGTAACCCCGTTCAAGTTCACGGCAAGAGTCGTCTCCCAGTCGCTTTGAACAATGTCAGCTATCTCGTTAGAAGGGCCGAAAATTCCTGCAGCGGCGACCACTATGTCGATACCGCCGAAACGTTCGACCCCCGTGGTGACGGCGGCGGCTAACGATTCGGGATCCGTGACGTCAGCTGTTAACTCGAGAAATGATGGAGTTACAGGAGTTCCTGATGTGTTTAGGTCTATCCCGATAACGGCTGCACCTTGGCTAATAAGCGCTTCGGCGCATGCCCGTCCAATTCCCGATGCCGAACCTGTCACTACAGCCACTTCGCCCGACATAGCAGGGGGTTGCCCTGATTTTGCCAACTTGGCTTGTTCGAGTTCCCAATACTCAACTTCGAACAGATCTGTTTCTGCGAGAGCCACAAACCCTCCGAGTCCTTCGGAGGCTTCAATCACATCGATCGTATGTAAGTAAATGTCAGAAGCTATTTCGCAGTCACTGATCCTTGCCCCAGCGGTTAGGAGACCTAACTCTGAATCGAGAACTACTCGGGGAGCAGGATCGAGCTCTTGGACGGCAGGGAAACGATCCTGGTTTCGTTCGAAGTAGCTGTGATAATTGGAAACAAACTCGTCAACGTTGCGGCCGATTAACGGAAATTGTTTTGTTCTAATGATGTGATCCGGTGTTGCAGGTCCGCGACGGGCGACATCGGTGATGTCAGAACGTGCAGCGAAAGCATTTGCCCGTTGATTCGGAGTTCGAACTAGCAACATGGGGCGACCGGCAGCATTCGACAAGTGCCCTCGGAGTTCTGCCTGATCCAATGCAGAACCCGTCGCGTTTACTGGCGTCGCCATAGCGGCTGAATTTGTTATGTCGACTTCTGCGGTTGTTATCAGGTAGTCCTCGGCCTGGGTGATTACTTCAATCATGTTGCTGTAGGCCTGTTCGGTTGTGTCGCCGAACGTGAATACACCGTGGTTCATCAGCACCATTGCGACTGTGTCAGAGTTCGCTTGTTTTTCGAACTCCAATGCACATGCTTTTGCTAAGTCGAAACCGGGCATTACGTAAGGCACTATGACGACTGATTTTCCCCATAGTTCTCGGACACGTTGTTCCCCGTCGCTCGTATTGGTCAACGCCAATGCGGCGTCGGCGTGCGTGTGTTGCACCGCTGTGAACGGCAGAGATGCATGCAAGATCGCTTCGACTGACGGGTTAGGAGCCGAAGCGTCAAGAAGATTAAGCCTTAACTGATTAACCATTTCGGTATCAGTCAATTCCGGTAATTCGGCTAAACGCTTGACAGCCTCAAGACGAAGTGGAGCAAATCCTTGAGGTTCGATTGTGGCGAGATCCCAACCGCTGCCTTTGACGTACAGAACATCGACTGACTCACCATGTATGTCAGTTTCTTCGGCCTTCACAGAAGTATTCCCGCCCCCGTGCAGTACGAGAGACGATTCGGCACCCAGAAGTCTTGAGCCGTAGACACATTCACCCAATGGGCCTGAAAACGTTGAAGCTTCGTTGGCGTTCCACAAATTTTTCATCAGGCGCTCCCGACTCGTGAAAGTGCTTCAGCTATTGAATCTTTAAAAGGGGCTCGCAACACCCCCGCTTCGGTGATGATTGCAGTGATGAGATGATTTGGTGTCACATCAAAGGCAGGGTTGGACGCAGCCACCCCTTCTGGGGTGAGTCTGCTGCCACGAATCTCATGAACCTCTATTGCATCGCGCTGCTCTATCTCTATGTCGTTTCCGGTTGCTAACGCAATGTCGATAGTTGAGGTTGGAGCTGCGACGTAGAAGGGAATCCCCGCTTCACGTGCTGCGAGAGCATGCCCGACAGTGCCGATCTTGTTCGCGGCATCGCCGTTAGCAGCGATGCGATCTGCGCCGACGATGTAAGCATCTACCTGACCAGATAGAACAGTCGAAGCCATCGCGCCATCAGGGACCACGGTCACGTCTATCCCCGCGTCATCTAATTCCCATGCGGTTAGTCGAGCGCCCTGCAGCAAGGGTCGAGTTTCAGACGCGAGGACACGAAGAGGCTCACCAGCTTCCGCTTTGGCGTACATAGGGGCCAAAGCTGTTCCCGTTCCGGCAGTTGCTAGGCGGCCCGCGTTGCAGTGGGTGCCTATGACGTTGGCGTCGCGTAGCAGTTCATGTCCGAGTCGGCCAATCTCGTTGCACGCAGCTTCATCTTCTGCAGCAATTGCCTGTGCTTCGCGGATCAGAGCCGTTCTAAGTGCCGGTAGATCGTCCGCGTTGTTCGTCGCTTGATCAATAACCCTGTCTACTGCCCAGCGAAGGTTGACTGCAGTTGGTCTCGCATCACCAATGAGGGTTCGACATTCCTCAAGTCTGCTCCGGGCTTCTGAGAGAGAACGGGGCTGAGTCTCGTCTAGGGCCACGACCAGCGCCAAGGACCCGAAGGCACCCAAGGCGGGGGCGCCACGGATAGCTAGTCGTTGAATTGCATCTACTGCCTGTGCAGCATTCCGTATTTCGACAATCTTGACTTCCGCGGGCAGAAGCGTCTGATCGATAATTCGAATATGGTCATCAGCCCATTCAATTGGCGGTGTAGGACGCTTCATGAGTCAGTCCCATACAGACGGTCACCGGCATCACCGAGTCCGGGCAAAATATATCCAGAATCGTTTAAGCCCTCATCCAGAGCAGCCGCGACTATTTGAACGCCTGGATGACGCGTATCTACGTGTTGGACACCTTCGGGAGCAGCAACCACACACATCAATGTGATAGTTGCCGGGGCCTCGGCGGCCACCCGGTCGAGCGCCGCTACAGCACTGTGTCCGGTTGCCAACATCGGATCGACAAGCAAAACGTGACGACCAGACAGGGCTGGAAACTTCACAAGATATTCCACCGCTTCCAAGGTGTCATGATCTCGCACAAGGCCGATGAACCCAACATCGGCATCGGAAAGGATCGCTAAAACTCCGTCAAGTAGGCCATTGCCAGCCCGAAGTACTGAAATGACCACAGGCGTACCACCGTCGAGTTGTTGGCCTTGTGTTTCCGCGAGTGGCGTTTTGACGACTACTTCAGTAGTCGGTAAGTCCTCGGTCGCATAGGGAACCATCAGTTGACCGATCTGACGCAATAAACGACGAAACTCTTCATTTTCGGTTTCAATGGACCGCAGACGGTCAGTCCAAGCCGTGACAACGGGATGCTCTACAACACTAAACACGACCACAGAGTAGAAGCAGGCACGATCAGATGCCGCATGACTGACATGCTGTACTCATCAAGGAGGCTTAGGTGATTGTTGTAGGCGATGAGGTAAGAACCGCTATCGCGGCACAGCAACCAGTCGTAGCCCTAGAATCCACGATCTTTTCCACCCTAGGATTGCCTTCCCCAGCCAATGTCGAAGCCCTCCAACTATGTTTGTCAGCCGTTCGTAAAGCTGGAGCAACCCCAGCGTTGACAGCCGTGCTGGATGGGGCGATATGGGCGGGCGTGCCCCAAGAACTCCATGAACGTGTGCTTGGCTGTTCGGTCAAAGTGGCCGCTCGGGATCTGGCTATAGCGACATCGCAAAAATTCTCCTCAGGGGCGACGACTGTTTCAGCCAGCCTTGTTATCGCTGACCAAGTCGGAATCGAAGTGTTTGCGACAGGCGGGATTGGCGGAGTTCATCGCGAAAGTGAAATCACTGCCGACGTCTCAGCAGACCTCAACGCGCTTGCCCAGCACCCGGTCATGGTGGTGAGCGCTGGTGCGAAGGCCTTCCTAGATTTACCTCGCACCCTCGAATATTTAGAGACTCAGTCTGTCCCTGTTGTGGGATGGCAGACCAATGAGTTTCCGGCGTTCTATACCCGAACGTCGGGCCTACCAATCTCGCATCGAGTTGACGACGCTATAGGAGCGGCCCAGCTTCACCTCGACCGTCGAGGACTCGGACAGGGCGGCACGCTTCTCGTTGTCCCAATCCCTGCAGAGGCTGAACTCGATTCTTTTGAGATTGATCGAGCGATCGAGAAAAGTCTGGTAGAAGTTCAAGAACGCGGCCTCACAGGCCCACAAGTCACACCTCACGTTCTAGCCGCAGTGGAGAAGGCGACAGCGGGTGAAAGTGTTGCAGCCAACCTTGCCTTGGCAGAGCACAACGCAAGTATCGCGGGGCAAGTAGCTGTTGAGATAGCTGCCCGATGAGCGTCTACGAACTGCTGATCGTAGCCATAGCAGTTGTCCTGGGATCGCTTGTGAAAGGAACGACAGGTCTCGGGCTACCGCTGACATCCGTGCCCGTCATTGCATTTTTCGTTGGAGTGCAAGACGCTGTCGTAATCATGGCTGCCCCTACAGCGGTAAGTAACGCGATGCTGGTGAGGGAGCACCGAAGAGAACTTCGGTCCGCTGAGGGTCTCATAATGTTTGCCGGCTTGGGATCTATCGGCGCTATCGCCGGGGCCTGGCTGTTGCCGCGAATCAATGACCGGCTCCTCCTCCTCCTATTGGCCCTGGTCCTGGCGTCATTTTTGGTATGGAAATTTTCTGCCGCGGAGCCGAGGTGGTCACCTAATGTCCAAAAATGGGGAAAGGTGCCCGTGGCGTTCACCTGCGGAGTCGCTCAAGGCGCAACAGGCATCTCTGGCCCACTCGTGGCTGCTTGGTTTCAAGGACTCGGTGTTTCCCGCGAGCGGTTCGTAGTGTCCAACACTGCAATCTTTCTTTTGACAGGCATCACTCAGCTAGTCACGTTGACAGCCACTGGTCAGTGGTCGAATCAACGAGTTGTTGGCGCCGTATTGGCTGCTGCAGTCGTGGCTGTAGCCCTTCCTTTTGGAATAAGAATCGGCCGAAAAATCAATGCTGCCCGTTTCGACATGGCGGTGAGCACAATCATTACCGCGTGCACGATCAGTTTGTTGATTCGGGCGTTCTAGAACACCGGTAACGTCATCATGGTGAATCGCCTTGTAGCCCTATGCATGCCTGGAGGACAGCAGTTCGTTGACGCTATCCAACGGGCGTGGGACGACGGTGACGCGGTGCTACCGGTAGATCAGAGGATGCCCAAGAAGGCCCAAGTCGACTTGATCGGACATATGGGAGCCTCAGTTGTGCTTGACCAGTCAGGGGC
>JAYZKK010000088.1:0-16173 GCA_036163555.1 Actinomycetota bacterium
ACAACACCCACCCCAACAACGCGGCAGAAAACGGCGCCAAACTCTGCAGCAACAAGGTCGTCGCAGCGTCGATCCGAGCTATAGAAATAATGAATGACGTCGACATGCCGGCCATAAGTGCACCAGCGAGCAAATTCTTGCCTAAGCCGGTAGTGAGCGCATCCATCGGGCGCCTAAGTGAACCTAGAGATAACGCAATCGAAGCGGCAATAAGAATTCCAACGGAACGCCACAGAAGAAATAACCATTCTGAACTCTCACCCGACGTCCAACGAAACAAAAGGGGACTAAAGCTGAACAAGGTGCCCGCCAAAAAGATAAACGCTGACCCATTTCGCTCGTGTAAACGCACCTTCATTAGAAAAGACTGTAACGATCGACTGCCTAAACCAGCGAGAATGTAGATATGGCAGTAGGGAACACCCCGGCAGCGCACTGGCGTGCAATACAAAATCTGGATGAACTCGTCGCCTCAACGACCCGCCCCTGGGCAGAAGTATCACCCGAAATGGTTCAAGCATTTCAACGTGACGGCGTCGTACTCCTCCCTGAAGCTTTCCCGGACTGGGTGGAACCCCTACGAGCCGGGCTTCAACGAAACCTCGAAACCCCAGAAGCCTTTGCTTTCCCATGTGACAGCGTCGGAGACGGCGAAAGCGGAAGATTCTTCGACAGTTACTGCAATTGGCAATTAATTCCCGAATACCTGCTGTTCGTTCTCACCTCACAAGCGGCTGCGATCGCGGCGCAACTCATGATGAGCGCAACGGCGCAGCTATTCCATGACCACGCATTCTGCAAAGAACCAGGAACAACCAAAGCCACACCCTGGCATCACGATCTGCCTTATTACTGCGTGGATGGAAACCAGACAGTCTCGATATATGTGGCATTAGACAGCACCCCTGTCGAAACTGGCGTCAGGTTCCAAAAAGGGTCTCACCGTAACGGCGAAATATACCGGCCCCGAGATTTCGCGTCAGGAGCGGAATACGACAACAATGACCGCTCGCTTGTCTCCGTCCCCGATGTCGACCCCACCGCCGCAAACATTTTTGCGGAAGCAGTAAACCCCGGTGATGCACTGTGTTTCGACTTTCGAACCCTCCACGGAACAACTTCGACTGAAATAGAAAACCGCCGACGCGCCTTCTCAACACGATGGTTAGGCGACGACGTCCGCTACCTTGAACGCCAAGGAGAAACGTCACCACCACTTAATGATCTAGGGCTCCAATCAGGTGACGTGATGCGCTCCGACTTATTCCCCGTACTCTGGCCGTCGTCTCTCGATTGAGGAATCTCCGTGGCAGACCCAATCCAAACACCGGAACGCATGGAATTGGTAGAACGAATCGCCGCGCTCGGACCGCGGTTCTCCGAACGAGCCGCCCAAAATGACCGAGACGCAACATTTCCGACAGAGAACTGGAAAGAACTCGCGGATGAAGGCTTCCTCGGGCTTTGCGCTCCAGAAGAATTCGGCGGTTTCGGCGGCGACTTCGTCGCATATGCCCTTGCAAGTGAAGAGCTAGGTCGACACTGCGCGACTACGGCGCTGACTTTCAATATGCACACAGCAACAGCGCTGCTTGCTGGGTGGATAGCGGACCAACTGGGCATGGATGACGAACAACAAGCACACCTTGATCGTGTTCGCCCCCAACTTTGGGATGGCATGTGTCGCCACCACACCATTCACAGCCAACCGTTCTCTGAAGGACGAACCCCTGGAAGTGGCCAACCGATTGGCACTAGTGCAGTTCCTGTCGACGGCGGATACAAAGTCACCGGCAAAAAGATTTTCGCGTCTCTCAGTGGAATAGCTGACATCCACAATGTGGTCGCTGTTGTGGAAGGCGACCCCCGAGTCCGACTATTAGGGGTCCCCGCGGATGCTGACGGCGTCGAAATCCACGGCGACTGGGACCCCCTCGGGATGAGAGGAACCGACTCTCGTGACCTCATACTGGTCGACGCGTTTGTCCCCGAGGACAACGAAGTTCTACCACCAGGGGTCTTCGACGCGATGGTTGAACGATTCCCGTACTTCTACATGACATTGAGCTTCACTTACCTCGGGCTAATGCGAGCGATCTTGGATCTCACAGGCGAATATCTGAGAGGTGAACACGGGGTTGCTTCCCGCAGGGATAACCACGTCAAACAAGCTGGATGGGCCGAAATGCAGATGATCTACGACAAAGGCCAATCCTTGATGTACCGAGTTCTGAGCGAAGCATCGGTTGACCCGACGAAATCAGCTTTACGACGTGCATGGAGCACCATGGTCGCTGTAATGGAAGGCGCCCCCGAAATGGCATCGCTTGCCATACGAGTTTGTGGCGGAAGATCCATGCTTCGACCCAACAAACTGGAACAGCACTATCGCGACGCACGATGCGGAGCAACGATGCTTCCATGGAGTGTCGAAGTCTGCCTCGACCGGTTAGGCCGCTACGACCTCTACAACGACAACTAACGAGATCCTTGCTGTAGAGGCCATGGCCGGTGGGCATTAGAGTGACGCGGTGCGACGCATCCAACATTTCATCAACGGTCAACACAAAGAGGGAACCAGCGGTCGATCAAGCGACGTGTACGACCCCGCGACCGGGAAAGTCCAAGCGCAAGTCGACCTTGCATCAGTAGCTGAAGTTCACGAAGCCGTGGCATCTGCCAATAATGCTGCGGTCGAATGGGCCGAAAGTTCTCTCACCCAACGAACCCAAATCATGTTCCGTTTCCGCGAGCTTTTGGCTGCTCGAACGGACGAACTCGCGAGGGTCATCAGCAGCGAACATGGGAAAGTCGTGTCGGACGCAGCGGGTGAAGTTGCCCGAGGCCTCGAAAACGTTGAGTTCGCCTGTGGTATAGCGCACCACCTCAAAGGTGAAATCAACGAACAAGTATCAGCCGGGATCGAGGTCTATAGCCTTCGGCAACCCCTCGGTGTCGTAGCCGGCATCACCCCGTTCAATTTCCCTGCGATGGTCCCAGCTTGGATGTTCGCGACCGCCATTGCTTGCGGGAACACCTTCATCTGCAAACCATCGGAAAGAGATCCCTCAGCATCAATGCTCATCGCTGAGTGGTTCATTGAAGCCGGGCTACCGCCGGGAGTCTTTTCAGTAGTCAACGGCGACAAGGAAGCCGTAGACGCCTTGATTGACCATGAAGACATCGCCGCGATCAGCTTCGTGGGGTCAACCCCAATAGCTAGCTACGTGTACGGACGCGCCACGTCAGCCGGCAAAAGAGTTCAAGCATTAGGAGGAGCAAAGAATCACATGTTGGTGCTACCCGACGCCGACATTGAGATGGCCGCTGACGCAGCAGTGAGTGCCGCCTACGGATCGGCGGGCGAACGGTGTATGGCGGTCAGCGCCCTGGTAGCTGTCGGGTCGGCCGCCGATCAACTGGTCGAGGCAATCTCGAAAAGAATCCCAGACGTAAAAATTGGCGTTGGGACCGAACCCGACGCCGAAATGGGTCCCTTGATCACGGGTGAACATCGTGACCGAGTCGCCGGCTATGTCGAACGAGCACAGCAAGCAGGAGCCGTTGCAGTTGTTGACGGAAGTACCGCTGATCTTCCCGCCGACGGGTTCTTCTACGGACCGACTCTTCTCGACAAAGTGACAGCCGACATGGAGTGCTATCAGGACGAAATATTTGGACCAGTGCTCAGTGTCGTACGAGTGGAAACCTTCCGAGAAGCGATGGACCTCATCAATTCGAACCCCTTTGGTAACGGCACAGCCATCTTCACCCGCGACGGGGGAGTAGCACGTCAGTTCCAACACGAAGTGCAAGTAGGGATGGTGGGTATCAACGTGCCAATACATGTCCCCGTCGCCTACCACTCCTTTGGAGGATGGAAATCTTCTCTCTTCGGGGATACCCACATGTATGGACCTGAAGGCGTTCGCTTCTATACCCGAGCGAAAGCAGTTACTGCTCGTTGGCCTGATCCCGCGTCAAGTCAAATAGACCTCGGTTTCCCCCAAAACAGTTGATGGTCTAGCTAGACCTACGAAGAATGTGCACGACACACACCGCACCAATTCCGACCATATGAGCCATACCGACACGAGCATCGGATTGCTGACGAGCACCCGCTTCGCCGCGTAACTGTCGGACCACTTCTGCGATTTGCCCCACACCGGTCGGGCCAATGGGATGACCCATCGCTAGGAGCCCTCCCGAGGGACTAAACGCGCAGCTTCCACCAATATCGAAATCACCCGATTCGATGCGTGACGCAGCTTCACCTGGCTGACAAAGCCCCAACGCTTCGGCATACAACAACTCTTCGATGGCGAACGCATCATGGACCTCAAGTACGTCAAGGTCCGACGGTCCGAGACCCGCTTCTTCGAATGCAGCTGCACCGGTTTCAGCGGTCAAAGCCGCATCGATACCGACACCTTCACCGTAAAGTCCTTCGGTTTTAGTTGCCGAGGCAACAACTTGCATTGCCCGAGATCGATCAATCTGAAGTCGATTGATCCCGTCCTCTGACGCGATGATGACCGCTGCAGCGCCTTCTCCCACAGGGCAACATTGCAATCTGGTCAGCGACCCAGATATTGGCTCCGTAAGAATTTCTTCGAGAGTACGAACTTTTTGACGTTGAGCAAAGGGGTTCTGAGAACCGTTCCGATGGTTCTTTACCGCAACCCTCGCGACTTGTTCATCACTCACCTGATGCAAGTTCATGTACTCCGAAGCAAGCAAAGCGAAGTGCGTGAACGGAACCACCGAACCACCCTCAAGGTTATTGATACCTGCCTCACCAGGTGCAGCTCCGAGGCCCCCTCGGGGTTTATCAACACCCAACGCGACCACAACATCGGACCGTCCAGACGCAACTTCCAAACAAGCTTGGGCTACCGACGATGACCCTGAAGCTGACGCGTTTTCAACCTGTGTCATAGGGATGCCGGTCGCCCCAAGTCTGCTCAGCATTATCCGGCTCGCACCCATACCCAGTAACGCCGTTCCCGTGTAGGCGGCCTCAACATCGGTCCACTCGATGCCGGCATCAGCTAAAGCCCCTCGAACCGCTGTTAAGCCAAGTGACACATATGTGGCATCGCTTCGTCGCTGATACTGGTGTAAACCAATTCCGACAACGAAAACTGGTCTGGCGGACAACAAGTTCGGTGCGTTCATTCGACAACCCGAAAACGTAAATCCATGACCACATTGCCATCGTCGTCTTGTTCGTCGGGCACCAAAAACCCTTCGACGGTGCTACCGACAACAACACCAGCACCTTCCACTATGGCTTTCACCACTGGACCCCCTACCAGCCCGATGACACCAACAGTGAACGGAGTAACAGGTGAAGAACGATGATGTCGATGCACCGTGGCCACTGCCTGCACTGATCCCCGCGCTTGTAGATCCCACTGCTCAAAAGTCGACGCGGGTGAACCGCACTGTTCGCAACCGTAGGGGTCTGGGGGAAACGCGACTCGTTCACAGGTAACACACCTGTGTCCCACCATCGTTGGTGGATCAGTCATTTTCAATAGATGGGGATGTCGAGGTTCAGTGGTCATAGCGTCTCTAGGTAACTAAACGTAGTCATTACAACAACCGGACACCTGCGGTTACTGCCGCGGCAACAACCACAATCAGGAACATAGGAGCGCGCTTCCACGCCAACAGCGACGCCGCAGCAATACCCGCAACCCGAGCATCAAAAACAAGTTCCCCTTGGCTACTGAAAGTCTGTAACGCAGTCACAGCACACAGAATTGACAGGGGCACCATCGCCAACACCTGACGGCTTCGGTCACCAATCCGCTTCGGGTCGATAAGTGCCATCCCAAGCGCTCGTTGTCCATAGACCCCGACGGCTAACACAACCACAACTCCCCACGTCAGCATTAGCCCGTCCGATCTTCTGGGTTGCGCAGCGCCAACAACGCCGGGAGTGCCGCAACAAGAAACGGCAACCCGCCCTGCAGTACTTCAACTAGCCCTAACGCGACAATCCCGCCCATAACAGCAATGAGTCGAGCATTTTGCGTTACCAATTGAGGACGAATAATGGCAACGAACAGTGCTGGGAACATGGCATCCATCCCCAAAGCCTTTGGGTCCGACACCAGGTCCCCGATAAGGGCGCCGATCGAAGCTCCCAGCCACCATGGCAGGACTAGCCACAGAGACATCGCCACATAAACCCTGCGAACGTCTTCATCCTTTTCTTCTCGGTTCGCCAAAGCGATATTGGGATCGAATGCAGAAAAAGCTGCCAATGCACGTTTCCAGCGTTGGGGCCACAACCGGGGCGCCAACGCTGCGGCAAGCACTCCGAACCTCGTGGAGGTCAACCAACCGCTAGCAACACCTGCAGCGACGCTTCCCCCAGCGGCCGTCACCGCTGCATACGCCAACGTTGCTGTAGCTGAATTTACGATCAGAGTTGCAGCAACGATGACCCAAGTGGGAGTACCAGCAGTGCTGTGAACCAGTGACACCGTAATAGCGACAGTGAAGTACGTGAACGCGATAGCCCATGCTTCGCCAGTTCGTAACGAAGTGCCATGAGGTATTTGGCGCACCAGCAAATGATGCCAGCCCAACGACACAATGTTGTCGCTAACTTGGTGAACATGTCCGATGTTTCAGATATTGCCCAATGGTGTTTGGATCGAGGACACGAAAAAATCACCCTGCGGAGTCGACGCCCCCACCTTCTTGGCGCTCTCGTCGACGCCGGTCTCAAAATCACTGAAGGACCCTCTGACTTGGTCATGTGGCTGGACGACGAAATCGGAAGTTCATCACCGTGGCCACACGGCAACGCTTCATGTGAGGTCGTCATCGAAGGTTGCCTACCGGTGGAACGAGGCGTGCACGCACTCGCCGTAGAAACCGACAGAGCAGTCATCGTCAGCTCCGACGGAATCGACTATCGCCGGATCGAATTCAAGGAAGGCGAATCGAGTACCACCAAGATCCAACCGGTTGCTACCGACATCCTTGACGAATCAGCCCGCCAAGCAGGGTTTACGCTCGTCGAAAGATGGGTTGATTGGTCAATGGAACCGGCGCTTGGGAATGAGCCTTGCCACTTGTCACTATTTCGTAACTTCTAAAAGGGAACCAAACCAGGCCGCCGGTCGTCGTATGGGAAATCGCTATCACATAGGAGCTTCCGTGCAGAGAATCATCGCCGCGTTCACATTTTCAGCACTGCTGTGTGCCTGCGGCGCAGATGGTTCAGGAGATGCCGCGGACCCAGACAGGACCGTTCCGCTCCCACCGTCGCAGATTCAACTCACGTCGGCCCTCACACCCTTCGAGTCGTGTGAACCATTCCTCCGCCACGTCAAGACCAACGCACTTGACATGGTTACCCCATGGGGGATCGGAGGCGGCTACTTCCCGGTACCCATGGAAGCAGAAATGTTGCGTGATTCGCCGCAGGCGATAGCTGACTCAGCAACATCAGTCCCCGAAGTCGAATACAGCACAACGAACATTCAAGAAGCGGGCGTCGACGAACCCGACATCGTCAAAACCGATGGGCGACGGGTTATCGCTCTTGTCGATAACACACTCCATGTCATCGATGCCACCGGCGAACAACTTCGCCAAACAGGAGAATTCCGGTTCAAGAAATTTTGGGCCCAGGACATGTTTTTGTCAGGTGACCGAGTCGTCGTATTTGGCCAAATGCATGACGCAACACCACTTCTCCGCTCCGCACAGCCCCGACCAGGGTGGTACAACCCCATCACCACACTGATCAGCGTCGACATAAGTGAACCAATGCCTCGGATCACTAGGCGCCTCCACATCGACGGTAGCTACATCAGCAGTCGATTAGTCAACAACGCTGCCCGAATAGTTATCCAAAGCGGCCCAACAGGGCTCGAATGGGCTTACCCAAACGGATCAGGGTTAAGAGCTGAACGACAAGCCGAGGAACAAAACCGTCAATTAATCAACGAATCAACAGTCGATAACTGGGTGCCATGGTTCGCGTTGGAAAACAGCGAAGGACAGCTGCTTAAAGAGGGAACCCTTACTACATGCGAACGCATTTACCACCCAGCATCAAATAGCGGTCTTCAGATGTTGAATATTGTGACGGTCGACCTCGGTGAAGAACTATTTGAAGAGCAGATCGCCAGCACGTCGGTGCTTGCTGACGGCCAAACGGTGTACTCATCCAAAAACAACCTGTACGTCGCTACAACCGAATGGTTCGATGAACGACAACTGCAAGCGGATCGAGAAACCAGTTCGGACCAACCACCGACAATAAAGACTCGAATTCACAAGTTCGACATCAGCGATCCGACCAACACGCTGTACCGGAGTTCTGGTCAGGTAACCGGGACGGTCCTCAACCAATACTCGATGTCGGAACACAACGACCTTCTGCGTGTAGCGACCACTAACCATGGATGGTGGTCACCACAACCGGAAGTCACCAGCGAAAGTTACGTCACCGTTCTCAAAGAAACTGACAGCGGGCTCTCCGAAATAGGTCGAGTTGGCAACCTCGGCAAAGGAGAAAGGATTTATGCAGTCCGGTTCCTCGGTGACATAGGCACGGTCGTAACTTTCCGCCAAACCGACCCGTTGTACACCATCGACTTGTCGCAGCCCGAGTCTCCGAAAGTGCTCGGAGAACTCAAAATCCTGGGTTACTCAGCGTATCTTCACCCGGTCACAGACAATCTTCTACTGGGAGTAGGACAAGACGCGACCGACACCGGACAAAGGCTCGGAACTCAAGTCTCGTTGTTTGACATCAGTGACCTGTCGAAACCGATCCGGGTCGATCAATGGCAGCTTCCCGGTGGAAGTAGCGAAATCGAATACAACGCTCGAGCCTTTTTGCATTGGCCGAACGAGAATCTCTTCGTCGTGCCCGTCACAACTCACCAGGTAGCAACCCCGAACGGTGACGCGTTCTCGGGGGCAGTAGCACTAGAGCTCAATGGACAAACACTCGACGAACGTGGCCGGATCACGCACTTAAAATCCGATCCCAAAGTGACATGTCAGCGATGGGTCGAAGAACGAGAAAACGAAACAGAGATTGAGAGGCAACACTGTTGGGCGGACTTCGACTGGCGAGCAACGATTCAACGCTCACTAGTCATAGGCGACCAGATCCACAGCCTCTCCTCGTTGGGATTGTTAACCAGTGATCTCAGGACCTTAAAACCAATGTCTTTCCTAGCCTTCTAACGCCATTTGAGTGCCGTTTCGTGAACCAGCCACAGAACAAAACCCCTATACACCTTCACTTAACTATCCATGACGTCCTCGAGTACGCAATAGTGGTGTCATGACCGAAGTCATATGGGACGAGGCCCCCAGTCTGCAAAGCCCTCTCCTAGTTGTCGCTTTCGAAGGTTGGTTTGACGCCGGTGAATGCGCGACCGGTGCAATCCAATGGATCGTCGATCAATACGACGCCAGAAAAGTTGCGCGAATCGATCCGGAAGAGTTCTTCGACTTTCAGGAAAATCGACCTCACGTCGAAATCGCCGAAGACGGAGAACGACGAATCAAATGGCCCTCCCTAGACGCTCACGTAATAGAAAATGACTTCCCCCATGATCTAGTACTCCTATCTGGGCTCGAACCGCGGATGAGATGGCGAACATTCTGTGATTCGGTTGTCGAGATCGCTAGAGATACCAGATGTGAGATGGTTGTGACACTGGGAGCGATGGTTGCGGGAATCCCCCATTCGCGCCCATCAGAAGTTAAAGGCAGTGCAGCCAGCGCAGATCTAGCGCGAAGACTTGGCCTGGACAGGCCGAGCTATCAAGGCCCCACAGGCATAATCGGCACGTTGCACGATGCTCTAGACAGCGCTGACCTTCCAGTTATTTCACTGCGGGTAGGTGTACCCCATTACGTTGCAGGACCCCCGAACCCAAAGGGGACCCGAGCCCTGCTCGCCGAGTTCGAAAAAGTTACAGGGGTCCCGACCGGCTACAGCGACCTAGATGCCAGCGTCCTGGAATGGGAACAACGGGTCAGCGATGCCGTTGAACAAGACTCTGAGATCATCGGATACGTGCGACAACTGGAAGAAGAAGCTGACCGCGCCGACGAAACAGACTTACCATCAGGCGACGACCTCGCAGCCGAATTTCAAAAATTCTTGCGTGAAGAACGAGACGACTAGTAGCGAACAGCGTTAGATGACCGTGTTGGTTTGTTGGCGCAATAACTGATCCGCCAACACCAAACACACCATCGCTTCCACCATTGGGACTGCTCGAGGAAGAACGCATGGGTCATGTCTTCCTCGTGCTTCGAGAGTCACCGACTCGTTGTCTTGGGTCACAGTTTCTTGAGCTGAAGCAATCGTCGCGGTTGGTTTGAAGCCCACCCGTAGCACCAGATCCTCGCCGTTGCTGATGCCACCTTGCACTCCACCACTGTTGTTAGTTGACGTGGCTGGACGACCATCTGACCCAGGCACGAAAGGATCGTTGTGTTCACGGCCAGTCATCAAAGTTCCAGCAAACCCGCTACCTATCTCAAATCCTTTCGCAGCAGGAAGCGACATCAAAGCTTTAGCTAAGTCAGCGTCAAGTTTGTCGAAAACGGGTTCGCCAAGGCCAGCAACCATATTTCTGGCTACACAAGTTACGGTTCCCCCTAACGAGTTGCCGTCCTTTCGGGCTGCCTCAATCGCACTAGTCATCGACGCAGCTGCCTCCGGGTCAGGGCACCTCGTAGGGTCCGCTTCAACTTCTTCGCGAGAAACCGTCGCACCATCAACTTGGGCATTGATGTCGTGGACTGAACTCACCCAACCAACAACCTCGATTCCCGCTACTTGCTGAATGATCTTGCGAGCCACCGCTCCGCCAGCAACACGGCCGATGGTTTCACGAGCCGATGCGCGGCCACCTCCTTGCCAATTTCTGATCCCATACTTCGCTTCGGTCGTCCAGTCCGCATGGCTTGGCCGGTAGGTGGTTTTCATGTCTTCATATGCACCGGGGCGAGCGTCCTTGTTTCGCACCAGCATCCCTATTGAGGACCCCAGGGTGCGGCCTTCAAACAACCCACTATAAATTTCAACTTCGTCGTCCTCATTACGTTGGGTTACAAGACGACTCTGGCCTGGGCGTCGTCGATCAAGTTCCACCTGAACATCGTTCGCATCGAGTTCAAGGCGGGGAGGACACCCGTCAATAACGACCCCGACGCCCCCTCCATGGGACTCGCCGAAAGTAGTAATACGGAATTGTTCACCAAAGGTGTTACCGGCCATATCACTGAGAGTAGAGGTCGCGAGCCCCATCTCACGAAGAGATTCTGCAACTAGTGCTATTTCAGCGGCGAATACAGGCAATGATTGCAGAGATGGAACTCATTGACGCCATGCTGGTTGCAGGCGCCGGGGTCGTCGCGGGAGTAGTTAATGCGATGGCAGGTGGCGGCTCTTTGCTCACGGTGGCCCTTCTCAATGTCTTTGTAGGGCTACCCGGATTGGTAGCTAACGGTACTAACCGGTTCGGCGTACTTGTTCAAAACGCTTCATCTGTGGCCAGTTACCGCAAAGAAGGCGTCCGGGGGTTCCGACGAGCTATTCCCGTGATTCTCCCGGTGACCATCGGGTCGTTGCTCGGGTCAATACTTGTTTCCAGCGTCACAGACGAAGCCTTTGAACGAATCTTTGGCGTTCTGATGATTCCGCTGCTGTTTATCAGTCTGCGACCACCGAGAAGTTCCGGGACGAAAATCAACTGGCACCCAGCTCTGACAACAGCCGTCTTTTTCGGGATCGGACTGTATGGAGGTGCCTTCCAAGCCGGGGTTGGCTTGCTCATCGTCGTCGCCTTATCGAGATCTGGTCTGGATCTGGTGAACGCAAACGCGATCAAAGTAGTCGTGATCTTCATCCTTACGGCAATAGCGTTACCCGTCTTCATCGCACGAGGGCAGGTTGACTGGGGTTTCGCCGTGGTTCTAGCTGTCGGCTTCGCGATAGGTGGCTGGTTGGGTGCCCGACTAGCTGTCCGAGGAGGAGAAAAGATCATTAGACCAGTCCTTGTAGCGGCCGTTGTAGCCCTTGCTGGTCGAATGATCGGACTTTACTGACGGCGACGGCGTACCCTCTCCCCGTGATCTTTGACCTAAATCTCGAACGTGTGCGAAATCGACCCGGTATCAAATGGGAACGCCACGGAAGCGACGTTTTGTCTGCATGGGTCGCGGATATGGACGTTGAAGTTCCGGACTTCATCAAAGAAGCGGTAGTAGAGAGAATTAACGAAGGTGGACTTGGCTACGGCTTCTATGACGAGCCGATTCCTGTGTTGGAAGCATTCAAATCGCGAATGTCCAATGCGTTCGACTGGAATGTCGAAACGTCGGATGTGCTGCGAGTCCATGACGTCATACAAGGCCTCGAATGGGTTCTGGACACTTTGACCCCACCAGGCTCAGGAATTGTCGTCCAAACACCGGTGTATCCGCCTTTCTATTCCAGTGTCGAAGGCATAGGACGAACATGGGTGGCAAATCCATTGGTGGAAACCGAAGACGGATGGGCGCTTGACTTCGACCATTTAGACGAGGTGGCTGCGCAGGACAATGTTTCGGCGTTACTGCTATGCCACCCCCATAACCCGTGTGGTCATGTCATGACCCCAACAGATTTGGCACAGATCATTGAGATAGCTGACCGTAATGATCTCCTAGTGATTTCTGACGAAATCCACTGTGACCTGGTGTATTCACCCCATCAACATGTCCCGGCCGCATCGATAAGTGACCTCGCTGCACAACGAACCGTCACGCTTACTGCAGCTACCAAAACCTTCAATATGGCAGGCCTGAGAATGGCTTTTGTCCACAGTTCCTCGCAGCAGTATTCGCCACAACTGAAAGAAATCCGACCCCGATTGATTGGCGGTATAAATGGATTGGGACAAGTCGCCACTGTCGCCGGTTGGGAACAAGGAGACGAGTGGATAGCCGAACTCGTTGAAGGCCTCGATCACAATCGGCACCTGCTGGCTGAGCTATTGAGTGAACATCTTCCCCGGGTTCGATATCGACCTCCGCAAGCTACTTATCTTGCGTGGCTGGACTGCCGTGAGTTAGAACTCGGCGACGACCCTTCAGAGGTTTTCTTGTCACGAGGCAAGGTTGCCCTCAACTCTGGTCTGGATTTTGGAGTGGAAGGGGCGGGTTACGTACGACTGAATTTTGCGACGTCGCCAGAGATGCTCACCATGATTATCGAACGGATGGCGTCAGCGGTTTAATCGTCCCCAGGGCCCAAATTTTCGGCGTCCCCCTTGCGGGCGTGTCGACGCAGCACCAACGGATAGCCGACCGCCCCGACTGCGAAAAAGAGAAACCACTGCACGGCGTAAGCCAAATGGGGCCCAAGGTGAGTGGGAGGTGGATCAAGTGGAAGGGCAGGAGTTGTCGAAGGGTCACTGCTCATCAATTCGACGTAAACCGGGGCCAGCAAGAATGGCACCTGTTGATCGACCCGGGCAACATCAGTTCGGGCCAGAGAAGCAAGTATCCCGCTCGAAGGATCACGTGCTCCGATGGCACCACGCTTCTGGCTCAGACGCACCCGTCCGGTGAGTGAGACAGTTTCCGATGGCGGCTCAAGTTGATCCACATCGCATGAACTTTGGTGAAGCCATCCAACAACCACAAGAACTGCGTCTGCATCGTTGATGGCCAACGGCACCGCCAAATGACAACCTGCCATCTCCTGGTGGCTTCTATTCCTTATCAGCACAGCGTCGTTGGGGGACCACTTCCCCTCCAACTGCACTATCCGATATTCGATGTCGTCGGCTGACCCGAACAGATCGGCCTCCGTCAGAATGGCCGCGGTGGATCGTTCAACAACGGTTTCATTACGTTCACCTCGTGCCTGATGCCGTCCGAACTGCCAGACCCCAGCGCATACAAAAGCAATCGATAGCAGCACGGTAAGAAGGTGTGCCGCCATCCATTTAGGTTCACGAACGAAGTCGTACATCAGGTGCACGCTAGCTGGCAACGTAGACTCAGCCGCCGTGAACCGCCGTTACATCCTTGTGGCCACCGTCGCCGTATGTTTGGCTTTCACAGTCGCGTGCGCAGAGCCGAAAGCAGAGAAAGCCATCTTCGTTGCCCGCGAAACCACGACAACTAGTGTCCAACAACTGGACGAAGAGGCGGATGTTTCTACGACAAGTGAGGTAACGCGGGCTGATCGAACCACCGATCAAGACACCGATGTCGTCCCAACCACTGAGGGCATAACCCATAGTGTGACGACTACAACAACAAAGAGACAGTCGTGGACCCTCCTAGCAGGTGGCGACGTACTGCTCGACCTCACCGAACCTGAAGGAATTGATCCCTTCGCGAACGTTCAACCCGACCTCGCATCAGCAGATATAGCAATTGTGAACCTTGAAATGGCGATCACGGAACGCGGAGAGCCTTATGACAAAGAATTCGTTTTTCGAGCTCCAGGGTCAGCTGCACTGACCCTGGCTGGAGCTGGAATAGATGTGGTGTCGCTAGCTAACAATCACATACTTGACTTCGGCCCAGTGGGTCTCGCGGACACCATTGCAGTTCTCGACGAAGTTGGCATTTTGCGGCCCGGAGCGGGGTCAAACAATGCGGAGGCATACGCACCTCGAGTCCTGACATTGGGAAACGGCATTCGCGTAGCGTTTGTTTCCGCCACCGCTGTTGTTCCGGGTGGTTTTGCCGCATCAGCTGATCGTCCCGGAGTGGCTGACGCGAAGTGGGCGATTCCGCGTGTCTTGGCTGCAGTTCGGGCAGCCGCTGCGGGCAACGACGTTGTAGTTGTAAGTGTGCACTGGGGGATTGAACGCGAAACCTGCCCGAGTGAGGATCAACGAGACTTAGCCACGGATCTCATCGAAGCGGGAGCGAACCTAATCCTTGGGCATCATCCTCACGTCCTACAACCGATAGAAACCTTTGATCGCACTGTCATTGCATACTCGCTGGGCAATTTCGCGTGGCATCCGCGCTACGGGATAACTGGTGACAGCGGTGTTTTAGAGATCAGCTTTGATGGACCCTATGTTGAGGGCTATCGGTTCCACCCCCACATCTTGGACTACCGCGGCGGGGCGACTCCTGTTTCAAGCGGCGAGCGATACGACCGCATAGTCGATGTCATTGAGGGAAGGTGTGAAGAACATGACCCGGAGCCCCCGACCACTACCGAAGTTGTAGACGACCAGACGACAGATACGACAACATCAACCACGGCCGGCTGAATTCACACAATCTCGACAGGCTCAATGAGGTCTGAGGGATCGAACCCCAGAACTTGTCCCAGGAAAGAAAGCTCCGCATTCAAAGCACGAGCGATTGTCTCCGCTTTGCGGAAGCCATGACTTTCCCCTTCGAAAAGAACATAAGAGTGGGGAATCCCCGCATTCGTTAATGCATCCACGAGCTGTTCCGCTTGAGACGGTGGGACAACGGGATCCTCTGACCCCTGAAGAACAATCATCGGTGTCGACAATCGGTGTGTGTGATGGATAGGCGAACGTGCGTCGTATATGTCCTTTTCAGCGGGCCATTCCCCAACTAACGAATCCAGATACCGAGCCTCAAATTTGTGTGTCTCTCGGGCCAGAGAGGCAAGATCAGCCACCCCGTAGCGCGACACCCCAGCTGCGAAAAGCGTGCTCGTCGTCAGTGCACAAAGCGTCGTGAAGCCCCCAGCAGAGCCGCCCTTTATCGCCAGCCGATCAGAATCAACCAATGCATTGTCAGCTAGATGTTTCGCGGCCGCTATGCAGTCCTCAGTATCAGCAACTCCCCACTGGCCCCGCAGTTTGTTTCTGTACGCCGTGCCAAAACCGGTGCTCCCTCGATAATTCACGTCCACAACTGCGATGCCCCGATTCGTCCAATACTGAATAGCAGGATCAAAGGAAGATCTCGCAGCCCCAGTAGGACCGCCGTGGCTGAGAACAACAAGAGGCGGTGACTCCGAAGAGCAGAAATAAGCAGAGTTGTTGGGAGCAAAATGAAAGCCGAAAGTAGCTTCCCCCGATGGATCCGTGACCTCAATAGTTTCAGGAACCGAAATTTCTTCCTGACCGATAGGTAGCGAACGTGACGTGCTTATCTGTTCGGTTGAACCGTCGG
>JAYZKK010000089.1:0-2784 GCA_036163555.1 Actinomycetota bacterium
TAGCCAGAGATTCACAAAACAAGTTCCCGATTGCAACGTAACGAAAGAAGCTGAAGTGTCTCCGAATGAGATAGTGAAGCCCAATGCTTCGTAGAACGCGACCGACGTCGCCATCTCAATGGTTGCACAAGTTATAGCGTCGATTCGTTCTACGCGACCCGGTTGGCCAGTCATAGACAACTCGCTTGTTGACGATGATTGACGGGAGCGCGGTTTCTCACGATCCGTCGAATTTTCCATGGCGTCCCTCACCTGAAGAGAAACGACTCGCGCCCGTGATTCCTTCAGCCTCAAGGACAGAACGGCTGTTATGCCACTCTTGGGCGAGTGCATCTCTAATCGGTAAGCCATGTTGTTTGCGTACAGATCGGCGATCGGCTCGGGCACACAGCTGCGGGAAGGCCGCGATTTGGTGAGCCAACTCCTCAGCCTTATCCCGAGATTGTCCTTCGGGTACCACGTATTCGCATAAACCGAGACGCTCACACTCGTCGGCCATCACTTGACGCCCAGTCAGTATCAACTCCAAAGCTCTTCCTTCGCCTACGAGACGAGGTAGCCGCACGGTTCCTCCGTCGATAAGTGGAATTCCCCAACGTCGGCAGTACACACCGAGATAAGCGGACTCCTCCATCACTCGAAAATCACACCAAAGAGCTAATTCCATTCCGCCAGCTACCGCGGGGCCAGCAACAGCGGCGATCACTGGTTTGTCTAGCTCAAGCCGGCTTGGTCCCATTGCTCCCATTGGAATGTCACTCCCGTTTCCGTGGTCGCCACCATCAAGAGGAATCGCTAAATCAGACAGAGGGGTTGGTTCCTCCAAGGACGCGGCCTGTTTCAGATCCCAACCCGCACAAAATGCACCGCCCTCACCCCAAAAAACCGCAACGCTGGCTGCATCATCATTTTCAAATTCAAGAAAGGCGCTGTAAAGCGCCTCAGCACTCGCGCTATCCATTGCGTTGCGGGCTTCGGCACGAGAATGGACAACAGTCCAGACCGGACCTGACTTCTCAATACGAACTGCCATACTCCACCCTCTTTAACGTCAGGCTTGAAACGGTGATGTCTTGTTGCGTAGGCGACATCAGATTCATTGTGAAATCCTGCTGACAAGCACTCCAGGAGCCTAGGGCAGGCCCAACGCTCAAAGTGCTGTCGCAAGTATTTGAATCCATACCCCTAGAGCATGGCGGAATGGCGAATGTGAGTCGTCTAACTTCCCTGATTGCTGATCTAAAGTTTAATTAACTGATTCTTGAGGTTTGAAATGCAAGCTTTGAAGTACTACGCGGAAACTTGGCGGCGTTACCGAGACTTCCGGGGACGGTCGACGCGATCCGCCTACTGGTGGCCCGTTCTGGTCCACGCTGTTGTGTTCTTTGTTCTCGGGGGCATCTTTGCGGCAATTTTTGATATCCCCAGCGATCAAGCCGGACCGGAGGCCATTTATGGGATTGCCTACATTCTCCCGAGCCTTGCATTAGCAGTCCGTCGTCTCCATGATGTTGGGCGGAGTGGGCAGTGGTTGTGGATTTCACTGACCGGTGTCGGGATTCTGGTGCTTTTGTATTGGTTTGTTCAGCCCAGTTCTGCGGAAACTAGGGAATGGGGGACACCAAGCCAGCACCTGATTCGCAACGAATCAGAACCGCCAGAACAAACGAGCGACATCATTCGATAACTGGTTGTCTTAGCGACTGCCATCTAAGGCAGCTCGTAAGGCACTAGCACTTACCCCAAGTGAAGCAGCTGCAGCCTCAATATCTGGCGGAGGAGGCCCTAACGCCAAGCGAAGCTGCCGTTCAGTTACGCCGAGTTGCGTTGCAGCAACAGCTAGATTCGGTCCACCTAAGGTTGGCCCGGTTTGGCCTCGTGTTTGCTGTCCCGAAGGCCGAGTTTCAGTGAATTCACCGTTTAAACAACGGCTGATGTAAGGGAACTCGTTGGTAATGATGTACACGTATTGGTCGGCGATCAACGTTCCATTGCATTCGTCTAGACCGCCAGACCCCGAAACGTATTCCCAGTCAGAGGTATAGGTACCATCAGGGACTGTACCTCCCACGACCACATTTGGGCCCTGTCCACCGCCGAGGCTTACCTTGCAATTGCTGCCAGCCCTCAAAGAGGCCGAAAGCCGGTAGCTGGACGCGTATGCATTAGTTATTGATATGTACATCAAATAGCCATCCGCCGCGAAACCGACATGAACCAGTTCCCCTCCGGAGAAAGCATGCATCTCAGCAAGCAAGTCAGATAACCCGTGATAGTGGTAAGCACCAGTTGGCTGCACGTGTGCGTTATTAAAGTCCATACCAAGATTGAAGGTGTCTTGTAGCCCTTCAACCCGGTATGTCTCACCTGTCGCGCAAGTCACGGTTTCTGCGGTGCCCGGCTCAAACTTGACACCATTTACTGCCACACCTGGCACATGCACTTCAGTCGCTGTCCCCCTATAGATGGGGTTCGCGGGGTACTCATACCTGTCCGATTGTGCGGAGATGGAATTCGGGTTGCCTGAGTTTGGGAATACCCCAGTTTCATGATTTGGCAAAGCGTTCGTGACGATTGTTCGCGCATCACCTGACACCGTCACTGTTGTCTGAGTACCAAATACGGCATCAGAAATTGAATAATTGCCTAAATACGGCCCCACCTGAAGATCTGTGTGGGTGTGGGGGGTTGTTGTTTGGGTGGTCGGTGGGGTGGTCGTGTTTTCTGTGTGGGTGTGGGGGGTTGTTGTTTGGGTGGTCGGTGGGGTGGTCGTGTTTTCTGTGT
>JAYZKK010000090.1:0-14576 GCA_036163555.1 Actinomycetota bacterium
ATCAACTGACATTTAACGGCACCGCTACCACAACTGACGATACCGGTGAAGGCCGCTGGTACATGTGTGAGTTCGCGAAAGCCAAGTCAGGTAAAGCCTTGTTTTATCTTGGTCATTACGATGACACTTACCAAAAGGACAGTGACGGTTGGAAATTTTCCAGCAGGAAGTTGACCTGGCTTTACCAGGGACCCCCAGATCTCAGTGGCGTTTTTGGACCCCCTCCGGGCTACACCGTCTAGGTCTCTAGTCCATGCGGAGTCTTTATCTCGTTGCTGCAGTAACTATGGCTGGTGTCTCGTCGGTTTTTGCTCTCCTCGCCGAAATACATAACTCGTACGGGATCGCTGAGCGAAATCTCGGGTGGATCGCTGGGGCTGCCTTCGTAGGTGCCTTGGTTACTCAACTGTGGCTCTCACGATACGCAGACAGAGGCTATGGAGGATTACTCATGCGGGCGGGGGTGCTCGCATCAGCTTTTGGTCTTTTATGGTTCGGGATAGCTGACCAACTGTGGCAGTTCATACTTGCCCGTCTCCTTCTCGGCGCCGGAATTGGAGTGATCGTGCCGGCAAGCAGGCGTTTCATAATCGTGAATGCTGGCGCAGACCAAGGCCGTCAACTCGGTGCGTTCTATGGCTCGTATATCGCTGGTTTCGTTTTCGGGCCACCTATCGCTGGAGCTCTCACGGTTACCTTCAACCTGCGAACACCTTTTCTTCTTTTCGGTGTTTTAACGGCCGCTACATACTTGTCGATATACAGATTGGAAATACCGGCTGCCGAAAACAGCGACAGCCCGAACAAACGAGTTCTGCGTCGCTTAATCCGTAGCCGACAAATGGTCGCCGCGTTGTTAGTTGTGATCTCCTTTCGCTATTCGATAGGTGTTTTCGAACCACTATGGGCGCCTCACATGGATAACTTGGGTGCTTCCACCATGGTGGTCACCCTGTCGTTGACGGGTTTTGCCTTACCCATGCTGATAATCGCGAGGTGGGCTGGCTCTCTCTCGGATCAGTTCAGCCCTAGAGCTACTTCATTGCTTTCAGCTTTAGCAACGGTCCCGTTAATGGCCTCCTACGGCTGGATATCGTCAGTACCGCTTCTCTTCATCGCTGCTATGCCACACGGAATAATGGAAGCAGTCCAATCCCCGGGTTCTCAAGCCGCTGTTTCAGATGCCGCACCGTTAGATGACGCTGCGGCCGCCCAAGGGTTAGGTGAAGCCATGGGTTCTGCCGCTTCGATGGTTGGAGCCTTAACCGCGGCACCGCTCTACTCGTGGCTTGGGCCGGGTCCAGCTTTTCTCATCGGAGGTGCAACGATGCTGGTGCTCCTCACCAGCAGCTGGCTACTCGATCCGCCGCCTCTGACTAAACAGCACCTAGATCAGGGGTGAGAATCAATGATCGGTTATCAGAGCAGCACTCGATGCTTTCTCTCTCGGTGAGCGATCAAGAATGAACTCTGGTGGCCGCAGATCATTTATTTCACTGACGCCATTGGGGTCACTGTAGTAGCCAAGCGCGTAGCTCCCCATGGTGTATCCAAGCATCTCTTGTAGATCATGACCCAGTTCCTTGGCCACTTCGGGTGGGCATGACAGATACTGGTTTTCTTCGGTGCGTAACCATCCAAGACAGTAAGTGATGTTGATACCGGTTCTATCTGTGTCAGAAAAATTCTGTCCTCCGCCGTGTATCACTGACCCTGAGTACAGCAATACCGATCCTGCAGTCATTACAGCCTGAACCGTTTCCTCGTCTGTTGGTCGCCGATCATCGGACCACCCAACAGACCCAGGCACTACTCGCGTAGCTCCATTTTCTTCAGTGAAGTCTGTCAACGCCCAAATCGTATTGAACTGGGGTTCAATTTCAGTTGGTAGATAACCGCCCCAAGCAAGTCGATCACGGTGGCGAGGCTGAGCACCTTGCCCTGGTTGAATATTGATGATTTGAGTGAGGTGCAACTGGATTTTTTCGGTGAACGGCCCGAGGAATTGGTTTGCAAGATCTGTAATAGTCGGATCCATCACTAGTTCTCGCGACGCTTCACTTCTAGCGACAAGAGCCCCTGTCCGTCCTGTGAGCCGACCAGTGAAATCGTCACGCCCCGTTGGAGTGGCGTCGATAAATGGCTGTAACTCTTTGCCGACTCGCGATCTGAGATCTTCACCCATAACGTCTACCAACACACACGCGCCATCCTCGCGGAGCGCTCGCAGAATTACGTCGCTATCTGCGTCAGCATCGAAGTAAAGAAGGTCTGCCATTTACACAGCCTAGGTCACTCGGATAGGCCGATTGATTGAAGTGCCGTTTGACGCCAGAAGTTCAAGACGCGGTCTTGCGTCGATCCATCATCTTTTTGAAGTGCGTAGCCCCATTCATCGAAGGAACCCGTCCCTCACCTGGGCCCATATCTGCCATCACCGTAAATGCTGACGGCACACGGAAGCTGAACGCCCTTTCATCGGGCAGTAAACATGTCTCGTCATTGCATGCCTGCCAACGGACTCTGCCGCTAACCGAAACCCAGCGACCATCATCATCTTTCGTAATGGCCCGCCCATTTTGGGCGATCGGTAAACGCAAAACGACGTTTCCTTCGTACACCTCAAGGGTGTGTCCATCGGTACCTAGAGTGAGAGGTTGAGTCTCGGGGGCAACCAACGTGTACGACAAGATGCCTTCAGCTTCATCATCCAATTCGATCGATGCTGCAACTAATCCTTCGGGAACCGGCTCTTGGTATAGATGCATCCCTTTAGGCACTGAGAATCGGGCCACTATTTGCCTCGTAATACCCACCGGAAGGTCGTTGCCTTCAAATTCGATGTCAACTTCCACTTCCTGATCCGTTGCTGGCCTTTCCTCCAACGCGACATCTTCGCCCTTAACAGCAGCAACTAGCTGTTCGGCTCCTGGACGAACAGTGAAATTATTCTCGAAGAACTTTTGGGTGATGATTCCTTCGTCGTCAGTCACATACACACCGGGATAAGGAATGCCATGCCATGGGTGGTCGTCCTCGGCGATGGTTGTGTTAAGAATCCCAAAAGACCGGATGACTTCGCTATCAGGGTCCGACAGCATAGTGAAGGTAGCGCCATGAGCCTCTTTGTAGTCAGCCAGTGCATCAACTTCGTCGTAGCTAAGGACGTACAGCTTCGCCCCCGCGGCCTCAAAGTCATCCATGCCCTTTTCCAGCTCGACCAGCTGGGTACGGCACGGAGGTCACCAGACTGCTGATCGGGTAAAGACCAGAACGATGGGTTTTCCTTCACGGTCGATGTGTAAGTCAACAGTTGAGCCCTCTGAGTTCACGGCAACAACGTCAGGAAGACGCTCGCCGACTTCTGGTCCTGTAGGGAAAGCTCCCAAAGGGTTGGATCTAGGTCCATAACCTGCAGGCAATGGGGCAATGTAACCCTCGGCATCCTCATACTGGTTGGGTCCTAATTCGGCGCCGCGGGTATCCCGTTCAATCTGCATAGAGGAAACTTAGCTTGTCGGAAACGGCTACGGTCCAGAGAATGTCACGAAATAGGGAGCAATCGATGCCCAAACCACTTCGATTTGGCGTCATGTATGACTGCCGCCATATACCCGGCGGCAATCTGTCAATGACCGACGTCTATTCAGCGACAATCGAGCAGGCCGTCTTGGCCGACAATCTCGGCTTTGACCACGTTTGGTTTACTGAACACCATTTTCTTGAAGACGGTTACCTGCCAGCCTTTCAACCTTTGGCTGGAGCTATAGCTGCTCGGACCAAACGAATTCGGATCTCGAACGACATCGCGCTACTACCCCTCTACCACCCCGTGAGGCTCGCTGAAGAACTTGCAGTCCTTGACCACATCTCCCAAGGCCGAATGGAGTTCGGCATCGGCATGGGTTACGTACCTAAGGAATTCGAAGCATTCGGTGTTCCGCTGCGCAACCGAGTCTCTATGACTGACGAAGCGATTGAGATACTGCGTCTCTCGTGGGGTGAAGAGCCGTTCACTTTTACGGGCAAGCGCTATCAACTTTCAGACATCAACGTTTACCCCAAGCCATTACAGGTCGGTGGACCACCGTTGTGGATAGCAGCCATGAAAGAACCCGGAGCGTTACGAGCTGCTCGTTTCGGAACGAACTTACTTCCCCAAGGTCGCAGGGAGGACGTCCTCGATCCGTGGAGAGAAGCTGTCATAGCTGACGGTCGAGACCCCGATGACTATCGGGTGGGAATAATTAGATCTGTTTATGTCTCAGATGACATTGAGAAAGACTGGCCGATCATACGAGAAGCCGAGCGTTTTCGTATGGGCGTTTACGGGACATTTATGGCTGAGACACCGGACGATTACGGTTGGGGCAGCGAAGGGGGTATTCCTCAAAACGTCATCATCGGCAATGCCGAAGATGTAACGAAGGAGCTATCAGAGTTCATTCACCTATACGGCATAACCGACATAGCTACTTCAGGTCTACCACCAGGAATTGATCCCGAATTCATGGCCCGAAACCTTGAACGTCTTGCTTCAGAGGTGATACCTCACCTGAAATAGCGAGTCAGACGGATTCAAACAAGTAGGTGTCAAGGGTTTCCTGCGCCCGGACCCGAAACTTATGCCAGTTACCTCCTCCGTAATAGGCAAGGCTTCCCGGTTCAGAATCCCCATGGCCGTTGTAATAAGACAGACAATCGCGAAGGGGCGCAGTCGCTATATCGGCCTGTCTGCAGTGTTCGGCATAGGTCAATTCAGCCTCTTCGGTGATGTCCACTACTTGATGGCCCTCATCTCGCATCTTTGAAAGCATCCACACGATGTAATCGGCATGAGTCTCAATGGCATCGGTGAAATTGAAGCTGCCTCCTCCACCCTGTGGGCCAGTCATGATGAACAGGTTGGGAAAGCCATTGCTATGAATTCCGAGGAAAGTCTTCGTGCCTTCAGTTTCCCACTTGTTTTTCATCGTCTGACCACCTCGACCGGTGACCATGTTGAACGTCGACGTCGCCATCCATTGGAAGCCCGTCGCATAGATCAACACATCGAGCGGATATTCCTCATTTTGATGCACGACTCCGTTTACGTTGATATTTGTCACACCCATAGGTGCGGTGTCCACCAGATGAACGTGAGGCAAGTTGAAAGTAGGTAGATACTCATCGTGAAAAGTCGGTCGCTTACAGCCGTAGGGGTAGTACGGCTTTAGAGCCTCAGCTGTCTTGGGGTCTTCGACTATGGCGTCGACCCTGGCCCGTATCTGTTCCATGATGCGAAAATTTGAATCCAACTGCTTTTCAACCAGTTCTTCGGGTGTGAGTTTGCGCGCATGTTCTTTGCGTTCTTTGAAGTGCTCGACTTTCCCGGCTAAGTAGTCATCGTTGGCTTGGATCGCTGAGCGACCAGCTGAAATTTTCGAGAATCGCTTTCGCCGAGCGCGAGCCCAGCCGGGTTCTTCTTTCCAGTCCTCAATTTCTTGGGGCGCAGTTACTCGCTGGTCTCGCACATCAATTGATGAAGGAGTGCGTTGGAAGACATACAACTCACCAACAACTTTCGCAAGTTCTGGCACAGCTTGGACCGCTGTTGCTCCCGTACCAATTATCCCCACTGTCTTGCCTTCCAGGTCAACGTCATAGCGCCAACGAGAAGTGTGGAATGACTCCCCTTCAAAGGATTCCATGCCATCGATTCGAGCTAGTTTCGGGGTCGTCAAGATTCCGTTTGCCAAGATGACGTAGCGAGCTCGCATAGCGTCGCCCCGATCGGTACTTACGGTCCAGCGCCTAGTTTCTTCATCCCAGTCGGTACTTTCCACGGTTGTGTGGAAGAGGCACTTGTCGTAGAAACCGAACTTGGTGGCCATGGATTGGCAGTACTCAAGGATCTCGAAGCCCGACGCGAACTTCATTGTCGGGAAATACTCCATTTCCTCTAGCAGCGGGAAATAACTGTAGGACTCAACGTCGCATGCGATCCCCGGGTAACGGTTCCAGTACCAGGTACCGCCCACATCGCCGCCTTTTTCACAGAACCTGACGTCTTGAAAACCTGCTTCTTTGAGGCGGTACCAAAGAAGTAACCCAGCGAATCCGGCACCTACTACAACGATTTCGCATTCGTCGGTCAGAGAATCACGTTGTACCGGGGATTCGGAGTAGTGATCCTCAAGGTATTTTGCGAATTCTCCCTCCATCGCCATGTAGTCAGCTGCCCCGCGACGCTGCTCCTTGAATTCTCGATATTTGGCCTGTTCAACGGCATCGAACCTTGCGTCGGTAGAAACCTCAGGAAGGGTTTTCAGGGAGGCATTGGGATTTACTTCGTAACCCTGCCCCTGAATCTTGTCGCTTGCTTTGGCGGCGCGGGTATCAAAAATCTTGAGACCTGTCTCGGGATCGATGCTGATCGCCATGTTGCTCTCCTATCTAGACCCTAACGATGTTAGGCAACCCTGGTGAGGTCGCGCCTGCTTTGTGGACACCAGATTTAGATCCGTGGATCGACGCTGCTTTCTGAGCGCCTCCGAACTTCCCGTTACTATCGAATTGATAGCCTCTAGGGGTGACTGCTCGCGCCTGGATAGCCGTGGCGTTTGCGGCAGCGAGCGCCGGTGTAGCTCAAGGATTCGGTCGATTTACCTTGGGTGTCGTATTGCCTGCGATGCGTTCAGATCTGGGGTTATCGAATACCGTTGCGGGTTCCATAGCCACAGCGAACGTCACCGCCTATCTCGTTGGCACTCTCGCAGTCGCTATAGCTGCGTCCCGCATCAGATTGCTGACCATTATGAAGGTCGGACTTCTCATCGCCGTGGCAGGCCAACTGGTATCTGCTGTAGCTCCCAATGCCCCTGTCTTGATGTTTGGAATGTTTTGTAGCGGCTTTGGCGGGGCCTGGGTCTGGATTCCAACCCCAGTTGTTGCCAGCGCTGCCTTTCCACCCGAAAAACGGGGCACAGCTATCGGACTTCTCTCATCAGGGATGGCTCTCAGCATCGTGTTCACCAGTCAATTAGCTGGCTGGGTTCGACGGCTGTGGGGAGACGAAGGTTGGCGCAACGTGTACGTAGTTCAAACAATCATTGGACTACTGGTAGCAGTCGGAACTGTTGCTGTTGTTAGACACGCCCAGGAACAGCTTTCGCCCAAGGGCAGCGTCGGTGGGTTCGATGCCTTACGTCGCGTACCGGGCTGGAAACCCGTGACAGCCATGTACACGACCTTCGGCTTCATGTATCTGCTCGTTTTGGCGTTCATGAGTAGCCGATTAGAGGGCGATAACGGCTGGTCGGCCAGCAACGCGTCTCTGTCGTTCACCTTGATCGGGCTTGGGATGGTGTTTGGTGGCCCCATTGTCGCGAAATCGGTTTCCGCATTTGGGACACGGGCGACTCTTGGTTGCGCCTTCGGTCTTTGGAGCGTTCTAGTGGTGACGATCCTGCCTGGCTGGATACTTCCCACACTTGCATCTTCGGTGGTGATCGGAATGATCTTTGCGTCCATTCCCGTCAGCCTCACCATGTACTTCGTTGAAAACGCGTCGGCCGAGGATTATGGGCCCGGTTTCAGCGCGGCAACTCTCGCTTTTGGAGTAGCACAAATGGTCTCTCCCCAAATCGGCGGAGTGCTCGCGGATTGGACTTCAACGTTTCTCTGGGTGCTGCTGTTATCAGCTGCGTGCGCCCTACTAGGCATCGCCGGAGCGCTTCGTTTACCAAAACCTGGGACACGAATCTCGGAACAGGCGCCACCACAGTCAGACCCGGGTCCACTAGTTCCTCCTTCAGTTTTCTCGGTGCGGCCGCACTGAGCAGAACTATGAGATATGCGCGTAGATTCGTTGCATGAATGATGATCTTTCTGAATCAGGTTTCGACCTTGCTCAGGTCGACCGCTTATTGACGACAACCCGGGCTGTTCGAAAACGTTTGGATTTCACTCGAGAAGTCACTGACGAACTGCTTTTTGAGTGCATTGATTTAGCAGAGCAAGCCCCCACCGGCGGTAACGACGCGAGTCGTCGTTGGCTGATCATCCGAGACCAAAGTCTCAAAGATCAACTAGGAGTGTTGTACGCCGAAGTCGGGACGCTCTTCCTCAAGGCGCGAGGACGACTGGATGGCACAGGTCACCCCAAAGAACACATCGTAAGTTCAAGTGCATATCTCGTCGAAAATTTCTCCAAAGCCCCTGCGCTGGTGATGTGTGCCATCTGGGGCATCCACGACAACAGCGGCCGTCCAGGATTGTTCGACAGCGCTATCCCCTCAGCATGGAGTTTTAATTTGGCCCTTCGATCCAGAGGATTGGGAACTGCGTACGCGACAATGCTGAACGAGAAACCCTCTGAAGTTGCCGAACTTCTAGGAATCCCTGACGGGGTGACAACCCTCGTTTGTTTTCCCGTTGCCCACACCATTGGTCACGATTTCTCTCCCGCTGTTCGACGACCAGCGTCAGACATCACCTACTTCAACCAATGGGGGTTCACTCGCGAACAGCCAAGCATTGATGGTTCATCACGGATCGCGGACGGCCCTGGGGTAGTCGCAGAGATAGACACTAATGCTCGTCCCAAAGCCGTATGGGAAGTTGTTTCCGACATCAATATGCCAGCGCTCTTTTCTGATGAATTCGTCGGCGCAGACTGGATCACCGAAGGTGAGGTGGGAGTCGGTTCAAAGTTCAATGGCAAAAATTCGATACCAGGGGTACGGGAGTGGGAGACCGAATGCATCGTCACACGGTGGGTCGAGAAACAGGAATTCGAGTGGCGCATAACTGATCAGGAAAAACCCGGAGCGATTTGGCGTTTCGAACTTGCGGAACAAGGCCCAGGGACCCGTTTGCGGTTCTCGATGGTCATCGGAAAGGAAAACAACGGAACAGCGCCCCGGGCCCAAGAGGACCCCTCTAAGGAGGACGAGGTGTTGTTCCAACGAAGACTCATCCACAAAGCCAATATGCAACGCGTTGTGGAAGGAGTGAGGTCGTTAGTTGACGACGAAATCAACGCCGATCAATAATCACATGCTCTTTTGTCAGAAACATTGACGAACGTGCGAAATCTATAAAGTTGGCTTCATCCTCATATGCACGTTTTGAGGCAGCCCTATTTTCCGGAGTCGGGTTCCCCATCGCGGTTCGGTCCATCCAGACTTCAGCATGGCCGAGGTACGGCTCAATAGTTGATCCTCGAGAACCGTTGATCCCGGCGGTCAATTCTGGTTCATCGCGATGAACCTGTTGGTAACGCAATATTCCCGATCCATGGGCTTGACGTCGAATAACTGGTCCGTGATGTGTTCGCCAATACCACTGAGCTTCATCGACACTCAGAGATTCGATTTGGCGTAACGGGAAGTACAACTTCACCAAACTCGAACGTTCAGTTGCCACAATATTTTCTGGGGACGGGTTTACTTGCGGGTATTCGTAGTTGAACCAAGCGACGGACTGCTCTAAATCCATGAACTGCTCTTCGTCAGATCTGAGAATCTGATCGATTTGACGACCTTCTTTTGAGCGCGTCGCTTCCACCATGGCTTCTTTCGAATCCCACCAAACTTCTGCGACACCGTCATAGGGCTCTTCCATCTCGCCGCGTCGACCGGTGAGGCGACCATGGTCGTCATCTGTGGTGTGGACCTGCACGTAACGAAGCATGTTCAAGGTTTGTGAGTGACTAGCAACGAGAGGGGCATGCTCTTCAAGCCAATATCTCTGCATGGCTTCTCTAGTCATGCCTTGTTTGCGCCGAATTAGGAACGTCAATCTGAGCATTCTTCCTCCTTCTACATCTTGACCCTAGTTCTCCTCCAAAATGGAAGACACATAAGCCCTCATGTCCGCCAGGGCTCCATATCAAGGTCGTCGGGCAAGACTACGAAGACCTGTTCCCGGGGAGTTTCCACTCCCCTACTGATGTGACCTTGACCTGTTGTGTCATCAGCAAGTAGCACGTCCCCTACTCCGAATCGGCGTCTACTTCCGTCGCCGATCTCGATCTCGACGGCCCCCTTTAAGTGGATGACGAACTGTCTTTGAGGTGCGCAATGGTAGTCATATACATCCTCGTCACCCTCGGTTCGAGTTGATCGAAAAAAAGATGAGGCACTCGGAACTGCAGCGCTGATCTCACCCAAGGGCGGGCCAAGGTCAGTACTTGGAATTTCGAGATCTTCGAAGTGTGACCTGCCGTCTTCCCCTGTAAATATTCTGGTGACCTGCATAACTCAACCCCGCTTTTGGCTTTAGGTCCGGAAGTGGATCCAGTGACCATACAACTTGATTGCGCTGGTGTTCCGTAACTCGTAGCACTTAAGAACTGCTCACCTCCTTGGAACTTTTACGGTGTCGGGCTTCACAGTTGAATGGTCGACACTTTTGACCGATAAGTTGAAACAGAGCGCCGGTGGCGGAACTGGCAGACGCGCCGGCTTTAGGTGCCGGTGTCTTCGGGCGTGTGGGTTCGAGTCCCACCCGGCGCACAAACCTTAGGTCTCAGATTTTGTGATGCTTACCCATTCCAAACATCATCGAACCATTCACTGACCGGTGCCTCAAGCAGTGGAAAGCCTTTGTCATTCACAGCTCCACAAGTGACGCACTCAATGCCGGCTTCTAAGCCCTGCCGCCACGACACCACTGTGTGAGTTTCGTGTTCTAGGTACAGGTCAGCCACAGTGGATACAGCTGAGGAGTTCCGGTCCACGTCATATAGCTGAATCCAATCGTCACAACTTCTGCATCGCAGGCCGATTCGATTTTCATCCCAGGTTTCATACCCCCATTCGATAGCTAAATCGTGACCCTGATGCATTGACCATTCGTCGCCAGCTTCGAGTAGCGGTCCACCTTCTTCTATGTGATTCAGATACCGGATTCTCCAATCGCGACCATGTATCAGTTTCGCCCGGACTGTCGGATCCAATTGTGTTCTCGGATTCTGGTTCGCTTCGGAAAGAATTTCTTCGGTCAGGCGGATGGATTCGCGCAACATATTCAAACGCTGGTCGTCGCCTTCCATCTTTCCTACCTCCCCTGCCAGATTTAGCATCATCTCACGCATCACTCATTAAACGGGCAGAATGTCGGTCATGCTTTCGCCATACCGGATTCTCGATCTCACAGATGAACGTTCCAATTTGACCGGCCTGCTATTAGCTCAGCTAGGGGCAGAGGTCGTCGCTATTGAGCCACCAGGAGGAACTCACTCGCGGCAGGTAGGGCCGTTCGCTGATGATGAAGAGAATATCGAGAGGTCTCTGACTCATTGGGCTTGGAACCGAGGCAAGAAATCCGTCATTGGCGGAGTCGAAGAAATTGAACGCTTAGCGGCAACGGCAGATGTTGTCCTTGACTGTGGAGCCTTTGAAGGACTCGATCTCGACAAGCTCCGTGCAGATAACCCTTCCCTCCTGACAGTTAGATTGTCCCCTTTCGGCGCAACCGGTCCCAAGAGCAATTGGCTTGCAACAGACCTGACCTTGCTGGCGAGCGGGGGTCAACTAGGCGTCACAGGAGATCCCGATCGCGCTCCGATACAGGTCGGTGGCGTGCCTCAAGGTTGGCTACATGGCGCCCTTGAGGCCGCCGAAGCTACAACGATTGCTCTGTTCGAAAGAAGCACCTCGGGATGCGGTCAACACATAGATGTTTCAGCACAGCAGGCTGTAACTCAATGCACCCAAACCATGCTCATCACAAGCGCAGTCGGAGCACCGCCGATCAGGCGCGCCGGAGGGGGCATTAAAGCAGGCGAATACATCATTAGAACCGTCTATCCCGCTTTGGATGGTTTCGTCTCGATCACATTCATGTTCGGCGAAATGCTCGGCCCATACAGTCAGCGGCTAATGAATTGGGTGCACGAAGAGGGCTTCTGTGATGAAGCAACCCGCGATCAGAATTGGATTGATTTCTTCATGATGATCTTTGCTGGTGAAGCCGATGCTGACGATCTTTACCGAGCTCAAGACGCTATTGCCGCCTTCACCGCAACCAAAACCAAAGCTGAGTTGATGACTGGCAACAGTGAGCGGCGGCTCCTCATAGCGCCGGTCGCAAATACACAAGACATACTTGAGTCAGAACACCTCAAAGCGCGTGAGTTTTTTGAAGACGTTCCCCAACTTGGGCACAAATTTCCCGGCCGTTTCGCTAAATCAACAGTTGCCCTCAAGGAACTCGGTCCGCCGCCCAAACTGGGCCAACACACCGACGAGATACTTGAAGATCTGGATAGAGCACCCGTAAGCCCATCTCCTCTTGACCCTGCCCCTACTAATAGGCCATTAGAGGGAATAAAGGTTCTGGATTTCACGTGGGCGATAGCTGCACCTATGGCGACCCGCAATCTCGCAGACCACGGTGCAACCGTCGTAAGGATCGAATCTGAAGGGCGGATCGATGTGATTCGCAACGCTGGGCCATTCGTAAATGATGAAACTCACCCGGACAATACCGCGCAGTACCACTCCGCCAACGCCGGAAAGTACATGGTCAGCCTTGACCTAACTGTCGAAGAAGCTCACACAGTGGTTTGGGATCTAATCGACTGGGCAGACGTCGTCATCGAAGCGTTCACTCCAAAGGCGATGGCGAATTGGGGACTTGACTATGCGTCCATAAAGAAACGAAAACCCGACATCGTGATGTTGTCAAGCTGTCTGATGGGTCAAACCGGCCCGATGAACATGTACCCGGGTTTCGGCAATCTTGCGGGAGCGCTAAGCGGATTCTACGAAATTACTGGATGGCCGGACCGACCCCCTACTGGGCCATTTCTTGCCTACACCGATTACACCGCTCCACGCTTCACAGTCACTGCGCTGGTAGCAGCGCTAGATCATCAACGGCGAACAGGTGAAGGTTCCTATATAGACCTCAGTCAACATGAATCTGCACTACACCTTCTGGGTCCAGCTCTTTTGGACCAAGAAGTCAATGGGCGCACTGCTCAGCGGTCAGCGAACTCCAGCGAACGCTACGGGGTTCACGGGGTGTATCCGGTTCAAGGTGACGACAAATGGATCGCCGTTGTATGTCAAAACTCAGATGCCGAAAAGGCTCTTCGGGAATTGATCGGAGTTGAAGATCTCGACGATTCAATCATCGCAACCTGGACCGCTTCTCAAGACCGCTTCGAACTTCAAGATCTCTTACAAACGCATGGTGTAGCTGCTCACGTCGCATCTGATTCGGCTGACGCGGTCATTGACCCTCAGTTGGCGCATCGAAATCATTTCCGACGTGTACCTCAGGCATACGCTGGTGAGACCATTGTGGAAGGTTCTCATTATCAGCTCAGTCGAACTCCCTCTGCCGCCCTATGGGGCGGACCACCAATAGGCGAACACACCTTTGAAGTACTAAGCGACATGTTGGGTTATGACGGAGACAGAATCGCTGACCTAGCAGCAGCCGAGGCCCTCTACTAAAAGCCCTATTGTTGCGTTGAGATCAGTCTCGGAATCCAACATTGCTGCGAATCTCAGAATTCAGTGCAACAATCAACCTGGAGCGATGAAGGAGGGATGCTTGTGAACGAGCAAGAACGAATAGAGATCGCGACGTCATTCATAGAAGAGCTTGACACCAAAGCACAACACCACACCTTGGCAGACAGAGTCGATAACCCCTCCCTGGACAACGCGTACCTCGTCCAGGATGCCTTTATTGACATCATGATTGGCCGCGGCGAACAGATAGTTGCCTGGAAAGTGGCCCTCACCAGCAAAGCAATGCAGGAGTTCTGTGGTGTGGACCATCCCCTATCCGGAGCTGTTTTCGATAGTCGGGTTCAGCCCTCACCGGGGCACGTGGTTCTTGGTGACCACCGCCATCTTGGTCTTGAATGTGAAATTGCTGTTCAGCTTGGCGTTGACTTGGACCCAGAAAATACGTCGCACACAAAAGAAAGCATTCGAGGTGCGGTCGACGCGTGTTACCCAGCCTTCGAATTGATCGAAGACCGTGATGCTGACTACGACCAACTGAATCCATTTGATTCAGTATCTGAAAATGCTTGGAACGCTGGAGTCGTTCTAGGTTCTCCGGTCGCGAGTTTGCGAGACCGTGACGTGGTCAACACACCCACCGTCTTGGAAGTCAACCGCGAAGTCCTCGGGTCCGGTCAAACCGGCGACGCATTAGGTCACCCTTTTGAAGCAGTCGCTTGGCTCGCGAATCATCTCAACGAGCGAGGTCGCTCCATTAAGGCTGGAGAGTTTGTTATGACGGGCAGCACCGTCATCACCTATTTCCCGCAGGTTGCTGACCAGGTGAAATTCTCAGTTGGCAGCCATGGGTCGGTCGAACTCGCCTGTTCTTAGTCACCCGAACATCAGGTTCCTACTCTCAGGCCCTGCCGGTTGGCTAGCCTGTTGTCAACAAGGGACTTGGGGAACAAGATGAGTGACATAACAATCGCTCCAATGGCCGACAAGGCCTTCGGTGCTACCGCTACTGGTGTAGATCTCAAGAATCTCAGTGATGACGAGTTCAGTGAACTACACGCGGCATTCCTCGAGCATGGTTTCTTGCTATTCCCTGATCAACACCTC
>JAYZKK010000091.1:0-9841 GCA_036163555.1 Actinomycetota bacterium
GATGTGTTCGGTACCGATGTAATTGTGGTTGAGAAGGCGCGCTTCCTCTTGAGCCAGAACAACTACTCGACGAGCTCGATCGGTGAACCTTTCAAACACTGAATCCTCCAGGAGGCAAGTGTGCCCAGGGTTGACGGGCGTTACTGGAGTGTAACCGGGAGAGTGACCATGTCTCACAGCAGCTTGTAGTCAAATTTCAAATAATTTGGATTTCGGTCGAACAAACCCAAGGTTTCAGCGCAGATCGAGTTGTCGTTGAGCTTTCCAGTTAGGTTTGCATTGTGGTTTCTCTCACTCCTCTTCAGCATCGGGTTGATCCCAACGCCGATTTGGGCCGCGTGGAGGCCGCGCTCCGAGAGGCAGCGACAACCGACGACGACTTCTTGACCGAGGTCGCGTCTCATCTGATACCTGCAGGCGGTAAACGCTTGCGGCCAGCTTTCGTAATCGCCGCGGCGCTTTCGTTGGACCCGATGGGCGATAGATCTGAAAGTCTTACCGATGAAATGGTTCGCGGAGGGGTGGCAGTTGAACTTGTCCACCTAGGGTCGCTGTATCACGACGATGTGATGGATGAGGCTGAAACGCGTCGCGGAATTGAGGCGGTGAATCACCGCTGGGGCAACCTCACAGCAATTCTCGCTGGCGATTTTCTTTTGGCGAAGGCATCCGAACTAGCGGCCTCATTGGGAACTGAAGTGGCTGAGTTGCTAGCAGCGACTATCGGCCACCTGTGCGAAGGACAAGTTCGCGAGCTCCAACTGATTTACGACATCAGCAGGAGCGAAAAGCAGTATCTCCAAGCCATTTCGGGGAAAACCGCTGAGTTGTACGCAACTTCGTGTCGTATTGGTGGAATTCTGAGCGGCGCTGATCGTTCAGTGGTGGATCAACTTACTGAGTTCGGTCACGCGTACGGAATGGCATTCCAAGTAGTCGATGACATTCTTGATTTTGTAGCCACTGACGAAGAGCTGGGTAAACCCTCCGGTAACGATCTCAGAGAAGGCGTCTACACGTTGCCGGTCATTCGGATGATCGCAGCGGGTGACCCAATCACAGAGTTACTTGGCCAACAGTTGGATGAAGAAACTAGGGATAAGGCGCGCGCCGCTGTTATAGAAGGGCCTCATATAGCTACTTCTGTGGTAACTGCGCAAGGGTTTGTGGACAACGCCCTAGCTGCACTTGATGGTCTTCCTACAACCCCAGGGTTGCGGGGCATGCGAGACGCAGCAACCAATCTGTTATCAACTCTTGAGCGTTAAGAAGACTTACGGAGTTTCTGGTGTGGCCGATTGATCGCCGGTACAAGGCAGAAACGTTTGAAGCTGGTCGGGGCGCCACATGGGACTGGGGACTTCGGACGTACGTAATGGGAATTGTGAACGCTACGCAAGACTCATTTTCTGGCGATGGTGTAGCGGGTGAGCTAGATAAGGCCGTCGCGTTGGCCAAGGGCTTCGCAGCTTGCGGGGTGGACATCATCGATGTGGGGGGCGCTTCTTCACGACCGGGTGCAGATATGACTCCGGTTTCAGTAGAGAAAAATCGGGTTGTCCGCGTAATTGAAGCGATTAATGCCGAAGTCGGGTTACCGATTTCCATTGATACAACCTGGGCTGAGGTTGCCGAAGCTGCTTTGGATGTCGGTGCGAGCGTCGTGAATGACATCTCTGGGTTTCAATTGGATCCTGACCTTTCATCTCTAGTCGCAGATCGGGGGGTCGGAGCGGTACTGATGCATAATCAACGAGGGCTTGAACATCATGACGTCATTGATGACATCACTTCTGGGTTCACCGCTTCGCTGTCTATATGTGATTCGGCTGGGGTTGATCCCGCCAAATTGATTTTGGATCCCGGATTTGGGTTCGGCTGGTCCGTTTCCGAGAACTTGGAGATATTACGTCGTCTTCCCGAGTTAGCTCATCTTGAGTTTCCGCTGCTCATCGGAACTTCGAGGAAGTCCTCGATCGGGACCGTTCTTGGATCAAGCGTCGAAGAGCGACTCTTCGGAACCGCAGCGACAGTCACCCACGCAATTTGCGCTGGCATCGATGTTGTGCGGATTCATGACGGTACTGAAATGCGGGACGTTGTCGCTATGGCAGACGCGATAGTGCGACAACATGATTCAATCGGCTGAACTGTCTGCTGGATGGTAGTCACCATCTACGCCCAGATATTCGCTTCCCTCGTTGCGATAAAAAGATTCAACTCCCGCCTCGTCCAGAACCTGCAGCATTGACGGAAGCTCAACGCCTTCAACGCGAATACGATCGATAACCCTGCGTGGTCCTAGGTGATCCAACATTTCGAATGGGCCATGCACCCAGTTGAATCCCCATCGGATGGCATTGTCGATATTCAATACGTCATCCGCAATTTCAGGTATCAACGCCGCGGCGTATCTCAGAGTCCCTCCAAACACTTTCCATGCAAGTTCGCCCTCGGGAGAGTCGTGGAAGATTACTTCTCCCAGTCCGGACGGCACACCGCCAAGTTGAGGCTCTTGAGCATCGCGCCACTCTTCATTTACGAGATCGAAGCTTTCTTTGCGCCGTTCGCCATCAGCCGTTTTGCTTTGCCTGTAAAAGCCTCCGCCGGCCTTGCGGCCTAGTTGGCCTCTGTCATGCATTTGTTGCTCAGTAGACGGAAAGCTTGTGAATTCCTGACCTATGTCGGCCGCAGGCAAATTGACCGCAAGGTTCTTCCCTACAAGTTCCATTACATCCAAACCGATTAGATCGATAAGGCCATACAGGCCCGTTGGGGGGAGTCCGACTGGTGCACCTAATACAGCGTCTACGGTCTCTTGATTCATTCCATCGGCGAGGAAGGGCTTAGCTAGATGTAAGCCAGAGAGCATAAAGAAACAGCCGATTCGGTTGCCAATGAAATTAACTGTGTCTTTAGCGTGGACTACTCCTTTTCCAAGCTGATCGGCACCAAAGTCTGCGAAGGCGGATATCACTTCTTGGTCTGTGTCTTCACCAGGAACCAATTCAAACAACCGCATCACTTTGACTGGGTTGAAGAAGTGAGTAATTGCAACATCTGAACGAAAGCGTTCTGGCATTCCTTCAGATATCTGTCGTAGTGGAATTCCTGAAGTGTTGGAGGAAATGACTGATCCGTCTTTTCGCATCTCTTCAAGGCGATTGAACAGGTCTCTCTTCACGGCAAGATCTTCTACGATCGCCTCACAGATCCAGTCATAGCCACTGATCTCCTCAAGATCGGTATCGACTAGGCCTGTAGTGACTAGGTGGCGATTTTCTTCGTCGACCTGTTGAAGCGCTGCTTCAACAGTCTCTGCATTCATGTCGAGAATTAGCACTCGACATCCCGCGGCCGCGCTCGCGGCGGCAATGCCTGCGCCCATCGTGCCCGCGCCTATTACTGCGACTGATTCAATTGATCGGGTCATGCTGCACTCCTATCGATGTTGGCTGCATTTGTTCGGACAGTAATTTTGATCTCTATCGGCCAGTAATTTTTCGGCCGATGATTTCTTTCATGATTTCGGTCGTGCCGCCATAAATGGTTTGCACTCTTGCGTCGGCGTACGCCCTTGCTATCGGGTATTCATTCATGAAGCCGTAGCCGCCGAACAGTTGCAGGCACCGTGTGATGGTTCGAAGCTGCATTTCAGTGCACCACCACTTCGCCTCCGCCGCATCTTCGGCTGTTAACTCACCTTCATTCAGAGCCTGAATCTGGCGGTCAACGAACACCCATGCCATGTCAAGTTCCGTTTTCATTTCCGCCAATTCAAATCGTGTGTTTTGAAAAGATGAAATTTTCTGTCCGAAAGCTTCACGTTCAGTGACATATTCAACGGTCCAATTAAACGCGGCTTGCGCCGACGCAGTTCCTGTTATCGCGATTGATAGTCGTTCTTGAGGCAAGTTGTTCACTAGGTTCAAAAAGCCCGAGCCCTCACCGCCTAAGACGTTCTCTTCCGGGACATATAGGTCGTTGAAGAACAACTCAGCCGTGTCTTGGCTTTTCATGCCTAACTTGTCGAGGTTTCTTCCCCGTTCGAAACCTTCCATGCCCTCTTCAACGACTAGCAATGACATGCCTTTATGTTTTTCTGAGGGGTCCGTTTTTACAGCAGTGATTATCAAATCACTATTAATGCCATTGGTAATAAACGTTTTCGATCCGTTCACTACGTAGCCATTGCCTTCTCGTATCGCACTTGTGCCCATTGAAGCCAGATCCGATCCAATCGCAGGTTCGGTCATAGCAATGGCGCTCATCAGGTTTCCGTTCACGAGTCCTGGCATCCACCGTTCAGACTGTTCTTCGTTGCAATAGTTGATGAAGTAGGGCAAGCAGACGTCGTTGTGCAACGTGATACACATTCCCGATCCGACGACGCCCGCAAGTTGAACTTCTTCGTTGATGATTGAGTTGTAGCGAAAATCTTGTACTCCACCTCCCCCAAATTGTTCCGGTACAGCCGTTCCTAGAAAGCCATGCGAGCCGGCCTTTTGGAACATTTCCTTATCAACTTTCCCGTTCTGCTCCCACTTTTCGTGGTTAGGTACGATCTCTTTATCAATGAACGATCGAACTGACTCGCGAAACATGTCGTGTTCTTCGTCGAAAATGATGCGGCGCATGCCTTGACCGTACTGCGTCAAGGTACCCGCCTGCGAGGCCGCTCAGCGCGGTAGCGTTCGGGGCATGAGCACCTGGGATGCAGTAGCTAAGGCCGCCAAGTCGGCACGTCGTTTAAACCAAGCTATTTCGGGGCGTCATTTACCGGATGAAGTCTTGGAAGAAATCGCTGAAGCCATCGAATCTTTAGCAGCTCGTTTTGGGTCTGGTGAGGAGCGAAACAAGCTCGATGACATGTTGACTCGCCCTCATTTGGCCGCTATCTACGCGGGCCAATACACGCCTCTCGACCTTGAGGTTGGAGATGAAATCGAATTTGACCCGTTCTCGATTGCAGGTGGAGATTTGCATCCCGCATCAATCGGGCTGTCATTTGTGAAGGAATCAGATGAAAGTGTCATTTGCACGGGCACTATTGATCCTATGTTCGCTGGTCCTCCAGAAAGAGTGCATGGCGGTGTCCAAGCCCTAATTATTGACGAAGTAATGGGCGCCTTGAATCGAATGCGTGGGCGCCAGGCCTACACCGCTTATTTGAAGGTGGACTACATAGGACCAGCCCCATTGGTAGTTCCAGTGACATTTAGGGCGTGGGTCCACAACATTGAAGGTCGCAAAATAACCTTGCGGGGTTCAGGTGATGGACCAGACGGTCGTTTCATGGAAGCAGAAGGTTTGTTCGTGCAACGCCAAGACCAACCGGAGGGTTCTGCGCCAACGCCGTAGTGACCTCTAAATCCGGTCTGAGACCTACATTTGTTCCGGTCGTAACGTCGGGAAAAAAACAACATCTCTAATGCTTGTTTGACCCGTAAGAAGCATCGCGAGGCGATCCATCCCTATTCCTACACCTCCGGTGGGCGGTAAACCGTATTCGAGTGCACGCAAATAGTCTTCATCCACAAGCATCGCTTCGTCGTCTCCGCCTTCATTTTGTGCCGCCTGCTCTTCGAATCGGACTCGTTGTTGTTCCGGGTCTACAAGTTCGCTGAAACCGTTGCAGAGTTCTCTTCCCGCCAATATTGCTTCGAAACGCTCGGCCATACCTGGGTTGGATCTGTGCTCTCGAGACAGCGGCGAAACCTCGATCGGATAATCCGTCACGTAGACAGGTCCCCACAGGGAACTCTCTGTGCTCTTTTCGTAGATTTCCAGAATCAGTTTCCCGGGTCCGTAAGCATCTTTGACTGGGATTTCGTGTTCGGACGCAATCGCGCGCAGTTCCTCAAGAGGTGTGTCCAATGTCAATGCCACCCCGATGGATTCTTCAATCAATTCAGTCATAGTTGCGCGCCGCCACGGTTTCGCGACGTCAAGTTCTCTATCTCCCACAGTAAGTACCGTTGATCCGGTGAGTTCGATCGCTAAGTGTTCAACTAGCTCTTCGACAAGGCGCATGATGTCTTCGTAGTCGGCGTAGGCCTCATACAGTTCGAGCATTGTGAACTCTGGATTGTGGCGTGTTGACACTCCTTCGTTACGAAAGACGCGTCCGATCTCAAATACTTTTTCGAAGCCAGCGACTGTAAGTCGTTTCAAGTACAGCTCCGGAGCAATCCTGAGGTAGAGATCAAGGTCGAGTGCGTTGTGGTGGGTAGTGAACGGCCGGGCATTGGCACCGCCCGGTATCGGATGGAAGATGGGAGTCTCCACTTCCATCGCCCCTCGCTCCTCTAAAAAGGAACGGGTGAGCGAAATCATTCGACTCCGTGTTTGGAAGGCTTCTCGAGCTTCTGGTGTTACCCAAAGGTCAACGTACCGTTGCCGATATCTGGTGTCGGTGTCACTAATTCCATGCCATTTATCTGGGAAGGGTCGTCTGGCTTCAGCTAAACGAACCCAAGAATCCACCCGAACACTCAGCTCTCCGCGACGGGTAGTCATGACAACGCCTGTTACTCCCAGCCAGTCACCGAGATTCAGGTCACAGAAGTCATCAAAGTCTGGAGTGCTCTTGGAGGGTGCAAATAGTTGGATCCGACCCGAACCATCATCAAGAGTGCCGAAAGCCAACTTGCCCTGAACCCGTCTCAACATGAGCCGCCCGGCGATGGTTACAACATCGTCGGTTTCTTCCCCTGCTTCAAGATCCGCATGCTTCGCTATGAGATCTTCGACTTTGCGGTCGGGGGCAAATTGATAGGGGATTTCTGCCATATCTCCTCAACGAAGTTCAGTTTGTCCAGCACTCCTCTGATTTGCGAGAAGTACCCATGCTTTATGGTGCTTCATGAATCGCTCAAGCGGTGCGATCAACAGAGAAATAAAGAAGATCTATTTGGAGATATTGGCATTTGACGTCTCGCACCAAATCCTTTTTTCCAAGATCGAGACGCAATTTGCTTCTATTTCCGAGATTCGAAGGATGCCCAGTCGCCTAGCCGTTCTATTGCCTGGTCAGCAACTGCAAGCTTCCAGTCTTCGGGAAGTAATTCCGGAGCGAGTTCGGCCAGCGGGTAAAGCACGAAAGCCCTCTCATACATCCGCGGATGTGGGATAGTCAGCTCAGGATCTTCGAGTTCTAGAAGACCGTAGAGCAAAACGTCTACATCAAGGGTGCGTGGCCCCCATCGTTCCATGCGCACACGCCCGGCTGATTGCTCAAGCTCTTGGCAAGCCTCAAGCAGGTCGTAGGGACTCAGGTGGGTGTGAATTTCGACGACTAGGTTGAGGTAGGAGCCCTGATCGGGGCCTCCAACCGGCGCCGTTTCATATAAGCCTGATACAGCATGTTTCTCAGGAAGATCATCAACTGCCGCTGCCAGCAGATCATGTCGGTCACCCAAGTTGGAACCAAAACCGAGGAACGCTCTTACCGGTTCTGATTGAGTTCTCTCATTCATTGTTGTGACGAACCACTTGAACCGCTGTGGAGTTGATATCCACTGGGATCGGTGGTCGTATCTTCTTGATCGTTATATCCACAGCAGACACCGGTGTTAATAGGAGCAGTTGATCGGCGATTCGTTGAGCCAAGTGCTCCAATAACTGCGCCTTCGATGACAAACAGATCTCGGTTACAGCTTCTGCGGCTGCGCCATAATCAACGGTGTCCGCAAGGTCATCTGATTTACCTGCTGCTGACAGGTCCGTGTATATATCGATGTCGAGTTCTATTGGCTGAGGGCGTTCACGTTCTTCAGGCAGTACACCGACTATGCACAAGACGCGGAGTCCTCGCAGCTGGATGCAATCACTGTCGGATTGTTGTTTCACTTACCGGTGTCCTCTTGCTCGCGCTCCATTCCGACAGCTATCTCTACAAGTTCTCTGCCATGTGGACCTAATCGCTGCTGAAAGATTCGTTCGGCTAGAGCCGTAACCTGAGGTCCTTCCTGGACCAATCCTGCCCACAAGAGATATGCGGCCATTAAGCCACACAGGCGTTCTCCAACTTCTTCTTTGTGAACGAGCACTCGCAATCCTGCAGTCATAGCGCCCTGAATTTCGGTGAACAGCACTTCCATGTATTGAGCGAGTTGATCATGGGCTGGCCAAGGCCGATGTCGAAACGGCATACCCAGTTCTTCATAATTATGGAGATTGTGGGAACCGGTGATGAGTGAATAGAGGACATCGAAGTGGTTTTGGCGAACCCAAATGATCTCTTCTTGACGGCGAACACGTCGATGGTGTTCGCCGTAGCCACCAGGGCGCTCGCATATAGCGAGAGAATCTTTGATAACCCAGACGAAGTTCCTGGGCTCAATACCTTCTGCCCACTTTCCCTTCACGGTCCCCTATTCCGCTAGCGCTGAAACACTAATGCGACACAGATATTACTTGTCCAATTTTGATGGGGCCACTGAGAGTTACGAGGGGATTATTGTTCGACCGAAGTGTCGTAGGCCCATATGTCACCGAGATTTCTATAACGTTGGCCCACGTCAAGTCCGTAGCCCACCACCCACACTTGGGGCAGTCGAAAACCCGCATATTTCACCAGGTCGTCGAGATCGGCCTGTTGTTCTTCACGGACTAGCAAAGAGCAGAACTCTAGGCTTGCTGGGTTTCTAGCCAACAGCGTTTTTCGCAAATAACGCAGGGTGAGACCACTGTCGACGATGTCCTCCACAATGATGACGTCTCGTCCTTCAATATCATTGTCAAGATCTTTGATGATTCGCACCACACCGCTATTTCGCGTGGTGCTGCCGTAGGAGGAGACTGCCATAAAGTCAAGTTCAACGGGCAGATTGATCGCTCTCGCCAGGTCAGAGGCGAAGATAACTCCTCCTTTCAACACTCCAATCAACAGAGGGATCCGTCCCGCATAGTCGTTTGAAATCTCTTGTCCTAGGCCCTGCACTCTTGCTTCGATTTCGTCGCGGGTTACAAGAATTTCAGTTAGAGCGGGGTCATCTGTCGGGCTCAGATCTGTCACAGGATCGGAACCTAGCCGCTTTCGGGAAGTTCTCCGTGTTCTTTCACCAAGGTTTCAAGTCTTAATTTTCCATTGGTGCGCCTAACGGATCTGCCGCCTGTTATCTCGGTACCCAGAGCCTCTCCTCGCGCTACTTGAAGAACTCGCTCAACTGATGCCAGATCTGGCGGGTGTTCACCTCTAAGCCATGCACGAATTGCGCGCCGCGCGAGGGCAATAGGCGCCGAGGCAAGAGCGGATGCATCGGTGACATCAATTTCTTGAGCCAGCCGGTCAAGTAAATCAGCGTCCTTATCCGCGATTTCTCCAGCCCGAATAAGCAACGGCACTACATCGCGTTCAGCCACTTCATTCAATAACGGCAAAATTTCGTGTCGGATCCGGTTGCGTCGGAATCTTGGGTCCTTGTTGGTGGGATCTTCTAACGGTGCCCATTCAAATATTTGGCATACCGATTCTGTGTCGGCTCGTCGAAGTTTGATTATGGGGTGTTGTTCGTCCCCCATGCCCGCTAAAGCATCAGGCCCTCCTCCTCGTAGGAGATGAAGGATGATTGTTTCTGCTTGGTCGTCAGCTGTGTGGCCCGTAAGGACATCAGATGGGAGCGCACCAAAGCGCGCGGACCTGGCTCGAGCTTCCAAGTTTGGGCCGTCTTCTAAGGACAGAGTCACGGATCTGAACTTCGCGCCGACCTGATCGGCGAGTTGCGCAACGTGATCACTTTCGGTCGAACCATTTGGACGCAAACCGTGGTCAACATGGTGTGCAATAAGTTCCTCACCCGTCATCGAAGCTAAAATGAGCAGTGCCGAGGAGTCAGCT
>JAYZKK010000092.1:0-9976 GCA_036163555.1 Actinomycetota bacterium
CTGGTCCCGGAGAACCACTGGAACGGGCCTCGTCAGCTGCACGTTGCGTTGTCCAACGGCTCACAGCATCGTGTGAGTACACGCCCATAACGGCGTCATCCCAAATGGCGTTTTGCTCGGTAGGTAACGCCTGAAGATCTTTTATCCAGCTCGGAATGTGGGCACCCTTAGTGCTACCGTCACCGCCACCCCGGCTTCCACCACCAGCACGCTCATGTGCGAGCACTGTCATAGCTACGCGCCACCCTTCGCCGACGTCACCTATGCGCCATTGGTCCTTCAGGCGGGCTTCCTCAACGAACACTTCGCTGAAATGTGCATCTCGGTTCATTTGCGTTAGAGGTCGAACTTCAACTCCTGGAATTGACATAGGCATCGCAAACATAGTGAGCCCTTTATGTTTCGGCTGTGCGGGGTCGGTTCGAGCGAGACAGATAGCCCAATCAGCCCACATAGCTCTACTGGTCCAGGTCTTCTGCCCTTCGATGACCCATTCATCGCCATCTAGCTTTGCCTGCAAAGCCACATTGGCCAGATCAGAACCGGCTTCCGGTTCAGAGAACATTTGACACCAGATTGAATTCCCAGATGCGATCGCCTTCAGCCACTCTTCTTGTTGGGAATCATTTCCGTGAGTTAACAAAGCTGGACCGACCATGCCTAACCCGATTGCGAATGGATAGAGGTCGGGCACTATGAATTCGCGAAGAACGCTCCCGATTAAAGCGTTTTGGCTGGCAGATGCATTTCTGCCTCCGTGTTGAGCCGGCCAAGTCGGCACATGCCAGCCATCAGTGACGGTGTTGGCCAGATAACGGCGGCCTGCTTCGAGATCGTCGGATCCCGCACCCATTGTTGTTAGTCGGGTATCTGCGTTACGTCGCTCCAGGATTGAGTCCAGAGCAGAACGAATTTGTTCTTCAGTCAGATCACTCATGTCAAATGGACCCCCTATTTGGGGTTTTATTTCCTTGAGAAATTAGGGACGCGACGCTCGTTCATAGCGTTAACGCCTTCCCGCCAGTCGTCGGTCGTTCGTAAACGGTCTTGTTCTTCCTTTTCGTGGTCGGTAGCTGCCTTTATTGCGTTCGGAAGATGCCCTCTCATGGTCTGCCGAATTGATTCGACAGCGAGTGGAGCTGATGTCGCGATTTCGGTGGCGAGATTATTGGCTTCTGATTGAAGTTCAGAAAGGGGCACCAACTTGTCGACCAATCCGATCGCAGCTGCTTCTTCACCTTTAATTCGTGCACCGGTATACAACAACTCCAATGCTCTTTGTTGACCGACAAGGGAAGGGAGAGTGACTGTTAAGCCGAACCCGTGATGAAACCCGAGCCGAGCGAAGTTGGCTGTGAAGCGTGCTTCTGGCGCTGCTACACGAAAATCGGCAAAACATGCGACGCCCAAACCTCCCCCAACGGCAGCTCCTTGGATAGCGGCAACTACTGGTGTTTTGCAGCTGAAAAGATCGAAAGCCGCGTCGTAGAGATGTCGTGCTGAACCATCGGCGTTTTTGGCGGTGATTTCGCCGCCCCGACTTCCGTCGTTATGAAATTGGGCTCCTGCGCAAAAATTTTTGCCTTCCGCGCACAGAACTATTGCGCGGCAGTTGTCATCTTCATCCAGCTCGGTGAAGGCCGAGACTAAGCCATCGATCAGGGCTAGGTCGAAGAAATTGTTTGGGGGACGACGTATCTCCGCCGTCGCGACATGCTCTTCGAGAGAGACATGCAGATCACCGTAAACACCGAATTCAGTCATGTCCTGATGCTAGATCTCATTGGCGATCGTTGCGACTGAAGCTTCATTGATCTATGTCAAAACGCCAGATCCGCCTGTTATCAATGGGTATAAGCCATCGGCACCTTGAGAGATTGCAATGCGGCCTAGCCACTCACTCCACTCGGCGTCACCCCCGTATTCTTTACGCCAAGACCAAAGACGACGACTTAAATGGTGAAGTGGGTATTCCTGAGTCATGCCCATGGCACCGTGAGCCTGGTGACAGGCCTTGGTAGCTCGAGCAGCCGCCTGATTTGCAATCAACTTGGCCGCCGCTATTTCGAATGCACCGGGCCCCCGATTGGCTTCACGGGCGGCAGACTCCGCGGCCATTCGAGCTAGTGCTGCATCCTGAGCACCCCACACTAAATGTTGTTGTACCGCTTGGAACTTTGCCACCGGGCGACCGAATTGCACACGGTCGTTGGTGTAGGACACTGTGAGTTGGCTCATCTTCTCAATGGCCCCGGCCATCAAGGCAGTCCTTGATAAAGCTCCGCGGAATCGGAATGATTGAAGGTTGATATCAGACGGAACCGGGGCCGCAAAGGCTTCGACTCCGTTGAAATCGACGGTATCTCGAGGCTCACCTGCCATGTTGGTCATGGGGGTAATTTGGCAGTCGCCGGGGTGGACTGATGCCACGAAGGTCTGGTCGTCGACTTCTACAGGGACAACGATGATTTCAGCAGTTCGAGCCCAAGGTACCCGTAGCCCGCGACCAGCAAGAGTTAGACGGTCGCCGGTCCTTGTGACTAATAGATTTTCACTGCCGCTTGGAAGGACAGTTGTAACTCCTTCCGGTAGTTGCTGCCCGGAACTTGAAAGAAGCCAGCCACCGAGAATACCGGTTTCAGCGGCAGGGATTGGAGCTGCGTGGTATCCGACTAGGCGCAGGACTTCTAGTGCATCTAGGAGCGTTCCTCCCGACCCGCCGAACTCCTCACCGATCGATATCCAAGGGAAACCGGTTTCAGCAAACGCGTTCCAGATCTCGGTCGCTTCACCAGTTACTTCTGCAGTTTGGACTGATTCGTGATCACAAATTTGGGAAAAAAGCCGATCTGCGGTCTCGGTGATTAGGGGATCGACTTGAGATATCTCACTCATGCCGGTAACCCCTTCAATCCCTTTGAGGCGACCGAACGGAGAATCTCTATAGTTCCGCCTCGAATGGTGTTGCCAGGGAATGTCACAACGCATTGCGCCAAAAGTCGCTCAAACAACGACTCCGACTCAGGCGAGTATTCGAGATCAATCAAGTGAACGAGTTTCTCTATGACCTCCTGTTCGAAGCGCGTCCCCATCTCTTTAACCAAAGAAGACTCCACCGACGGAGCTTCTCCAGTATCAATGAGGCGCGCTACTGAGAGAGATAGGTTTCGGATACCCCACCAGCGTGCTGTCAACTCGCCGAATAGATCAGCAACAGTCGCCTCCAAGTCGGTGCCCCTAGCTTCACGGAGCAACTGTTCCACGGTCGAGAAAGGTGATAACCAACGGTCAGGTCCGCCGCGTTCGTATGCCATTTCCGTCGTGTTCTGATGCCAGCCCATACCAAGGTCTCCGACAACGTTCGTCTCAGGAACGAAAACCTCATTGAAGGTGACTTCATTGAAATGGTGGGAACCGTCGAGAAACGGAATTGGGCTAATTTCCAATCCCGGTGATTTTAGATCGATAAGAAACTGCGATAACCCAGCGTGCTTGTTTCCGTCTTCCATTGGTGATGTGCGCAGGAGACACACAAACCAGTCGTTCTCGTGGGCTCCTGACGTCCATATCTTCGTGCCGTTGATAATCCAACCACCTGTGGTCTCCTCTGCCTTTGTGCTGACGGAAGCAAGATCTGAACCGCTATCCGGCTCGCTCATGCCGATCGAGAATCCAAGTTCGCCTCGGCAGATGGCGGGCAGAAAACGTTCTCTTTGTTCTTGGGTGCCGAACTTCAGAATCACGTTTCCAGTTTGGCGATCCGCGACCCAATGATGTCCGACAGGCGCCCCCCATCGCAGCATTTCCTCGACCACGATAAATCGGTCCACGGCAGTGCGATCAGAACCACCCCAGTCCTTTGGTAGGGCCATTCCAACCCAACCACGATCAGCCATCTTCAGAGAGAAGTCTTTATCTTTTCTGGCTGCCATTCCAAGACAAGGTTCGTGCGAACCTGGGGGCAGTTCTTCCAAGAGAAAATCTCGGACTTGCTGTTGAAGCTCCAATTCTTCTTCGGTTAATTCGGTTGGGGTGAATCGCATGTCGATCATTCTCCGGAGAGCCGGTTATAAGTTCAATCTAACTCTGTGCTTTTGATTTCATCGTGCTAAATGAAGACAACAAGAAATTGTCGGAACGCTGAGAGTGTGATGGTATTCGACACCGACATGCAATGGTGAGGCAGGATCAGAACGTGGATAATGTGCAAAGCCCATTCGACGGACATTCGGACGTAGTAAAGCCTGAGTGGATTGACTTCAATGGCCACTTCAATGCGGGCTTCTATGTGGTCTGTTTCGACGATGCAATTGAGTCCTGGATGGACTTCATCGGGCTAGGTCGTCCTCATCGCGACGTACACGCTGTGACTACGTTTTCCGCACAGAACCATGTTACGTATCTGCGTGAAGTTCAAGAGGGCGCAAACTTGAGAGTCACCACGCAGCTGTTGGGTTTTGACTGGAAGCGAGTGCACGCAATTCAAGTTATGTGGAACGCAGATGAAGACTTCATCGCAGCGACATGTGAAGTGATGTCGCTGCACGTATCCGAGGAAACTCGTCGAGTCTCAGAAATGGCTGAAAGCGCGTATCTTCGATTGGCGAAAATATGGGAGAGCCATAAGGAACTAGAGGTTCCTGTTCAAGTTGGTCAGACGATGTCGGTCCCTGGATGGCCTCCATCGGCTTCTTAATACAGGCAGAATAAGGTAATGAGCGAAAGATTAGAAGGAAAACGCGCAGTTATAACTGGCGGCGGACGAGGTATAGGTAAAGCCATAGCCCTTGCCTATGCTCAACAAGGTGCTCGATGCGTCATCACGAGTAGACGCATCGAAGACCTTGAGGCAACAGCTGCCGAGGCTCCTTCAGGCACTGTCCATTCAATAGGTTGCGATGTGTCAGATGGGGACTCTGTAGACGCTATGGCTGCGTTTGTGAACGAAAGGCTCGGAGGCGCGGATATCGTCGTCAATAACGCTGGTATCCATGCGGCAGGGCGGTTCTTAGATATAGACCCCGAGACATATTCGCGGCTCTATGAAGTAAACGTCGTTGGAATTGTCCGAGTTAGTCAGGCATTTCTCGGAGGGATGATCGAAAGAAGAAACGGGAGCATTGTCAATATCGCGTCCACAGCGGGACTGTTTGAGTCGCCTGGTCAAGCCCCTTATAACGCTTCCAAGCACGGAGCGGTTGGGTTGACCAGATGCATGGCTCTCGAGTTGGCTGCCAGCGGCGTTACCTGCAATGCAATTTGCCCCGGTTTCGTAGACACCCCGATGCTTGATGGCTTTGCTGAGTTAGTAGGCGCTGAATCCGACGAACTCAGAAAACAACTGGCTAAGCGAACGCCGATGGGTCGCATCCTTTCACCTGATGAAATAGCCAATCTTGCCGTCTATTTGGGTAGCGACGAATCTTCTGGAATGACAGGCCAAACAATGGCCATAAGCAACGGGATGCGAATGTCGTGACGTCTGACGCGAGTGTTCTGATTCGGACGGTAGTCCGAGTTGGGGCCACTTGTGGTGAAGACGAAGCTTTCCGCCAGGCGACAAAGTTCTGGACAGGTGCCCTTCGCCTGGGGATCGATACTCATTCGGTTTCCTTCAACTTTGATTCAGGCGACTTGATTTCCGTGATTGAAGTCGAAGGAAGTGTGGAAGAGAGCGCCGGTCAGTTTGGATTCGATGCGCCGTCTGCGGTGTGGAGGACGATTCTTGAGGGCGTGGACGGGTCCAACAATTCCGAAGTGGTCGGTTTTGGGGAAGCACTCGTTAGAACGGGAGACCGAGATGCCTATTGGCGGTATTACCCGGCAGTTCGACGACTCTTTGAACTACTGAAAGAACACCTTCGATAGCCGTGGCTGGTTGCGTAAGAGAAATAAATTTCGGCCCACGCTTGGCTTTATGCTTCTAGGCTTGTTATATGCCTCAGTATCGTTCAACAACCTCAACTGCCGGTCGGAACCAGGCCGGAGCGCGCGCTCTCTGGCGGGCTACTGGAATGACGGATGAGGATTTCCAGAAGCCGATCATCGCGATAGCTAATTCGTTCACACAATTTGTCCCAGGGCACGTCCACTTGAAGGATCTTGGACAGATGGTGGCTCGAGAGATCGAAGCGGTAGGTGGAGTTGCTAAAGAGTTCAACACCATCGCCGTCGACGATGGAATTGCAATGGGTCATGACGGGATGCTCTACAGCCTCCCCAGCAGGGATCTGATAGCGGACTCCGTTGAATACATGGTTGAAGCCCATTGCGCAGATGCCCTTGTCTGTATCAGTAACTGCGACAAGATAACGCCGGGGATGCTGAACGCAGCCATGAGGCTAAATATCCCAACAGTCTTCGTTTCGGGTGGGCCAATGGAAGCCGGCAAAACGAAGCTGGCAGAGAACAAAGTTGATCTTATTAACGTAATGATTGTCGCCGCAGATGAGTCAGTAAGCGATGAGGACGTTGCCGAAATGGAACGGTCTGGGTGTCCAACCTGTGGCTCATGTTCTGGAATGTTTACCGCTAACTCAATGAACTGCTTAACCGAAGCGTTGGGCCTCTCCCTTCCGGGGAATGGAACTGTGGTTGCGACGCACGCCGATCGCAAAGAACTATTCCTGGAAGCAGGACGACTTGTCGTAGAACTATGTCGCCGTTATTACAACAACGATGACGAATCGGTCTTGCCTAGGAATGTCGCGAGTTTTGCTGCGTTCGAAAACGCGATGTCTCTAGACATCGCCATGGGCGGTTCGACAAACACGATCCTGCACCTCTTGGCCGCCGCACAAGAGGGCGAAGTCGATTTCACCATGGCTGATATTGACCGCCTTTCGAAAAAAGTCCCCAATATTTGCAAGGTCGCCCCAGCCACAGAGCTGTATCACGTAGAAGACGTGCATAGAGCTGGAGGGGTGATGGGAATCCTGGCTGAACTAAATCGCGCTGGACTGCTGAATAACGAAATTCCAACTGTGCATGAGCCGAGTTTGTTCGAGGCTTTAAGCAAATACGACGTAGCTACGAATGATGACGAAGCGCTACAAACGTTTTACCGGGCTGGACCAGCAGGAATTCCCACCCAAGTCGCTTTCAGCCAAGAGGAGCGATACAACAAATTGGACCTCGACCGTCAGAACGGCTGCATTCGTTCGGTTGAACACGCTTACAGTGCCGATGGTGGACTAGCTGTTCTCTACGGCAATCTTGCAGAAGATGGGTGTGTCGTAAAAACAGCCGGGGTCGACCACTCGAATCTCGTCTTTACGGGCAGTGCCCACGTAGTTGAGAGTCAGGATGAAGCTGTAGACCACATTTTGAACGACAAGGTTGTTGAAGGATCCGTTGTAGTCGTTCGCTATGAAGGACCGCGGGGCGGGCCTGGCATGCAGGAAATGCTCTATCCAACTTCCTACCTCAAGTCCAAAGGGCTCGGTAAAGCATGCGCTCTTTTGACTGATGGAAGATTTTCGGGAGGAACGTCGGGTCTTTCTATCGGACACGTGTCACCAGAGGCAGCCGCTGGAGGGACCATTGGTTTAGTCAAGGACGGCGACATCATCCACATCGATATCCCGAACCGAACGATTCGCCTCGATGTAGATGACACGGAACTAGCCGAACGCCGAAAACTCCAAGATGGACTCGGATGGAAACCTGAAATGCAACGACCTCGGAAAGTCTCTCAGGCTCTGCAAGCGTATGCCCTGATGGCCACTAGTGCCGACAAGGGAGCTGTGCGCGACCTCAGTGCACTTCAGTAACCGCAGTCGCCTGCCATGAGCAGCGCCACCTTTGAGAGCTTATCGATTCCCGCTTTTCGGAGACTGTGGGCTGGCGGCTATCTCTTTTCCCTCGCGATCTTCGCGCAGATGGTCGCGCGGGGAGCGCTTGCGAAAGATCTCGAGGGTAGCAACGCTGCCTTGGGAGCGGTGACGCTCGCATTTGGTCTTACTGGGCTGATTACAACTCCGCTTGGCGGTGTCGCAGCGGACCGCTTTCCCAAGCGTCGGATGCTGATTATTTCGACCGGCCTATTACTCGGCTCCTCTGTATGGATTTCAGTGGCAGTCCAGTTCGACTTTGTAACGTTTTGGATGCTGCTGGCTGCGTCGGCCATTCAATCTGCAGGCTTTAGCGGACTACTTCCCGCCAGGATGGCGTTCACCGCGGAACTTGTAGGACCAGAGCGTTTGGCAAATGGAGTCGTTCTTTCACAAATTTCTATGAATCTGAACCGGGTGGTTGGACCTGTGATGGCTGGCGTCTTCCTGGGTCTCCCAAGTCTCGGCATCGGAGCCGTTTATTGGGCAAGTAGTTGTATTACAGCGGCCAGCGGTCTCTTTTTCTTGGCTCTTCCACTAGGTCGTCCGCAACCGAACTCCTCGCAGCCATCGGCTTTCAGCGACCTGATTGACGGGATCAAATATGGCTACGCAACCTGGCCTCTCCCGTTGCTTTTACTGACCTCAGCTTTCGCTCTTTTCTTCGGGTTTCCGTATGTGGCGTTTCTGCCGAGTGTTTCCGAGGATCTGTTCTCCGCGGGCAACACGGGTTATGCCTGGTTGTCTGCCGTGGGCGCGATGGGAGGGCTCGCGGCAGCCCTCCTAATTGCAGGCAGAGCAAAAGGAAGTGCGGCGTGGAGGATACAAAATGTTGCAGTCATTGGATTTGGCGTTGGTATCGCAGCCACAGGAGCTGCGCCGTCCTTTGGAATCGCGATGATCGTGATGTTTGGCCTAGGCGCAGCAACAGCCGCATTCCAATCAATGAATGCGACGCTGACATTGGCCAGCAGCGGCGCGGCGTATCACGGCCGTATGCAGTCGCTATTGCAACTCGGGTTTAACCTATTTGGAGTAGCGGCTTTACCTCTTGGCTTGTGCGCTGACAGCTTTGGATTGAGAAAGACGCTCGTAGCTATGGGGTTGACTGTCGTTGCCGTCGGACTGGTATCGACCCTCATCTATAGAACAAAAGTCGACACTAAAGAAATGCAAGCGGTCCGGCGAAGGTAGGTTCCAAACATGGAGATTTATGGAGTTGTCAACGCCTCTCCAGATTCACTCGCCAAATTTTCAGTGGTTTCCAACGAAAAAGAAGCTAGGGCCTATGGTGCTCAACTCATTTCCCAAGGAGCTGACCATCTAGATATTGGGGCTCAAGCATCCCACGGAGATGCCAGTTTCGTTAGCCCCGACGATGAGTGGTCCATAGTCAAAGGCCCATTATTGGGTCTCCTGTCACTTGGTGTAGACGTAGCGATCGACACCTGGCAAGTAACCACGGCGCGAAGAGCACTTGACGCCGGAGCGACTGTTCTCAACGCAGCTGACGCCCTACAAGCTGACGAGATGATTGAACTAGCCGCCGATCGCGAAATTCAAGTGGTACTGCCTTTCATGCTCGGACCCGATCCACGACACCTCAAACACGTCGAAGGTGACCCAGTGCAGGTGATGCTTGACTGGTTCGATTTACAACTTGAACGGGCTACCCAATGGGGGATTAGAGACCGCCTAGTCTTAGACCCTGGAACTGGTTTTGCTCCTGCCCATTGGGACTGGGAGGACCGGTTCGAGTACCAGAAAGCTATTTATTCGGGTCTAGATAGGCTTCGCCGCTTTGAGCTTCCGGTTTATGTGCCGATTGCTTGGAAACAGACACCGGACAGGTTGGAGTTAGTTGATCTGGTTTTGTCACAAGAAGTGGAGTACGTCCGCGCTCATATTCCCAAGCAAATCCGCGAAAGACATACCGCCATTCGCAACGGCGCGCCGTTGCCCACGTCGGATACATGGGAAGGCTACGAGTAAATAGTTAGCCCGGTATTGCTTCCAGTCGCGCCCTTACATGTTTGTGGTGAGGCGTTAATGCCAGCCAATCGCGATCTTCTAGATCCGTAAGCTCATTCACTGCCACTCCATGAATCTTGTGCTCACCGTTCTCATCGGGGTACTCCATACCG
>JAYZKK010000093.1:0-5721 GCA_036163555.1 Actinomycetota bacterium
GAAGGCAACATCACTCGTTTCGCAGCCATATTCCATAGCCGCAACGTGACCGATATCGGGCCAGTGCGGTCAGCAAGAACTGGTGATTTCGAACTGCTTTCAAATCTTAATACCCCGCTATTTGGCAACTCAGGTGGAAACCCCACAGTCATGCGTCTCTTGAACGACGTTGACATGGTGTTGGTGGGAGACACCAACGTGGGACGGGCGGCTTACAGGCGCAACGATGAACGCAACGCGCCGCACAACCTATTGACGGGCACTGGTGAGATTTACGCGGCAGCTGATGGTCGCGGCGGAACTCCGCCACAAATGTTCTCGTACCGCGACGGCGGTGAAAGCTTGCCATCATCTGCTCAACCAATAAGTGGGGTGGAAATTGACTATGGCGGCTATCAGATCGCGTATCGCTGGGACGACGTTTTTCAAGGATGGGCTCGAACCCAGCAAGATAGTGAACACGTTGACTACGACGGGGTCCAAGTCGCCCCTGAAAACGTCATCATCCAATTCGTCAAATACGGCCAAAGCGTGGCCTATGCCGGGTCCCCCGAGGTGAAGGTGCTGGGACGTGGCGAAGCATGGGTTCTTACCGACGGTCACCTCATCGAAGCCACTTGGAACCGACCCACTTCCGTTGACATCACAGAGTTTCGGGACATAGACGGCGCGACGATCGAGTTAACGCCCGGCCGCACCTGGATCGCGTTACCGCGTTCTGGTACCGCCTCGATCGCTGAGCCTGACCAGGAAGCTGATCCCAATCAGGAATAGGTGCCGGTCAGTTCTTCGTATCGTTGCCTTGATAGATTTCGCGCCAATCAAGCTGGTCATCTTTAGGTAAGTGGTTGTTGATAGCACCCAACAGCGACACCAACTCCTCACACTTTTCTGTCCCTAATTTCATCCAGTGTTGTGCGTTCATCTGATCTGTCAGGTCCTCGATCCGGGTTCGCCCCTCGTAGCAGCCTGAGGTCGCGCGACCTTGTTCGTCGAGCCACCCTTTATCTCGTAACTTCGCTGTTGCCTCTATAACAACGTCATCTGACCATCCAGCTTCGTGCTGTATCCATTCCGCTGGTGCTTCATCGACTGCAACTTGGGTTATGACCGACTGCGGGCCATCCAATTCTTCAATGGCGAGTGCTATGAGATGACAACCGCTCCTGTGTTCTCGCAAGACAGTGCATCCGTGCCAAAGCATCAAGTGCGGTTCTTCGGGCCATGGGAGGGAATTCCATCCTGCGAACAGTGTTCTTCCTGTCCCGTCGATGTTCTCAATAGTGGCTTTAACTAGCTCTGCGGCTCGCGCGATTTCTGATGACATGACACGTGACCCAAGCTCGCGTTTGAGTGCTTGATCCATTCCGGCGTATCGAGCTTCGAGTATGGCTTGTGGAGTCGCGTAACTCCATGCGTCCGGAATTGCTCTTCGGATCCGTTCGGGCGCGTAGTAGAAAAACAGTGATTCAACGACTTCAGGGTTCACTGGGCCAAGTGGGGCTACGCGGGTCGCGAAGTAGTTCATCCAAAAGCCCTTTAGGCCGGCTCGAGTTCCTTCTTCTCGGACTTCGGGTGCCCAATAGCAAAGCTGGTGGTATCGCTCAGTTACTTCCCACATTTGGCGCGCAACCGAACTCATGATTGGCGACCTAACACATCTGAAGCGAGTTCTTCTAGTTCTTCGCTCCAATCGCGAGGGGGCTCGGCTGGGCGGAGCAGGAACTTGGAGTACCCCGCGCCGATCCACTCATCGATTGTTTCCTGCAGTGCTGCCGGGGAGGTCGGCACAAGTCGTTCCGGATCGATTTCCGGTCTACGTTGAATTAAGGCATCACGCGCGTTGGAAGACAGTGGTCCACGGTTGTAGGTCAAGTTCACTCCAAAATGTTCTGGATCCACGGTTCTGTTGAATTCACTTGCCGCTGCCTCAACCTGTAACTTCTTTTCTGCTCCTTCTTCAGGAGTTGATAATCCTGGGATGTAGCCATCCCCTATACGCCCAACGCGGCGGAGCGCGCTTGTCAGCGTCCCGCCAAACCACAGTTCCAATGGTTCTTGTACCGGTAGGGGCGTAATTGAGGCGTTGGATAATTCGTAGAAGTTCCCTGAGTGGTCGATGGTTTCGCCATCCCACAGCCGTCTCAATAGGGGCACCATTTCATCCATCATCTTTCCCCTCTCAGCCCTGGCCACCCCTTGGGCCGCTACCTCTCCAACATCGGGTAAACCTATGACGGCGATGAGGAGAAGCCTGCCGTTGGAAAGTCTGTCCAACTGCGCAAGTTCACGAGCTAGTCGAACTGGTGCTCTACCCGGCAAAATTAAGTGGCTTCCGATCTTGAGCTTTTCAGTACACGCCGCAGCATGCGTTAGAGCAACAAGTGGGTCAAACGAACCTGTCAGCATTGTCTCGGGAAGCCATATGGAATCGAAGTTCAGTCGTTCAAGGTCCAAGCAGAGTTGTGAGAAATCTTCAATCGGAAGGTCGTTTGACCCTCGGCAAGTGAACCCAAACCGAATTTTCATTTCGTCTTCACCAGTGTGGTCACCGCGGCTTTGAACATTGTCATTAGAGCCTCTCGTACCTCTGTTTCTGAGAACAATGCCTTCCAACCTTCCTCGCTCAATATGTCTGATATGCAGACCGACGTCGCGAACGCTGCTCCTCGAACTTCGCACACTGCCATAAGCGCTGCGGCTTCCATTTCGACAGCCAGAATGCCTGCATCTCGATGGGTTTCCAACTCAATGATGGTTTCTCGAAATGGGGCGTCGGTTGTCCAGACTGACCCCTGTGTACTTAGGGCGTTTCCCAACGCCGTCTCGAGCCTGCCCGTTAGAGCATCATGGGGAGCTACCGGCACGTCTGGCTTCAAGTAGTGCTGGGACGTGCCGTCGTCTCGGACTGCACCGTGCACGGAGATTATTTCTCCAAGAGACAGCTCAGCTTGGAGTCCTCCGGCGGTGCCGAGTGAAATGATTTCTCTAACGCCACACGCAATTAAAGTTTCAGCTACAACTGCTGCGACTGGTGCTCCTATACCGAAGTTCCCCACCAAGATCACTCGACCATCCGTATCTGGTAGGGCGTGGTAGGAACCCGGCCCACCGAATCGGACTTCTTCTGGGTCGAAGGTCTCTAACAGTTGTGTGTGTAGACGGCGGTCGTATACCAATATCGCTGACTCTGCCTTCCATGAAGCCCGGTTGAACAGCCCACTGTCTTCCCAGTCTCTGATCACGGCTTCCGCTGAAATGATCTCCGTTGAAAGATATTTAGAGCTAACGGATGGAAACGGCATTTCAGTAGCTTGACACCTTCATACGGTCTTAGGTTTAGATGCTACGAAGTTGGTTTTCCATCGTCGTCGAATCGGAACTTCGGCACGTCCGACCAAAGTCGTTCGATGTCGTAGAAAGAACGGGTTTCTTCGTGGAAGACATGTACGACAAAAATGCCGAAGTCAAGCAACATCCATGTCGCATCTTCCATTCCTTCGATTCGCAGCGGCCCTTCGCCTCCTGCCTCCTTGACGGCTGCTTCCACTTCTTCAGCAACCCGACGTACCTGTCGGATGTTGGAAGCACTTGCCACCAGGAACCAATCGGTAATACCTAAGACATCGCCGACGTCTAAGGCGACGACATCATTTGCTTGCAAGTCAGCTGCTCCCTGCGCTGCCGCCAGCAACAACGGGGGTAAATTATGTGAACTCCCAGGGCTGTTCATTTCCGAGAATCCTCGCACCTTCCTTCGCTCAGAGGGAGGACTGTTAAGTACGGACTAGTTGTTGTCCTATTCCCACACCAATTGGTGGTCATCTATATAGCTACGGACCGATGCTGAAAGACTGTCATAGATTGACGCCCCCTCACCCATCTGATCCCTAAGTTTGGAACTCGAAATATCTTTGGGCTCAACGGAGACTCTTTCCATTAGCCACCCTTCAAGCGTCGGCGAGACGTAGCCGGGACGATCGAGGACTGCAACACGCACAAGTTGTCGAAGTTGATCCCAACGGTCCCACGTTTCAAGCCCATCGGCTACGTCTGCTCCCACAATCAGAGTTATCTCGTGTCCTTGCCGACGCATATCGGTGACGGTATCGATCATGTAGCTCTCACCCCCGCGAAGAATTTCAACATCACTGGCTTCTATCCCATCTATGTCTTCGACCAATAATTCGGTCATGGCAAGTCGATGCTGAGCCTCCGTTATGGGTCGCTGATCTGACTTCTGCCAAGGGTCGTTAGCCACCACAAGCAAGACCTCATCGAGACCTAAGGCTTCCCTCGCTGTGACCGCAGCAGCTAAATGTCCTAGGTGGGGAGGATCAAATGTGCCACCGAACAAACCAATTCGCCGACCCATGCACCTAGTTTAGGTGGACATCGATTAGCATTTCCGCTTCCCGTCTACTATTGTTGTTTGGTCTGTGATTCAGCCGGGCCCCTGACCGACGTCCGGTTGCTGTATTGACGTCACAGAACCAACCTGCAATTAGTTCCACGGCACGTGCTAGCACGGCGCTGCCCGAACAAGAAATTTGAGAAAGAACGCACAAAACACAACCTGACCAGGCGCCCATACCTTAGAAACGGGCGACGAAACGACAAGCACCTCTCGTGCAGACGTGTAACAAATCCGAGATCCCCCCTCGGGTTAGAAAGATCCGGTCCCCCACCGGTGGAGATAAAGAATAATGAGTGATTCAGTAGGCCAATATCTAAACGAAATCGGAGCGGTTGCATTGTTGACCGCCGATGACGAGAAGATGTTGTCGAAAGCAATAGAGAAAGGGCGCGACGCTCAAGTCGTTCTCGATGGTGAAGAAAAGGTCACCGCAGCCGAGCGCCGCTCCTTACGAACAGCCGTCCGAGAAGCCGAAGCTGCTCGAGACCGTTTCATCAGAGCAAATCTGCGCCTCGTGGTGTCGATCGCTCGGCGTTACCCGTTACCGCCTGCTATGGAACTTCTCGACCTAATCCAAGAGGGCAACCTCGGTCTTGAACACGCCGTGGAAAAGTTCGATTGGCGCAGAGGCTTCAAGTTTTCAACCTATGCAACGTTCTGGATTCGTCAATCAATAGGTCGAGCCCTCGATCAGAAGGCAAGTCTCATTCGTCTTCCTAGCGATCGTTCGGCCAGCCTTCGTGCCGCTCTGCGACACAGCGGTGGCGACAGCGATGGCCTTGACGATGAGAACGCATGGCTTCAAAGGATCAGTACCCCCACTTCGCTTGATAAAAATATTGGTGACGAGGGTGACAGTACATTGGTCGACCTGATTGGCGATGATGCCCCGAGTCCCGAAGATCATGCTTTGGAGAACGATCGGAAAGAAATGATTCGAGGTCTTCTCGACCGTCTCGATCCCCGAGCTCAGCTCGCTGTGGCTCGACGTTTCGGTCTAATCGACGGTGAAAGTCACAGCTATCGCGAGGTCGGCGAAGAGCTGGGAGTTACTGCGGAAGCAGCTCGACGACTTGTGAAGAGAGCGGTAGACGAGTTGCGCGAAGACGCTCTTGTCATCGTGGCATAGCGCCGTACCGTCAGATAGACAGAAATCTTCTTGGCATATCGGTCCCATAACCTGCACACTTAATATTGTGAACACCACCTGGCATCCAAACTCTTGGACTGACTGTCCCGCTGGCCAACAACCTGAGTGGCCTGAACTAGGCGCGTTGGACGAAGCACTTTATGAACTCGGCACC
>JAYZKK010000094.1:0-3769 GCA_036163555.1 Actinomycetota bacterium
GGCTCTATAACCGCTACTACATCACCTTCGCTGATTCGGTCTTCTTCGCTAACTCGCATTTCTTTCACGGTTCCAGCGACTGTAGCTACTACGGGAATCTCCATCTTCATTGATTCGAGAATCACTAATTCGTCGCCCTCAGCGACTGTTGCCCCTTCTTCGGCTACCACTTTCCAGACTGTGGCAGTCAATTCTGCTCGGACCTCCATAGAGCTTCTCCTTCTGTCGCAACCCGGTTCAGCGTCGGTCAACCTAGCTCTCTTCTCGCTCTCATGCTTGATCAACAATTAGCAAGATTCGAAATCGGCTCAGAGGAACTTGTTAAGCCCACTACCATCGTGACCGATGTATCTGATTCCTTTGGCTTTGATAGTCGGCGGCGCAGCTGGGCTTTTTATTCGGGGATCAACCGATTATTTCCTGGCCACCCGGGTTGTATTTTGGCCGATCCCTGCAGTCGGCGTCGCCCTCCAAGCTTTGGTCGGTTCAGGTCTAGGCGTGCCTTACCCGTCACTGTTAACCAGTATCTCTCTGGTCTTGATCGCTGTTACCTGCGCTTTGAATCTTCATCTCACGGGCGCTTCGGTGATCTTGGTTGGCGCAACCCTAAACCTGATTCCGTTAGTTCTGAACGGATACGTTCCCGTAACCGTTGATGCTGTTGTGAATGCCGGTATCACTGATCTCGGCTCAATTGACCTTGTTCAGCTGGGAGCGGCCCGAGCGTTTGAGACAGGCGAAGAAACTCTCTGGTTCCTGGGGGCTGTTGTGCCTGTTCGATGGCTCAACGAGGTGTTTTCCTTCGGCGATTTAATCATCGCTTGCGGACTCGCAAACCTTGGCTTTCGGATTTTCTTTCCTCTAAGGGAAACCGCTAGTTACTACGACGAAGCAGTCGAATATGACCAGTACCGAGATCCCACACAACCAGATCCGTTTGAAGGTTACGAGCCTGATCAGTCAACATGGCCGGCGTCATCTCCAGATGACTTCACTTCGGTCAACGAACCGATTCAACCGCCGAAACCTCAGCCTGGTCTCACGACGCTGGAGGGCTCAGCTTCTATCGCTCCCCACGAAGAGGACACGTGACAGAAAGTCAGTCTGAAGATCCAGTTCTTCGATCTCGAGAACGAGTACGAACAGCTGCGAACTTAGGGAAACGGTTGGGGTACAGCTGTTTTGGGGCGGCGCTGGTTCTCTTTGTACTCAACTATTACCTCGGGGGTTCATCCCTATCAATCTCACTTACTGTCGCGCTCCTCATTGTTGGCTCATTGATTCTGGCCCCAGCCATAATTTTTGGATACGCCGCGAACGCCGCAGACCGGGAAGATCGAGGGCTCCCGCATGGACACTAGCGGTTACGTAATTGGCAGTTTGTGGTCGAAATCTGCCAGTATTCATATCCTTCAGGGCTCACCCCTCTAGCCCCTGACAGTCTCAATCATGTCCACACGTCTCCCTGCCTCAGAACGAAGAGAGCAATTACTCGATGTTGCCATGACCGTCTTCGCAGCCAACGGCTACCACGACACGTCAATGAACGGCGTCGCAAAAGCTGCCGGTGTTACTAAGCCAGTTCTGTACCAGCACTTCACTTCAAAAAGAGATCTGTACCTCGAGCTGATTGAAGATGTTGCAGATCGACTCGCAAACGAAGTTGTACGGGCCGCTAAAGCCGCTAACAGTAACTACCAAAGGACGGTCGACGCCCTATGCGCATACTTTTCCTTCGTTGAACAGAATCAACGTGAGTTTCAATTGCTATTTGGTCGATCTGCTCCAAGAGATGACGACACGGCGAGCGGCAGTCAAATGGTCGAAAGCAGAATGTCGGCAACGATCGCTGATCTACTCAGCGAATGGTTAGATAGCGCGACAGTTGAAACTTACGCTAGGGCTATTGTCACGATGTCTGAGGGTGTCTGTCGACATTGGCTCACTCAACTTGATCGTCCATCAGCAGAAGATCTGGCGGAACAACTCGCAGGACTCATCCTCACCGGGATTCGCGGTCTAGTTGAAAGCGCTAGCGGTAATCAATAGCAAAAAATTTGATCCTCGAACGCCCCCGCCTGTCATGATCAACTAATGCAACACGGCGCTTTAAACGGGATCAGAATAATTGACCTGACGACAGTCTTAATGGGTCCAATGGCTACCCGAATGTTGGGGGATCACGGTGCCGACGTCATCCGGGTGGAACCCACGACCGGTGATTCAACCAGGAATGGACTCCCAAGCAGAAGTGCGGGTATGTCAGGTTTTAGTTTGAACCTTCAGCGGAATAAACGGTCACTCAGCATTGACCTGAAGAATGACAGCGGTCGCGAGGTGATTCTGGATTTAGTGAAGACAGCGGACGTACTTGTCACAAACATGCGAGCCGAGGCGTTGATGCGTCTTGGCCTGGACGCGGATTCGGTGACCTCAGCAAACCCGTCTCTGATCTATTGCAGAGCTAACGGGTTCGCGGCCGATGGTCCCTACGGAGACAAGGCCGCATACGACGATGCAATACAAGCAGCTTCGGGACTCGCTGGACTATTTACTGCAACCAACGGTCGCCCCACCTATGTTCCAGCGGTCATCGCCGACAAGGTGACGGGTTTACACATTGTCCAAGCCGTGATGGCAGCCCTAATTCATCGCCACCGAACTGGTTCTGGGCAAAGCATCGAAGTGCCCATGTTTGAAACGATGGTCAGTTTCAACTTGGTCGAGCACCTTCGGGGCGCAGCTTTTGAACCGCCCGAGGGGCCATTCGGCTATGAACGACTCTTGTCGCCAGCTCGCAGACCATATGAAACAGTTGATGGTTTCGTATGCCTATTGCCGTATACCGACAAGAACTTTGAAGACTTTTTTGGTTTCATCGGACAACCAGAGCTTTCATCCGATGAGAGGTTTGCTACGCACAACGACCGGGTCACAAATACATCAGAACTTTACGAGTTGATCGGAGAAGCAGCCCGACTTAAGACAACAGATCAGTGGTTGCAATTTTGTGACGGCGTCTCTATTCCAGCTGCTGCGGTACTGGATTTGGCAAAGTTCGACGACGATCCACATTTGTCAGAGGTGGGCTTGGTGGAAATAATGAACCACCCCACTGAAGGTGACTACAGGTACGTCAGAGATCCCGTTATATATTCTGAAACCTCGACCGGACTTCACCGGCATGCGCCACGGCTGGGTGAACACAGCATTGAGCTGCTTAAAGAACTTGGCTACGACGAGGCGAAGATTTCGAAGATGGTAAGTGAAGGAATTGTCACCGTTAGTTCGTAGCTAACTGCGTTTAACCGTCGGTTGGATCCACGAGAATTTTCACTGCATCGATCCGTCGTTCAGCTAGATCATCGATTGTCGTCCCTAGCGCATCTAGGTTGATGACATCGCCGCGTAGTGGTGCGACGGAAAGACGTCCGTCAAAGATCATGTTCGCTGTAGCTTTCATTTCTTCCAGCGTGAACACCATGGAAGTATTAAGAGTCACCTCTTTGCTGATCCATCTGATTGGGCTGATCTGCGCCTGTTGGCCCGTCACTCCTACCAAGCAAACGGATCCCCCACGCCGGACCATATCGACTGACTGTTGCATGGTCTGGGGAATCCCCGCGCAGTCGAAAGCAATATCGGCTTGCAGGCCTTGGGTCAAATCATCCAACACTCCTCGCAGCTCGTCTCCCGGGGCGACCGCAATATCACTTCCGGTTGCTAAAGCGAGTTTTCTTCGGCCCTCATCGGGTTCCACTGCTATGAC
>JAYZKK010000095.1:0-49880 GCA_036163555.1 Actinomycetota bacterium
CGCTGTGCACGTCTGGGCCGAACGCGACGAACGGCGAGCTGTAATGCTCGCCGTTCGTGGTGGGCCGGGGAGGATTCGAACCTCCGTAGGTGTGAACCGACGGGTTTACAGCCCGTTCCCTTTGGCCGCTCGGGCACCGACCCAACGGCGGTTACGTTATCGGTTTGGCTTCGATGCCCCAAAGACCCTCGTGGGTTTAAGCAGTGTCGGAGTGCTTACTTGCTCTGTATATTTCGTTTCATGGGTTCATTCGACGTTGTTTCTCAAATAGATATGCAGGAAGTTCGTAACGCTGTAGACCAGGCGGCTCGCGAGGTATCAACTCGTTACGACTTTAAAGACACTGGTTCGGAGATAACTCTTTCTGATGTTCAGATTTCTTTGGCGAGCAGTAGTGAGGACCGTCTTACTGCTCTTCGGCAAGTGTTGGAAGAGAAATTAGTTAGACGGAAGGTAAGCCTGAAGGCACTCAGTTACGGCGATGTCGAAGAAGCATCGGGTGCAACTGTTCGGCAACAAGTTGCACTTCAAGCTGGCATCGGTAGCGATAAAGCCAAAGAACTAAACAAATTCATCAAGGGCTTGGGAATTAAGGGTGTCCAGTCTCAAACTCAGGGCGACCAAGTCCGGGTCATTTCAAAGAAACGCGATCATTTGCAGACAGTCATCGCCCAATTGAAAGAAGCCGATTTCGATTTGCCTTTGCAGTTTGAAAATTTTCGGGACTGATTTAGACAGCGTCGCGCCAACTTCCGTCACGCAACCGGGCGATCCTCTTCTCCATAGGAGGATGGGTTGTGAAAAGGTTTCGAAACGCCATCTTGCGGCTTGCTAACGGGTTGGCTATGTACATTTGCGCCTGATTTGCGTTGGCGAGACTTGGAATGGAGCGACTAGCAACGTCCAACTTTTCTAACGCCGCTGCAAGAGGTTCACCGTCACCGATCATTCTTGCCGCTGTCCGGTCCGCTTGGAATTCGCGGCTTCGGCTGATCGCCATTTGTATAAGGGCTGCAGCTATTGGCGCGACGATGATCAGAAGTAGGTCAACTAAGGGATTGCGGTCCCGGTCTCTGCCCCCGCCTCCGAAGATCATGGCGAATTGTGCGATGTTGGCAACAAAGCTGATTGCCATGGCAATGGCAGCCGCGACTGACCCGATAAGGATGTCGCGGTTCTTTATATGGGCCATTTCATGCGCTAGGACACCTCGTATTTGATCCCACGACAGGTGTTGGATAAGTCCTTCGGTAATACATACTGCGGCGTGATTAGGGTTTCGGCCTGTTGCGAACGCGTTCGGTTGCGGGTCAGGACTCACATAAATTCGGGGCATGGGTAGGTCGGAAAGATGACAAAGCTCTGTCATGATCGACCAGTATTCAGGCAACCGTCCTTGTTCAACTTCGACAGCTCGGGCAGAGCGGATAGCTAACTTGTCGCTCATCCAGTAACTGCCACCAACCATTGCAAGCGCGAGGAATAGGCCAATCATCAGGCCACCTGATCCCCAGAAACTGGCGATAAACATGATCAGGGCGCCCATAGTGGCGAGCAACATTGTGGTTTTGAGGGTGTTTTTCATCGGGATTCCCTCCCCTGTTGGTGGTTATCTCTAAACGTATCGGCTTCACCAGTCACAATCTCAGCACAAGGCGAGCATTTAATGTGGGTGATAGCCGCTGTCCAAAAAAATAGTGGGGATGCTCTCGCTTCTGTACATGCGAACGTTTCGCATATCGTCATCGATAGCCAACACGGGAATGTAACCGAGACGGCGGAGACTTTCGGTCTCATCGCGTTTAAAGCCAGGTGAGGCCTGAAAATCGCCCAGCGGTCTCATGATGAGAAGGTCATATCGAATGGCGTTCCGCTTCAACCAGTCAAGAGTTGCCTTCTGGATCCATGTTGGTCTCGATGTCAAAAGGACAACTATTAACTCAGGGTCCAACAGTTCGAGCAGCATCTTGTTTTCCTCAAACACCTGGTCGCCACCGCACTCCGCGAAGAACCCATCCCAGTCACGCCAAGGTGGGTCGAGGTAATGCTGGCGATGCCCAGCATCAGCCAGAACACCGTCAATATCAACAATTACGCAATCGCCTCGTTGCACTATTTCTTGTCGTGGGTGCCAATGTCTCGGTATGGAACTCATGAAGCGGGCAGCAGAAGTCAGTCCTCCTGCGGTGCCTGTTCGGCACGATCACGGATCTCATCTACAACACTCGCGTCAGCAAGGGTGGTGGTATCTCCGAGCTTGCGTCCTTCTGCTACGTCCCGAAGCAAGCGTCGCATTATTTTTCCTGAACGGGTTTTGGGGAGGTCGGGCACTAAGACGACGGCCTTAGGTCGAGCGATGGCTCCCAGTTTTGTCGCGACATGTTGTCTTATCTCTTCCCTTAGGCCCTCGCTTGGCTCATTGCCGCCTCTTAAGATGCAGTATCCAACTATGGCTTGGCCGGTTGTGTCATCGGTTGCTCCGACTACTGCTGCTTCGGCAACAGATGAGTGGTCGACCAGGGCTGACTCAACTTCTGTCGTGGAAATCCGATGTCCCGATACGTTCATCACGTCGTCGACTCGTCCCAAAAGCCATAAGTAGCCATCGTCGTCGATCTTTGCGCCGTCTCCGGCGAAATACCGACCAGGATATTCGGACCAGTAGGTCTCTTTGTATCGTTCGGGGTCGCCCCAGATACCTCGAAGCATTGACGGCCATGGTTCCGTGATGGTCAGGTATCCACCACCTTTTTCTACCTTGTTGCCACTGTCGTCCACTACTTCGACTACCACACCGGGAATGGCATGAGTGGCTGATCCAGGTTTGGTGGTGGTAACGCCCGGCATGGGTGTGATCATGTGGCCACCGGTTTCGGTTTGCCACCAGGTGTCAACGATGGGGCAACCTTCACCGCCAATATGTTCGTGATACCACATCCAGGCTTCTGGGTTGATCGGTTCCCCGACGGTTCCTAGCACCCGCAAGCTAGATAGGTCATGAGGTTCAACTTCTTGGGCACCCCATTTCATGAATGTTCGGATAGCGGTTGGAGCTGTGTATAGCTGCGTGACCCCATATCGCTCGACTATGTCCCATAGGCGATCTTTCGGCCAATCACCTCTATCGCCAACACGGAATTCAGGCCTCGGAGTATCAGGTGTCCCTTCGTACATCACCGACGTGGCTCCATTGGCTAATGGTCCATAGACGATGTAGCTGTGCCCCGTTACCCATCCGATATCTGCTGCACACCAATAGACATCGGTTTCTGGATGTAGGTCGAAAATATATTTGTGGGTGAATGCAACTTGGGTTAGGTAGCCGCCCGTGGTGTGCATGATTCCTTTGGGCTTGGCGGTGGTTCCTGAGGTGTACAACAGATAAAGCAGGTCCTCACTATCAAGATGCTCGGGTGGGCAATCTGACGAAGCCGTCTCCATTAATTCGTGGTACCAGTGATCGACCGTTTCGTTCCAAGCGACGTCTTGGCCTGTGCGTTGAACCACGACAACATTTTCGATCGTTGAGGTGGCTTCAACCGACGCATCCGCGGTGTCTTTGAGGGGGAACGGGTCCCCGCGCCTGTAGCCGCCATCTGCTGTTATGAGAAGCTTGGCACTTGCATCATCAATTCGGTCTGACAATGAGTCAGCGGAAAATCCGCCGAAGACGATTGAGTGGGGTGCACCAATTCTGGCGCATGCCAACATCGCTACTGGAAGTTCAGGGATCATTGGCATGTATATACAGACGCGGTCGCCCTTCTCGACACCTAAAGATTTCAATACGTTCGCGAACTTGGATACTTCTTCGAGAAGTTCGTTGTAGTTAATGGTTCTGGTATCTCCGGGTTCACCTTCCCAATGAAAGGCAACCTTGTCTCCTCGTCCGGCTTCCACGTGTCGGTCGAGACAGTTATAGGAAATATTGAGCTTCCCACCGATAAACCATTTTGCGAAGGGGAGATCCCATTCAAGAACGGTTTCGAAGTCTTCGAACCAGCTAACAAGTTCTCTCGCTTGCCGAGCCCAAAAGCCAAGCCTGTCCGCTTCAGCTTCCTCGTACAAACTTCTATCAGTGATTATTGCTTTGCTCTGGAAGGTGTCTGACGGTGGGAAGGTCCGGTCTTCTACGTAATAGTCTTCGATCGTTGGTTCGGACATCTCGATCCCCCTTCGTGGAAGGTCCCCTCAACTTGGGCTCAACAGCCTGCGAGCCTAGCTCCTAGTTGCTTCTCATTCGGATGAGATCTCATTAATCACCTATTTGCCATTCTGCGACGAGGAACGCTCCAAGGCCTGTTGGGTCCGTGAGCGCGGCCGCCTCGCCCAACACTTGTCGAGCGGCCACCGCAGTTGAATCAGGTGAGGCAGCTGCGTCTCGCCATTTCTCTCGAGCCCATTCGGTCATCGTGTCTATGCCTTTAGATACAAGCCAGTCTGACTGAAGGCTGATGGTGGGCGAACCTGGCAACTGGTCAAAAGCTACGTCGCATGTAATGTCACAAGTCCCCGGGTCGTTATAGGGCACTCCGGCTCGGCGGTGACCTTTATAGGTCCGCAACCATTCACCTAGGGGTCGGTCGTTAAAAATTTCCGACCTTTCCACGCCATAGTCAAAGGTCAAGATTCTGCCGCGGTCTAGAAGCTTCATAGCTCGATTTACCCACACTGCAGCTTTGAGATGTAAAGGGTGGGTGGCTCCTATCGACGCGTTGGGCGCCACGGCTGAGGCCATGTTTTCGGCTGGCTCAGGCGCGCGATGCCACACTTCGGCACCATCTTCGATGTGGAGCTCCAACCATCCTGTTGTGGCTTTGCGCACCACTCGCGGTGGAAGATTATCTAGCAATTCATTTGCGATCACTACTCCTGTGAGGGATCCCGCTGGTAGGTCCTTTAATGCGGCGAGTGGGACTTCTTCTGAATCTGCGAAGCAAGTCGTTGTCACTCGGCTGAAGCCAATTTCTCGTTGCCGATCTGATCGCTCGACCATCACGTAGCGCAGGGCGTCGCTGCAATCTTGGACAGACAGAAAAATGTCCCTGCATAGGGTTCCGGTTCCTGATCCGCCTTCGATTACGACAAACGGGTCAGGGCATTCCATTTCATGCCACACCTGGTCTAGGTATGCCGCTACACAGGCACCAAAGAGCGGGCTTGTTTCGGGGGAAGTCACGAAATCGGCACCGTCAGTTCCCGCTGTTCCAAGTTGTGTGTAAAAGCCCTGGGCTCCGTATAGGGCGTCCTCTGCAAACAAGTCGAACCGTGTCATGGTGCATGACAATTCGAGTGGTTCAACCTTGTGTTCCTATCCGCCCAAAGCAGACAGTACTGAAACTTCACCAAAGTGTCCGACGAGGCCTGGTAGGACTCCAAATGCCATTGTCGCTACTAGCGTCACTGCTAAGGCAGCTCGTAGCGCTCCCGTGATCACGATTGGCCGCTCATCACCATCGGGCACCGGTTGGAACCACATTTGGACCAGGATTCGCGCGTAGTAGGCGAAGGCAATAACGGTGTTAATGGCAACGATGACACCCAGACTTGCCGCCCAGCCTCCGCCGGCGTCCAATAAGGCTCTGAACAACCCGAATTTGGCGAACCATCCACCAGCGGGCGGAATGCCTGCCAACGCTGCCAGAAATACTGTCATTGCGACGGCAAGACCTGGCGCGTATTGGAAGAGTCCTCCATAGCTATCAATTTCACCGGAACGGGTTTTCCGTGCTACTGCCAATACAACTGTGAAGGCACCAAGATTCATGAATGCATATATCGCCATATAGATGACGACGGCTTCGACTGCGCGTGCTGGTGCTTCAGCAGCAACGGCGAATGGGACCAACATAAACCCGCCTTGAGCAACACCTGAATATGCAAGTAGCCGAACAATATTGTTCTGGCGAAGAGCGATGAGATTGCCGATGGTCATTGTTAAGGCAGCGATCAACCAGAAGAACGGCTGAACAACGTCGTCGCGACCCGGGAAGGCAACGAAGACAAGCTGAATCAGCGCGACCATCCCAGCAGTTTTGGAGGCTACGGCAAGGAAAGCTGTGACCGGCGTTGGAGCTCCCTCGTAGGTATCTGGTGCCCATGTGTGAAAAGGGACGGCCGATACTTTGAAAGCGAAGCCGATCAGGATGAAAAGGATGCCGAGAATAGCGACTGGATTTGCTGCACCTGAGCCGATCTCCTGCGCTATTGACCCGAAGGTAGTCGAACCGGCGAGTCCATATACCAGCGACATTCCATAGAGCATGACTGCCGAGGCAAACACTCCCATTAGGTAGTACTTGAGGCCCGCTTCATTTGACCGTGCTCCTCCTTTTCGCCATGCGGCAAGCATGTAGGCAGGGATGGACAGCAGTTCAAGAGCTATGAAGACACTAATTAGGTCACGGGAGCTGCTCATCATCACCATGCCGAGCAACGATGTGAGCATCAGGGTGTAGTACTCATTTTCGTAGTAGTCGCCATCACGGATGTAGTCGACAGACATCAGGATGACGATGTAGCCCGATATAAGGAACAGTGCCTTCAGCACTAGGGAAAAGTCATCTACTACGTAGGCGCCTCCAAACATTGATCGTTCGGTGCCGTCTACTGCGAGAGTCAAGATGGGAACCAAGGTCGCGAGCATGCCCATTCCTGCCAAGGTGGGCATTGCTTGTTTAGAACGATCATCCCAGATGATGTCGACGACTGTGATCAGCGTTCCAAATGCCAGGAGGGTCAGTTCGGGCGCGAGGGCATGCCAGTCAAGCGCAGGACGCGAGAAGGCGAGCAGGGCTTCCATCTTCAGCTGCCAGCCGCTATCGCCTCGACGGTCGCAGTGATCCCACTTACTACATCGTCGGTTACGTTGAAGATCAGGTTAGGCCAGATACCAAAGAGAACTATCCCGATTAGGAATGGCGTCCAGGCAATCCATTCGTCGCGGTTGACGTCGGCTATTTCATGACCAGCGAACTCCTCGGGTGGCTCGCCGAAAGCCGTTCGTTGGTACAGCCAAAGTAAATAGCCCGCCGCAAGTACCGTTCCAATTGCTGCAATAACCATGTAAGTGCGGAACGTTTCTTCAGGCATACCAGCACCAGGATTGTATGCCGACAAGATTGCTGGGAATTCACCCCAGAAGCCTGCTAATCCAGGCAGACCTAATGAAGCCATCGATGCAAACCCGAGGATCCAACCCATGCGTGGCGCCGATTTGAGAAGGCCACCAAGCCGAGAGATCTCAAGCGTGTGATACCGCTCCTTGACCGAGCCGGCCACGAAGAAGAGCATGCCTGTGATCAGCCCGTGAGCGATCATGCCGAACACTGCGGCGTTAATGCCGAAGTCAGTCAGAGTTGCTATACCAAGCATTACAAAGCCCATGTGAGCTACTGACGAGAAGGCGATGAGACGTTTCATGTCTTTCTGCGCGAGACAGCCCAAAGCTCCATAGATGATGCCGATTACGGCCAGGAGTCCTATCCACGGCGCCCAGGCGATTGCTCCTTCCGGCAAGAATGGAATGGCTATTCGGACAAAGCCGTACGTGCCCAATTTCAGCAGGACAGCAGCGAGGATCACCGAGCCCACGGTTGGAGCCTGGGTGTGAGCGTCGGGGAGCCAGGTATGGAACGGGAACATGGGAACTTTTATGCCAAAGCCCATGAACAGCCCGGCGAAGATCCAAACTTGAGTGCTCTTGATGATCCCTATCCCTGCGACGTCTGTAAGAACTCTCATATCGAAGGTGTGGAGCAATTCTCCTGACGCATCCTTAGATAGGAAGAACAAAGCTAGGAAGCTAATGATCATCAGGGCTGAGCCGAACAACGTGTAGAGGAAGAATTTCAGAGAGGCATACCGTCGGTCTTCGCCACCCCAAACTCCGATTAGGAAGTACATGGGGAGAAGCACTACTTCGAAGAACACGAAGAAAAGGATCATGTCTTGAGCGACGAACGAGCCATTCATCCCTGTCGACAAAATGAGCAACAGCACGAAGAAGGCTTTCGGGTTGCCCGGCTCAGGAATGTGGTTCCAACTGTAGATAAGACAAAGCGGGACTACGACCAGTGATAACAACAACAGCGGGAGTGAGAGCCCGTCAAGACCGACTATGTATCGGCTGTTAATAACATCGATCCAGCCTTTGTCCACAACAAACTGGAGCTCTCCTGCTGCGCCGTAGTCAAACTGGACCGCTATGTATACCCCTACAACAAGCGCTATGAGCGATGAACCCAATGCAACCAGCTTGAGTTCCATTTCATACGCTTTAGGGATCAACATGATGACCAGTGCGCCTACCAAGGGCAGGAACACCGCCAGGCTCAAGACCCAGGTATCAAATCCTGTCACTTCCACTGTGCTGCTCCTATACGACGATCACGAAGACTATGGCCAGAACGGCGGCGGCTCCGAAGAGCAACTGACCGTAGTTCTGAACTTTTCCGGACTGAATAGAGCGAAGACCCTCCCCAGAGGAGTCTGCGCCGCGGGCTGCTGCATTGACGGATCCGTCAATAGCACCTTGATCGATCCACTTATACACCCACCGACCAACGTCTCGAGCGGTCTCTCCTGCAGTGTTGACGGCTCGATCTAGGACATTCTGGTTGAAGTCGTTTGCCCATTTCGCGATGGGTCGCTTTACCGTATCGACGACAACGTCGTTGTAAAGATGATCAAGGTAGTACTTGTTCTCCAGAATTGTGTACCCGTTGCGTGCATACCGATTGCGCTCCGTCAAGCCATGTAAGCCAAGACGTCGCCAGTAGTAAAGGTAAGTGATCGCGATGCCTGACAGAGCTAACGCTAATCCGACCAAGGCCATTGCTAACGATGGGTCCGGGTGTGATAACCCCAAACCACTTAAATAAACTGAGGGTTCGGCGTATGTCTGAATTCGATGAGCGAGCCCTTCAAGCCCTAGCGGCTCTAGGACGGGCCCTGGCAAGTTAAACGCCCCCGCAACCACCGCCATGCCAGCAAGAATCCAAAGCGGAACAGTCATGACTTTGGGTGATTCGTGAGGGTGGCCATGGCCACGAAATTCGCCATGGAAGGTGTACCAAATAACGCGTGTCATATAGGCCGCTGTCATGAGAGCTACAGCGCAACCGAAGATGAGCATTAAGGGGTAGCCATTTTGTTGACCTACGAGGGATCCCAACAAAATTTCATCTTTTGACCAAAAACCGGCAAAGGGGAAGATTCCCGCTAGAGCAAGTGAGGAAATGACAAAGGTGCGGTAGGTGTGCGGCATATCTTTTCTCAGACCACCCATCTCCCGCATGTCAAAGGTGTGATGTGCGGCATGGCTTACTGAACCAGCACCGAGGAACAAACAGGCTTTGAAGAATGCATGTGTGAATAGATGGAACATCGCAGCAGTCCATGCCCCAACGCCTAAGGCCATCACCATGTAGCCGAGCTGGGAAACTGTCGAGTACGCGAGAACCTTCTTAATGTCCCATTGGGCAAACGCGAGCCCGGCACCAATTAGTGCAGTGAAGCCTCCTATAAAGGCCATCAGATTGATTGAACTCGTACCGATAGAAAGCCCCTCATAAAATACTGGGTACAGTCGAGCGATCATGTAGACGCCGGCGACAACCATCGTCGCGGCATGGATTAACGCCGATACGGGTGTTGGGCCGGCCATTGCGTCTGGAAGCCAAGTATGGAGTGGGAATTGACCGGATTTGGATGCGACCGCGGCCATAAGGCAGCACGCTGCAACCAAAAGTGCAAAGTGGTGAGCACCGGGGTTTGTTGAAATGAGCGTGTTGATGACATCAATGTCGAAGGTTTTGAAAGTCCCCCACAGCACAATCATTCCAACCAGCAGCCCCACATCCCCAACTCGATTTGTTAGGAATGCTTTTAGGGCAGCGTCGGTGTTGGGCTTCTCTTCCCACCAATGACCGATCAAAACAAATGAGCAAACGCCCACTAACTCCCAACCCACGATCAGTTGAATGATGTTCTGGGCCATCACGAAGAAGAGCATCGAGGCGGTGAAGAGACTCAAAAATGCGTAGTAGTGGACGTATCTACGGTCCCCTTTCACATATTCGGTGGAATAGATGTGAACTAGGAGAGAGATAGTGGCGACGACCATAAGGAGAAGCACGGTCTGGCCGTCTACGAAGGTTCCGACCGCAAAGTCAATACCTGCATTCGACCACCACTGAGAGAACGTTGAGATAACGGGTCGGATGAGCGGACTTGAATGGCCTCCCCCGTGGCCGTCTTCGGAATGCCCTGCTGCGGCGCCATGGTCATCGCCATGGTCATCGCCATGGTCATCGCCATGGTCATCGCCATGGTCATCGCCATGGTCATCGCCATGGTCATCGCCATGGTCATCGCCATGGTGTTCTATTTGGACAACGGCATCTGGTGGCGGATTTTCAACCCGTTGAGTCCATTGAAACGCAGCTACGGCGGATAGAAGCCACACGAGACCCAAAGCTGTTATGCCAACAACGTGAACCCGATCGGCACCGATATAACGCTTACCGAAAAAGAGTATGACGACAAAAGAAATTGCCGGTATTAGGGGGATAATGAAGGCGTTCTCTAACATCCACATAGTTCTGCCCTATCCCCGCATCAGATCGAAGTCTTCAACGTCGATACTGGTTCGGTTGCGGTAGAGAAGAAGGACAATGGCGAGACCCACGCCAACTTCTGCAGCAGCAACTGCTATTACGAATAGTGCAAATACTTGACCGGAAACGACGCCATGTTGAACACCAAAAACAACCAGGTTGATGTTGACTGCATTGAGCATCAATTCGATGGACATCAGGACCATCACACCGTTTCGACGTGCGAGAACTCCATATACCCCGACAGCGAATAGCACTGCTCCGAGAATGAGGAACTGGTTTAGTAGCACATCAGTCCTTTCTCGCTAACACAATCGCTCCTATGAGCGCGGCGAGCAGCAACACTGACACAGCTTCAAATGGAACGATGTATGTGGAGAACACTTCATCTGAAACATCTGCTGTTCGATAAATCGGTCCATCAGTGACAAGGCGCTCAGAACCGAAATGGTTGATCAAAGAGTAAACGGTTACCCCTCCTAGAAGAGCCGCAACTCCTGCAGCTATTGGCCATTGCCTCCCCGTCATTTCCATAACATTTCCGAGAGGGGCCTTGGTCAGCATGATCCCGAACAAGAAAAGAACCATCACAGCGCCGATATAAACAAGAACCTGAGTGGTAGCCACAAATTCTGCTGTCAACAGGACATACAGCGCACCAAGGCCAGCTAGGACCGCGACTAGATACAGCGCGGCGTGCACAATGTTTCGTGTAGTCACCATCCGCACTGCAGAAAGGACGACGATGGCTGACAGGACCCCGAAGAAAATATTTTGAGCGACCATTAAGTTTTACCTCGGGACCTTTCTGACTTTCTGTTCAGAACCTGCTTCGTAGTCAAGGAAGTCAGGAACGGTCTCCATCCACTCACCCAAGCGATCTTTGTCATGCAGTAAATCGGCGATCCGAGGCTCGCTATATTCGTACTCTGGCGTCCAGAAAAGGGCGTCGAACGGACACACGTCGACACATATGCCGCAGTACATGCACAGCGCATAATCAATATCGAACCGGTCAAGCATATTGACCGTACGAGGCTTACCGCCTTCTCTTCGAGGCGGCGCCTTCACTTTGTGCCCCTCGATGTAGATACACCAATCAGGACAAGAACGAGAGCACAGCATGCACGCAGTGCAGTTCTCCTCATGCAGAGCAATAACTCCTCTAGCGCGCTCTGGGGGGGCTTCTTTCTCGTGGGGATATTGGACCGTGACAGCACCTTTTTGTGGTGCTGGGATGAGTGTCTTCCATCCGCGTTTGGGGAACAGGGTACGGCCCGCTGTTTTAGCGGTTACACCGAGACCTTTGATGAGACCGGGTAGCTGTGGCATCAGAAGACCACCTTAAATATTCCGGTGAGAACAATGTTTGCCAAAGCCAAAGGAATCAGTACTTTCCACGCGAACTTCTGCAGTTGATCTTCGCGAAGTCTCGGGTATGTAAATCGAACCCAGAATATGAAGAACGAGACGAGAAGAATCTTGGCCAGCATCACACCCGGACCCAACACATTCAAGATGTTGTCGTCAACATCGAAGCCCGGAATCCACCAACCTCCGAGGAACATCACTGAGGCGAGAGCCGCAAATGCGAACGCCGTGCCAAATTCCGCCATAAAGAAGAGCAAGAATCGGAAGCCTGTGTATTCGATATGGAAACCACCGACCAGTTCAGTTTCAGCGACTGGCATATCAAACGGCGTCTGAGTTAATTCCGCCTGTGCTGCGATCATAAAGATGAGGAAGGCTAAAAACTGGGTGAGGATGAAGGGGTTGCCAATTCCACCGAAGCCAAAGATCTCTCCAGTTGCCTGCGCTTCCACTATTCCCTGCAGATTGAGTGTTTCAGCCTGGACCACGACCCCCATGACGGCAAGAATCAGCGGAAGTTCATAAGCGATCAGTTGACCAGCAGCTCGTAAGCCCCCGAGAAGTGCGTACTTGTTAGCTGATGCCCATCCAGCCATCAAAATACCCAGAACTGAGAGCGACGAAACCGCCATGGCGTAGAAAACGCCGGTGTCGAGATCTTGGACGACCGCATCCGGTCCGGCGGGCAGCACTACATAGAGCAGAAAGGTGGAAGCAAGCACCACTATCGGCGCCATTCGGAAGACTCGACGGTCGGCCTGAGCCGGGTGGATGTCTTCTTTTTGTAGGAACTTAATTGCTTCAGCGATTAGCTGGAGCGTTCCATACGGCCCTGTGTCATTGGGCCCTAGGCGACTTTGCATAAACGCCATCATCTTGAACAGAAATAGATATACGAGGATCAGCGATGTCGTCGGGATTACGGCTAGAGCCAGTCCAAGCTTAATCCCGGTTTCTTGCCAGTAAGGGAGAGCGAGCAGTGTCATCACCGGTCGATATCTCCCAAAATGAAGTACAGGGAGCCCAAGATAGTGATGACGTCTGGAACATAGACACCCTTCATCACCCACGGAACGATCGATATGTTGTTAAAACTAGGAGTGCGGATTTTGACTCGGAAGGGCCCCAAATCGCCTTTGCTGACGATGTAGTAGCCCATTTCTCCTAGAGGATTTTCGGTTGACAAGTATGCCTCACCAGCCGGAACCTTAATGATTCTCGGAACTTTGGCCATGATAGGACCGCTCGGGATTCCATCTAAAAGTTGGTCAACTATGTGCGTGGCTTCTCGAGTTTCTTGTAAACGGACCCAATAACGCGCAAAGGAATCGCCATCAGGGTGTGTCCAGACGCGCCAATCAACTTGATCCCAAGCCAAACCGGGGTTTGCGTCTCTTCGGAGATCCCAGTCGACACCGCTGGCACGCAGATTTGCTCCCGAGAGTCCGTACCCAAGTGCGACTTCAGGAGGGATAACACCCACTCCTCGACATCGGGCTTGGAAAATTTCGTTTCCGACCAGTAGGTCTTCCATCTCGTCACAGAAAGTTCGCATCTTTACCATCACCGAACGGGTCTCCTCGACCCATCCTTTGGGGATGTCATCTTTTAGGCCGCCAATTCGATCAAAATTCGGGTGGAAACGTCCGCCAGTGACCTCTTCAATCTGGTTGAGTACACGTTCCCGGTCCCGGAATGCGAAGAACACGGGTGTGAGAGCACCAATTTGGACTCCCATATCGCCTAGGAACAGCGCCAGATTCGCTACTCGACTCAGTTCGAAAAGGATTGTTCTGATCCACTGAGCTCGCGGTGGTGCTTCTACTTCCATCAAACGTTCTGCAGCCAAAATGAAAGGCACTTCATTGGCGAAGCTACCTAGCCAGTCGATGCGATTGATCAGGGTGGTGCATTGTGGGTAGGTGCGAACTTCGCAAAGCTTCTCATAGCCACGGTGCATGTAGCCCATGATCGGTTCAGCTACCACGACCTGTTCACCATCAAGTCGGCAAGCGATTCGCAAGGTTCCGTGAGTCGCTGGATGTTGTGGCCCTATGTTTAGGGTCATGTCTCCGGTATCGAGTTCGACATTTACTCGAGCGTCAGCTGCTTGGGAACTTACATAAGCCATCTGTTCTCGATCAGAGGTGGCGGTCATGAAGCACCTCCGTTGGCTTCGAATGCCGCCATCACTTCAGCCTCGAGTTGGGCTTCCAAGTGTTCTGGTATCTCTTCGATGTCAACCACTCCTGGCCATGGCTTTACCTGACGGGCAAGCAAAGGGAAGTCTTTTCTAAGTGGGTGACCTTCGAATTCAGTTGGCAAATATAAAGGTTGCAAGGTTGGGTGCCCACGGAAGGAGATCCCGAACATTTCATGCGCCTCGCGTTCATGCCAGTCCGCACCAGGGAACACATCGCGTATGGTTTCGACGGTCATATCTTCGCCTACGTCAGTTTTTAGTATCAGACCCACTTGTTGGCTAAGCGAGTAGAGCTGAGCCAAAATCTGGAAGCGACTGTCTCCGCCTCCATGGCCTGTCGAATTATCTATTTCGACTGGCTCGTCATCCTCTTCCTCTAGGCCTGAATCAAATTCGGTGTCTTCGTATCGTCCTTCAGGAGCTATGTCCCAGTCGATGGCAGACAAGAAGCCGAAGTATTCAAACCCGGCAGATTTCACTGTCCTTATCGAATCCTGCCAACTCTCTGCCGTCACTCGCAGCCATAAGTCTTCATGAGGTTGAAGGTGAGAATCGACGAGATTTTCGCCGAGACTTTCCGAAAGTTCAGCCAGGAGGGTTTCTCTTTTCTCATCGGGGAGAGCGGTTTCTTCAACGGGAGTTTCGTCGGTCACTAGCTCACCCCTCCACCACTATGGGCTGACCCTGCCACTTCTCAGTTATATCTTCAGATTGGATCCGTTCTTGCAGCAAAACAATGCCTTCAAGCAGCGCCTCAGGTCTTGGGGGGCATCCCGGGACATACACATCGACTGGGATCAGTTGGTCTACGCCTTTAGTGACTGAATAGCTATCCCAATACGGGCCTCCACAGTTAGCGCATGAGCCCATTGATATGACGTATTTGGGTTCCGGCATTTGTTCATAAAGCCGGAGGATTACCGGCGACATTTTGTCGGTAACTGTTCCCGAAATCACTACTAGGTCTGCCTGCCTAGGGCTCGCTGGGAACGGGATGACCCCTAGTCGCATGACGTCATACCGGGGCGAGCCAAAGGCCGCTCCCATTTCGATTGCACAACAGGCAAGTCCCCACTGATATACCCAAAGTGACCGGGCGCGGCCGAAGTTGAGAAGCCAACTGAGAGGTTTCGGCATTTTGCCTTTATCGATCAGTCCCATCTATCCAGCCTTCCTCAAACCCATCTCAGGACACCCTTGCGCCAGGCATAAAACAAGCCGAGTACGAGAATGAAAATGAAGATCGCCATTTCAATTAAGCCGAAGGTTCCATAGATTTCTAAACGGGTCGCCCACGGGAAAATGAAAACTGCTTCAACATCAAAAAGGACAAACAATACCGCGAAGACGTAGTACCGAATCTGACTCTGAGCCCAGTCCCCACCTACAGGGTCAACTCCACTTTCGTACGCGATCAACTTCTGTGGAGTCGGACGCTGCGGTCGGAGGATCCGTGCGATGGTCAGCATGGCCCCAGCCATGGCAATAGCCGCAACACCGAAGATGCCGACAGTCAGGTAACTCCGCAGTAATTCCGACACGATTATTGAGACTAGTTAGGGGTTTCGGGACTTGCCAAAACCCTACGCGGTGCCTCATTCCGCGGGCTTCGGACGTAGTGAAAGCTATCGTGCCTTGAAGACAAAAGACGTGATTGTTGGCGACGATTCATGTTTCCTCTTTTACAAAGCCTGTATTGGCGATTTGACACCTTCTAGAACCTCACCCTCGGATCAAGATCGGGACTGCATCTTCAGCGAATTCAATGAGAAATTGGGGCACTACCCCGATGAGAATAGTGAAGCTGACTGCGGCAATCACGACCACTGAAGTGGTCCAGTGCCATATCGGTGAGGTCCTCTCTTTTTCCTCATCTGTCACATACATGGCCATCACAATGCGCAGGTACATGAAGGCACCGATGACAGCGGTCACCATGGCTACCCCAGCTATGAAGTAGCTCTCCTTATTAACTGCCGCCGCAATAACTTGGAATTTTGCAATGAATCCGGAGGTGGTCGGAATTCCGGCTTGGGCGAGCAATAGCACTGTAAACCCAATGGCTAATACCGGTCTACTGCGCCCTAGGCCCGCATATCGGCTCAGAGGGTGTTCATCATCAGTTCCCATTGCGCCCACGATCGCGAAGGTCCCCAACACCATAAGGGTGTAGGTAAAGAGGTAGAAGAGTGCCGCTGAAGTGCCTTCGGGGCTTGCCGCGTGGACAGCTACAAGAACGTACCCGGCATGGCTCACTGATGAGAATGCAAGCATTCGTTTGACGTCAGTTTGCAGTATGGCCATTACAGCGCCGACAACCAGAGTAATAAGAGCTAAGACTCCAACGATGGGAGCCCAATCAACGTCATGGCTGGCAAAAGCCGCGAAGAAGATTCTTAGTAGGGCGGCGAAACCAGCAGCCTTCGCGATTGAGGCCATCCACCCGGTTACGGGGCTGGGGGCGCCTTGGTACACATCTGGGGCCCAGAAGTGGAATGGTGCAGCGGCTACTTTGAAAGAAAGGCCGACGAGCAGCAGCGCCATAGCTGCCATAAGTAAATGCTGGTCCCGGAACACCACAGCGTCGAGATAATTGCGGACGTGAACGAGATTCGTGGAACCCGTCGCTCCGTAGGTAAGCGCTATTCCATAAAGCAAGAACGCTGAGCTGAATGCTCCAAGGACGAAGTACTTGATCGCCGATTCTCGCGCTTCTGAGCGTCGATGATGCATGGCGATCATGACGTAGATGCCTATCGAAAGAGCTTCTAGACCGAGAAACATCACTATCAGGTCGTTGGCTGATGCCATGACGATCGCTCCGGCAGCTGAGCACAGGAGCAATGCATGAAATTCCGGTGGGTCAATCCCTTCACGATCTAAATAGCCATGAGAAAGGAGCGCTGTAGCTGTAAGGCCGATCAAGATCAGCAAGGTGAAAAAGATGCTGAAACCATCAATTCCAAAGGCTGACGCTATTGATGACGAAGGGCCATCAGTCTTAACGTCGTTCCAGAGTCCTATGGCAACGATGGACGAGGTGATCGCCGAGCAGAGTGTGGTGGTGGTGGTGAAGGTGGTTGAAGTTCGCTGCGGTGCAAGAGCACTTGCAAGCAAGATGATTAGTGCTGCCCCTAGGAGAATGATTTGCGGTAGCAAAGCCCACCAGTTAACTGATGGTCCAACGAATCCGAGAAGTTGCAGGGCGTCCATTAGTGGTCGTCCTCGCTTCCATGATTTTCGTCTACGACTACAGGAGCCCCTAGATCGGGCTGAACATAATCTGAGTGCTGTTCAAGATGCGATATGAGGTCGTCGACGGCTGGTTCTATTCGTTCTAGCAATGGTTTGGGGTACAGGCCTAGAAAAACGATTCCCGCGATAAAGGGAGCTAATACCAAACCTTCTTTGAGAGTGAGGTCAGGTGTTTGCTCGTCGTCCGGAGTTGGTTCCCCATGAAAGACTCTTTGGTAAGCCCATAAGAGATAAAGGGCTGCGAGGATGACGCCGGTCGCGGCTATCACCGTCCACCAGCGTCGCGTTTCGTAGGAGCCAATCAGCACCAAGAATTCACCGACGAATCCATTCAGACCTGGTACTCCAATGGATGAGAGCATCACGACAGTGAAAAAGCCAGCGAAGACTGGGGCAGCAGACTGGATGCCACTGAGTTCTTCGATCGCTCGCGTTTTTCTTCTCTCATACAGCATGCCGACCAAAAGGAAGAGCGCTCCGGTCGACAGACCGTGGTTGATCATCTGTAGCACTCCTCCTTCCAGGCTTTGGGTGGTGAAGGCGAAGATGCCCAGAACTATGAAGCCCATGTGTGCTACTGAGGAATATGCGACGAGCCGTTTTAGATCCTTTTGCATTGTGGCAACGATCGCGCCGTATACAACTCCTATAACGCCCAACGTGGCTAGGGTTGGAGCGGCCCAAACAGACGCTTCCGGGAATAGGTAAAGGCCAAAGCGCAGCAGTCCGTAGGTTCCCAATTTGAGCATGACCGCAGCTAGGACTACTGACCCGGCGGTTGGCGCCTGGGTGTGAGCATCGGGTAACCAGGTGTGAACTGGAACGATCGGCACCTTGATAACAAAGGCCAGTGCGAAGGCGAGGAAACACAGCCTGGCTGTGTTTGTTGAGAGGGCTTGGCGTTGGGCTAGTTCGATTACGTTGAATGTGATGTCTTGGTTACCAGCGCTCAGCGTTGCGACACTCACGATCGCGACGAGCATGAGTGCTGAACCGGCCATTGTGTATAAGAAAAATTTGGTTGCCGCATATCGGCGGTCGTCGTAGCCCCATCCGCCAATAAGCATGTACATAGGAACCAATACGATTTCGAACATCACGAAGAAGAGGAAAAGGTCAAGTGCCAGAAAGGCCCCGAAAGATCCTGCTTGTAGCAAAAGCAGCCATGCCGTGTAGGGCTTTGGGTCGTGGTGGGGGTCAACCGCAATGAGAACTATCGGCGTAATCAGACCCGTAAGTACGACCAACCAAAGTGAGATTCCATCAACACCTACATGCCAGTTGATACCGAGACTGGGGATCCATGATTGGATCGATTGGAATTGAAACCCTGCCTCATGAATTGAAAACTGGGCCATTACATATAACGAAAGCGCGGCAGCAATTGAAGCAAAGATGGCTCCGACGGGCCGCATCAGTTCAGGTCGGCTGTTAGGTAGTAGCACCACTACTAACGCACCGGCGATGGGCACGATGATGAGCGCATTTAAGACCGGGAAAGATGAACCGGCTTGAGCAGCTACTTGTTGAATCACAGCAGCAACCCCCAGGCCAAGACGACCACGATTGCAAGAGCGCCTACTGCGACTCCTACCGCGTAATTCCGCATATAGCCGGACTGCGTCGGTTGAATGAGTTGACCGAGTTTCACAACCAGTCGGCCAACACCATTGATTGTCCCGTCAACTATTTGAGTGTCGAAATCTGCTGTCTTTTGGAACCCTGAGGTGCCCACACCCCCAACTACTCGAGCGTAGGTTGCGTCGACATACATCGCGTTTTCAAGGAGTTCAGGTTCTAGTGGTTCTGTTGGGATTCGCCGCATTAACCAACTCAGGGTCGCTATCGAAATTCCGACGAGTCCGGCGGCTACGGAAATGATGGCGAGAACTATTTTCGTTGTAGTTCCGGAAGAGAAGTGGTGTGGGTGATGGAAGATGGGCTCTAGAAAGTGCTCGAGTATTAGCCAGTCTTTTACGAGTGGCAGGTTGATGGCTCCTCCAACTATTGCTGCCCCAGCTAGCACGCATAAAGGAGTTGTCATGGTCCAGGTTGATTCGTGTGGGTGGACGTCTTCTTCCCACCGCTGTTCACCGAAGAACACAAGGATCACTTGTCGACTCATGTAATAGGCAGTGAGGAATGCCGTGATAAGACCAACCGCCCATAACAGGGGACCAATGTTTTTTTGTTCCCAGGCAGCTAGCAATATTTCGTCTTTGGACCAAAACCCTGCAAATGGCGGGACACCCGCTATTGCGAGCCATCCCACAATAAACGTGGCCGCGGTGATGGGCATGGCTGCGCGTAACGCTCCCATCTTTCGCATGTCCTGTTCGTCGTGCATACCGTGAATCACGGAGCCTGAACCTAAGAACAGCAATGCTTTAAAAAAGGCATGGGTTATGACATGGAAAATCGCCGCCACATAGGCACCCGAACCGATCGCTAGAAACATGTACCCCAATTGGCTGATCGTTGAATACGCCAATACCTTCTTGATGTCGTGCTGGGCGACGGCACATAAGGCAGCAAATAGGGCTGTCGCTCCGCCTATTACTGCGATGATAAGCAGCGCGTCATCAGTCAGGACGTTGTTCATCCGAACAAGCAAATAAACCCCTGAGGTCACCATGGTCGCGGCGTGCACCATGGCCGACACAGGGGTCGGTCCCTCCATTGCGTCGGGCAACCATACGTAAAGCGGGAGTTGTGCCGATTTCCCTGCTGCTGCGACAAAGAGGAGGAGGGAGACCGCTGTACCTGCTGTCGCCGACATCGCAGGTGAGTTAGAAATTTCTGTGTAGGTGACGGTACCTAGAGCTGACCAGATGGCGAATGTGGCGATCATGAATCCCCAATCGCCCACTCGGTTGGTGACGAAAGCCTTTTTGCCGGCCGTGGCGGCGCTTTCTCTTTGATGCCAAAAGGAAATGAGGAAATAGGAGCAGGCACCGACGCCCTCCCAGCCCAGGAAAGTTACAACCAGATTGTTGCCAAACACCAACATGAGCATTGAGAACAGGAAGAGATTCAGGTAGAGGAAAAACTTTGAGTACTTAGAGTCCCCATGCATATAGCCGATCGAGTACAGGTGGATTAATGCTCCGACCCCCGTGACAAATAGGGCCATGGTGATCGATAAGGGGTCAACTAAAAATCCGGCTTCAACCTTCAAAGACCCGGCTGGCAGCCACTCGAAGAGAATGAACTCATATGAACGTTCACCTCCGTGACTGTCTTTGCCTAACAACCCGATGAATACGACCACGGTCACTACAAAAGATGTTGCTGCAGCTGCTGTCGCGATCCATCCTGCTCGGGGTTCGCCGAGCATGCGACCGGTGACCAACAGTATGCAGAAGCCAAGCAAAGGAAGTGTGGGGACAAGCCAAACTAGTTCAACCACGAAATCACCCCTTGAGCGCCGAAAGGTCGTCTGCTGTCGCGCCGGGCTGACGACGCAAGATCGCCACCACAAGGCCTAACCCAACAACCACTTCAGCGGCCGCGACCACTAGGACGAAAAAGACGACGGTTTGACCGCCGATGTCATCCAGTTGTCGGGCGAATGCCACAAAGCTGAGATTCACACCATTCAGCATTAGTTCGACGCACATCAGCATGACAAGCGGATTGCGCCGGATCAGAAGGCCTGTCCCGCCGATGACAAAGAGCAAGGCACCGAGGACGAGGTACCAGCCGGTGGTGATTTCCATTAGTTGTCACCCTGCTCTTCAAGTGCCGGGCTCTGGATCTCTTTCGGTTTACGCGCGAGTACGACCGCTCCTATTACTGCGATTACCAATAACAGTGAGGTCAGTTCAAACGCGTATACGTGGTCAGAAAACAATGACCGTGCTAAGAGTCGTACATTTTCGTCTCCCGATGCGGCTCCTCCCATAGCTTCGGCACCTGTAACAGGTTCGTTGACAACCACAATTAGGGCTCCGAGTAAAAGGAGGGAGCCAGATGCGAACACAAGGGCTGCCCATCTTTGGACGGGCAGGATGGATAGCTCCAGATTCTGAGCTCGATCCACTCCCAGCAGCATGATCACGAACAGAAACAAGACCACGATTGCTCCTGCATAGACAATCACTTGGACTGCGGCGAGAAAATGTGCTTCTTGCGCTACAAATTGGACTGCTATCCCGAACAGGGTCATCACCAACATCAGTGCCGAATGGACCGGATTTCGAGCAAGAATGACTCCTAAGGCTCCGGTCAGACATATCACTGCGGCAACGATAAAGACGAGGGTGTCTACCATCAGTGAACGTCCTCTGACTTGCCAGATTCTTCAGTTGGAGTTCCGGCGTTTTTGTGACTGCCTCGATCGTGTTGCCCTATTTCAGGCTTTCGCGTTCCATAGCCGAGTTCACCACTCCAACCAACTCGATTTTGATAGTCAGGATTTCCACTTGGTGAGGTCGCACGCATCCAACCAGACGTGGCTAGATCATCTCCCTCGTGCCAAAGTTCCCAAGGTTGACGTTGGGGAAGACCATCATCGTCGACCACCAGTTCGTCCTTTGTGTAAATGGCGTCTGACCGGTTGGCAAAGCTGAATTCGAAAAGCTTGGATTCGGTAATGGCCTCAGTCGGGCACGCCTCGACGCATAGGTCACAATGGATGCATCGTAGATAATTGATCTCATACACGTAGCCATACCGTTCCCCAGGGGAAACCGGATCCGTTTCAGGGTTATCAGCGCCTCGGACATAGATGCATTTAGCTGGGCAGACTCCTGCACAGAGCTCACAGCCGATGCATTTTTCCATACCGTCTTCGTATCGATTTAAGACGTGCCGGCCGTGAAATCGCGCAGGTTTTGGACGTTTCTCTTTGGGGTATTCGGTTGTGACTCTTTCTTCAAAGAGTTTCATAAAGGTGACTTTGAAACCATCGAGGTATCCCATTACGCCTCCTCTAGTTCCTCTTGGTAGGCGCGATCTCCGGCTCGCAGGCCAGCCAGGAGAAGGCTGGCACCAACTGCCAATGCAATGAACGCGGCACCATAGGTTGCTAGCCAATTCCAGTCGTGTGTAGCACGCAGTTCCTTAAGGCTGATGAACATCAGCCAGAAGAGAATCAGAGGAATCAGAAGTTTCCATCCCAGGTGCATCAGTTGGTCATAGCGAAGTCTGGGAAGGGTGGCGCGGAACCACACGAAAACGAACAAGAACGCGAGGACCTTAAGTAAGAACCACACGGTTGGCCAGAACCAGGTCATCCCAAATAAAATCGGGCCCGCTGGTCCTCCGAAGAAGAGCGTGACCATGATCGCGGACATGGTGATCACGTTCATGAACTCCGCGAGGAAAAACAGGGCAAAACGGATCGATGAATATTCGGTGTGAAATCCTCCCACGAGCTCTTGTTCAGCCTCCACTAGGTCAAACGGTGGCCGATTTAGCTCAGCTGTTGCTGCAATTAAGAACACAATGAATGGAACAATTCCTGAAGAAACAAGGAACCACCTACTAAAGCCTCCTGATTGGGCAGCGACGATGCCGTGAGTGGAGAGAGTGCCGGCAAGTATGACGACGACAACCGTGGCCATTCCGAGAGCTGCTTCATAGGAGATTGCTTGCGCCGAAGCGCGGACGGAACCGATGAGCGGATATTTCGATCCCGATGACCATCCGGCGAGCATGACCCCATAGACGGCGATCGATGACATCGCCAGGAGAAGGAGGATGCCGATTGGCGGATCGGCGACCTGCAGAAACGTTTCCCGCCCAAAAATGGTCACGGTGCCCGATGACCCTCCACTAAATGAGCCACCGATGGGTACTACTGCAAAAGAAAGAAACGCAGTCACTGCCGATATGTATGGCGCTAGGCGAAAGACTAAGGGGTCGGCATTTTCTGGGCGGAGATCTTCTTTGAAAAAGAACTTCACTCCGTCAGCGAAAGTCTGTAATAGCCCCCATGGACCTGCCACATTGGGGCCTATTCGATTTTGCATGTCCGAGATCAATTTTCTTTCAAACCAAACCATGAACATGGTGGCGACAAGCAAAAACGTGAAGGCGACAAGCACTTTTACGGCCATGATGCCGATGTCGGTTAAATCAACACCGTCGATGTAAAGCGGATCTCCCGTCATAGCGTTTCGATCCTGATGTCATTAATCACCGCAGTGGCGTCTATGAAACGGTTAGCGCTTCCCCCAGGTTGGTTGAAGGGCAGCACCGCCGTTCCACGTTGGATATTGCTATCGGCAACGGCTGTGAGGTTTTCAGTTGCTCGGGTGGAGATCACGCGAACTTCGCTACCGCTAGGGATACCTAGCCGTTGCAGGTCATTGGGGTGGACTTTCAGGGTGGGTGGCTCTGCCAGATGCTGAAGTGAAGGGCTATGGGCTGTTGCTGTTGCCCCATCCCAGAGCTTGCGGCCACTTATGAGCCGTAGTCCGTAACCATCCGCAATTGGCGTGTCTTGCGGCGTGGGCAAAGTTAGATCTATCGAACTTTGTTGAACCAGAATGCCTTCGTGGGCTTCATCGCTGATAACTCTTTCTAAAGTTACGCCCGCATGGCTAGGTGCTACTTGTTCAATTTCGCGCCATATTTCTTCTTTTGACGTTAACCCCAGGTCACCGCCAAGCCGCCACGCGAGCTCGGTCGCAATCATCCAGTCATCGCGGGTCGACCCTGGGGGAGTTATTTTTTGGGTGACTCTACTGACGCGCCCTTCGATATTTGTTGTGGTGCCGCCTTGTTCTCCATAGGCCGTGGCCGGCAAGACAATGTCAGCTTGCGCTACTGAGGCAGTGACGAAGTTGTCGATCGCGATTAGTGTTTTAACTTTTTGAATGGCTTCAGCTGCAAGATTGCGGTCTGGGAAGTCGCAGAGTGGGTCTGCCCCCAAAAGGACCAGAGTTTCGATTTTCCCGGCAGCCGCCGCTTGAAGCATTTCGGTGGTCCCAAGACCTTGCTCTTTAGGAATCTCATTCCATTTTTGAAGAAGCGCTTGACTCGGGTTATCGATCCTGGTCCGCCCAGGAAGAAAACCGGGCGTGAGACCCATGTCCAGAGCCCCGCGTACATTCCCTCTCCGCAGTGCAGGGAGGAAAGTGGCATGTGGAAGTTCTGCTCTGATCACTGTCGCTGCCGACATCGCTGGGTCCGCTGATTCAGCCATTGACGTACGACCCAGAATGGTCACGACGGAACCTTCGCGCAGTTGCTGTGCTAGCTGGTCATCACTACTAAGCAACTCTGTGAGGGTCTTTGCGGCTTCTCCAGCTTGGCAGCGAATTGAGTGTTGAGCGTATGAGTCACTTCCGGTGGCCGTAGGGCCTATTTGGACAACTTTGGTTCGGCCTTTGGTGGCGGCGCCTCTGAGGCGCAGATGCAATATCGCCAGTTCCTCTTTGAGATCCGGGCCAATTATTAGGACAGTGTCTGCTTCGCATGCGTCTGCGATCGTTGCCGGTGGGAGACCCAAAACCAGTTCTGCAGGCAAACCGTCGTCTAGTTGCGCGTCAATGTTGTCTGTTCCGATTACTGAGCGCGCAATTTTGGACCAGGCGTATGCGTCTTCGTTGGTCAATCGCGACCCACCAATGATGCCTATTCCTTGGGGCCCAGCCTGGCTGATCGCCTCAGCCGCGGTCGCTAGTGCGGAACCCCAGTCAGTACCTAGTAGTTGTCTTTGGTTATCTTGATCACGGACAAGTGGGATGGTGAGGCGTTGGTCACTGTTGATGGCCTCGAAGTTGAATCGTCCCTTGTCACATAACCAACCATGGTTTACCGACTCTACGTCTACGCCGAGGTACCGAACGAGTTCGTTTCTCGACGATTGAACTGAAATTCGACAACCCATAGAACAAGTCGTGCATGTTGATTCAGTTTCCTCTAGGTCCCATGGACGGGCTTTGAATCGATATGGAGCTGCGGTAAGGGCACCAACTGGACAGATTTGGACTGTATTCCCCGAAAAGTAAGAACTGAAAGGTTCGTCAGGAAATGTCAGCACTTGAGTTGAATTTCCCCGCTCCGTGAATTGGATCAAGGGATCGCCAGCTATCTCGTCAGCAAATCGGGTGCAACGGTCGCAAAGTATGCAACGTTCTCGGTCAAGATGAACTAGGTCTGAAATTGGGATCGGCTTTTCGTAGTGCCTTTTTTCTTCGACAAATCGTGATTCGCCTGGTCCGTAGGCGATCGTTTGATCTTGGAGTGGACATTCCCCACCTTTGTCGCAGACGGGACAGTCGAGCGGGTGGTTGACAAGGAGAAACTCAAGAATCCCTTCTTGGGCTCGTTTGGTGTCGTCGGATTCGGTATCAACGATCATTCCCTCAGCTACGGGGACCATGCATGATGGTTGAAGCATCGGACCACGGCCTGTGTCAACGTCGACTAGACACATCCGGCACATACCAACGGGGGACATTCGTTCGTGGTGGCAAAATCTTGGTATGTGGATGCCAGCTCGGTCAGCTGCCACAATAAGCATCTCGCCTGGTTGGGCTTCGATCTTGGTGCCGTTAACTGTGACGCTTACTTCGCTCGGCTCTTGGTCAGACATCTACGGCCACCTCAATCATCGTCGGGTGTTCGTTGCCAGCAACTTTTGCTTCGAATTCTTCGCGGAACAGTGTGAGTGCTGAGTGAATTGGGGCGAACGCTGACGGTCCAACAAAACAGATAGTGGTCATCCGGTACGGGAATGGGACAGCATCAATTCCCTTGGAGGGGACTGCGGCATGCGGGAAGTCGCCGGGGCAAATTGTTTCTCCGACCTCTATCAGTAATTCAAGATCTCGGGGGGTCCCTCGCCCCTCAACGACCCTGCGTAGTATCTGTTCAAGCCAAGTGCCACCTTCTCGGCATGGCACACATTTGCCACACGATTCGTGGGCATAAAACTTGGTCAAGGTAAGAGCTGCCGCGGGGATATCGGTTGTTTCGTCCATCACCATGATCGCGCCGGACCCCAACATTGATCCTTGAGGTCCGACTTGGCTCGCTTCGAATGGTAGGTCGAGTTGGTCGGGCGTGAACCATGGGGCTGAACCACCACCTGGGACAAATGCCTTTAATTGGTGGTCGTCGCGTATCCCTCCGCACATGTCAGCGCCATACAACAAGTCACGAAAGGTGGTGGTGCCATTGACGATTTCGTACACGCCCGGTCTCTTCACATGGCCACTGACGGCCACCATGCGGGTGCCTGGAGAACTTTCAGTTCCGATCGCCGTAAACGCAGGTGCACCGTGTTGGACAATCCAAGGAAGATTGGACAAGGTCTCGACATTGTTGACGATTGTTGGTTGCCCATAGAGGCCTATCGAGGCCGGGAAATAAGGGGGTTTTAATCTCGGCATCCCCCGATTTCCTTCAAGGCTTTCAATTAGAGCTGTTTCTTCGCCGACTACGTATGCTCCTGCGCCCCAGTGCAAGACGATGTCGACGGAAAATTCGGTGCCTAAAATATTCTTCCCGATATAGCCAGCGTCGTAAGCGTCGTTTAAAGCCTTGGCCACCCGTTCTTGCGCCACTGCCATTTCGCCTCGTATATAGAGGAAGCATTGGCTGAGGCCCACTGCGTAACAAGCGATTAGGCACCCTTCAATAAGTTGGTGGGGGTCTAACTCCATTAGAAGTCTGTCTTTATAGGTTCCCGGTTCAGATTCGTCACCATTAACGACTAGGTACCGTGGCCAGACTCCAGGAGGGCAAAATCCCCATTTGACGCCTGCGGGGAAGCCGGCACCGCCACGGCCAAGCAATGTTGCGTCTCTAATTTCGCTGTGAACTTCTTCTGGGGTTCGTTTTAATGCTTTTCTTAGAGCTTGGTAACCATCTGTTGCTTCGTATCTTTCAAGCGTGTGTGAATCTTCATAGTCAAAGCGAGCTGTCACAATCCGCGGAGTTTCATTAGCAATAAATCCGGGGGCATGCGGTATCGGAGTTCCAGTCATTTTGCTCACTGGTTACCCCCATCTCCGTTCAGCCAAACTGGTGCAGCTGTGACATCTTCAGGAGGTACCGCACCTACGGATCGACTTTCGGGTATGTGTTGGCGAATCTGGGCCAAGACCCCGTGTGCTGGCACTTCATGGTCGGACGAAGCAAGTTCTTCAACTAATTCATCAAACTGGTTGACAGTCACTCTGTATTGGTGCCGGTAATTAACTTGAAGGCAGGGGGCTTCAGTGCACGCAGCCTGGCACTCGGCGCCTTCAAGCGTGAACATTCCATCGGCGGTGGTACTTCCTGATTTCACACCAAGTGTTAGCTCAGCGTGGCTCATGAGATCCCCTGCGCCCATCAATGCACAAGACATGGTCGTGCAAATGTTGATCACATATTTGCCAACCGGGTGGCGTTTAAACATTTCGTAGAAGGAACAGGTGCCGAGCACTTCAGCGCTGGTTGTACCTACGAGTTCCGCTATTTCCGCCATCGCCCCATCTGTAACCCAACCTTCTTGTTCTTGGGCTAGATGCAGTAGAGGGATCATCGCTGACCGTGGCTTGGGGTAACGGCCGATGATTTCTTCCGCTAAGGCCAAGTTTTCGTCAGTAAAAAATTTCATCGATCGACCTCCCCCATGATCGGGTCGATCGATGAAATAACTGCTATCGCGTCGGCAAGCAAGCCTCCGTGCATCATGTGTGGCAGCGTCTGTAGGTTTACGAATGACGGGGCACGAATGTGCATACGTTGCGGCTTCGGTCCGCCGTCTGACACCAAGTAACACCCGAGTTCTCCTCGAGGTGATTCGACTGCCGTGTACACCTCACCTGGTGGCACCTTGAAACCCTCGGTGAATATTTTGAAATGGTGGATAAGGGCTTCCATCGACTCATCGATACGAGCCCGGGGTGGAGGTGTGACTTTGCGATCTTCGGCTCTGTATGGTCCGTCGGGCATCAATTCCAAACATTGTTCGACAATCCGCATCGACTCTCGAATTTCGTTGAGTCGTATCGCGTACCGATCGAATGTGTCGCCATAGGTACCGACCACGATGTCAAAATCAACTTGGTCATATGCGAGATAAGGCATAGCCCTACGAAGGTCCCACGCGTACCCCGTCGAACGTAAAATTGGGCCCGTTGCTCCTAAAGCAAGCGCTTCGTCGGTAGTGATGACCCCAATTCCTTGGGTTCGTTCACGCCAAATTGGTTGTCCGGTCATTAGAACGTCGAATTGTTCAAGACGTTCCGGGAGAACGTCGAGGATGTTTTGGACATCTTCCCGCCAGCCGTCTGGAAGGTCTGCTGCTACGCCACCAGGTCTGATGTAGTTGTGATTCATTCGGAGACCGGTCACCTTTTCGAAGAAACGAAGTACTTCTTCTCGTTCCCTCCACCCGTAAATCATCATGCCTACGGCACCTAGATCCATGCCGTTTGTCGCCAGAAACAGAAGGTGCGATGACATCCGGTTTAGTTCGCACATAAGCATGCGAATCCAGGTCGCTCGGTCCGGGATCTCAAGTTCGAGTAGTGCTTCGACTGCCAGTGAAAAAGTCAACTCGGTGAACAACGGTGACGCGTAGTCCATTCGGGTGACATTCGTCGGCCCTTGCAGGTACGTAAGATCCTCTGCCGTCTTTTCCATACCCGTGTGCAGGTAGCCGATGACGGGTTTTGAACGCAGGACCGTCTCACCCTGTAATTCCATGGTCACGCGAAGCACCCCATGGGTCGAAGGGTGTTGGGGGCCCATGTTGATGATCATTCGTTCGTCGTCTGGGTCGACGACTGATGCTCGTTCTTCTGCTTCAGCCTCAGACATCCTGAGAACAGCATCACGATTTCGAAGATGGTCTAGTTTCGTCACCGGCCATCAACCGCCTTGAATTGAACCGGGATTCGTCCCATCGAAAAATCTTTGCGTAGTGGATGTCCGTTCCAGTCATCGGGCAGCAGAATCGGTGTCGGGTCTGGATGCCCTTCAAACTCCACCCCGAACATGTCGTTTGTTTCACGCTCCATCGCTTCTGCCCCCGGATGGATGTCTGTGATAGTCGCTACGGTGGGGGCTACCTCCGGAAGTTGGACTCTGACGCGCAGTCGCCGGGACGCCTGAACATCAAGCAAATTAACGACGAGTTCGAAACGTTCTGCTGGAACAGTTACCGGTAACGAACGGGTGTCATTTCCTAGATAATCTGCACCGCAAAGGTCGACGCATACCCCATAACCATCTTCGTTTAAGGCTTGAATGAGGTCGTGGTATTCAGCTTTACCGGTGTGCAGAACGGTCTGGCCGTTGCTGACCGTCACAGCAGACCCGTGGAGGCTTTCAACATCGCCTTCAGGCATTTCTTCTTCACCTGATTCCGTTTCCTCGTCAAGGGAAGCAGGTGATTCAGTCATAGAGGCCGCCTGTGCGGATTATGACGGGCTCAGGTTGGGCATCAATCGCCGCTTCATGTCCCAGTTCTATTTCAGCGCCTCGTCCTGTTTCGTTGCGTCTTTGAGTGAGTTCTCCGGTACGAATCTTTTCGTGCAACGCGAGAATGGCATGCAGCAATGTTTCTGGTCCGGGTGGGCACCCTGGTGCATAAATATCGACCGGTACCACTTGGTCAACACCTTGAACGATCGCATAGTTGTTAAACATGCCTCCACTTGAGGCACATACACCCATACTGATAACCCATTTTGGTTCCATCATCTGGTCATAAATTTGCCGCAGAACAGGAGCCATTTTCTGACTAACCCGACCAGCAACAATCATAAGATCCGCTTGTCGAGGTGAGGCGCGGAATGTCTCCATTCCGTAGCGAGCCATGTCATAGTGAGCGGTTCCTGTGGCCATCATCTCGATAGCGCAGCACGCAAGACCGAAGGTCGCGGGCATTAGGCTTCGACGTCGGGCCCATTTGACCAATTCTTCGATCGGTGCCGTGATTATGTTGTGACCAAGACCAGCAAGTCCGTCGTCTCCTAGGCCCAACTTGTGTTTGACGTCTGATAGGTCAGGCATTAGGCAGCCTCTGAGTCGTCAGCATCGGTCTCAAGTTCAATCCGACCCTCAAGACCGACCTTACGGATTGTTGAGGTGGTCGTCCTTTCTGGGCTAGTAGCTGGGGTTAACAGTCGACGACCAGGACCCCAGTTGAGTCCACCTTTGGCTAGTTCATATACGAAAGATAGAAAGAAAATACCGGCAAAAATCGTCATAGCTACAAGTCCAAATAGACCCAATTCGTCGTTAGCGACCGCCCACGGATATAAGAAGACAATTTCGATATCGAACATGATGAAAAGCATGGCAACCAAATAGAACTTGACCGGAAATCGTTCCGGTATCGCCACTTGGTCGGTTATGCCACATTCATAGGCAGATCTTTTCGCGACGGTGTCTCGTTCTGGGGCTAGAAGCCGAGAGGCAACAATGCTCAGGAGGACGAAGAGAACCCCGAGTACTCCTAGGGTCAGAACCGGGAGGTACTGCTCCATCTCAATTCGCCCTTTCCCCTAATTCAGTTTCCGGCTGCTTCCCGGACAGCCCATACGGCTTGATCCCGTCGGTGAAGGTGATAACAACCTAAACCAAAAAGCAACCCCGAGAAGATAGCTACAAGTGCTGGTCGCAGCCTGAGATTGCCTTGGTCTCTGACCATTACGACGGTATATACCGGTGCTGCCTCATCAAGTTCCGCTACCGGTAACAGAACTTTCCCATCCCCACCCAATTTATTGGGGTCGATATCTGCAGTGGGTTTGTAGGGCTGCAATTGAACCGCGGCATAGTGAGGACGGCCCCTACTAGGGATGAAGTATTGGGTCACTGCATTATCTGGAATTCCCAAGGGTCGGTAACGTTCTCCACCAACGCGCATAACTCGATGAACCTGATAGTCGGTAGCTGCGCTGAACAGACATGTGTTGACGGACTCAAGGCGGCGTGGGTCTACATCGCTGCACACTACGGCCGAATCCGCTGTTGCCTGGGCGTCGGCTTCAACTACAACCTGCCATCCACCGCCTGGGGTACTTGAGATGTCGTTACTTAATTCTTGGACCAATTCAACGGGGACCGCTTCAGGGTTCGTGCTGACGTGGGTGACTTCCCAGGCTGGTCCATGTCCAACCCACCCAATTCCAAAGAACCACCAAATAATTCCCATGAGAAGATTCCATCCCCATAGGCCGGTCCATGCGACTAGGAAGCCCAGCCTGAGACCGAGGTTGGTCGCTAGAAGTAAATAAACAGATCCGCACAGGACAAGAATGCTGATGAGAACGGCTAGGTATCCGGTGATAACTGGGTCCCATCCCACTAAAGCGATCAAAGTCATTGGTCGTCCTTTGATGTATGAAGCTCTGCGAACTGAACCGTTGATTGTTCCGCTGGATCCAAACTCCGCTCATACTCTGAGATTGCGCGGATCTCTTCTTGGGTAAGAATTCGTCCGAATCCCGGCATTCCGTAGTTCCCGAGCCTCGCGAATTCACCATATGCAACGTTGTCAGCGGCACCAGACGTTATGAACGACATTTGATCTTCGATATCAGGGAAAAGTCGCTCAAGGCTTACAGCATTGAGAGCTGGCCCATAACGACCAGACCCTGGAGGCCCTGGGATGACTTCAACTTGACCGCCATTGTTTGGTAGTTGAGCTGGTCCACGCGCTGGCCATCGCGGCGTGTGACAACGAGCGCAGTGAAGTTCGAATAGTACTTGTCCTTCACTTTTTTCAGGATGAGCAGCCATCTCTATCTCTTTAGCTTGCAATGCCTGCTGGCTAGCGTCGTCATCTGACATTCTTTCTCGCCATAACCATGCGATTAGGTTGTCCACCTCTTGCGGAGTGAGGGGTCCACCACCCGGTAGCCCCCAAGCAGGCATAACACCTCGTCCGTAATTGAGAATTTGTCGGACTTCATCTACTTCATCGAGGTTTTCCGCGTCAGTATCGAAACGCGCAAAGACAGTGTTTAGGGCTGGCGCGCGCCATGTGGTTTTGACGATATAAGTCTCTTCATCACTGAATTGGTTACCGATGTCAAGCACGACTGGTGCATAGTTGGCACCACCTAAATCAGCTCCGTGGCAAACAACGCACTCGAGTTCTTCTGCAAGTCGTTCACCCGCAGCTGCAGCTCTTTCGCCGAATCCTTGTTCGGCGCCGGAGCGCCGACCGCCTTCTCGGAGCCAATAGATGGGCAGCACTAATGCAATTATTAAGAGCATCAGAACGCCAAACGCTTGGACCTGTTCCAGCCGACTTCCCTCGAGTACTTCGTCGTCTGGCAAAGAACCACGGTTGGCAGCAAGTTCAATCTCACTCCCGACCTCACTCTTGCTCCGTCGTATATTGACGAAGACATAAATTGCCCAACCGACGACCACAACGGCCAGCAAGACCATGGCGATCGAACGCTCGGTAGTGGCGGCATAAATCACTGGTTACTGACTCCTGCCGTAGTGGGGCGAGTTAGGGGCGAAAAGAAAATCTTCATTAGGCGCAGTGAGGTCCTTCTAGACCTTGGCCCGTCGTGTCGGTACCAATCGGCGGCCCTTGGGAAGGACTGCCTGTATCGATAATGACTTTGTCTCCATCAATGATTACTGGGAAACGATCCATACCTCGCGGGGCGGGGCCCGCCTTCTTTTCTCCGACGCGGTTGTATTGAGATCCGTGACACGGACATTCGAACCACTGAGAAGTAGCGCAAGAAGGTACTTTGCAACCAAGGTGTGGACACTTCTGCCACAACGCTACGTAGCCCATTTTGATGCCTTCTAACACAGTTCCTGAATAAACAGCTTCCGCCGCTTGTTGGGTCGCGTCATCCATAGGAAATGGTTGAAGGTATGTCTGTGCTTCGGAGAAGTATGAAAAGTTAACTGCGGGCGATGAAGACGCGATCACGTCATTGACTGAGGCGATTGTTCCAATCTTTACTTTGGAGCCGAACCCTCCGGTAGGTCGAGGCCAGAGAAAGGCGATGTTGGCTGCTCCAAAGGCAGATAATCCCATGGTCATTAAGGTGATTGATGCACGATTTAGGAATTGTCGCCTTGTAACCCCTACCTCTTCGGGGTCGGGGGGACTCCAAACCTCGGGTTGTGCTGGCTCGGGAATCGACACCTCACCACCAACTCTCGCAAGAGCTACAGAACGTTCAAGTTCCTTAGCTTCATCGCTTATAGGAGCGCCAGCTAGTGACCCCGCATCGCGTTTCTTGGTTTCACGCGACAAATGACCTAACCCCTGAGCATCACGTCTGCGCAACGATGTAAAGCCCACTACCGCCGCTAAAGCAACAAGCACAGGGATAGCTATGGCGATGACCGTACCGCTTGACACTGCACTGCTCCTTACAGGTGGAAAATACCGTGGAGCCCGGTGTCCCACGGATAGGTGAAGTTGAAACCTTGGCCCCTAAAGAAGGACCCGATAATGACCAGCACCGCCCAGAACATGAGATGGATGGTCTGAATAGAGATCGCGAACTTCCGATCTTCGGGTGCATTTGACGGATTGCGATCGATGTATGGTGCGAACCCCAAAAGCACTAGGACGATACCGGGGATAGTCACGCCCGCGATCATCGGGTCGAACATCGTAAGTAGCTCTTGGAGGCCTAAGAAATACCACGGAGCTTTGGATGGGTTGGGTGTCGCGTTGTGATTAGCTAATTCAAGTAGCGGCGCATTTATGAACAGCGAGAACACCAGGCTGAACGCGGTGATGAAGAGAGCTGCGGTAAATTCTGCCGCGAGTAGGTGGGGCCAAACATGGACTTTGTCTCCCGGAGTGGCCTTCACGTCTTGGATCGAACCCGACTTGACTACGGTCAACAACCTGTGAGTGTTGCCACTCGGTCCAGCCATAGCGGGCGGAGCGATAGTTGCTACACCACCTCCCGCAGTTGCAGGCGAGCCTCCCTGTTGGCTTTGCTCAAGCAAGGAACGTGGGATTGTTTCACCATCATCATCAGAAGAGGCATCAACATCGGTTGACGGAGCCGGGTCACCGTCAGCCTTAGCCTTAGCCTCTTGGCTTCTTTTCAGTAGGTGTTCAGGAATTTCAGTCATGGGATTGCTTTCACCGCCGATCTATAGCGGTCCGGAGATGCCGCCGTCTTTGCGGACTCTCCAAAAGTGAATTGCCAAGAAAATGACAAGAACGAACGGGAGCATTAATACATGCAGTACGTACCATCGAAGAAGCGTTTCGGCGCCGATTTGTTTGCCTCCTAAGAGGACGAAGCGCACTTGGTCACCAAATACCGGTGTGAAACCCATCATGTTGGTACCGACTGTCACCGCCCATAGAGACAATTGGTCCCAGGGCAAGAGATAACCGGTGAACGAAAGTAGAAGCGTGAGTTTCAGCAGGATGACACCAATCACCCAATTGAACTCGCGAGGAGCTTTATAGGCCCCGTGGTAGAAGACGCGTGCCATGTGCAGGAACACGGACAACACCATTAGGTGAGCTGTCCAGCGATGTAAATTGCGAACCAGCAATCCGAAACTCACCTGCGTGTGCAGGGATTCGATATCGCTCCAAGCAGCAGCCGCCGTTGGGCGGTAAAAAAACATCAGGAATATGCCGGTGACTGTGAGCAGTATGAACAAGAAGAAACTAAGGCCACCGAGACAGAGTGTGTAACTGACCTTGACTGCGTGACGCTTTACCTTCACGGGGTGAAGGTGGTACAGAACGCTGTTCATAACCACATAGGACCTGTTTCGTGGGCTATCTGTGTATCCCTTCCGGAAAATGGACCCAGGTCGAAAGATTGATGTCCAAAACTGGCTGTCTTGCATCCAGTCTGCTGCAGCCGTAGCACCTTGTTGCAGCTTCTCAGGTAGCGACTGCTTGGACTTTTCGATCGAGTTTGCCATTTGAATTCCGTCTATTCCTCAGAGTCGCATGCCGTAGGCGTAGCCGTGTGTGTGGGTGCGGTCATGGACATCACCCTCGGTCGGTGGGTTATCAACCACTTTGCCCATCGATATGACACCTGTCGGACATCTATCTACACATAGGGCGCAGCGGGTACATACGTCGTCATCAATAATGAAAATCGCGTTATCGGCCGGGTCTAGGCCGGGGAGATCGGCATCCACAGCTTCATCTATTGCTTCAACTGCTATGTAATGGATGCATTTCCATGGGCAGATATCGACGCACCCTTCGCATTGGATGCATTCTGATTGGTCAATGTTGATGAACTGTTTGGGCTTTACAGCGGCAGCTAGATAGTCAGCATCGACGGTTTGCAGTACGTAGTCGTCTACAAACCGAGGCATCGGCGGGTTAGCTTCAGTCGTGGCCATATCAGTTGCCCTTCATGAGTGGACGGCCGAAATCTGACACTGGTTCTGCGACTGGCTTCTTCTCATCTCGTTTCTGCCACCAAAGCCACAAGAATGGAAGACCAGCTAAGGCAACTATGTGCTCAACAACTACAACGATGTCTGAGAGTTTCTTAAGGTCCATCCTCATAGGTGGGAATGTGATCGGGTCACCATCTATGAATTGACCCTCGGTGAAGAGCATCCGCTCAACAGACCATCCCCATTCATTGTCAGTAAGCCGAACCCAACGGTCAGGTACAACTCCGAAAACCATGAGGAAGATCATGAAGACGAATGTCGCGCCAAGCATGGCTTCGCCCCACGAAGTGGGGCGGTCAGTAGGCCTGCGCCGTCCGTACGCGATGACGGCGTAAACCATAAGACCTGTGATCAGGATTGATGTCACAAGTGCGACCACGAGCCCTCCTGTCTAGTGCGTACTGTTGGTGCGTGCTTACCGAATCTTGGCGAGATTCCAAGGAACCTCACACTATGCAAATCCACGGCGTGAATCCACGTTCAAATCTACCCGAGCAACGCCCGGATCGTTCGACGTTCTACCACGCTTTAACGACGGATTCGCAACTCAAGAATGTCTTATATGGTGGCACTCTCGCGCTATGAATGCCGAACCCATAGCCGGATTTTTTTTGAGAACTTCATTCTGGGTGCAACTTGAGCAAAAAGTGTCTGTCAAACTTGGTCCGCTACCCTCGTCAGCGCCTATCTTTGATGAGCGCACGTATCTTGTTTCCGTACCAGTAACCCGTGATGCGGGATTCCAGATTGGGATCTCGCGGAGGACAAAGTGACCGAAGTTCCCGAGTATCTATTTGAGCGTTCGAGACAGAGACGTATAGCACTCGGCCTGCTTGAAGACGATGGCAGTGGCGGGGCCGCTGCTTCAGAGTCCGGTGACGGTGGGGCTCAAGCCAGTTCAGGGCCTAGTAGCGCTGATGTGATTGCCGCCGCTAAGGCCGATGCGAAGCTCGAACAAGTTACTGACACTGATATTGAACCTGTCTGGGTATCCGCTGCTCGTGCCCGGACCAAAATTCCGATGTGGGCCTTGCCGGTCATGTTCTTCTTGCCGTTGTGGGCATTTGTCTATGTCAAAATGACAGAGCCTCCGCCCGAACCTGTGACTGCAATGACTGAAGGCGCTGCAACTTATGCAGCCCAGTGCGCAAGCTGCCATGGTGGTGACGGAGCTGGAAATGAAGGCGGTGGGGTGGGGCGACCTTTGTATAACGGAGAAGTTTTACTGACCTTCCCGAAACTAGATGCTGACATGATTTATTGGCTCACCGTCGGTTCGGAAGGTATCGGTGTCGGAACCCCGTATGGAGCTACCGATAGGCCAGGGGGGGCACATATCTCGGGCGAAACCGGTGCAAATATGCCAGGTTTCGGTGGGACACTCACCGAGTACAAGATTTATTCTGTGGCTAGATACATCCGTGAGGTCTTAAGCGGCGAGCTCCTGGGCGAGGAAGAAATTGCAGTTCGCGACGCCCAATGGGAAGAACTTGGCGGCGGAAAAGATCTTGGAGGAGGCGGGGGACACGGGGGACATTAAGCTCCGTCTCGTCACAACAGCTTGAAAATACCCTGACAGCGTCAAAGTAGGCCGGAGGAAATCCGCTGATGACCATACGTCTTTCTACAGAGGTACTGGTGATTGGGGCGGGCCCGGCGGGTGCTGCAGCAGCTCACTGGGCTGCTGAGTCAGGTCGGATGGTCGTACTCTTGGAAAAAGAAGCCATGCCCCGCGAACGAATATGCGGCGACGCTCTTACGCCCAAAGCGGTTGGACATTTAGCCGAAATGGGAATTGACGTCACCAATAGTGATTTTCATCAGCATCATGGCTTGCGAATGACAGCACACGGGCAAAGCATTGAACTCAGGTGGCCCACTGATCATGACCATCCAAGTCACGGTTTGGTAATTAGACGTCGGGTTCTTGACAAACTCTTAACGGAGCATGCGCACGATGCTGGGGCCCAAGTTTGGACGGGTGTCGAGGTTACCGAGCCAATAATCGAACATGGGCATTTGCGCGGCTGTCGCGCCATCGGCTCGGGCTGCGGCAGTGGCCCCGAGGGGGGGATAGAAGTGCGAGCTCGATTTGTAGTCATTGCCGACGGTCCACTTTCACCATTTGGCAGGTCTTTGGGCACCGCTCGGACGAGAACCTATGCTCAGGGAGTTGCCATGCGGGCCTATTTTTCTAGTCCTCGTCATGCTGATGACATCATCGAATCAGTCTTTGATCTCCGAGATAGTGCTGGCGAACAACTCCCAGGTTACGGCTGGGTATTCCCTGTGGGTGATGGGACTATCAACACTGGGGTCGGCTTATTGAGCCACCACCACGGAAATGACCCTCAATCAATTCGTGAACTATTTGATAAGTGGTTGAGCCAGATACCTGAAGCTTGGGAGGTCGATATAGACAGCATCGAAGGTCCGCCTGAAGGTGGACGTCTACCAATGGGTGCCTCAGTCCGGCCAAGGTCGGGTCCCAACTGGGTTGTAGTGGGTGACGCTGCGGGAAGCGTGAATCCATTTAATGGTGACGGGGTCGAGCCAGCATTAAGCAACGGACGCTTGGCTGCCTCTGTAATCGACCGCGCCATAAGCACTGGTGACGGCCTCGAACTTCGGCATTACGAGAAACAGCTGGTCTCTCGGTATGACCACTATTACCGACTTGGGAGGTTAGCTACTAAGGCCCTTGGGAAACCGGGTTTGATGCGGCGTTTCACTCTGCTTGGCATCCAGTCCCGAGTTCTAACGGAACTAGTAATGAGAATTTCAACCAACCTGGTTAATAACGATGCTGGTGGAACCGAATCTGTTTACGAAATCGGCAAGGTAATAGCCCGGCTCATCCCTGATCGCGACTAACCGCCGTAGGCGAGCTTTTGCAGTCAGGGTATGGATGTAGCTGCCACGGTGTGGGTGTTAACCCAGTTCACCAAACACCAAGTCGAGTAATTGGCCAGCTGGGAGAGCATCTAATGACTTGTATCGCGCGAATGCCCCAGAAAAATTTAAAGACCCAACTAAGGGATTCGGTACGACGACGGTACGGAGCCCCGCCGCTAAAGCTGCCTTTAACCCATTAGGGCTATCTTCAACTACAGCTGCAGATCCTGCTTCTACGTCAAGCAGGTCCAACCCTCGTAGGAAAACGTCAGGGGCTGGTTTCGAAACACCACCGACGTCATCGCGACAAACGACATGTGAAAATCTTTCATATAGCCCAACTCGTTTCAGGTGGCGATCAACCCAACTGTGGGGTGAGCTGGACCCAATCGCTGTTGCTATCCCTCGTTCTTCTGCTGCGTCGAGTAGCTCAGTTACACCGGGCAAGACCGGTTGTTCTTCGGTTAACTGATCCTTGATTCGCTGGCGTTCCCCCATTACCGAGTCTTGGTCTATCGCCCGTCCAAGTCGATTTTCTAGTTCCTGTACCCATGTAGATTTACGATCAGTGCCCATTCCTTGAAGCCACCAGTCCATGGGGAACTCAATACCATAATCCGCCCAGATCCGAGCCGTTGATTCATACGCTGGGCTCTCGGTATCAATGATTGTTCCATCGAAATCTAGAATCAGTGCTCGTCTGTTAATGGTCAAACTAGAGCTCCGATAACTGCTTGCACTAGGCCGTTTGTTGTTTGGGTTTCAGCGACGCCGTCTACCTCAAGTCCTTGTATCCGACATTCTTCAGCTGTTGTGTTTCCGATGGTGATGATTTTGGTTGCTGTCCGTCCTCCGGTTTGCTCCAGATGACCATTCACGGCAGAGGGTGACGCGAAAGTCACGGCGTCAGCTCCAATGGCTCGCATGACCAACTCGTCGTCTAGTGACGGGAACACCGTCCTATACGCGGCGACACGATCAACTTTCCAGCCCTTATTTTGCAGACTTTCGTACAACTCAGTCCTACCGTCTGAGGCCATCGGTATTAAAACGTGATCATCAGGGGTTGGAACTGGGAATGCCTCAGCTAACGAAATCCCATCATTGTTGATTGGCACAAGGTCCGGTTCTCGTTTGAGTTCGGACAGAACTTTGGCCGCTGTGGATGGCCCGATCGCCGCTATTTGTAGTCTCTCAATTTTCTTCAAAACACCACGTCGGGCCGCTCGAGCCATAAGAGCTGAAACGGCATTCGAGGAAGTAAACGCTAGCCACGAAAAACGTTCAAGTCTAAGGAGCGCATCGTCTAGTGGCTGACCTCCATCTAAGGGTGGGACGACCGCAATTGCAGGAGCGGGTACAACTTCTGCACCAACCTCGTCGAATGCTTGGATGAGATCACTACTTTGGTGGGATGCTCTCGTTACTACGACTGATTTTCCGGTGAGTAGATCAGCGCTCAAGAGTTTTCCCCACCCTTCGCGAGCAAGTTGTATCCGCCGCTAGCTAATAATTCTTGAGCCGTCTGTGCTCCCAACGTAATTGGATCCTTACCTTGGTGTTTGGTCCGCAACACTGTGCTGCCGTCAAGGGAAGCAAGCACGGTCTCCAAACACAACCAATCTCCGTCATCGTATGCGTAGGCGCCAACAGGGAGTTCACAACCACCACCAAGTTCAGCCAGGTATGAGCGTTCAGCCATGACACATGTGCCGGTCAATTCATCGACAATCGGTGAAATCAATCCAGTCGTCTCATCGTCGTCGTCCCTGCACTCGATAGCGATCGCTCCCTGGCCTACTTGCGGAACCATTTGATCAGACTCAAAGACTTGGTCTGCTAAATCTGAAATGCCAAGCCGGTCCAGAGCGGCCTTAGCTACTACGACCGCGTCAACATCAGTCCCCTGAGCCATCTCAATTCGGGTTTTTATGTTCCCTCTCAACCCAACAAATTTGAGGTCCGGACGGAGATTGACAAGTTGCACACGCCGACGCGCTGAACCGGTGGCGATCAAGCCACCTTCAGGTATCTGATCCAGATGATTGCCTATGAGAGCGTCTCGGGGGTCGCCTCGTTCGAGAAATCCAACAAGATTTAGTCCATTTGTGGGTCTCGACCTCAAATCCTTTGCGCTGTGAACCGCTATGTCCGCCCGCCCATCGAGGACAGCTATTTGGACTTCCTTTACGAAGACTCCTTCCCCAGCCATGTCCTGGATTTGTCGTGTTCGATCTTTGTCACCTTCAGTCGCGACGAACAAGAACTCAATTTCAATCCCCTGAGATTTGAGGCGCGAAGACACAGCCTCGGCCTGCCAACGAGCTAAGGGGCTAGAGCGCGTGGCGACAATCAATTGGACCCTCGCTTGAAGGTCGGTGAGGTCCTGGACCGAGTGTGCAAGATGACAACCTTTTGTTCAGGCGAAGGCTTGCTTCGGTGCAGCAGTCTCGCAGTATCAGGAGCCTGTTTCCACTCCAGAGGAAAGTTGTACAGAGATTTTTGCCCTCCTCAACTACCAGGTTACGAAAAGGAGCTGCACAGTAGCCGCCAAGATGATGAGCAACAGTAGGCCCGCCAACACCATGGTGGTGCCAGGTCTCACCTTGCTTCTCGCAACGTCACTTCTGCACCAACCACAAGTCCATCAGGGACCAGGCCTTCCTGTTGACCTGTTGCGATTGCCAACAAACCGTATTCGTCGTCGACTAAAGCAAGTTGTCCTGGGTTCACATCGTCTGGGTGCTGTAAGCGAACTACACGTCGGTCATCACCAAATTCCAAAATTATGACGTCGCCTATTCCGGATACCGTTTCCCGATCAATGTTGAGTTGCGCTGCTCCCTGTCGAGTTCGATAAATCACTTCTGCAGATATTGCACCATCGGCTTCTGTCCTTGGCACAGGGACAAGTGATGGGAGCAGGAGGCTGGGCTCTATCTGTTGGCCTACCTCGAGAAGAGAGGCTCCAGCAGCAACATGCCCAACCACTGGGGCGATGATGTCACGAGCTGGGTGTGTCACTCCCGGTGAAGAATTGTGCAGGTCTTGGTTAGTCAGTTGCACTGCCTGGCTGGCCCCTCCAACGACTGCCACCGCAGCGCCCAAAAGCCCATTATCAGGTCCTATCAATATGGATTGGCCTTCGCCAACCGAAACTGCTATTGCCGGCCGACCGGCAAGATCCCCAACAGATGCCAATACGAGTCCCGGTGATAAATAGGGGACGCTCCGAGCAAGCATCAAAGCACCCGCACGGATATCGCCGGGTTCTATGTCGTGACAAAGATCTATGACTTTTGAGGTAGGGCTCAGTTCATGCAGTATGGATTGCAACAATCCGACAGATTCGTCTCCCTTACCCAAATCCGTTACGCAAGTAATTGTGTCGAACTGTGCCATATCTCAGTCTTGGCCTAATTCCTGAGAGCGGCGGCTGGCTGCTTCAATTGCCGCCGCAAAGGCAGCTCTCAGCCCGTGACTTTCCAATTCTCTCAGCCCTGCGGCGGTGGTGCCTCCTGGGGATGTGACGTCAGCCCGTAACTCAGCGGGCGGTTTCCCTTCCGCTAGCAAAGTGGAAGCGCCAAGGAGAGTCTGAATGGCGAGGTCTGTTGCTATGGCGCGGGTAAGGCCTGTCATTACTCCGGCATCAATCATGGCCTCTGCTACTAGAAACACGTAAGCGGGACCTGAACCAGACAGGCCCGTTACCGCGTCAAGAAGCCTTTCTTCAGTACGAACAACAGTTCCGACAGCTCCTAAGATTTCTTCTGCCCAAGTGAGGTCTTCTGGAGTAGCAACCTGATTGCCACAGATGGCCGCTGCTCCTTTGCCCACCAAGGCTGGAGTATTTGGCATTGCTCTTATAGCTGGAATAGTCGCCCCGGTGGCTTTATCGATGGCGCTTAAAGTCACACCAGCAGCTACTGATAGAAGCCGTTTTGTCCCGGCTTCAGCAACTTGTTGAGCGACGGCTGCTACGACATCGGGTTTCGTAGCGATGATCGAACCTTCCGATGGTTCCATTTCAGTGGACACCCGCACGCCGTAGGTCTCGATTAGTTCTTGGGCGCGGGTAGCTGAGGGCTCAATCACAGAAATATTTGCACTGTCGTGCCCGTTGCGCAGTAATCCACCAAGCAACGCCGCGCCCATTTTCCCGCCGCCAACAATCAGCAGTTCAACCATAGGGTCCACGGTAGCGGTCGACTTCGCCAGCGACTCGGCTCTATTTACTCTGCCTTGTTTTCAGGCTTGTCTTTCAAACGATTAGCGAAACCCATTTTGAGCGCCGTACGCCAATATCGCTCAACATATTCCCAAATAGACCCAAGGATTCGATCTAATTCATCTTCATCGACGGCGTGGAACGGGAGTTCACCAGTGAGAAAAATCGCGTGTTCAGGACCAATTCCAAATTGAGCTCCTACTAGGTCATAATTTCTCCGAAGTAAGAGCTCGAACAATTCTTCTTTGTTGTCATCCGGGTAGGGCAAAAAGTAGGTTTCGTATTTCAAAGTTCTTTGACCAAGGGTGAGCCACACGGTAGTGACGTCACGTTCTTCCCCTTCAAGACGGGCATACCATCGTCTTTCAGTATCTTCGTCACGGCTTACGTCTAGAAGTATGGGGAGTTCTTTTTGTTGGCGCCGGAACCAGCTATCAATTATTTGCTCTAAAGCGTCCAGTTCCTGTGGTGATGCAGCATCGCGCGTCACGCGCAAGAAACCAGTTCTCTAGATGTCAGACGCCCAAAGACCTCTATAGCGTTAGCCGCCCCAAGATCCCAGCTGTTTAGTGACGCTCGTTGTGCACCCCGACGGCCCATTTCATAGCGCATTTCTGGCTTGTCAAGCAGTTCATCTATAGCGGCGGCAAATACTTTTTGATCACGTTCCGTTACTAAAAGCCCGGTGACGCCGTTCACAACGTTGTCTCTAAGGCCGCCAACATTGCTGGCAACTACCGCCGTCCCGCAGGCAGCTGCTTCAAGCGCTACAAGCCCAAACGATTCGGATCGACTCGGCACCAAACAGATGTCAGCCGCTCGGTAGTAGGCAGGCAACGCCTGATGAGGCTGCGGTTCAATAAACACGACGCGATCCTCAAGCCCATGAATTTCAATCTGCTGCTGCAGATCTTTCAATGTTTCCGGGCCTTCATCTCCTGAAAGACCTCCGACAACAACTAGCTGCGCATCCTGGCTTTTGCTCGAAGCTAAAGCTCCAATTGCTACGTCTAAACCTTTGAGCGCCTGAATCCGACCAACGAAGAGGAGCACGGGGTAATCCCCTAGGCCTATTGAGGCCCGAGCAGAACGTAAAGGCCCAGGATTAAAGAGCTTGCTATCCACACCGGGGGTCAATATTTCAATTCGATCCCTAGGAATCCCATAAAGGGACGTCAGCTGGTCTGCTTCGACACTACCTGAAGCAAAAACGGCGTCTGCACAACCGATAACAGCTTCTTCTGCCCGAATTCGATCTTCTGGTTCTGAGTCGCCGGCAATGCTTTTAATTCGACCCAAAGTATGGAAGGTGACTGCCAAAGGAACATCAAATTCATGCTTTAGATGGTGTCCTGCAACACCTGATAGCCAATAATGCGCGTGAAGCGCGTCGACAGGTCGTTTATCCAAGTAAGCCGCAACTCCTTGTGTCCACACATCAAGAACTGCTGGGAGGTCCCCTTTTTCGAGGCCGTAGGGTCCCGCTTCAATTTGTATGACGTTGACTCCCGTTTCAAGTTCAACTAGTTCAGGGACGTCCGGATTTGTCCGTCGGACGTATACATCACATTCAGTTCCCTTATTGGCCATCGAGGCAGCAAGTTCACGAACATAGACATTCAGTCCTCCACTGTCGCCAGCGCCCGGCTGGTCTAAGGGAGACGTATGCATGGACAGAACACCTATTCTGCGGATGGGTCCATCATGCATATGAGTGAATTCGACTTTCGTCACAAACGACCAAGGTATGCCACTAACTGCAACTACTCCACTCGATTCTGAATTGAATGGGGTTTCTAGAGATTTAGTGCCACCATCGCAGCAGTCCATAATGGCGCGGCTACAACATGTGAGGCTAGCAGGGAGGTCTGTTGACCGACCCGGGACGCAAATAGTTGCATTATTGACCGCCCAAGCAGCATGGCGATGCCAAGCACACAAGCGAACACCCAATATTGGTTCGGAGATATCGGCGACACCGACAGCTGGACCGAGGTCCAGAGAAGTGTTAGAGAACCGCCGATGGCCACAAAGGGAGCGGATGGGTGACGTGTTCGCCCAACCACACACAACTCCAAACCTAAATCGTGGAAATAAACGAGTACTAGTAGCAATCCTGCCGACGAAGCATCACGAAGAGCCAAGGTAATGAGACTGGACGCGGCGATGCTCGCAGGTAACCACCCACCCAAGATTCTCGCTGTGTGAAGCAGCAGCGAATTTGGCCCTCTTTCACCTATCGCAGCTATCACCGGCGTGAAAACCAGTGCCGCCCCCAGAATCAGTGCGGATAACCGAAAATCGTTGAAGAGGCCGCTATAAGCGACAAGCAACAGCAACGCCGACGCTGGGATACGTTCCAAAATAGAAGACCCAGCAAAGTTCGACGAAACTAGGGCAGCCGCCAGCCCCGCGGCGATTCCAAAGGCGGTAGTCCCTAAAGACAACAAAAGTATTAGGCCACATAGTCCTGCGAAGTGATAACTCAAGAGGCCACTAGCTGCGCCATAGAAAGCCGAGAATCTAGGCAGAAAAGTCCGCATTAACCGCCCGAGACTGGTGGAAGCACCGCCACCTCATCGCCACCAGAGATTTGCAAGTCTCCCTCCACGGGTTCTCCGTTAAGCCACACCCGGCTTATGGACAAGATTTGGGTGAACTCTTCACCTAGATCACTTTGTGCTTGAGCAAGTAGGTCTTGGACCGTACTGGCCTCGTAGGCGATGGTGCCACTGCCTGCAATTTCTCGTGCACCTGCAAAAAGTCGAAGGGTTACCTTGGCCATGCCCGGATCCTATCTTCGGTTGCCATGGGGCTTCCCTCCTGAGCCGCTACGTTCTTTGATGTAATCACGAGAGAGACCAATTCCTGGTGGATTTACTCATCCTTAGACATGGACAATCTGAGTGGAACGCTCAAGGGAAATGGCAGGGTCAAGCCGATCCCCCGTTAACTACGCTCGGGGAACAACAAGCGGCAGCTGCTGGACATCAGCTACGCGATATCGGCGAAAGTTTCGACAGAATTGTCTCCAGTGACTTGAGGAGAGCCCACCGCACAGCCGAAATCATCGCTCAAGTCGTAGGTCGGGAAGACGTCACAGTTCATAGTGAGTTCCGAGAACGGGCTGCAGGGATTTGGCAGGGCCTAACACGTTCCGAGATCGAAGCTTCATGGCCTAACGCCATTGCCGAGCAACGTTGGCCCAAGGGTTACGAACACGATGATTCAATAATCAGCAGAGTGATGCCCGGCTTGGTGAATTTGGCACAAAGCAACAAACGTGTTTTGCTAGTCGGTCACGCTGGGTTGATTCGTGCGTTGGATCGAGCCACTGATGCCCCACATGCAGCAATCACCCACCATCTTGCCGGTAGGTGGTACGAGTTACGAGATGAACTAACCCCAGGAAGTGTCGCTGATTTTTCCTCGGAGGCCCCAGATCATGACTTGGAATAGGCCATCCGCCCCTTGCAAAATTATGTTTTGCTGACCCAGGACGCTGCCATCACGGGATCTGTTCCATCAGCTAATGACCGCAACGTTGACTCAACCTTCGAAAACTCAATCTCATACTGGTCGAGCTCCCCTTCTGTTAAGGGTTCGCTTGACTCGACACCAGAATCTCGGTCGTTATCCACACCGCTAGTTTAGATTCGGCTTGAAGTTCAGTCGATGAACTAGAAGGTAATTCTGCCAACTTGGGTTTCCCAGCGACAAAGTTTTAGCTCTGGCTGATGTGCCGCAGGTGGGATTTGGTTGTCGTGACATCGTCACGGTTGAGTCCGATCAGCACTAACGCTTTCGGCGCCTCTCCTGACCAGCGATTAATTTCCCACCGTCTTCCGACTACCTGCAGTTGGAAAAGGTTGCCTCCTAAGTCCTCGAACCATCCCTTTGCTCGCAGCAATCCGTGAGTCGAGTGATCTAGGAATTTGCCCACTTCGATTGGATGCCACGGGCCCGCTGGTTCCAGAACAAGGGAAACAACCGTTAAACCACCCGTGCCTTCATGGCTGGCCATAGAAACACCATTCACGGCTGCACCAACTACCAAGCCAAGGTCAACCGCTCCATTATTAGCCTGAATGATTCTTCCCCCCGGAGCCACATCGGCGATGAGCTGTAGGGCATGTTGTCGTTCTGGCTCTTCGACAAGATCACCTTTGGACAGAACGACGAGATGAGCGGCCTGAAGCTGCCGAGTAACTAACGCCGAAATTCGTTGATCGGCCAGCTGAGTATTTATAGAAGTGGAGTCAGCCACAGCGACGATGCCATCTAAACGACAGTTGTTAGCGCCCTGCACTATTTGGGCAATCGCAATTGGGTCAGCGATACCACTGGCCTCAATCACAACCGCGTCATAGATGCCCACAGTTGCCAAATGTTCAAGCTGATTCGCCAAGTCGTCTCCAAGCACACAGCACACACAACCGTTAGATAATGAGACTTGCTGAAGACTCGCGTCCTTTACTAAATGCGCATCGACTTCAACAGCACCAACATCATTGACCACAACCGCAATTCTCATACCTCCCGGGTTTTCAAGTAGGTGGCGTAGGACTGTGGTTTTACCGCTGCCCAGGAACCCAGTGAGCAGTGTCACATCTAGGTCAGCTGACGTAGTGTCGTTTTTCTGAGTGCGTTCCCGCGCTGCATGCAAAGTCGAAACAACACTGCTCCAGGCAGCGTCCACACCGCCAGAAGACATCTCAGCTGGTTGATTCACCGGCAAGCACCGTGTCGCAAACCTCAATATCTTTGAGGTCTCGTGGATTCACCTGATAGGGGTCATCTGCCAAAACAGTGAAGTCGGCATGCTTGCCAACTTCAATAGACCCAAGTCGGTCATCTCGGTTCAGTATGTACGCCGCATCAACGGTGATTGCACGTAATGCCCTATCGACTGAAATCCTTTCTCCCGGTGCAAGAACTGTTTCTCCATCGGCGCCTATCCGGTTTACGGCGCACCATGCTGCAAGAAGGGGAGACAGAGGAGTTACCACCAAGTTGAAATCGCTGTGCAGCGCGAAAGGAGCCCCGGCGCGTTCCAAAGAACCTAACCGTGCCGTTGCTTCACTTCGGTCGGGGCCGAATCCGTGATCGCTATGGAGTTGTGCTCGGAAATGAACGAAATAAATGTTTACAGAGGCTTGGCCTCCGAGCGCTGACAGTCGCCGAGCTTGTGAGGGAGATGAGATGCAGTAGTGCTCAACAGTGAACCGGTGATCAAACCTAGGGTGTATCCGCTGCAGTGCTTCCAGCGTGTCAAGGGTCATGTCCAAGGTACGGTCACCATTTGCGTGCGAATGGATCTGAACTCCTGCTTTCCAAAATGGAAGCATGCGCTCAACCATGTCTTCCCACGGGACTTCGCCTTTGTGTGCGTTGTCCTCGTCAAGGTATCCAGGTTCGTTCATTACGAGCGTCATTGATGGGTATGACCCGTCATTCACATATTTGATTCCGTGAGTGTTAAGTCGATCATCACCCTCCGCTCTTTTTGTTTCGAGAAAGTTGAGCATTTCGCTGCCATATTCCCTAACGAGCTTTGGCTCGAAAGGAATCATGAACATGCGAAGTGGGAACGTCCCTTCGGCTATTGCTGTCGCATGGTCGTCCCATTCAGGTTCGAATCCGTCTGCGAGGCCCCAGATCAAGTCAGCGGTGGTGGTAATCCCAGCTGCTTTGGCGACTGACCCCATCCGGTCAATCGCTGTCCGCCCAGCATTGGGGCCGTATATGAGTTTCGATACTGGTCGGGTGGCGATCGCCGTGGCTTCCGTTTCTACGAACCACCCATTCAGTCGCCCGTCAGGATATCTGCCTATTCCATGGCCAACTGAGTCGTCATTGACGCCAATCATGTCCAGCATTGGGGTGTTGACATAGACAATGTGCGGCGCGTATGCGATCACCCAGATTGGGATTGAGTCGCTAATTTGATCCAGCATGTCTCGATCCAGATGCCCTGATTGGCTCGCAGGGTCGTAACCCCAAGCTGTTATCGGGGTGGTGGGGTCTGTTTGTTCTGCTGCTAACGCCCGTAGTTGATTGAGAACAGCATCTCGGCTGGGGAGGCCCTTCCTTAAGCCTCCGGGGGCTGCAGAGTCAACCGGACCCACGTATTCCAGACCCATATAGGTGCCACTCAATCTGAGGTGGGTGTGGGGGTCAATGAAACCGGGCATCATAATTTTGTCGCTATATCGGTCGTCGATTGAGTGGGGGTAACGTCGCAACCAAGGCTCCATCGATTCGATGGAGCCAACGGAAACTATTCGTCCGTCCGAGACTGCTACTGCTGAAGCGTCGGGGCGGCCGGGGTCCATGGTGTGGATCTGTGATGCCGTATAAACCGTTATGTGTTCCAACGCTTCCCCCAGTTTGTCTTTCGTACCGTATCTCGCGTGCTCTTAGCATTCTCGTGGGTTGATCGGCTTAGGGCCTGACCTTTCCTTATAAAGAGCAGTCGAACTGCCGTAGAATTGTTATTTGTGGATGAGATTCAGTGCACCGCACTTGAAAATGAATGGGAATCACCGCCAAACCCATTGATGCACCCGCCTTGTCTCTGTCCAAAGTGCAAGGTTGAACCATTAGATTTCGGACATATACCGGGAAGGCTGCGGGCTAGCGGGATGCAGCAACGTCCGTTGGTGGAATCAGTAGAGCTAGGTAATGAGGGTCAAAGCGTTCTTTAATTCCATTGGCCACCTCTTCGTTTCCTCGATTAATTGATCAAATGATCTTCATTGAAGTTTCTGAGAATGAATGGGAAATGACCGCTAATGACTGAGGACCTTACGCGACACCACCGATACGATGATGGTGGGCCGCTAGCTCATCGGGTAGAGCAGGGGACTTTTAATCCCAAGGTGCCGGGTTCGAGACCCGGGCGGCCTACGTTTATCTCGCTATAGATGCCAGTCTGGCATTGGTTAATTGAACTAAGTCTTGTAGC
>JAYZKK010000096.1:0-4011 GCA_036163555.1 Actinomycetota bacterium
CTAAGTCGTCAACCGATATCCCCCCAATTTGTAGTTCCCCTTTAGGGCCAATTTCTGCTGAATCAGGCAGAAGCGACAAGGGAATCGGGCCGTTCGATAATTCTGATTGGTTCATGTGGCCCTTCTCACATTTCTTCCGGAGCTGCGAGACCCAGGAGGTCGAGACCAATTGCAAAGCCAACGCGGGCTGATTCGACCAACCAAAGTCTGGCTTGTTGGAGGCTGCTTTCGACATCGGATCTCAGAACTGGACAATCGTGGTAAAACCCATGAAACGCTGCCGCTAATTCACGAAGCCATGTCGCGACGCGATGAGGTGCTCGATCGCGTGCCGCTATTTCCAGGATCTCGGGCAGCGCCGATAGGCAACGAAGGACCTCCAATTCTCGTTCCTGTGTCAGAGCCTCAACATCTATAGAGGCCAACGGTGCGCGTTCTATCCCGCGACTCATCGCTTCGCGACCAACCGCCGCTATGCGCGCATGCGCGTACTGAACGTAATAAACAGGATTTTCGTTCCCTTGCTTTGAGAGCACATCGATATCGATGGTTTGCCGCGAATCAATGGATTGAAGCAGGTACGCAAACCGAGCTACATCCGGTCCGACCGCTTCGATTAATTCACTGACTTCTACCATCGTTCCGGTGCGTTTCGAGAGCTTGATCTCTTTACCCTCTTTAACCAAAGTCACATTCTGGCCAATGATCGCTTCGTATGACTCTTGAGCGTGACCCAACATTTGCATGGCAGCGGACATTCGAGGTACATAGCCATGGTGGTCTGCCCCAAGGACATCAATGACAAGATCTCCGCGCTCGAATTTTTCGTGATGGTATGAGATATCGGGCACGAAATAAGTAGGTTCACCATCACTTTTGACTAAAACCCGGTCCTTCTCGTCGCCGAATGCGGAGGTGCGCAGCCATGTCGCCCCATCCCTCTCATCGACCCATCCAGCCGATCTAAGCTCCGCCATGGTCGCCTCCATAGCTCCCGATTCGACCAAGGCGCTTTCGCTCGCCCAGTGGTCAAACTCGACATTCATTGCAGCTAGTGACTCCTGCACATCGGTCAGGGCTCTTTTTCGACCCCACTCGACTGGGTCCACGTTGGGCGGCATTTCCGACGCCCACTCTGCTACGTATTCACCGGCATAACCATCTTCTGGAAGAGCGGTGCCGTCTCGGAGTGCCATCAGGGAAGCTCCAAAAAGCTCGGTCTGAAGTCCGCGATCATTCACGTAATACTCAGTGAAAGTTTGATAGCCACATCGGCGAAAAATGCGGGCCAGACTGTCTCCGTAGGCTCCCCACCGACCTCCTCCAGCATGAAGAGGGCCTGTCGGGTTAGCGGAGACAAACTCTAGATTGATCGATTGACCACTTCCTATTTCTAAACGGGAGTAACTCTCTTCACCTTTAGTCAGAACTTCGATTAGGACATCGTGTAACCATCGGGGCGAAAGGTAGAAATTGATGAATCCAGGGCCCGCAACTTCCATTCTCTCGATTAGATCAACTGACTTTGCTTCAACAGCTTTGACTAGCTCTGTTGCTAATTCTCTGGGATTCCGCCCAACTTTCTTGGCTGTCACCAAGGCAACATTCGACGACCAATCGCCGTGTTCGCGCAGCGCTGGACGTTCCATCTGAATCTCGCTCACAGCAATTTCGACGTCCGACTCCCGTAAAGAGTCCGCCAAGGCAGCTGCCAAGACTTCGGTAATCACTAGCTTGCTCCCTGTAGGTCAGCGTGTGCATCCCGCTGCTATGACAGCAACAAGACAAACTTGACTGTACCGCTGACACCCTCTCGACTCGAAGCGACTTATGATTGCTCCTCAAATATGTCACGGTGTGGAGGGTTCTTCTCGATGCGGTACATTCGCTAACCCGCCCTCGTAGCTCAGGGGATAGAGCAGTGGCCTCCGGAGCCATGAGCGCAGGTTCGAATCCTGCCGAGGGCGCAAGGAATATTTCTCCGAGGGCTTCGGGTCAAGTTCAGTCGCATCATCGGTGAGTAGATTCACATCATGCTGAGGACTCTCGCTGCATCCGCCACAGTTTCTCCTTGGGGGGTTGTCGCCGCTGCTGGTTTGGTATCCATCACGATCTTCGCTTCTTGGCGACTTGATCTTGGTCTTATTCCATCTATTTCGCTGAGTTCCGTACGGTCGGTAACTCAGTTGCTTGTGGCCGGAATCTTGCTTGTTCCTGCATTGAGGTCGGATGCTCCTCTCGGATGGAGCTGGCTTTGGTGCGGGGTCATGGTGGTCTTCGCAACAGGCTTAGTCCGCCGGAGGACAGCAGGTTTAGGAACCAGCCGACCTTCCATCGTTCTTTCAGCTTTATCAGTAAGCGTTCCCGTAGCTGCTGGTTTGATCGTCGTGTTTGGTTTTGGAGTGCTTCCGCTTCAGCCGTCAACCTTGGTACCTATGGCCGGAATTGTTCTGGGCAACACCTTGCCAGCGACTTCGGTCGGCGCGACGAGGTTCGTAGAGCTAGTTCGAGATGAACGCGGCCAGATTGAGGCAATGCTCGCGTTGGGTTTCGGCGGACACGCCGCTATTCGGCCTCAAGTTAGCAAAGCAGTACGGACTGCTTTGACGCCCCCAATTGAGCGAATGCGCATGATTGGTCTGGTCTTGTTACCGGGGACGATGACCGGAATGCTTCTGGCGGGAGTTGAGCCACTGCAAGCAGTCATGACTCAGATGGTTGTCTCATTTCTGATCCTCGGCGGAGTGACATTAACGGTCATGACTGTCGTTCTAGGTTGCTCATTTGCCGCTGTCGGTCAAGGTCATATCTCTTGGTCCGCACCTAGCGATGCAACTTAGGCTTTCCAGCCCGTCACTTCGGTCCGTTCGATGATAATCGCCGGACCCTTTGGTCGTTTTTCTGCGTATTGCGGATAGCGATCACTTAACAGATCCAGGGCGAGTTCATAATCGTTACCGCTCTGGTGCACCTTGGCTCGACCCCGCACACGAACCCACCAAAGTTGCTTCCAGTCCTGATCGTCATAATGGTCTGCGAGAAGTGTCACTTCGGGGAATTGTCGGATGTTGTCAAGGCGCTTCAACTCAGTTGTTGATTTCTTTTTGTGGTCGATTGCTGTTACCACGACATGGTCGTTAAACGCGAAAGTAATCGGCACGAGGTCAACGCGGCCATCGGTACGGATCGTGGCGAGCGTCGCTACTCGGGCATCGCCAAGCAGCTCTAGTAATTCAGATTCGTTCATTAGTCCTCGGGGTGGCAGACCTACTCGATGTACTACAAAGGGGCAGAGCGAGGAGTCACACTAGTCCGCGGTCCTGTTCCACGACAAAAGCCCAGCTTGGATGGATCTTTATGGGTTTATCAGCATCAAGCAGCCTATTCTCTTAGGTATGTCTCTGGCAGAAACCAGCACTGAAAACCCAAAACGTGAACGGTGGACTTTCCAATGGAAAGAGCTTCACGAAGAAGTGATTACCTCGGGTCTTTGCACCGGATGTGCAGGCTGCGTCATTAGTTGTCCGCATGACGTAATTGGTTACGACCATGTTCAGGGGGGCTTCAAGCCATTCCATATTGAAGAAGAACTCGGTGAGGACAACTGCGGTCACGGCGAAAAGGGCTGCACTAGTTGCACACGAGCGTGTCCACGTTTTCGCACTTGGGAACATGAAGCTGATGAGTTTCTGTTCGATAAGACGCGAACTCCTGAAGAACCTTCGGGGATTTACAAAGACATCATTTTGACCCGAGCATCTGATGACTTCATTCACGAAGTTGGGCAAGATGGAGGACTCGTCTCGGCGATTCTTATTTGGGCCCTAGAGAATGGGTACATAGACGCCGCTCTGACTTCGTATGTAGGTGAGGGTGAAGGTTCCCAATGGACAGCTTCTCCCGGGGTCGCCTTCAACCGAGACGACGTTGTTCGAGGTGCTGGCAGCCGTTACACCTACTCTGCCAACACACTCGCCTACAACGAAGCAATCGAAGCAGGTGCGAAGAAGA
>JAYZKK010000097.1:0-38592 GCA_036163555.1 Actinomycetota bacterium
AAATGGAACCGGTGTGGGTGTAACGAAGGAGGCTGAATTGGTGGAGCGCAGCTATAACTTCTTGGTGCGAGGTTTCTACAAGTTGCCCGCGACCTGTTCGAGCCCGAGTCATCAAAGCAGCTAAAGCGCCAATGAATCCGGTGACACCTGCAGCCATGTGAACTAGATCCGGAACTCCGTTGAGCGGTTCGCGTTTGGGGTCACCGCTGAGTCTGAGGTGACCTCCGATAGCTGCGTCTACAAGGTCTGTTGAGTTCCAATCGGCGTATGGTCCTGACCCCGCGAAGGGTGTAATTCGAAGAACAATTTGGTCCGGGCGACGGAGTTCCACTGGAGTATCGAGAGGACCTGAGCCCGACGACTGAATGATGACATCTGCTTGTGTTGACAGGTCGATGTCACCGACATGTTTCGAAGCATCGAAAAAGAGTGTCTGCGAGGGTGTGTGATCACTCGCCAGCACATGAACTTCGCTGCCGTAATCGGCGAACAATTTCGCTGCATACGAGCCAGCAACAGACGTCCCGATTTCCATAACGAGAAGGGATTCGAGTGCGGTCACTGTCATTGGAATCAATTCGCGCCAGTCAGCGGTGTGTATCCAGTTGGAGTAACTCTCACGAGTAGATCAGCGCTCATGCCTGCAGCTACTGGTGATACGACGGTCATCGTCTTAGCTTGCCCCTCAGTGACAACTTCTTGGCACGAAATCGGTCGCGAAGTGGCGGCGTTAATCCATTCGTCTGGTTTGACTGGGACCACTGGGGAGTCCGATGACAATGTGACTGCAATATTCCGTTCGATAAGCGATGAAAGCGGCCACAACCAATTTTGTTCAACGGGTGACAAGCTCTCGACATATTTATTGAGCCGACGCGTAAGAAACGACGGTTGGGTGCAAACCGCTGCCCCTGTCAACGCGACTCGGTCGAGTTGTTCGGGTAGTGCGAGTGAGCAATGTTCAAGCCGGTCCGATAGCGGGCCTGGGCATGGTGATGCTTCCAGGGCTTGGAGCGCTTCTTCGAGCGTGTCAATGTCCATGACGTGAATCGCTACTGGAAATCCTGCTTCGTGAGCTGCTCGAACCAACTGCTTCAGGTTCTGTTGTAGCTCTACGTCGGGCATTACTTTGGCGTGGCCGATTTCGACGTCACCGTAGGTGTCACCGAATCGGAGACCGTCGAGGCGATCTGCTCCAACCATCGCTGTTATCTGGGGGCCGTTGCATTCTTTTTTGATTTCGGCCAGCAGCCTGACGGATTCAATGTCGTTGGTGTGTGTGGCGTCGGTCAATGCCACAAGTCCAAGATCGCGCCATTCATCGAAGACAGTTTGAGCAATTCGTTTCAGATCACTGATACCTATGCTCGGAACTTGACACAGTATGTCTTCGCGTTCCACTAAAAGTCCTTCTGGATAGTGGTCGGCCTTCAGAACCGCAGCAGCTGCCGTGTTGATGACAGCGACGTGTCCCGTTCGATCGTGCACCACTGTGGGGCATGTTCCTGTCACTTCGTCTAGTTCGGCTCGGGTTGGGTGCCGTCTTTCTGTCAACAAGCTGGGTTCATAACCCCATGCTCTAATCCAGCCGTTGTCGCCAGGCGACGCTGCATCCACCAATTGAAGTAGATCATCGATAGTCGTCGCTTCAGATAGGTCCTGCGAACAGTGAACTGCCAAAGTCGATAGCAGGTGAAGATGATCGTCCCGCCAGCCAGGTTGCAGGTACTCGTCGGGGCCAAGTTCGACGACGTCATCTACTTCTGCGACGCCGCTATCGATTTCACAGACAACGCCGTCCCGTACCAGCAGATTCGAAGCTACGAAACCTTTGTCGTCGAAGGTGTGGACCTTTCCTCTCACGAGGAGCGAGGTCATCGGCTTTAGATACCTAGTTCTTCGAGCAAGGGAATCAGGTCTTTCCTCAAAAGTTTGCCCGTGGAGGTACGAGGTAGCTCTTCCATCAAGTGGACCGCTTCAGGTCTCTTGAAGGGTGCAAGCTTCTCTTTGGCCGATGCGACCAGATCCTCGGCAGTAACTCCGCTCCCTTCGCGGATCACCGCTGCAGCCACGACACGTTCACCCCATTCCTCAGAAGCAACGCCTACGACCGCACATTCGAGAACAGCACTATTTTCATACAGAACTGCTTCAACTTCATCGGGAGACACATTTTCTCCACCCCGAATGATCATGTCACCAGTTCGGCCACCTAGAAATAGATAGTCGTCATCGTCTAGATATCCGAGGTCTCCGGTGTGAACCCATCCTTCGTCGTCGACGGTCACACGCGTTTTTTCTTCATTTCCCCAATATCCGTCCATTGCTCGGAAGGTTCGGAGTTGTACTTCTCCAAGAATTCCAGCCTCAACCGGGTTCCCATCTTCGTCGACGACTCTTACTTCGACATCATCGAGAACCTGGCCGACTGAGGAAAGACGTTTAAGTGTTAACGCTTGTTCTTCTTCTGTGCCCTCTACCCGATGGTCATCGGGATCAAGCACAGCAACGGTCGAGGTGGTCTCGGTCTGGCCATACGCGCCAGCAAAGGAGACGTTGGATGGGAACTCACCTATCGCCCTGCGGATCACAGAAGGCGGCATTGGAGCCGCTCCATATGTAATCGCCTCCATCCCACTAAACGCTTCAGGTGTGAAGTTCTCTGCTTCCATTACCCGACCCAACATCGTGGGTACAAGAAATGCATGAGTCACTGAATGTTGTTGGACAGTGTCGATCCACGCCGAAGCTTCAAACTGAGGCAGCAACACGACCACGCGACCGCTGTATAGGGCGTTCAACATCGAGGTAACACCGGCTATGTGGTACAGCGGTGCGGCAAGAGCCATTCTGCCCATGTCTTCACCTGTAGCAGCGTCGTTGGTTCCCATGACGTAACCGGTGAGAGCACCATTGGTCAATTTGACGCCTTTCGGCAAAGACGTTGTACCGCTTGTATAGAGAAGAGCACACAACCCATCGGGGTCAACGTCCTCTGGCACCGGTAGTTCAAATGCTTCGTCCCGAGCTTGGGCATATGAGTCGACCTCGTCGAGCATGAAAACGTGCTCAACACTGTCTGGACGATTTTCATCTACCAGGTCTCTGTAACGCGTTTCCGTAAAGAGGACCTTCACTCCACTATCTGACATGAGGTGTGCTGTCTCTTCGGCACCTGCACGGAAGTTCATTGGTACGACAGTCGCTCCAACGAATGCCGCACCAAAAATTGCCTCAACGCACTCAACACTATTTGTAGCGAATACGCCGATACGGTCGCCGACCTCAACGCCGAGCGTCGTCAAGAGCCCTGCCGTCTTACTTACATTTTCGAGAAGTTCGCCGTACGTGACTTCACGCGCGGGTGCTCCTCCGCCCTCAGTTGAGGTATCTATCAGAATTATCTGCTCGCCAGCTATCGACGCCGGCATGAAAAGCAACATTCCCAGGTTCACGGTATCCCCCTGTTGTCCTCCGGAATGATCGCGGATGAAAGCACTCGCGCGCCACACCAGAACGAAGTTTCCTTGAAGTTGGCTTCTGAATTTACGGGCAGAACCGGGTTATTCTGCCTTTATGGCAAAGAACATTGAATTTTGGGTTGACCCTATATGACCCTGGTGCTGGGTGACGGCCCGTTGGGTCGTCGACGAAGTCGCTTCAGAACGCGACCTTGCAATCACGTGGCAGCCAATCAGCCTTCTGTTCAAAAACGAACCTGCCGAGGGCACCCCGTACTACGAATCCACCTCTCTGACACACAAAATGTTGAGAGTTATGGAAGCGGTAAGAGCAGCCGAAGATGAAGGGAAAGTCTTCGATTTATATTGGGAATTCGCCAGTCGCATCCATCATGACGGCGACAGAACTTTCGATCTGGCGGAAGCATTGGTAACTGCCGGTGTTTCTGGGGAGTATTCATCTGCTGCAGATGACGAAAAATGGGATGACGTCATCAGAGAAAAAATGGACGACGGTCTGTCGCTCGTAGGCGATGACGTCGGGACGCCGATCATTGCCTGGAACCGAAGTGACGGCGATCGTGTCGCCTTATTCGGACCCGTCATCACCCGTGTTCCACAAAAGGAGGACGCCCTGAAACTGTGGGACGCTATGGCAATGCTCGGCGATATCGACGGATTTTGGGAACTGAAGAAAACCCGTACGGAGCGACCTGAGTTTGGTGAGCGTCCGACGTGAGCCCGGAAGTATTCAGTGATCTAAAGGTTATTGACACAGATAGCCACTGGTCCGAACCTTATGACCTTTGGACCAGCCGAGCTCCAGCCAAGTGGCGGGAACGTGTCCCACAGATGGTTGAGCGAAACGGCAAAAGACGTTGGTGGTTCGATGGGGACATACCGATCGGTCTCCCAATTGCTTCTTCGGTTATCGACCCCGACGGGGAGAAGATCACCGGGACCGCTTTCTTCGATATGGACAACGAGGTGGTGCACCGAGCAAGTTTCGATGCAGAAGCTCGAGTCGCGATGCTTGACCATCTGGGAATTCACGCTCAAATCATGTACCCGAATGTCGCGGGTTTCGGAAATCAAAACTTCCTCAAGTCACCTGATGAGGCGTTGCGACTATTAAGCGTCGAAATCTATAACGACGCTCTCGCCGAGTTTCAAACAGACACAGGCCAGCGAGTTTTTGGGATGGCTCTGTTGCCTTGGTGGAACCTTGACGCAGCAGTACGAGAGATAGAACGGGCTCACGCGAACGGACTCAGGGGAATAGTGACTTGCACCAACCCCGAAGAAGCCGGGCTTCCCGACATGGGTACTAAGCACTGGGATCCCATCTGGCAAACATGTTCAGATCTGCACATGCCGGTGAACTTTCACATTGGTTCTTCGAAAGGCAACATGGACTTCTTTGGGCGAGCTCCATGGCCCTCGTTCGGTGAAGAGCGCAAGCTCGCGGTTGGTTCGGCGAATTTGTTTATGGGGAACGCTCGCACAGTCGGCAACCTCATCTATTCGGGTATTCCGGAACGTTTCCCAGACCTCAAGTTCGTTTCTGTTGAAAGCGGAGTCGGGTGGCTCCCGTTTTTCCTTGAAATGCTTGACCATCAACTAACCGAAACGGCGCCAAACGAGCTGGCTGGATTATCGCTATTGCCGTCGGAGTACTTCCGACGTCAGTTTTTTGGATGCTTCTGGTTTGAAAGGTCAACAATTAAACCAACAGTCGATTTCTTGGGTAATAGCTGTCTTATGTTCGAAACAGATTTTCCCCATCCGACCTGTCTATATCCGAGAGACGATCAAAGCTTGATGGATGCCTTGGAGGGTCTTACCTCGGTCGATATTCGACGGATTCTTCAAGACAATGCCGCTGAGCTTTATCGAATAGATATCTGAAAGTAACTGTTTGGGGCTGCGGTTAGCGGTGAGTGACTTGTTTGAGGTTGTCGATATGCGCTCCAAGTTCTGATGCTGCACGCATCATTCCAAGTCTCCAAGAGATCGCTCCCTGGAACGGATTGGTCACCCAAATATCGATTGCTCCAGAATTTGACATTTCTTCTGTGAAACGCAGGCTCCGAGTTCGACCTTTGAAACGCATAGTCACGCCTACCGAGCCGTCTTTCATGGTCACGGGCTCGTCCATTCCTAGACCGGCGTTTCGTCCTTCGATCACGGCAGTACGTGCTTGTTGTCTGAGGATGGCGGTATTCATGACGCAGAGGACATTAACCGCCAAAAGGACCTTGTCTTTTCATTTCAACGATATTTCCACTTTCGTTTGATCTTGGACGTGTCGTAGCACTGCCTCATGGATTGAGGACCGTCACGATGCCTACGCACACGAGGGAGTAATCGACGCTCACGACAACGTAAGAGCACTCCTGGTATCTCGAACAGTTGACTAGCTATTCGAGTCAAGAGTGGTAGGCGGTACAGGACTCGAACCTGTGCCCCCGCTTGGATTGAATTAACGGTCGTTAAACAACCGAGATGCGGCTAACTTCAGCGATATGACGAACCAAACAAATAGCCCACTCGCCGGAATCAAAGTCGTCGAAATTACCTCGATCTATTCCGGGCCGATGGCTGGAATGATGCTGGGAGAACTCGGAGCGCAGGTCGTGAAGGTGGAAAGCCCAGAGGGTCCAGACCCCTTGCGCGCTAGTGGATTGGGCCCTGGAGCCGACGGGGTCAACAGCATTTTTTACTCGCTTAACCGAGGAAAGCGCTTCTGTTCAATAGACGCAAAAACCGACAGAGGACGCCAATTGCTCTTTGATCTTGTAGCCGATGCGGACGTATTTATTCACAACATGCGTCCTGGGAAAGCCGAAGGGCTGGGTCTCGACTACGACGCCTTGTCAGATGTCAATCCCGGCATCATTTATGGAGCGATTAGTGGGCACGGTCCTGAGGGGCCTGAAGCCCACCTACCCGCGTACGACTATGTCATCCAAGCGAAATTGGGGATGGTTGATTATCAAAGGGACCGTGAAGGTCGGGGTGATCTAGTGCGTCAGGTTGTGGTTGACAAAACTTCTGCGAACGCCTTAGTCCAAGGAGTGTTGGCCGCCTTATATATGCGAGAGAAAACAGGGCGAGGACAGCGAGTGGAAATACCGATGGTTGCTGCGGGACTCGCATTTCTTTGGCCCGACGGACTAGCTGCTGCCCACGCAGAACTCAATCCCGCTATTCCCTTGGATCAAATGCCACCTTGGCTTGAATCAGCTCCGGGATCTTTTTTGGTTGTCTTGGAAACGTCCGACGGTGAAATTGCTACGGGCATCCTTCTGCCTCCCTGGGACGGCCTGTGTCTGGCCCTGGAGCGAACAGACTGGCTTACGGACGAAAGATTTTCTGAACAGTTGGGTCGGGTACTTAATTTGCCTGAGTTGATTGCAGAGGTCAGCTCCGAAGTCGCGAAGTACACAACCGAAGAAGTTTTGGCCCGCTTTGAAGAACACGACTTCGCAGCAGGAAAGGTCGTAACTCGGCGCGAAGTCCACGAGGACCCGACCGTTAAGCACCTGGGTTTAATTAGTGAGCAGGCAGCTCCGGGTCTCGGGCAGGTCAGACAACCCGCCCCAATGTGGATGTTCAGCGACGCGGACACTGAGATAACGACCAGCTTGAATTCGACCGGTGGCGATTCACGCGAAGTTCTGGCTGAGTTAGGTGTCTCTGGCGATGAGTTCGACCAACTCGAAGAAGACGGCATTGTTTTCGTCGCAACCAGCGAATGACAACAAGCCAGCGACGCTCAAATCATCTCTCACTGTTCCCCGGGGTTGGCTGAGACCTTTGGGCTACACCCAAACTTTCAATTGGTGGTAGCCAACTGCCGTTCGAGCTCCAGCCCAACACTAAGCGGCAGATCGTTTGCCGCATCCAGGCATCTGCGAAGCTTCATCGCTATTGCGGGGTCAATAGCTGCGAGCTGCAATACGAGACGCTCAACGGTCTCATCGAGTTCTTCTGGGTCAACAATTTGAGTAACAATTCCGAGGTCTAACGCTTCTGACACGTCGATGTCTCGGCCTGTCAACACCAACGGTGACGCGGCGTGGGGGCCGAGAACTCGGGTCAGGCTCTGCGTTCCTCCCGCTGCTGGCAGCATCCCAAGTTTGGTTTCGGGAAGACCCAGAATTGTGTCAGCAGCAGCAATGCGTATATCGCACAGCAAAGCCATCTCCAGACCAGATCCCATCGCATAGCCCTTCAAACAAGCAACGGTGGGAATTGATAGGCCTAGTAGCGGCAACCATGGGTCTCGGTCCCATCTGATTCGTCGTGCTTCGAAGATCGATGTGGCTGATCCGAATTCAGAAAGATCTGCCCCCGCGCTGAAATGTGGGCCTTCCGCTTGGAGGACAAGGACTCGGGCAGCAGGATTGTCTCGGATTGCCGTGATCGCTTCGATCAACCCGTCTCTCATCTCTAGGTCGTAAATGTTGAGTGGCGGATTCGATATCTGCACCGTTGCCACGCCCTGATCCGAAAAAGAGAGGCTTACTTTGTCGCTCATGACAGTCCTCTGAAAGCAACTGCGGACCGGTCTAATGAAATGCGGCAGAACTGTGGGGCGTCTCTCATGGCTTGACTCAACGCGACCGCGCAAGCTTCCAGTCCTGCGATCGGGTCGAGATAGGAGAACGCTGGTGTTAGCGGTCGACCTGACTTCCATCCCAAACCTGAAGCGGCGTGTACTCCTGTACCGTACGCAACCCAATCACTTTCTGGCGTATCGGAAGCGAATGCGGTGATGGAAAGAAGTGGGATATCCGGGTTGATGGAGCGAAGTCGTTCGCACGTAATGCCGAGATTCTCGTTCGCCCGCGGTGAAAGCGATGTGACAACTAGGTCTGCGGAGCGCACGAGTTGATGAAATTCGCCTCCTTCAGAGCAATATCGAAGGTCAATATCGGCGAATTCTTTGGAACGGTTCAGTTCGACGAACATCGGGGCGTTGCCTGAACCGTCATCGCCGTCTCCGTATCGAAGACCATCGGGCCGGGAGGACGGTTCGATCTTGATCACTGAAGCTCCGGCCCTGGCAAGTATTTCGGTACATAGGGGCCCAGCCCACATTGACGTCAAGTCAATGATCTTCAGAGTTCTCGGTTCAACGAAGTCTGTGCAATGGCCGACATCGTTGGGGCTCAGCGGTACCGGATTTTCTCGGTACGGGGTGACGGGAAGTCTCCAAACCTGCGCTCTTCGTGCCACTGATTCAGGATCTTCGTCTCCTTCAATAACGTCCCTGAATCTGTTCCATGTCCCGCCGTCTTCGGGTCCCAAATCTAGGCACAGGAACCCATCGCCCCAGTTCGTTGCGGCGTTGGGGCGGGTCGGATTGTTTGTCAGTTGCTCCGGCATTGCAATCCAATCCTGAACAGCGTCGATGACGTCGTTATTCATTCGCTTAGCGATGATCGCAGCAAGTTCCAACCCTCGGTCATTCAGATTTTCGGGTAGCCAGTAGTCGTTCATCGCCCAGAAAAATCAGGTGGTCGTTTTGCAAAAAACGCAGCCAAACCTTCGGCCCGGTCTTCGGTGGCTGCCAATTGGTGATTTAAGTCACCCTCGAGACGCAGGCCATCTCGCAAAGGAAGTTCGCTTCCACGATGAATGGCCTCTTTCGCCATTTCCAACGCCAAAGGACCACGCGTCAACAGGGTGTCCGCAATGCTGGTCGCTTCGCCTGTTGCATCATCGGCTATGGAATGAATCAACCCCCAGTGTTGGGCGGTTTCTGCATCAAGTTCTGTACCTAAGAACAGCATCGCCGAAGCACGGCCGGCTGAGATTGCCCGCGGCAGTCGCTGAGTGCCACCCCAGGCTGGAAGCGAACCGTCCACTGCATCGCTGAGCGAATAACGACTGTCGGGTGTTCCCACGCTTATGTCACATGCGAGGGCGATTTCTAAGCCAGCCGATGAGCATTGACCCGATAGAGAAACGACCAGTGGAATACGCAGCCTTGCAAGAGCTGCGGCAGGGTCAGGTGAAATTGCAGAACGGTCAAAATTCTCGACTACACCGGAACAGAAGTCTTCGCCCTGGGACGCGATTATCAGCACCCGAATATCACGATCTTCTTGAAATCGCTCACAGGCTTGCGTGATATCAAACGCGGTGCGCGTCTCAAGGAGTCCGCCGGGCAGAGTCATGGTGACGACACGTCCCTCAGCAGAGGAGGCAACAGTGACCGAGTCGGCCTGCAGAGCGGTCCTCCCTTTTCGTTAGACGCCGATGAGTTAGTCGGCGGACTTCGTTTTCTTCGGTTCTTGCAGTTGCATGTCCTTACCGTTGCACTGCAGTGTGATCTCACCCGGCTTGGTGACTAGCACTTCGATTCCGGTGTCTTCGTCCTGATAGCGCTTTCCAACCTTCAGACCTTCGCCGCCGGCATTGTGTGTGATGTCGCCTTCTCCGCCTTTAGTCACGATGACTTGAACGCCACCGTCAAAGTCGAGACGGTCACCTGCTTTGGTTGACACTGTGTGTACCCCCATTTCGATGGAACTTTCAGAGAAAGCTACCGTACATCAAGGCACTTTTTTGCACCTCATCGAGAACTCAGCCGCGAGAATGGGAATATGAAGACGGCTTTAGTCATTGGTGGTACAGGTCCAACCGGGCCATATGTTGTGAACGGCCTAGTAGACCGGGGCTTCCAGGTCACAATTCTTCACACTGGGCGTCACGAAACTGACCTCATCGGTCCCGAAGTGGAACACATCCATAGTGATCCTTTCAACGCGGCTCAAACGTCTGAGGACATAGGAAACAGAACCTTTGATCTTGCCGTGGTGATGTACGGAAGACTGAGAGACCTCGCGCACTTGCTTCGGGGAAAGGTCGGGCACTTTGTGTCGATCGGTGGCGTCGGTGTTTATCGCGGTTTTGCAAATCCCGACGACTTGTTCCCACAAGGAATGCCAGTGCCGCTGCAATACGACGCTGAGCTCGTAAACGACCAGGAATCGTTTGTGAAATTACGTCGGATTCGCGAGACGGAAGAAGTGGTCTTCGACGCTCATCCGGAGGCTATACATCTGCGGTACCCGCAGCTATATGGTCCACGTCAACTACTTCCTCGAGAATGGCCCATTGTGCGGCGCGTGCTTGACCGTCGCCCCTTCTTGATCGTTCCAGACGGAGGTTTGACAGTGAAGAGTCAAGCTTGGGTCGAAAACGCCGCCCACGCCACACTCCTAGCTACAGATCGGCCAAGTGCGGGGATTGGGAATATTTACAACGTGTCGGATGCGGAGTTGTTCAGCATTCGTCAAATAGCGGAGATAATTGCTGACGAATTAGGGCACCGGTGGGAAATTGTTTCGTTGCCTCACGAGGTGGCTACCTCTACTCGCCCCATGTTGACAAGTTGGTCAAGTTCTCACAGGATTCTTGATATTGGACCGACCGTCAGAGATTTGGGATATAGCGATGTTGTGAGGCCTGAGGAGGCCTGGCGGCGAGCTGCCCGTTGGTTAGCTGACAATCCGCTTGACCGTGGCGGAGATCTCGAGGCTCGTCTTCAAGATCCATTCGAGTACGCCAGCGAAGACCGTCAATACGAAATCTGGGTTGAGTGTCGACTCAATCTCGATCAAATTGGTTGGGTCGTGGAACCAGGATATTCCTCGGCTTATGTTGGACGCCTTCCGAATCCGGCTGGCAACTAACCCAGGACGTTGCGATCTCGTAGGTCCTGAATTTCCGCGTCGCTGAAGTCAAGTAATGACGACAAGACCTGGTCGGTGTGTTCGCCAAGCATTGGTGCTGGAGATCTGACTCCATTCGGGCCGTCGCGCAGAATCCATGGAATGCCGGTGTGCGCCAGGGTTCCAACTACCGGGTGTTCCAATCGTTCGATAAACCCTCGGTAGTTGAGGTGCGGGTCGGTTTCTAGTGATTGCACGTCGAGTGAGGGCATCGCAGGGATGCCCTCGTTTTGCAGGATGCGAGTTATCTCCCACTTGTCGTGAGCACTCGTCCATGCTTCGATCAGAGCATCGAGTTCGTTCTCAGAGTGTTTTCTAGATGTCTCAGAAGCAAATTTGGGATCATCCAGATCCAGCAGAGCAGCCAATCTTTGCCACTGCTGTTCGGTGGCACAACTAACCGCTACCCAATCGTCCTCTCCTTGGCAGCGGTAGAGATTGTGAGGTGCCATGATTGGATCTCTATTTCCGCAAAAGTCCGGTTGCTGCCCAGTGAGGATTTGCTGGGTCCATCCTTCAACAGTGCTGGAAGCAGTTGCCTCCCACAATGAGGTGTCAATGAATTGGCCCTCTCCGGTCCGACGTCGGGCAATTAGTGCGGCGACCAATAGATGTGCTGTAGCTATTCCTGCAGCGGGGTCTCCAAGAGATACACCCACTTCTTCAGGTTTTCCGCCTTCATATCCAGTCATTGAGGACAATCCAGAGAGCGGGGCGGTGGTTGGGCCGTACCCCAGATAGTCGCGATACGGTCCGTAATTGCCATAGCCACTTATCGCGCCGACGATCACGTCGGGTCGCAGTTGCACGAGATCGTCGTATCCAAGGCCGAACTTTTCCATTACTCCGGTCGCATAGTTCGAGACAACTAGATCACAGCTGGTCGCAATTCTCTTCGCGATGGCTCGACCATCGGAGGTTGATAGGTCCAACGTGACACTTTTCTTTCCTTGTCCCCACTGGTTGAAGTAACCATTGCTATCAACGGAAACTTCATGGTCGACAGAAAACAGCGGGAGGCGACGACCTAAATCTGGTGCTTGTTGTGATTCAACCTTTATTACTTCGGCACCCAAATGAGCCAAGTGCATGGTGCAAAAAGGTCCAGCCCAAACCCAAGTGAAGTCAGCTACGGTCACTCCTTCCAAAGGTCGAGAACGTGGCTGTTCAACCAACTGATCGCGGGTTCGAGGTTCTACAAAGGTGGCGTTTTGATGTTCTCCTAAAGCTGGAGCTGGTTCTCGTACAGACCACCAGCTGTTAGTTAGACGCGCCACAGGGCCGGGAAGCGTAATCCTCCCGAGGCCCGGCTGATCCACTTCTACCAAGAACCCACGCTCACGTAAATGTGGGTCTTCGAGCATCTGTTCGATGGTATTCACCGGGGCAAATCCGATTCGATTGCCCTGTCCTAAATGGAACAGGTCCATGACCCGTTGAGGGGCTGCCCATTCCCCCAACCACATGTGAAGCAAATCTTCGGCGTCTGACCGTCCGGCTTGAGTGTCGAAGATCTCCATCTGTGCCCACTCTGGAGAACCCATGACCTCTTTGAGCCGTGCCCATTGATCATCTTCAACGCACACTATGAAGATGCGACCATCGGCAACCTCAAAGATCCGCCATGGATTCAAAATCCGGGTTCCAGCTCGGCCTGGGATCTCGTTGAGGTAACTCCAACTAATAAACCCAGCTTCAAGCATGCTCGATATGTACGCCATGCCAGCCAGGTCAAGATGTTCTCCGTCGCCTGTACAAAGGGCGCGGTCGAGAGCCGCGAGAGCGATAGTCGCGGCCGCAAACCCAATTTGAAAGCCTGCTTGTTGTCCCGCCGGTTTCAGTGGGGGCAGATCTATTTGGTCTGAACAACCCGGTGTCAGCCAACCCCAGCCACCACCGTGAATCAGTTGCAAGTCTTCGGCGCACCACTTCGAATAGGGGCCAGTGCGACCAAATGGAGTAACCGAAACTGTGACCAGTGCGGGGTGTCGTTCTGCCAGGTCGTCTTCGTGTAAGCCAACTAGGTCTGCGACGTCGGGCGACAAATCATGAACGAGTAAGTCGGCTTCTGCTAACAGTTCGTGCATGCGAGTGGTGTCTGACGGTTTGCTGAAGTCAAGAACAATGCTGCGCTTGTTGAGGTTGAGGTGTGTGAAGAGGCCGCTTTGAGAGGTGTCTGGTGCACCCGGAAATGGGCCACGTCGTCTGGACCGATCTCCGTCCGGCGGTTCAAGTTTGACTACCTCAGCTCCCAGATCAGCAATTAAGCGAGTCGCCCACGGAACAGCGATCATTTGTCCAACTTCGACTACTCGAATCCCTTCCAGCCCTCGCATGTCCCCTCAAAGATCTGCTCGTATCTGCGCCGATAAAGCATGCCTTATCGGAGGGATTTATGCACGGGGTGACGCTCACCCGTCAGATGTGATGCACTGTCTAGACCGGGCAAGGGGAAATCATGGAAAACCGCACTTACGAAGAACGTCACAACGATGCGCTTGAAATTTTTGATGGATTTATGGGTGGAGCTGTTGCTGAACCTGAACGCGGAGCTCGCTCCTTCCGCCGACAGCATGGCGCTCTGGGCAGTTTTGCTTTCGACGTCGTGATGGGAGACGTATGGGCTCGACCTCAGCTCAGCCGTCGTGACCGAAGTCTCATCGTTATCTCAGTCTTAGCGACAATTGGCAGCACTGAGGAGCTCTCACTACACACCCAGGTAGGGCTAAATAACGGCCTAACGCGAAGTGAAATCGAAGAATTGGTTATTCATGTGGCCGCGTACGCGGGTTTTCCAATGGCGATGCAGGCAAGCCGCGTAGTCACAGATCGTTTTTGTCAGATAGACGGAGTTGACCGTCTTCCTGAACGAACTGGCGCCGAGAACCTTGATGACGCCGAAAGGCGACTCCGAGCTCACGATGTCAGAAAATCACTCACAGGTGGTCGGTGCGCTGATGATGTCGAGGCCGACTACGCCGCCATGGTTGACCATCTCGGCGATGTCGGAGTGATCGCCTACCACTGGGCGTTCGGTGATCTGTGGTCTCGAGAAGAACTGAGTCGCCGCGACCGCAGCCTCGTAGTGATCGCCATTCTGACCGTTTTGAGTCGCGTCGATGAACTTGCGTTTCATGTTCCGGCCGGCCTGAATCATGGTTTGAGTCGTGAAGAGATTGAAGAAGTTATGGTTCAGATGACCATTTACGGAGGGATACCGAGGGCGGTTGAAGGTATCCAAGCAACAAGACGAGCTTTCGAGAAAATCGATGCTCGAAATAGTAAAAGTTCTGGGTCCTAACCGAAGTTACCGAAACGGGATTGCGCGTCTGCTGTTCTGATTGCACGTGCTGAGGCGTCTCCATCGAATTCTGATAGGTCACCCATGCGACTCATTTGGCTATATCCGCGCATCTGATACTTCGACATTTGCACGGACATCGCGGGTAACGAAAGGATTCGTTCTGTCCAGCGGTCGATGACAGCATCAAGTTCAGTTTCATTTTCCACTACTTCGTGAACAAGACCCCACTCCGCTGCTTTCATCCCGTCGATCCGTTCGGAGGTAAGGATCATTTGTCGAGCGCGGGCTGCTCCGATTTCATGGATCAGTCGCGGAGTTGCGCCCCATGGGAGCGGGACCCCTAGTTCGACTTCTGGAACATAAAAGAGCGCATCGGATGTGGCGACTCGAAAATCGCATGATGCAGCAAAGCAGCATCCGCCTCCGATGGCGTGGCCATGGATCCGACCGACAGTTACAACTTCGCAATCTTCAATAGCTCTAGCGGCTCGTCGCCCTAGTTGCCCTAAATATCGGGCTTCCAGGTCGTTCGTCGGGTCTGACACCTGTTCTTTTCGGTCAGCGCCCGCGCAAAATGACTTCCCTCTACCGCCCAAGACAGCGACTCGGAATTCTGACTGGCTATTGAGCGCTATGAACAAGTCTCCGACTTCTTCAACCATTTGTTGGTTGTGAGCGTTACGTGATTCCGGCCGGTTGAACCAGATACGAACTATTTCCCCATCGGGTTCCAACTGGAGTGTCTCTAAGTTGAGTTGAAAAGCCATATGCACAGTCTTGCTGAAAGTTTGGCTCTGCGGGCTAGGAACTTCGATTCTTCTAGTTGTTAGATGGCGACGTGATGATGATCAGCGATGTTTTTGAGGTTTCGCGGCGAACAGTGGAGCCGAGTATCCGAGAGCGGCGACCACTGCAGCGAAGATGAATGTTGTTCTTAGCCTGCCAAGAGACAAATCAGCGCCGGCGAACGCCAACATTGACTGGATACCCAGAATCATGCCCATCCACATCACCGTCTGGTTCATACCGTTGGCAATACCTAAATCAGCGTCGTCAACTGAGTTAGCCACCATCGTCTGATACGCCGGAGATCCAATCCCGGCAGAGACACCGGACAACACGAGCCCAACCATGATGAACAGCAGTCCATATTCAGCTGGGTTGCTCCCATAAGCGAAGGCCAGCATTGAGAGAATCATTGCGGTTGAACCAATGATCATTGGCACCCGCATTCCCGCCTTCGTAACCAGAGTGCCGCCAAGGGGAGAGGCAATCGCGAAGACTCCCGGTCTGGGGACCATCAGCAATGCTGCGGCACCGACTGAATAGCCGTATGGTCCTTGTAAAACACTCGGGATGACAACGAATGCGCCCATGTAAGCAAATTGGCTGCATGCCGCTGACCCCAACGGCAAAGCGAAGGTGGGTTTAGTGAATAGTCGGACGTCTAGGAGGGGGTTGGGTACTCGTTTTTCCCACAGCACAAAAATCGCGTACAGCGGCAAGCTGCCAGCTCCCAAAAGCACGATGGGCAGGTCCGTAAGCACCGACGTTTCGCTTCGGGTGACCTGCGGTATCCGAGTGATCGCTAGGAGTACCAGAAGTGTCGCAGAAGCGAGGAAGAACGCTCCCAACCAGTCAATCGAGGTGCGTTCTCCTTTGGGGATGGGTTTGACAACGAAAATGGCGAGGATTGTTGCTAGTCCTCCAACGACACCAAAAATGGCGAACACTGATCTCCACCCACGGATGTCCAGGAGTGGGCCACCGAGAACGACTCCAATGGTGGGCGCGCCGGTCATAGCAAATTGGAACCAGCCAACAGCTTTTGCTCTTTGTTCAACACCAAAGGCATGCATCAGTAAGGCCATGCCGTTGGGCATTAGCAGGGCTCCACTGATGCCGAAGAGAACTCGGACCGCAATGAATGTGCCGATGTTCCACACCCAGTAGTTGGCAATCATGGTCACGGTCATTCCGACCAATCCAACGATGAAGGTATTTCGGTGGCCGTAAATATCACCGAGTTTGCCTCCTGCAGGGGTGCCAACCGCCATGGCAAGCATGAGTCCGGTCAGCACCCAGCCAGCGGTGGCTGTCGTGGTGTTTAAGTCATCAGCGATGCTTGGAAGAGCAGCTGTGACCAAAGTCATCAAAGAGCCAAAGCCAAGCACGGAGAGGCCTATGACCCATAGCAGAAGCCACCGATAACCCACTCCTGGAGGTGCTTGTTCTGCGTCTATTTCTCGTGGTTCGATGCGCCAGACATTGGGCTCAAGAGGTGACGGTGCGAGGTTCACTCACCACAAGTATGTAGGTATTAGGCCACTTTTCTACAGAATCTTAGATTTTTGTGTTTTCTTAGATTCTCACTTCAGCTACCTAGTTAGGTGCTGGTCATCAAGCATCGCTCGCGCCTGGTTGATGGCAATTTCACCCATTTCTGGGTGGGTCAGAATCCAAAATTTTTCATTGAGCACAGCGTCAAGAACCATGGGTCCTACTTCAGCCGGATCCATGCCATTTGCCAATGTCCGAGTAAGGAACTCCCAGAATTTCTGTCCTTGTTCGGAATCAACATGGTTGGCCGCATCATCGGGATCTCGATTGCGTTCGCTATCTACGATCCTGGTGTTGATCGGTCCGGGGCAAAGAACTGATGCGCGGACTTTTGATTCTCGCCATCGCAGATCTCGTTCAAGGGACGCCATTAACGCGACTACTCCGTGTTTCGCGACGTTGTAGGCCCCCAAGGAAGCACCCGCGTACAACCCTGCCATCGAAGCGGTCGAATTTATGTGGCCTTCTCCTTGTTCTTCGATAATAGGGAGGAAGGTCTCGACGCCGTATATCGGTCCCCATAGGTCAATATCTAACGTCCATTTCCAGTCAGCAATCGATGTGCTTCCTACCGGAGCTCCAACCCCTACTCCAGCGTTATTGCAGAGCACGTGGACCGCTCCGAACTCTTTTAGGGTTGCGTCGGCGAGAGCTTGTACGTCGCTAAGTTCGGACACATCGGTGCGGACTCCGATCGCTTTATGTCCGCCTGTTGAAAGCTCATTGACAGCTGCCTCCAGCGCGGCCTCTTCGATATCCGCCAACACCACTGCCATACCTGCATCAGCAAATGTCTGCGCCATTGCAAGACCCATACCACTAGCCGCGCCGGTAACAACAGCGACCTTGCCATTCACATCCATGACCAACGCCCCCTGTAACTAGTTGCCCGATTAGAAATTCACGAGAAGTCGATAACTGTTCGATTTCCGACTCGTTGACGCATCTGTTCGTAGCCCTCGTTGATTTGATCAAGGTGAATGTGGCTCGAAATCATTTCGTCAAGCATGAGACGCCCATCGAGGTACATATCGACATACCGGGGCATGTCGACTCGGAATGAGTTGGAACCCATCATCGACCCTTGTAATCGCTTTTCCATCATGAAAACTTCGTAACCCGGAATTTCGATTTTCTCTCCAAAGGGCATCATGCCGACGATGACTGTCGTACCGCCCAACTTGGATGCGGACCATGCTTGTTCGCAAGTGGCCTTCAGTCCGATGCATTCGAATGCGTAGTCAACACCACCCTTAGTCATTTCATGGATTGCCGCAACAGCATCGGTCTCTGCGCCGTTCACAGTGTCTGTCGCTCCGACGGACCGAGCGGTCTCTAACTTATCCGCCGTCACATCAACTGAAATAATTCGTCCGGCCCCCGCGATGCGGGCACCTTGGACAGCTGAGAGGCCGATCCCGCCAGCACCAAATACGGCGACAGTAGATCCGGGTTCAATTTTCGCGGTTTTGAATACAGCCCCGACTCCGGTTGTGACCCCGCATCCGATTAACGCTGCACGGTCCAGCGGCATATCTTCACGAATAGCTACGACCGCATTTTGATGCACCAACATCTCTTCGGCAAAGCCTCCAAGTCGAGCAAACTGGGCGACCGCTGTACCGTCGCCTTTACTCAATCTTGGAGTGGCTTCATCTGGTCTATTTACTGCGGAGTGATTTCGGCAAAGGTTTGGACGACCGGTCAAACACAGGTTGCAATTGCCACAAAATACGGAAAGGCAGGTGATGACGTGGTCACCTGGTTTTACGTAGGAAACATCGGCGCCGACAGCTTGAACAATTCCGGCGCTTTCATGGCCCATCACCGCCGGCAACTGTGTTTGCCAAGCCGCATCCATAAAGTGCAGATCGCTGTGGCACAAACCAGCGTTGACTACTTGAACTAGAACTTCATTTGATCCGGGTTTGTCTATAGAGATGTCTTCGATCTCTAGATCACCTGGAATCTGATTTAGAACCGCGGCTTTCATAACCCCTGTCCCCCCTCGAAAGTGTGAAAGGGATCGTAGTCAAGGTACGGCCGTCTGTCATAAGAGTCTTGCTAACAGCCATGAATATCAACAATGCGACAGTTCGTTGGGAGACCAACTCAGAATCTAAACATCAGCGGATCTACCCATCCCAAGGACCTGTCGATGTGTGGAAACCCATACAGCAAGAAAGGTAAGCCCAGACAACGCCATAATCACAACAGCAGAGGAAGCTCCCAACCGTTCAGCGATCTCACCAAGTAAAAACGTCCCTACTGGCAAAGCCCCAATAGCCATGCTCAACAGGCCCATTGCCCGTCCGCGCATGTCACTATCGACAGTTGTAAGCACCAAGGTGGACTGCGTAGCACCGAAAAACCCTGAACCCATAGCAGCTATAAACAAGGCAGTAGCAGCCATCGCCACAGAACCACTCATCGCAAAAGGAACGAGCATTGTCATCCCGAATGCAACCCCACCGATGTATACGAACCCACGACGTTTGGGTTCCCAGAGTCCGATGATGAACGACCCAGTCATCATGCCAAACCCGGTCATTGCAGCAATCAATCCAATCTGGCTTGGAGTCGCCCCAATTCGGTCACCAATTCTTTGAACTGCTGGAAAATACGAAAACAAGAAGAAGTTAGCGAGGAAGGTGACGCCGAGGATGCTCCGTAAACCAAGGTTGGTTCGTGCCAACGACAACCCGGCTCTTAGCTCGGAGAAGGTTGACAACTCGGGTCGCGACGAAGGAGTTTCAGAGTTACTTCTAGGTACCCAATTCAAAATTATGAACCCGACGAACAACAGTCCAGCCACAACGAAGAACGCTTCACCTACACCAAAACTTTGAGCAACACCGCCACCAATGAGATTCCCTACGGCTACCCCGCTAGCGAGGGCGAACGTCTCGTAGGCCATCGCGTTATCGAGTCTCTGTGTTCCGACGACCTCAAATACGAGAGCCCTCCGGCTAGTCATATCGCCCACCCACCCAACACCAGCGACGAGTAGGAAGGGGTAAATCATCCATACCATTAGTTGACCGGTCATTTCGAGTAGCCCGACTAGCACGACCATCGGAACCAATGCGGCCAACTGCCACTGGATGGTTCGCAATCGATCAAACCGGTCCGCGAACACACCGCCTAAAGCGCCCCCCAATAGGAGTGGAGCCCACATAGTTGTGCCAGTCAGTTGGACCATCCGAGGTGAGTCGGTCATGTCATTGATCCAAAAAGCCGACAAGAATGCGATCCCCCATCTAGCCCAATGCCAACACATTCCCGCAAACAGAAGCGGCAAGAAACCTCGTGCGCCAATCGCGCTTCTGTCTCGTCGTGAACCCGACAGACTTCGCTGAGGCTGCTGCATCGCCGGAGCCTAGGTTTCACGACGAAGGAATGCTCGCTCCTTTGCTGAACCCGCCTACGATCTTTGCCATGGCTACCACTTCGCGAGTGTGTGTGATTCCCGGCGATGATGCGGCGCCGGAGGCCATGCACGCCTCATTGCGTGTACTTCAGTGCCTGGACCTGCCAATCGAGTGGGACTACGCACCAGCAGGGGAAGAGTTGTTGGATCTAGGGACCGAGGAACGAGAAGAGCTGTTTCAGGATCGAATCGATGCAGCGGACACGGTGTTGTTCGGCGCGAGTAACGGCACGTCGCCTGGCGCCGGATACATGCGGTGGGGCAAGTTGACATTCGCCAACGTGCGACCCATCCGGTGGCAACCCGGTTTCAAATCACCTTTGAAGGACCCTGAAGAAATTGATTACATAATCGTCCGGGAAAACCTCGAAGACATGTACGTCGGTGTAATGGGCGAAGCGAAAGACTTACTTGATGCCGGTTTGTCCGACCCGCGGTCTCGTCTCCCTAAAGAAGCCGCCGACGGAAGATTCGCGGCAAAGATCATTACGCGTCCCGGAACAGAACAAGTAGCAAGATTCGCATGTGAGTTAGCTCTGCAACGGTCTGGAAAATTAACGGTCTCTGCTAAGACGAACATGCTCCCGGCGACTGATCGGTGGTTCTGTGAAATCGTCAAAGAAGTAACCCAGGATTACCCGGGAGTTCAGTTCGAAGAATTCATAGTGGATGATATGGCCCATCGCTTAGTAGTCAGGCCCGACGAACTTGACGTCCTACTTCTCCCCAACCTTTATGGAGATATCTTGTCCGATTTGGGTGCTGGCACAATAGGTGGACTTGGACTCGCACCATCGGGGTGTTACGGACATGACTTCGCATATTTCGAATCAGCCCACGGGACCGCACCCGATATAGCCGACATGGGGATCATCAACCCCACTGCGACTCTACTGTCGGCAGCAATGATGCTTCGCTACTTGAACTTTGGTTCTGCCGCAGATCGCTTGGAAACTTCAATTGCGGACGTATATCTTGCTGGCTCTGATCTGACACCAGATCAGGGGGGCGATGCCAGTACGGAAAGATTCGCCGACGCTGTGATTGGAGCACTGTGACAAACTCTGACGAACATTTACCTCGAGGAATCCCCGAAGATCTTCCCAGTGATGGTCAACCCGATGGTCCCGTCAGCTTTTATATAGACCAACTCCGCCCTTGGGGAGTCGCTGCCTACTCAGCAGCAGGGATGTCACCAGACGACGCCAGCACCGTTGTTGATAACCAGCTTTGGTCCGATTTACGAGGGGTTGATACCCATGGTTTCCAGAGGGTGAGTTGGTACGTCAACTGGTTTCGAGATGGATCAACAGACCCCAAAGCTCAGCTCCAAATCGTTAATGAAACTCCTGCCGTTGTGGTGGCAGATGGGAGTCACGGTTTAGGGCAACTGGTTATCACGCGATTCATGGAACATTTGATTGAGGTGGCTTCGAGCAGCGGAATGGTTGCCGGTGTTATCCGTAATTCTAACGACTGGGGTTGCGGTGCTAATTATCCATACAAGGCTGCTGAAGCTGGCTTTGTCTGCTTTGGCACCACAACCAGCGTTCCGAACCTCGCTCCTTTTGGAAGCCGAAGGAAGTTGTTTGGAAACAACCCGATTGTGTGGACATTCCCGCGGCGAGACAATCCCCCAATTGTTCTCGATATGGCAATGACTCCCGTTGCTTTAGGAAAGGTGCTTCGGGCTCGATCAGAAGGCACAAACATTCCTGAGTCTTGGGGTTTCCTTGATCGAGATGGGAACCCAACAGTTGACCCCGATGTCGCTATGAAAGGGATCGTTCCAGCAATTGGCGGGTACAAGGGGATCGGGATGATCACTGCGTCCAATGTGTTGGCAGGCATTCTTTCAGGTTCCGCTCATACGGGGGATGTCGCCGTTGGGCGGCGAGGCCAGTTCTTCTTACTTATGGACCCAAGTATTTTCCGAGATAGCGGCGACTACTACGACGACATTGAAAACATGGTCGATCAAATCCGTTCCGCTGGTGAAGAGGACGTACTTCCAGGCCAACAGGTCTACCTACCGGGCGAAATAGAACAACAGACCATGGATCTTCGAGCTGAGGAGGGTGTTGTTGCTTATCCAGGTTCTGTGGTGAGAGCCCTCCGTCAAGTCGGCGAAGACGTAGGAGTGCCATTCGATTGCGAAGCAGTCCTGTAACTTCGAGGCGGAGTTCTCAATCCTCTTTGCCCCGTTGATGGGCCGGGAGGGGAAGCTGGATTGGGGCAAGGAAGTCCATATCGATATCAAGAAGTGTTGGTCCTTGACGATCTAGTGCTCTAGCTAAAGCGGATTCGAATTGGTCGACGCCTTCAACTCGTTCTGCCTCAACGCCCATGCCATTTGCCACCGCAACAAAATCAACTTTCGGCAACTCTGTTCCATGTTTGTGTCCTAGGACATTTTCTTGGATAATCCTCAAAATGTTGTAGCCCGAGTCGTTGAACACTAGGACGATGACCGGAATTTGATGTTCAGCACATGCCGACAATTCTCCTATGGAGAGTTGCAAGCCTCCATCTCCTTGAACCACTAGTGCATGGCAACCACTCCCAAGTGCCGCGCCCATCCCAAGCGGCAGCCCCGGACCTATCGCTACGGCCGCGGGTCGTACCGAAGTTCTACTGCGCACAATTTGAAGCAACCGATTTCCCCACGTGTAATTAGGAACCGTTGAATCACGCACTATTGGACATTCGTCAGGTAACAAACGCCGAATGATCGACACAATTTGGCTGTGGTCCGCGCCGATTTCTTCATTCACCGCCTGTTCGTCTGCTGCTCGGATCTTTCGACAACGGTCCACGAACTGCGCGTCAACGTTTCCGCTTTCTATCCGGTCAAGCGTGCCCTCTAAGGCGAGCTTGGCGTCACCAACGACAGCTACCGCCGCGGGGTAATTACGGCCGATCACTCCTGGGTCGATGTCGATATGAATCAGGTTTTTCGGTATAGGTAACGTCCAGACCCTTGTCGCGTAGTTCTGAAAGCGAGTCCCAACCGCAAACACAAGATCTGCCTCTTCAAAAATCTCCATTCCGAGAACTCTGTCAGTTCGAAAACCAAGACTTAACTCATGCATTTCGGAGATCGAACCGCGTCCTTCGATGGTTGTGACGACCGGAGCACCCAATCGCTCAGCAAGCATCGTGAGCTGGTCAGATGCCCCGGAAATGTTCACGCCTCCACCAGCCCAGATGATTGGTCGCTCAGCTTGTTGAAGGAGTTCTGCGGCCTGGTCTAACAACGTGCCGTCTGGGGCTAAGCGATCTGTCTCTGGTGAACCAACTATTTCCACTTCGGCTGTTCGATATTGAAGGTCAATGGGAATCTCTATAGCTCCCGGCTGGGGTCGACCTCGTCTTATGTCGTCAACAACGCCTACTAGATCTTTACTGATGTCTTCCGTGTATCGAACCGAAGCGACAGCTCTGCAGACGCTTCGAAGCATGTCGGGCTGTTTTTCGTATTCATGCAAGAAGCCCTTACCTTTGCCGCGAAACCTGGACTCGATCTGGCCAGTAATCATCAGAAGTTGAGAGGAAACAAAAGCTGCTTCGTATATTCCGGCTATCGCATTCACGGCACCCGGTCCCGTCGATGTGAGGATGACACCAAGATGTCCCGTCACCCGCGAATATGCATCTGCTGCATGCGCGGCGGCTTGTTCGTGGCGGACGTTCGTTACTTCAATATCTGGGTGAAGTGACAAAGCGTCGTAAATCGGCAGGTTATGCACGCTTACGATTCCAAAAACTCTGTTGACACCTAAAGAAACGAGTGTCTCGGCGACTGCCTGGCCACCTGTGATCATCGGCATAAGGGCACCGTAGCTTCCGGGAGTCGCTTTTTACAGCAAACGATCTCTATCCGTTCTTATATCTCTTCCAGTTTTCCGGCGTTTAGACCATCTTCTCTTCGCAGGGATATCCATGGCCACGATATTTAGGGGGAGGTCGGCTAGTCCGGCATAGGATTAACTTCGATATGTCGACAGAGCTTTCAGTAATTGAATCCCGAATTCGCAGTGCTGGCGAGCTTGCGAATGTCGATGAAGAGTTAGTCGAGCTAATAGTCAAACCAATTCGAGTGCTCGAAATGAGCTTGATTCTTCGACACGACGACGGCAGACATTCATTATTTTCTGCGTGGCGAGCCCACCATTCTGATGTCCTTGCTGTTGACGGCATGAAGGGTGGATTTCGCATTTCTCCCGACGTTAATCGTGACGAGACAGTTGCTTTATCTGCCGGCATGACTCTGAAAACTGCTCTTGTCGGGCTTCCTCTTGGTGGCGCAAAAGGAGGGATTTGCGCGGATCCGAAGACCCTTACTTCAGCGGAAATAGACCGCTTAGTCCGGCTTTATGCGCGGGAACTCAACCCCCATCTAGGAGAGACAGGAAACCTGACCGACATTCCTGCACCTGACCTCAATACAAATCCACACCACATGGCTATTTTTGCTGATGAGATTTCCCGCATTCGCGGTGGTCTAGTTGCCGGATGCGTGACCGGTAAACCCGTAGAACTCGGCGGTATCCCCGGTCGCCTGTCCTCTACTGGTTTCGGCGTCGCTGCAGTGGCCGAGTTGGCAGCAGGTGGTTTGGATGGCCTTTTTGTAGCTCAAGAAGGATTCGGAAATGTCGGCCGTTACGCCGCTCGAACAGCACACGAACGAGGAGCTATCTATATCGCTATCTATGACATCGGTCTGGGTGGATGTTTGTATTCGCCGTCAGGCATAAATGTTCCGGAGCTCACGGAAATAATTGATGCACACGGCCCAAAGGCCTTTGAGGTTTACGCCACTGAACACGGTGCGAAGTTCGGCGAATTTTCTTGGAGAGACGAACACCTATCTGCGAACGGGAAAATTGATTTGTTTCTGCCCTGCGCTGCTTCGCAAACCGTTACGGCACAGGCAGCTAAGAAGATGGTGGATATGGGACTCAAGTATGTCTCTGAAGGCGCCAATAACCCGACCAGTCCTGAGGCTGACCAGCAGTTCTTGGCAGGTGGTGTGACCGTTATTCCAGATGTTCTAGCTAATGCCGGTGGCGTCGCTGGCTCCTATATGGAAATGAGCAAAGCGGCTTCTATGTCGATTCCAACTGAAGATGAGACCCTAGAAGCCGTGCGCGGCATTCTCACTAAGGCCTGGGAGCAAGTAAATGAAGCTTGTGAAAGCTACGGCATAGATAGCCTCCGACTTGCCGGTGACGCCCTAGCTGTCTCCAAGGTCGCTTCTGCTCATCAGGTACGCGGCTGGTAACCCCAAAAATTTTGATTTATATGAGAGCTTGAAATCCACTAATTCAATGGCTCATTTTGGCGAATTTCTATTTTGCATTGGCTCCGCAGATAATCAGAACACAATGTTCGCTGTCAGAAACTTGCGCTTGACCAGTGCTCAGAGCCGCGTAACCTGCTGCCGCTGCTGGCTCAGATAGAACATCGAATTGGTTGAGCAAAGAGATTTGAGCCTCTTCCACTTCTTCGTCACTCACGATGCAACTCTCCGCCTTGGAGGCAACAAGTGCTCGCCACCCGATGTTTCCCAAACGGCGTGCGCCCAATGAGTCTGCAGCAAGGCCCGAAACATTGACATCAACAAGTTCACCAGCGGCTAAGGACTGGGCGTAAGTCTGTGTTCCTTCGGTTTCTACCACTATTAGACGCTTCGAATTGCTCCACCAAGTCGCTAGTCCGCCCGCAAGTCCTCCCCCGCCGCAAGCAACAACAACTGTTGTGGCCTGGGGGACTTGAGCATCTATTTCCATCGCTACAGTGCCGGCGCCTAACACAATTTCTGGTTGATCGTAAGCATGCAACTCAACACATTGACGTCCTCTTTGGAAGAACCGTTGAGCTTCCAGAGTCTCTTGATACTCACTTCCCACCACATGAGTTACGGCTCCGTAACCTTTAAGCCTCTCGAGCTTTGACGGCGAAATGATTGAAGGAACAAAAATATTTGCCTGATGTCCCAGTACCTGGGCGGCCCACGCCACCGCTGCTCCATGGTTCCCTCCAGAGGCAGCAACCACACCGTCGGCACCAACATCCGCACACAACATGGCATTCATCGCACCGCGCGCTTTAAACGATCCGCTGTGTTGCTCGCTTTCAAGCTTGAGGGTCAAGCGAGACGCTATTGAGACAACGTCGGTATGGACGACTTTCCCTTGCAAACGGCTTGCAGCTGCTCTTATTTCATCCTTATTGAGTTTCACACCTCAGGCCAGTTGTCATCAGCAATGAATTTTTGGACACGTTCGACGTATTCGCTTCTGTCATATATTCCGTAGAGCGCGTGTTTCATCCGTACCGGGTCGCCAAAGAAGAACTGTTCGTAAAGGGCTTGCCGACCTCCAAAGCCAGAAATGGTCATATCCCAAGCAAGGCGGAATAAGCGAAGGCGTTCTTCAGCTGAACCATTCTTTCCTTGGAGGAACTTGCTGATGTCGGCACTGCGTTCACCTTTTCGGTCGGCTTCACTCGGCACCAGGATTAAGCCACTTGAAGAACACAATTGGAGTATCTCTATTAGACGCTTGTGGACTGCGGGGTAATGGTTACGAGCGGCGTCTAGGGGTCCCCGGGCCGGTGTCATTACGCCATATTTATTGATGCTCGCGTCTTCTTCTGAAGCAAGCTTCAGAGCTTTCATTATTTCCAATGTGATTATCACTTCGGCAACCATCTCTTGTACATGTGGATAGTGCCCGGTGCCGATCATGTCGATGACTGACTGAAGAGTTCCCAAAATAGCTTCGGTTTTAGCAATTTTTAGATTCACTACTTGGTGGGCCATGTGTAGCACCGCACCTGTCTGGGCATAGGCCTGGTTTGCTCTATCGATATCCCGAATTAGGAAAACTCGATCCCACGGAACTATCACGTCGTCGAATATGACCATGGCGTCTAATTCGTCGAAACGCGAACCAAGTGGATGGTCTGCATGGCTACGCCCTTGGTCCAATGGCTCTCTACATTGGAAAGACAAACCGGGCGTGTCATTGGGCAACGAAAAACCGAGCGCGTATGGTCGCATCTCATCGCCACCCTGTATGACCGTTGAGGGGAATATTAAAATTTCGTCGGATATTGGCAACGTGGCGAGCATTCTGGCACCGCGCACCAAGATTCCCTCAGCAGTCTCTTCCACCAGGCCGAGTGCGATATAGGGGTCATCAAGTTCATTCGCTTGTTTAGATTTATCTACCTGAGGATTTGTAAGCGCATGAGTCAATGCCAGGTCATTTTCTCGTACGTATTCGAAGTAGTTTTTTATGTTTTCGCCAAAGCGTTCATCAACCTCACTGAAATAACTGGCTGCCATCCCCGCGGCCATGACATTGACGTTCATATAGTCGGGCGATCGGCCCATATGACCCAAACTCGCATCCGCCCAGACTTTGTGCATTTCGGATCGTTGACGCAGATCATCTTTGCTTTCAGGGACGATAAAGCTTCGACCTACTAGGTCTCCGGAGGAAGGTGACTTAAACGTCATAACGTCTACAAGGTCGTCTCGGTACTGAAGGTCGTAGAGCGCTGCCAAGGAATGCACTGCGTTGCGAGTTCGGGGATGGGTTGTTGGGTCTTCAACAAGCTCGCCTTCCAGCCAAAGGTTTGGGGGACGATTCTGTAGGCGGTCGATCACTTCTTTGCCACTTCGTGCGGGCATGCGTTGTTCCTAGCTGTCACTTCCAGCGATTTAGCCGAATATAGAATACACTAACCGATTATCGGGTAACCTGTCACCTGAGATGGAGTCCACGCCCTCCCCCGATTCAAGTCGTTCTCAGACACTCGACCGCGGCCTCAAGGCCTTGACTCTCATAGCGACGTCCCATACACCCATGACAATCGACGAAGTCGCGACTCAACTCAAATTGGGACGTTCAGTCACCTACCGAATGATTCGCACACTTGAAGACCATCGCCTGGTGACTCGTGATCCTTCCGGTCGATTGACCGGCGGAACTCAGTTGGTCGCGCTGGCTGGGGGCGTCGAAAACGAGATGCAAAAAGTCGCAGCCCCAATCTTGACTGAACTGGCAAATACCATTGCAATGACATCCTTTCTCGTCGTCTCTGACGGTCAAGAAGCCGTCACCATTCAGGTAGTTGAGCCGGTAGCAACGGCTGCTCACGTCGCCTACCGACCCGGAACACGCCATCCACTTGACCGCGGAGCTCCGGGCATCGCTTTACTTGCAGGACTTGAGCTGCAACCCCAGGAACGAAGAGAAGTTGCGGAGGCCCGCGACTCCGGCTGGGCCTATTCAGAGGGAGAGGTAATCGAAGGCATGGCCTCGATTGCGGCTCCAGTCTCAACCAGTGCTGGGGTGACTAAAGCGGCGCTCGCAGTCGTGCATCTGGCGCTCAGTCTCGATTCCGAAGCCGTAGCGCCGCTAGTCGTGAAGGCCGCCAATACCCTCGGTTTGAAACTTCCCTAGCTTGCAACCTACGCCGTATACACGAGCGGGAAGAGATTGTCATCATCGGGGTATTCCCCACTTTGAACTTCCGTATCGTCATCTGTCACGGTCGGATCGCTACCCGGATGCGGATACCAAGTCACGTCGTCTCCAAGCCAGCGAGTGGATAGCGCCGTACGACGATTACTTCCGGCATTGCCCGGGGATCCATGCAAAATCCATGCTGAAAAGAAAATTGCGTCGCCCGGTTCGACGTCAAAACCAATGATGTCATAGCTATCTCGATCAGCAGCCACGTCAGGCGCTGGCTCGCCTTCAAAATCAGCAGTCCAATTCTTTGCACCATCAAACGCTTCAGGAGCAAAATAAGAGTCCCAAGCATGCGAACCGCGGACAAACTCCAATGAACTCTCCGCTACCGTCACTTCGCTCACCGAGACCCAGGCGGAGCAGATCTGTTTACCCCAAAAAGGCCAGTATGGAATGTCTTGATGCCACGGAGTCGGGGCTTCCGTCTTAGGTTCTTTGACCAAGAGGTGATCGAAGTACAGCCGAGCAGTTGATGACCCCATCAACGTTGCGGCCATCGGAGCGACCCCGGACTCGTGCACATAACGATTTACAACCGAATCAGTCTTCCAGCGATACCGACTGGTGAACAAGCGGTTGATCTTCGCTCCTGGGTTGGTATCAGTTACCCATTGACCGGGGGCCGCAAGTTCTTCGTCCGCCATGGTGGCTATTTCGGTCAACCACTCGCCCGAAACTGCCTGTGGGATCTTCACGACGCCGTCAGATAGATACGCCTCTCGGATCTCTTCGGTCACCTTCGGGTGAGATGGCATCATGAGCGCGGTCCTAGTTCTACAAGAGGGTTACCACGTTAACTTTCGACTTCAGGCCGGTAAAGGCGAATCTCCATACTTAAGAGGATTACATTGAGCCAATTGCAGCCATAGAAGATTGGATTGGAAGCATGAAAGTTGGCTTTATCGGACTGGGCAACGTTGGTGCGAAACTGGCCGGAAGCGTTCTGCGCAACGGGTTCGACCTAACGGTGCGCGACTTGGATTCTTCCGCGACAGAGGAGTTCTCTCGATTAGGCGCCCATGTCGCGCGCTCGCCAAAAGAACTAGCTGAGCTTTGCGACGTAATCATCACCTGCCTTCCCAGTCCAACAATCAGTGCTTCAGTCATGGAAGACGAAAACGGGGTACTCGACGGCCTATCCGAAGGAAACATCTGGATCGAGATGAGCACCACCGATGAACAAGAGGTGCTCCGGATCGCAGAAAAAGTTCATGCTCAGGGTGCTTTCACCGCTGACTGTCCAGTTTCAGGCGGCTGTCATAGAGCTGCGACAGGGAACATCGCCATCTTCGCCGGCTGCGACCGAACAGTTTTCGAAAGAGTTTTTCCTTTGCTTGCTGCAATGGGTCGACAAGTTCTACACACAGGCCCGCTAGGGACAGCTTCAATTCTCAAAGTCGTGACGAATTACTTGGCAACTGCGAATCTGGTTTCGATTTGCGAGGCGTTGGTCACCACAGAGGCAACGGGACTAGATCTTGCGACTGCCTATGAAGCTATAAGAATCAGTTCGGGCAACTCTTTTGTCCACGAGACGGAAAGCCAAGTAATACTCAATGGAAGTCGCGACATTAACTTCACCATGGACCTCGTACTCAAAGACATTTCACTGTTCCAAGAAATCGCCGAACGAGGCCAAGTCCCGCTTGAAATTTCCCCCGTCTTGATCAACATTTTCCAAGATGCGCAAGACCGCTACGGATCCCGAGAATGGTCCCCCAATGTGATCAAACGTCTCGAGGATGCGACAGGCTTGGTCATCCAAGCAGCAGGCTTCCCATCAGAAATACTCGACAACGAACCTGAAGCTCCCGGCGAAGAAGTCGTAATCGCAAAAAATTAGACCCCTGATCCTCCCAACAAGTCGATCTATTCTGGGTCCATGCCAACCGAGTTATCAGAAGAAGCTTTACGTCTCTTACCACCGGAAGAAGAGGCGCCCAAGTGTTCCTCTCATTCCCAACTAATCAGTGCCGATCCATGTGGAACTGCGTTATCAGTTGAGGCTCTCATTCTCATTGAAACTCCCCTCCCCTGGCCCAAGCCAGCTCTTGACCACCCATTACTGCAAGGCTTGAGTTCGACCATGGAAACATCACTCGGCTTGACTCGAGTCTTGGCAGTGGTTCCTAGGGACGAGGAGCCCGGCATCGGGATACTCATTTACCAACGTGACGAAGTCGGAGCAAAGAGTTGGGCTTTCAGACCTCAAAGCCCCTTCGATCTTGCCCAATTTGCGTCCGATATTGTCACGATCACCCCTGACCAATTAACGACAACACCGGGATATCTAGATCCACCCGAGTTAGCAGTATTGATTTGCACACAAGGCAGCCATGACATTTGTTGCGGCAGTGAGGGAACGAAGCTGGCAAACGAACTACAACAACGCGCTCCGGGTCTCAACGTTCTTCGCGTTAGTCATACTGGTGGCCACCGGTTCGCTCCCACTGCCATGACCCTCCCTGATGGGCGAATGTGGGCCTATTTGGACGCAGACACGACCTTGTCAATTCTTGAACTTACCGGGGATCCTTCATCATTAAGTGCTCAATGTCGCGGCTGGTGGGGTGCTCCTTCAGGACCAGGTCAAGTAGCCGAACGCGCTCTATTCCAACAAATGGGTTGGGATCTTGACACCTTGCCCAGAGAAGTAACAGTCACCGCCTCAAAGGCTGGTTGGACAGTCAACCTCTTAGTAGCGCTCAAAGAATGGTCTGTGGAGGTACTGCGTGGACGAGAAATCCCAACGATTGCCTGCCGGTCAGTCGGCGGACTGCCTGCCAAAGCGAACTACGAATACACAGTCAGCAAAATCAGTCCACCTCGATAATTCGTTCTATAAGTTCAGCCGAACGAGAACTCGATAGTGCCCAAGTCTCGATAATTAACTTCGAATTCATCGCCTGCTCGACAATCAACAGGTCGAGTGAAGGACCCACTCAAGACGATCTGACCCGGCTCCAAGGCAACACCATGCTCGGAGTAGCGTTTGGCCAGCCACGCAATTCCCAAAGCGGGGTGTCCTAACACTGCTGACGCGACACCTGACTCCTCAACATCGCCGTTACGGCGACACACCGCTGCTACCCAAGGCAGATCAATATTCTTCGGGTCCTCTCGGGAATCCCCCAAGATGATCCCAGCATCGGCTGCGTTGTCAGAAATAGTGTCAGTGACCGAGCGGGTAACTCCAGTTCGCGGGTGTTTTCGGTACGAACGAGCATCAATCAATTCGATGGCTGGAACTACAGCTTCAGTTGAACCGAGTACTTCGTCGACAGTCACGTCAGGCCCTTCAATTCGGCTCCCGATGATGAAGGCAAGTTCAACTTCGATCTTGGGATCGCAGAAATTGGCAACTTCCAATCGGCAACCATTTTCGAAGACCATGTCATCTAGCAAGTAACCCGAATCAGGCTCATCTATGTTCATTGCAAGCTGCATAGCCCGAGACGTGAGCCCGATCTTGTGACCTACCAATTGGCGGCCACGCTCCAATTCGATCTGCAACCAATGGTTTTGAATAGCGTAAGCATCGTCAATGGTCATTTGAGGATGTTCAACTGTCACCGGTTCAATTTGGTTCGCTGTCCTGCGAGCCTCATCATGAAGATGTGCCTGATGGCTGATTTCACTGTCATCCATGCTTCTCAAGTGTTTCCCACTCCCAATTTTCCTATGCCATGCACGTCATAGGCCACGGCAACATTCTTGGTTTCCATATAGAAATCAAAGCTGTAGTCACCTCCGTCTCGACCGATACCACTTCGTTTCATACCTCCGAACGGTGTCGGCAGATGCCTGACATTCTGGGAGTTGACCCAAATCATGCCTACGTCAAGAGCTTGAGCAACGCGGTGTGCTCTACCAACATCTTGCGTCCACAGATATCCGGCAAGCCCATAATCAACATCATTAGCTATCTCAACGGCTTCAGTTTCGTTCGAAAACGGGATCACCGTGAGTGCCGGTCCAAAGATTTCTTCCTGGCTAACCCTCATAGAGTTGTCAGCCTCCACAAAAAGCATCGGATTGACAAAATTTGAGTTCTCGGCAAATTCGTAATCACCCGTGATGACCGTGGCACCGTCTTCGATCGCCTTATCCACATATGAGCGCACCTTGTCGCAATGAACGGGATGGATTAAAGGCCCAATCTCGGTATCCGGGTCAAGAGGGTCTCCCACCGAAAGCCCCTTCACCCGTTCAGTCAATTTCTCCACAAACCAGTCATGAATCGTGTCATGCACCAACAGACGGCTGCTTGATGTACACCGTTCACCATTGAGGCTGTAAATCATAAAAACAACCGCATCTAGCGAACGTTCCAAATCGGCATCATCGAAAACGATGACGGGGTTCTTGCCGCCTAACTCAAAATGGACACGCTTCAAGGTTGGTGCCCCTTGGGCCTGAATTAGTGAGCCAGTCGAAGATTCACCCACAAACGCGATCGCGTGAACAGCCGGGTGCTCTGTCAAGGCCTTGCCAGCTATTTCACCTGTTCCATGTACCACGTTCAAGACTCCTGCTGGGACTCCTGCCTCATGCACGATTTCTCCCAAAATCGCAGCTGTCAGAGGACTCCACTCGGCAGGTTTATGAACGACCGTGCAACCTGACGCGAGGGCAGGCGCGATTTTCCACGTCGACAACATGAACGGCGTGTTCCACGGAGTAATCACTCCTACGGGGCCGATCGCGCGCCGCGACGAATAGTTCAAATGAGTTGCTGTAGGCATTGACTTGCCATCAAGTGCCCCGGGCGCAGCGTCCGCAAAGTACCGGAAATTTTCAGCACCACGGATGGCAGCTGAACTCATAAAACGAATTGGCTGACCCGTGTCAACTGATTCAACCGCAGCTATTTCATCTGCTCGTTTCACAATAAGGTCAGCGACCCGGTGCAAAATTTGTTTTCGTTCGCCTGCCGGCAGCGAAACCCATCCATCAAACGCTGCAGCGGCAGCTTCAGCTGCTAGGTCAATTTCATCGGGACCAGCAGCGGCAACTGATCCCAGGAGTCTGCCATCGGTCGGTGAAAAATTGTCAAAAGTAGCCTGGGAAGCACTACCGACAGACTGTCCATTAATTAGATGCAACAGGGGGTCTGCTGAATACTTCGCTAGCGCTTCTTCAGATGTAGACCGGTTCTCATCCAAGGTTCGAGCCGAACTCACTGCAACTCCTCATAATGGTCCCTAATAGAATTTTCGTTGACTCGCATAACTGCATTTATCGGTTGAACCTCCACCGATATCGCTATGGGTTGCTCGCGGGCCACGTTGCCAACCGACGTTCGAACTGCTTCTGCTAGGAGATCACGCACTTCAACGAGCGGTGTCTGCCCGCGATCGCCATTCAACCGAGCGATCACTGCCACAAACATGTTTGCGCTGTTGCCGTTGGCTATTAGGTAGTCGTCGCGTTTTATAGCTCGAGTCCTCAAACCAGCTAACGGAACTGAAGGATGCGATGCAGCCGCACTGTGCACACTCTGAACCATCTCTCCCACATCGAGGTGTTCTCCAAGGTTCGCCGAATATTCAACGAAAATGTGAGGCATGTAACCGCTTCCCCTCAAGGGCCCAAGGCGGGCCAACTTATATGCGTAACATGTTACCAACTGTCGATAGAGGGCTTTCCAATGAAATTCGTGACCTGTCGTTTTGAAGGAAGAACTACTTGGGGCGCCGTGACTGAAGACAACAGTGGAGTCATAGATCTCGGCAGACGACTACCAGACCTTCCCGACCTGAGCACTGCACTCCAAACCGGCAGACTCACGGAAGCTCAAGAATCCGCAGGTTGGTCTGATGCTGACTTTGATCTGGCAGACGCAGATTTTGAGCGGACGATTCCTCGCCCTGGGAAAATTTTCTGTATCGGCGTCAATTACGGCGGACGAAATGCTGAGTACGCCGATTCAACTTCAAGCAACAAGCCAAGCGTCTTTGTGCGATTTCCTGAATCCTTGACTGGGCACGAACAGCCCCTTATTCGACCGCCTGAGAGCGTGCAACTTGACTACGAAGGAGAAATCGTTGCCGTCATCGGGCAGCAAGGCCGTCGGATTCCTCAGGGCCAGGCACGTCAATACATCGCTGGATTAACGCTAGGTAATGAAGGAACTATCCGCGACTGGCTACGTCACGCGAAGTTCAACGTGACCCAAGGAAAGAACTGGGAAAGCTCAGGGTCGATGGGACCATGGCTTGTCACACTTGACGAAATCGGAGACTTCGAAGACCTTCGTCTCCAAACCCATGTAAACGGAGAGTTACGCCAAGATGACACCGTTGCATCGATGGCCTTCTCAATCGAGTTTCAAATCGAGTACCTGTCGACATTCGTAACGCTGGAACCCGGTGACGTGATCTACACCGGAACCCCAACCGGAGCAGGCGCTCGCCTTGAACCACCTCAATGGCTAGAGCCAGGAGACGTGGTTCAAGTTTCGGTCGACGGGATAGGGACTCTAGAGAACACCATCGAAGACGAGGGGGCCTGTTGAGTCGCTCACTTCGACCATTTGAGCAATCGTTACCCATGGCACTCATGCGTGCGCGTGAAACCGTAATGCGCGAATTTCGGCCTCGTCTCGCACGACACGATCTAACCGAACAACAATGGCGGGTACTGCGAGCGTTAAATGGACAAGAAAGACCTCTGACTACGCGCGAACTCAGTGAGATGACATTTCTATTAAGCCCATCTCTTTCACGCATTACGGCAAATCTCGCGGCCCGTGGTCTCCTCAATCGTGAATCAAATCCGTCGGATCAGCGAAGCAGCCTTCTCAGCCTCTCGCGAGATGGCGAAGAGCTGCTCTCAGTCATGGCAGTCGACAGCGAGGCTGGCTACCACGCTATTGAGCAAAGCTTCGGGTCAGACCGTTTAGAACTCCTCTACAACCTCCTCGATGACTTAGCTGCGACGCGAATAGTGAAAGACACCTAAGGTTGCCAACGTTCGACTGACCCTGGGGGAATCGCCGTGACCGCACCACTGGATGGCATACGCGTAATCGAATTCGCAAACTTCGCCGCTGCGCCGTCAGCAACTGCGATCATGGCCGACCTCGGAGCCGAGGTAATCAAGGTTGAAGCAATCGGAGGTGATCCGATTAGAGGGCTAATGAAACAAGCCGTTGTGCCTGAAGGAGATCTGAACCCCGATCACCCGTTTCAATTCATCAATAGAGGCAAGAAGGGAATCGAACTCAACCTTGACAACACGGCAGGAGTTGAAGTCGCCCGCCAGCTAATTGCCAAATGCGACGTCGTAGTGATGAACCTATTGAAAGAACGGCGACAAAGATTCGGCCTCGACACCGACGACCTCTTTCGCATTAAACCCGATCTCGTAATCGGGTTGCTGTCCGGCTACGGCGAAGTCGGCGAAGAAACCAACCGCCCCGGCTACGACGTAACGGCGTTCTTTTCACGGTCAGGTGTCTACGGCGGCGGAACTGCCCCGGGCAGCGCGCCTCCACATGCCAGACCCGGTTCGGGCGACCACACAACCTCTATTGCTTTGTTCGGGGCCATAATGTCCGGCTTGAGGTCTCGAGATATGACCGGCGAAGGCCAAGTTGTCGAAGCTTCACTGCTTCGCACTGCCACGTGGACTATCAGTTTGGATCTCGTTACCTCACTGGTCGATGGCAAGCCTGCATACGACAGACCTCGAGAACAAGGACTGTCAGCCATGCTCGAGGCGTTTCAGGCTTCGGACGGAAGGTGGCTTCAATTCGCGATGCCCGACACCGGAGATGCATGGCAACGATTTTGCAACGCGCTAGATAGAGAAGACCTGCTCGAACGAGAAGAGTTCGCATCGGGCCGTCTCCGCTACCAAAACATGACTCAACTGATGGCTACGTTGGACGAAAGCATCGGTTCGAAGCCGGCAGACCACTGGATTCCGCGACTTGACCAATACAAATGCATTTGGGCACCCGTCAACGACTCTGCATCTGCGGTCCAAGACCCCCAGGTAAGAGCGACGGGTGCATTTGAAACGATCAACCATCCGGTAGTCGGAGACTTCGAGACGGTAGCAGCGCCATTCCGCATGCACGACACTCCCGATGTTGGCGTCAAGGGGCCAGCTCCCGACAAAGGCGAACACACCGAAGAGGTACTGAAAGACTTGCTGGGTCTCAGCGACGAGGAAATCGCCGCGCTTGAATCAGATGGTGTTGTTCACCGCGGGTAGCAATACCGCCTAGCGTTATACCAATGGGTGAATTCAACTACCAAACAGGGTTCGGCAACCAGTTTGCAACCGAAGCCGAGCCCGACATTTTGCCGACAGGCCAAAATTCTCCTCAAAAGGTCTCTGGAGGTCTCTACACCGAACAGCTAACTGGTACTGCTTTCACTGCACCGCGGGTTTCAATGCAACGAAGCTGGATGTATCGAATGCGACCTTCGGTGAGACACCTGAACAATTTACAAGCCATCGATTCGGGCCTCATTCGCACCAGTCCAGATCAGAACACCTCACCCACTGCTGCTCAGCTTCGCTGGGATCCGTTTCCGTCAATTGCATCAGATACAACTTGGCTCACCGGACTCGCGACTGTGGCAACGAACGGAAACAGCGAAATGCAAGCGGGTGGCGCCGTCCATCATTTCGTCGCCTCTCAATCGATGGGAGACACCGCATTTGTCAATACTGACGGCGAGTTGATGCTGGTTCCATACGAAGGCCATCTATCAATAAAAACAGAAATGGGGCTCCTCGAAGTAAACCCAGGTCATATCGCTGTGATCCCACGCGGGGTTAAGTTCTCAGTCGATCTGTCAACAGACACCGCCCGCGGCTATGTCTGCGAAAACTATGGGGCCAATTTCTCTCTTCCCGAACACGGCTTAGTCGGAGTTGACGCGAACGCCCTACCCCGCGACTTCGAGTATCCGGTTGCGGCCTACGACCATGACGAACGTTCAACCAGTCTGATAGCCAAGATCAGCGGCCAGTTGTTTTCCACCGAACTTGAGCACTCTCCGTTCGACGTTGTGGCCTGGCACGGCAATTTAGCCCCCTATCGCTATGAACTCCGTCGCTTCTGTGCTTTAGGTCCCGTCGTCTTCGATCACCCCGACCCCTCTATCTGGACAGTCCTATCTTCTTCGTCGGATACTCCGGGGACCGCCAATCTCGACTTCATTCTGTTTCGAGAACATTGGCGCGTCGCTGAACACACTTTCCGACCACCATGGTTCCATTCAAACGTTATGAGCGAACTTATGGGACTTATCGAAGGAATCTATGATGCGAAAGCTCAAGGATTTGTCCCGGGAGGGATCTCCATTCACAATTCGTTTATCCCCCATGGCCCAGACAGCGAAGCCTTCGCAGCCGCATCCGAAGCGGAGCTAGTTCCCAGTAAGGGTCCTGACTCTTTAGCAATCATGTGGGAGTCCCGTTACCGATGGGTTCCAACCTCTTGGGCTATGGGGTTATCAGAACTACAGGGCGACTACCCCGAGAGATGGTCCGAACTCGATCGCCAGTGGGACTAGGCAAACACGCCGCCCGACGTTGACAACTCGCGGCGATCAATAGAGAAAAGATCATCTGCGATGTCTGGATCAAACGGCGCTGTTTCGCCGGTCAAAGCCCGCGCAATCATCGCTCCGATGCCCGGAGCTAGCTTAAATCCGTGGCCGCTGAATCCGTTAGCTAGCCAAAGTCCCTGTGTGTGACTCGGGCCCACTATCGGATGGTCGTCCTGTTTGTTGATCGT
>JAYZKK010000098.1:0-21814 GCA_036163555.1 Actinomycetota bacterium
ATCGCCGAAGGTGTGAATGGTTCCGGTCGCGGACAACAAGTAATAACCGCCTGGAACTAAGTGCCCGCCGATGATGTTGGTGATGCCTTGCCCTCCAAGCGATCCTTGGAACAGGTCAACGCCGAAGTTGAACACGGAACCGTCAGCACCAATCAAAATCCCTGATCCGGTGTCGAGGGTTTTGATGTCCACAATGTTGTTTGTGGTCACATATTGCGACAAATCAACATAAGGGTTGCCGTTGATGTCGAACACCCGGCCATGTGACGTCGCGAAATACGTGCCGTTACGGTTATTTGATAGTTGGGTGACGGTTTCACCCGGCCACAACGTCACCAAATCTTTCCCAGCTTCATCTGTGGTGGGGGTGTCACCGAACCCGATGATCCGTTGCTTCGATGTCAACACGTATCCGGTTGTGGTCGGGCCTGACACGAGTTCGATGTCTGTTGCTGTTTCACCGTCCTCCAAATCGATGGTGACACCGGTGACATCAAGATTCCCGACCGTGAACAACGTCCCATCGGCATCAACACTGATCCCACCTTTCAACGGTTCAACACACCCTGGTTGATAGGCATAGGCCGCGGTTGGCCACGGACACGGAGCAGGAGGTGGGGGAGGCGTACCACCACCGCCACCACCGCCACCGCCACCGCCGCCACCACCTGGGGCGACGACTGCTTGACCCGCACTATTGAGCTTCACCACAAACCCGTCAATGGCGCCGCCGACGGAAGTGACGTCACCGGCCCCGAAATCGACTGTGCCTATGAAGTTGCCGGCGCCATGAACGTTGCCGGAACCATCCGCCGCCACCCCCAAGCCGTAGTCGGCGCCGGTGCCACCGAAGGTGGTGGTCCACTGATGAGCGCCAGCAGAATTCAGTTTGGTGACAAACACATCGTGACTGCCGGCAGAGGTGACGTTCCCCGCCCCGAAATCGACTGTGCCCTCGAACCGGCCGGTGGTGTAGACGTTGCCGGAACCATCCACCGCCACTGACCAGCCGTGATCAACTCCGGTGCCTCCGAAGGTGGTGGTCCACTGATGAGCGCCAGCAGCATTGAGTTTGGTGACAAACACATCGGCTTGGCCAGCGGAGGTGACGTTCCCCGCCCCGAAATCGACTGTGCCGTAGAACCCGCCGGTGGTGTAGACGTTGCTGTCACCATCCACCGCCACCCCATAGCTGTAATCAACTCCGGTGCCACCGAAGGTGGTGGTCCACTGATGAACGCCCGACGAGTTGAGTTTGGTGACAAACACATCGCTGTTGCCCGCGGCGGTGACGTTGCCGGCCCCGAAATTCACGGTGTTGCCGAAGACGCCGGTGGCGTAGACGTTGCCGGAACTATCCACCGCCACCCCATAGCCCTGGTCGTCGCTGATGTTGCCGAAGGTGGTGGTCCACTGATGAGCACCTGATGAGTTGAGTTTGGTGACAAACACATCGTTGTTACCGCCTGTAGCAGTGACGTTGCCGGCCCCGAAATCAACTGTGTTTTTGAAGTTGCCGGTGGTGTAGACGTTGCCGGAACCGTCCACCGCCACCCCATGGCCGTTATCGTTGCCGGTGCCGCCGAAGGTGGTGGTCCATTGATGAGCGCCAGCAGCGTTGAGTTTGGTGACAAACACATCGTCTTGGCCAGCGGAGGTGACGTTCCCGGCCCCGAAATCAACTGTGTTTCTGAAGTAGCCGGTGGTGTAGACGTTGCCGGCACCATCCACCGCCACCTCATAGCTGCCATCGTGGTTGGTGCCGCCGAACGTGATCGACCCATAATTCGTGTCGTTCCCAGCAGTCGTATCCCACGCCGAAGCAGACGAACCCCACCCCACAACCACCAACACACAGGCAATAGTCAGTCGCAACAAGGTCCGGTGCACCCCGACAACCTAGAACCCAGGTCAGAAAGAACGACGGACCCCAAACAACAGGGCTTGTCGGTTCCCTTTTCGTGGTTGTCCCACCAAAAGTAAGATTTCGTATCGGTAAGGACTCCCGTGTCATGTAGTGCCTGTGTTCTAACGACGAAAACAACTTAGAGATCTGACGACCAAATCTTGTTTCGCTTCAACTGCCAGTGATGTCTGCGTCCATGCGGCCGGTAGTGGGAAAACCACGCTGTTCGATCGCCCGATGTCGGGCTGTGATCGATTCAACGATGTTGGGGTCGGTGTAAATATAGAACTCGTCGTTGATTACCGCGTTGTGAACAATTTCGGCCACTTCGTGAGCTGGACGGCCCGACGCGATGACATCGGACATAGCTGATGTGACCGATTCGGAGTGTTCTGTCGGGACAGGGGTTGGCACTGTTTGGAAACGTTCAGGTCGGTGCGCCTCGTCATGCATGATGTTTGTCGCTACGGGACCGGGACATAAGACGGAGACGCTGATACCAGAGTCCCGTTGCGAGAAATCGTGGAATTGGCATTCAGATATGGCGACAACGGCATGCTTCGCCGCGTAGTAGGCGGCGCTGATGACCGCTCCCGAGGTGAGCCCTGATTGCGAGGCCGTATTGACGATGTGACCATCGCCATGTGCAAGGAGATGAGGGACGAAGGTGCGAACTCCGTGAATGACTCCCCACAGATCAACATCAAGCACCCATTGCCAATCCTCGACGGTCAGTTCGTGTGGCGCCTGGCCTGAAGGCCCCGCGACGCCCGCATTGTTGCAGACAAGGTGAGCGCGACCGAAGTGATCAACAGTGAATGCAAGTAGGTCTTCAACTTCGGAAGCTGCGGTGACATCGACAGCCAGTCCCGCAGCGGGTCCGACTCGGGAAACCTCAGCGACGGCGTCGTCGAGCGCCACCTCATCTATGTCAGCCATGACGACATTCATTCCCGCTTCAGCCCATCGCTTCGCCATTGCCCTACCAATGCCGCTCCCGGCCCCTGTCACAACAGCTGTTTTTCCAGCCAGCTCCTTCACAGCGTCCCCCCTTGTGGTGACATCAATAAATCCGAAAATCCTGACACCAGGCACCGATTCAAGCTCCCTGTGTCAGGCCTCCTCGGCTCAAGCTCCACACAGGCACATTCTTTCACTCACGTGAACCAAACAATGCCAAGCGGGCCCGGAGATTTGAACTCCGATGGTGCAGCGGGTCTTCAATTAGGTTGTGGCCATGAACAAACCAGTTGTACTCGTTCACGGTGCCTGGCATGGGCCATGGTGTTGGGAGCGGGTAACCCCTTACCTAGATGCAGCGAACATTCACTGGGTAGCCCCAGATCTACCGAGCGTCGCCGCTGCTTCCAGTGGAGCAAACCAAACCGAAGACAACGCCGCGGTCAGAGATGCTCTTGATGGGTTACCCGGAAGTGAGAAAGCGATCTTGCTTGGCCACTCGCGAGGAGGCACGGTGATAACCGAAGCCGGAACACATGACCGAGTGGGACACTTGGTTTATCTCACAGCTTTCCTTGGATTAGAGAATGAAGACACCACCCCTTACAGATCTGATGATCTAAATCAGTGTTTAGAAGTTCACGATGATGGAACTATCACCGTTAAACCCGAATTAGGGAAAGCAGTGTTTTACAACGAACACGAAGAACACGACTTCGCGTGGGCGGCACAGCAGTTACGACCCCAAAGTTTGAAGCCGTTCGACGGCAAATCAGAATTAGCTTGGCAAACCAAACCATCAACCTATGTGGTTTGTCGTTACGACAACGCGTTACCGGTCGCCGGCCAACGCAAAATGGCTGCCCGAGCTACACAATCAATTGAATGGGACACCGACCATTCACCGTTTGTGTACCACCCCGAACTTGTAGCGACGTTGCTGATCGGTATGAGTGTCAGCAGCTAGTTCTGTGTCACAAAAGTGAAAGCACCGTCTCCGTAGGTTGCTGGAGACCTAATACAGTTCGTTGCCTTCATGCCAAGATCCGAACCTGGTTTCCATCTCGGCGACAGTCTCATCGGAGGTTGTTTGGTCACCAAGAATTTCAGCGTAACTAGCGAGGCCATCAATATTTGGCCAGTCGTCAGGGGACCACAACTTCGATCGGATCACCGATTTCCCGCAATGAAACATCACTTCGTCGATCGTTACGACCAGGGCCAGAATGGGTAGACGTTCACCAATGGCCATAGTGGCCAACAGATCGGGATCAGTGACGATCTGGCCAGTGCCGCTAACCCTCAAAACTTCGCCCCTTCCGGGGACGACGAACATCAAACCGATCTGAGGCCGCTCCAACACGTTGTGCAGCGTGTCGAGTCGGCGGTTGCCAGGGCGATCAGGAATGGCCAACGTTTCATCGTCAAGGATTTGAACGAATCCGGGAGGGTCACCTTTGGGTGACAAGTCCATCTTCCCTGCTGCGTCGACGCTGGACACAACGACGTATGGGCTTCGCTCAATCCATCCACGGCAGTGCCCATCAAGCGCTGACAGCACTTTGGTTTCCTGAGCCGGTCGGGGAGGCGGAACCAAGCCACGAAGACCGTCCGTGGTTGTTATCACATGTTGTGAATCGATCATGGACCCATTGTTGCTTCTACTGGGCTTATGTCAATCTCTGGAGTTTCAACCTTCTGCTTTTGGCAATGTGAATCCGGTGTGACTCGGTGCGATTCGATTCGGTAGTCACGTCATCCGAGTTGTTGGTAAATAGTGGACACAACGTCAGCATCGATTGAGGCTTCTATAAGTACTGGTACGCCTGACGTTCGGTTCTCGACCAGCTGCATAGCGCCATCGATATCGTCCAATGACAAAATTTTTGCTGTAGCGAACCCCATGCTGGCGCCAACCGAACAGAAATCGGGCCAATCATGAAACGACGCTGCGGGATCGAAACCCTTGGCTACTAGTTGGATATGTTCCGCTCCGTAACAACGGTCGTTGTAGACCACCACGATGAGGTCGAGTCCCAAATGAACCGCTGTTGAAAGTTCAGTGAGACCACCCAGCATCAACCCCCCGTCACCGACGCAAAGAACTGTGGGCCGACCAGGTCGACCTACCGCTGCTCCAATAGCAGTTGAGGTGCCCAAACCTATAGAGCCGAAGGCATGACTGGTAACAAAATCTTCAGGGTTGGGAACTGACAGCGTGAGGGCATCGAACATGAATCGACCTCCGTCTATCACTACTTGGCGGTCTTGGGGGAGTCCCTTGTCGAGGCGTCTTGTCAAGGTGCGAGGATCAACCGCTCCGTCGTAGCTTTTGTCGTCAAAAGATGTCGCAGGATCAAACTCGCGTAGCTGCTTTTCCAGATCAGAGGTTCTGAACCCCGACGGTGTGTGTTCGACAGCCACGAGCATCTCAACCATGGCTTCTGCTACCACCTTGGCGTCTCCCACAACTCCTGCATCGACAGTGACAAACCTGTCAATGTGTTGCGGATCAAGATCAACATGAACTACGCGTTTTCCCGCAAGCATCATCTGGTTTCCAGTAGTGAAATAGTTCAACGCGGCGCCGAACACAATTAAACAGTCCGCTGACGCAAGCGTCTCTGCTGCGACAGGGTGACTCAATGTGCCGTGAATCCCTAAATCAAACGGTTCGCCGCGAAAGAATCCGGTAGCTAGCAATGATGCAGCCAATGGCGCCCCTAGAGCATCACCGAGCCCAACTAAGGCTTCCCGGGCACCAGATTTCACAGCACCCCGTCCAGCCAGAATGACGGGCCGTGTCGCGGACGCGATAATCCCCATCGCTACGTCTAGCTGATCTAGGTCGGGAGCCAACCGCACAGCGGGAGAAGTGAAGGCTGGTCTAGGTCGATACTCCACCTCGTCCCACTCAATGTTGAGCGGGACGTTTAGGACAATGGGCCTATGTTCGATATGTGCGCGACGCACAGCGGTGGACACATCTTCAGCAATTGTTTCTGCGTTACGGACAGGCTGAAAACCTGCCCCGGTCGCGGCGACCAACGCATACTGGTCAAGATTTTGAAGGTGCTGCTCATGTTCGACAGGGGTATCACCGGCGACTACCAAGATTGGGGTCTCGTTCTTCACCCCCTCAACCAACGCTGTGATCGTGTTGGTCAACCCGGGACCATGTGTCACCGTCGCAACCCCAAGACGACCGGTGGCTTTCGCCCAACCTTGCGCCATCAACACAGCGTTAGCTTCGTGAGTTGCCGAGACCAGATTCACGCCATGTTCGCGCGCCAGGTTCTCTCCGATGAATAAGTTTCCGTCACCGAGTACTGCGAACACGGTATCGACCCCGTGGTCTACCAATGCTCGAGCAACTGCATCGTGTCCCAACATAATGAACGATCATCATATTCGCAGCGGTGTTCTTAGTTAGCTAAAACGTGTTGGTGCCAGTGTCGCTGCTAAATGGGGGATGAATGAGTGTTCATCGAGAACAACTACATATCGAAGGTTTGGAAGAACTTGATGTAGATGAACCTGTGGTGATGCTGAACCTGATGAAATTCAGGGATCAATCATTAGATGGTGATGGCAGTGGTTGGGATGCCTACCAGAGGTACAGCCGAGGCGTTATCGGATTACTTAAAGCGAACAAAGGAACGATTCTTTGGGCGGGACCAGTGACGACGTTGGCGTTGGGAGATCTTGCAGATGGACCATGGGATTACGTCTCCCTCGTTTTGTACCCCCGACCCGCTGCGTTCATCGACATGATGACGTCGCAGGATTATCGTGCGCCCAACGTGCACAGGGAAAACGGAACCGAGCGGCACACGATCATCGCTTTGAGTACTGACTACTCAAAATTTTTAGGGGTTCATAATCGGGAGACCTGAAAAAAACTTTAAACGGAGCGTGGATTACAGTGAGCGCCGTGGAGTCGTTGCTTGTCATAACTATCGGCCAATCGCCTCGTGAGGATATTCAAACTGAGCTCCGCCAAATTCTGGGAGAGCGCCCCATTGAAGTCCGCGGTGCTTTAGACGGGCTGTCTAATGAAGAAGTAGCGGAATTAGCGCCTAGCCGTGCTGCTGACACGTTCCACACCCGCCTCTCTGACGGCACTGAGGTCGTCGTCTCAAAGGAGGCCGTCACTGGTCTCTTAACTGGGATACTTCAACAAAGCGAAGGTCGTCCGGTACTGGTTGCCTGCACTGGTCAATTTGACGGTTTGTCGAACTATCCGAATGCACTATTCCCGTCCGCAATTCTGCGACTCATTGTCGAGGCAGTCGCCCCAGCGCACAGCACGCTGGGAGTACTGGTTCCTCTCGCGGAACAAGTCGAATCGTTAACCCAGCAGTGGCAACGCCCTGATCGAGACGTCGTAGTTGCTGCGGTCAAACCCGGAGAAGATCCCGACGAAGCAGCAACAACGTTGTCTGATGCAAATGTAGACCTGGTGGTCCTTGACTGTTTCGGTTATGAAACCGCCCTGCTGAACCGCGTTCGGGAAGTCACCGGGGTACCAGTCCTATCAGCTGTGCGCTGCACAGCACATGTGGCGTCAGAGATGCTCGGATGACACGTACTTTGGACGCTCAGGACGTCGACGACCTCGCCGTTGGCGCTTGGGTCCTCGGCACCGGTGGAGGAGGAAGCCCCTATCTCAACCACCTCAACATGCAACGGATTGCAGCAGAAGGCATGCAGTTCGAACTCATCGATCCCCAAGAATTAGATGACAAAGCAAAGGTCGCGGTGGTGTCAACAATGGGAGCGCCACTGGTAATGCAAGAACGTCTACAAGACCCACGTGACGTGGCACGAGCGGTGGAGGTGATGGCCGAACACACGGGATCGGCCTTCGACGCAGTCATGGCAACCGAAATTGGTGGTTCGAACGCCTTTCAGCCACTAATGGCCTCAGCACATCTCGGAATACCAATCGTTGATGCGGACGCGATGGGTAGAGCCTATCCAGAGGCTCAAATGACAAGCTTCGCCATCGGCGGGCTTCAACCGTGGCCGTTAGCACTCGTTGACCCGCGCGGCGTGGAAGCCATCGTCACCCATGTCCCCACCTGGAAATGGATGGAACGGGCTAGTAGGGCCCTGACCATCGAAACGGGTTCGATGGCAGCGACATGCAAAGCGCCAAGAAGCGGAGCAGAGGTCAAGCGTTGGGGAGTGGCAAACTCAATGAGTTTCGCGATCCATCTTGGCGCAAAAGTCCGAGAAGCCCGGGTCGAACACGAGGATCCAGTCGCAGCGATATGTTCAGCAGCGAATGGCCGCGTTCTATTCACAGGCAAGATTGTTGATGTGAACCGCCGCACGACCGGTGGGTTTTTGCGTGGCGTTGCGAAGATTTCCGGCTTGGACCAATACTCAGGCTCAGACGTTGAGCTTGAATTTCAGAACGAATGGCTCGTAGCGCGCCTCGAAAACGAGGCCATCGCGACCGTACCCCATCTCATCTGCTTGTTAGATGCAACATCAGGCGAAGCGATCGGAACCGAGACCGCTCGCTATGGACAACGGGTAGCGCTAATCGGTATTTCTGCTCCTCCACTCTTCCTTAGCTCGAATGGCCTTGAGTACGTAGGGCCGCGTGCGATGGGCTACGACCTCGACCCAGTAGACCCATGCCCATGAGACGGATTGGGATCGATGTCGGCGGAACTAACACGGACGGCGCCCTGCTGGACGGCGAGCAAGTAATTGAGACAATCAAGACACCGACTACTGCCGATGTTCTTGGCGGAATCAGGAAAGCACTGGAGGGAGTTTCACATAGTGACATCGGCGCAGTAGTAATCGGTACAACCCAGTTCACCAATGCCGTGGTCCAGCGATCAAACTTGAATCGTGTCGGGTTTCTCCGAATCGGACTCCCAGCGGGCCGCTCGTTGCCTCCGCTATCTGGATGGCCATCTGACCTTGCCGAAGCAGTACATGGTGAGACGCTCCTGGTTCGAGGCGGCATTGAATACGACGGACGTCCTTTCGAAGACCTTGACGAACAAGCTGTGATTGAGGCCGCCCATCAATTCGCGGACAGTGGAATCGACGCCATAGTGGTTGCAGGCGCCTTTTCGCCTATCGATACCCGACAAGAAATTCGAGCAGCTGAACTCATCGCAGAACACCATCCAAAAGCTCAAGTCACGGTTTCACATCGACTTGGCCAACTAGGTCTCCTAGAACGAGAAAACGCTGCGGGTCTAAACGCCTGTCTTTTAGAGCTTGCCGAGTCGGTTATCGCGGCTTTTGCAGCTGCGATAGACCAAGCGGGGCTCGGATCTCAAACGCGTCTGTTCCTGACCCAGAACAACGGCACACTTCTCCGAATAGAAGAGGCGGTTAAATATCCGGTACTTACATTCGCATCGGGTCCTACGAATTCCATGAGAGGAGCAGCTGCTCTGGGCGGGGTGGCTGATGGACTCGTTGTGGACGTAGGAGGGACAACAGCGGATTTTGGAGCACTCGTATCGGGTTATCCCCGACAAGCGAATGCCGCAGTCGAAGTGGGAGGGGTTCGCACCTTATTCCAACTCCCGGACGTCCTTTCAATAGGGTTAGGTGGGGGTAGCAGAATTCACAGAAACCCCCTTCGGATTGGCCCCGATAGCGTCGGTCAGCAACTCGTTACAGAAGCACTCGCATTCGGTGGGTCTGTGCCCACGCTCACCGATGCTGCGATAGCGACGGGTCTGTTGCACGTTGAAGGTGCCTCCCGCCCTGATCTAGCCGACGCTGATGAAGTGCTCACCCATGCTGCAAAGATGATTGCTGATGGTGCTGATCGGATGAAACTTTCGTCGCTCGAAGTTCCACTGATAGCAGTTGGCGGCGGCGCTTTTGCTGTATCAGATGCGATGGGAGGGATAAGCGAGGTAGTCAGGCCGGTCCACGGCGATACCGCCAACGCCATCGGGGCTGCTTTAGCTGAAGTCAGCGGAGTGATTGACCGAGTGTTCCATGACATGGGGCACGATGCAGCAGTCTCTGAAGCTGTTCATCTAGCGACAGAAGATGCGGTGGCTTCGGGCGCTGACCCAACCATGGTCGAAGTGATCGAAGTTGAAGACCTCCCACTTGCTTATCTTCCAGGTGACGCGCGACGTATTCGAGTTCGGGTCGTAGGTCCGCTCGAAAGCCTTCACAGTTCTAACGGTTAGTGTGGGATATGGGACTCGATCAACCTGACCAGCCCGAGCGCGACCTTTCACGCTCCGAAGTTGAATCACTAAAAGAAGACGGCGTAATTCGTGCCCCCAAAGTGCTGTCGGACAGTTGGGTCCAGCGAATTGCAACGGGCATAGAACACACTCAAAAGTCTCCAAGCAAGCTCGGCGAGGCACTTTCCATTAAGGACCATGGGTTCACCTCCGACCTGTTCATGTGGCTGCAGAACGATTATTTCAAAGACATAGTGTTCGGTTCACCATTGGCGAGACTGGCGCAGCAGGCTCTTGGTTCGTCGTCGGTGACTCACTGGTATGACCAGTTGTTCTTGAAAGAACCAGGATCTGAAGTTCCCACCCCCTGGCACCACGATCTGACCTTTTGGCCGATTACAGGCGAGCAAATTATCAGTATGTGGATTCCCGTCGACAAGGTCACTTCCCAGTCAAGTGGACTCGAATTCATTAGGGCCTCACACCGGTGGTCGAATCGCTTCAAAGCAATAACTCCGGATTACAACTCCTACATGATCAATCCAGAACTTGAAGATATGCCCGATATTGACTCCAATCGCGAGCAGTATGAGGTTCTTGCATGGGATCTTGAACCTGGGGATGTGTTGATCTTCCACCCCCTTACGGTTCACGGGTCGCGAGGAAACTCATCGTTGACCCACCGCCGTTGGGGCTTCGCCAGTCGTTGGGTTGGAGAAGACGTGGTGTATGACCCGAAGCCGCACACGATGCCGTTGCCTCCAGAACATGGGTTGGATCCAGGGGACAAACTCGGAGGACCCATATTTCCAACGGTGTTGCAGGGCACCTGACTTTGTTCAGCTGTGAGTTATTCGGTTGAGGATTGGCTGACCTTTTCTTGTGGGCCACCTATGCCGGCGGTGAGCTTCCATCCGACTGCTAAGAGAATGACCATGCTTGTTGAAGCGGTAAGCCAGGCAGCAGTGTTTCCGGCGCTCGCATAGACAGCTGCCAAACCAAGTGCCGCTATGGCTGCGGCACCGACCTCGATCGCGCTTGCAAGCCCCTGTGCAGCTGCTTGACGGTTTTCAGGAACCGAACTTGAAACCAGCATGGTGCCAGAAGGAAACCCGATACCTTCAGCGAAGCCACATGCCGTAGTGAGCAGTATCAACGCCAAAAGCCCTGGCAATAGGCCGAACAAAACCGAAAAAGCTGCGCAGGTACCTACCATCGCAATCGCCCATTTCCGAGAGCCGTAACGTTGGGCGAGTGTGCCGCCCCAGGGAGCTAACACGGCGATGGGTAGAGCGATACAAGTCACCGTCACACCGATCTGCCATTGAGAAGCACCTCTATTGTCCATTTCGAGAATCCACACCGATTCGAACGCCCCGATAAACACGAAATATGCGGATACCACCGAGCATGCTCCGAGCAACTGGCGATTCTTCAACAGGTCAGACAACGGTTGACGCGTAACGTCTTTAGCGGCAGTGTCGCTTTGAGCTCGCCATGCGGTGGGAATGAGAAGGGCCAAAAAGACCGCCATAACCCAAAAAGGAGTTCGGAAACCACCAACCGCGTTAAGTGCTGCAGCAGCTGCTGGCCCAACCACGAAGCCGGCTACGTCGAACGCTCCCAACCGACCTACGTTCCGACCAAGATTTTGAGGGTCGGCGACTATCACTGTGCGGCGAGTAGCTGGTTGAGCTACACCAAATGCCAATCCCATTAAGACGCGACCCAACATGAACAACCAAAAATCTGTTGCAACTGCCATAACGATCAGACCGGCAAAACCCAACAAAAGCCCTGACCGCAGCATTAACGGTGCCCGACCTCGGTCAGCTTGAGGGCCTAGCGTTAACGCCGCGATAAAGCCCGCCCCCAGTCCGCCAGCCACTGACGCTCCGATGCTGAACTCAGAAAACCCAAGGTTGTTTCGAAATTCGGCTAAAAGCGTTACAACGCTCGCCAATCCCGCTGCCATTCCAAAGACAATCAAGTAATAAGGCAACAAGCTTGGCCCTGACTTAAGGGTGTTAGAAGATGCCATATAGGTCGCAGGGCCTTTGCCGTACCGGAAGACACGATGATAACGGTGGCCCCATCAAGTCCCTTGGAATTCCGCGTATATCAGCGATATGGGGCTGTTTAACCTGGTCGAGCTCCGAAAAACATGTTGGCGAAGAAGAAAGCTGCTGGTACAAAGAAAGCTGAACAAAAGAAAGTAGAAACAGCAAAATGAAATACCCACACCACGCAAGTGGTCGGGCTCGGTCGTATCGAAGTACCTACAGATGCACCTCTTGCCGCGCTTCCATTCATTGGGACGGCACCGTCAAGGCCTATGTCTCTGACGAACAGTTAACCGAAACCTGTGCCAAATCAACAGAAGGCCATACCTGCTAGAAACCAAAAAGTAGGATCGTTTATAAGAGACTTCCGCTGACAAAGTGGAGGTCTCTTTACTTTTTCTCAGTCACAATGGCCCTATGAAGTTTTCTGAACTCAAGATCAGAGACGACTTCGTTATCGAAGGTCATGAACTCGAGTGGCAGTTCTCAACGTCCAGTGGCCCAGGTGGCCAGCATGCTAACCGTGCACAAACACGCGCTGAAGTTCGCTGGAATATAGGCATGTCTCAAGCCGGAACCATCGAGCAACGCACACAGCTAATAAACCTTTTTGGTGAACTCATAAGTATTCGCGCCGATCAACATCGCTCTCAGAAACGCAACAGAGATGAAGCGTTAAGACGGCTGTCAGCCAGGGTCCGCGACGCATTAGAAGTTCAACCCCCGAGGAAGAACACTCGCCCTAGTCGGACTTCGAAAAGTAAACGAACTGACGCTAAAACTCGACGCGGTCGACTCAAGCGACAACGCCAACGCCCCTCATTGGATGACTGATCCTTGTCTTTGCTAACTGCTGGAACGCTTGGACAAGAAAGGCGAGGTGGGGAGAATTTCTGAAGAAACGTGTTGTCGGTCTATAGAGAACTGATCGTCTGATTACCCGTTGACTCGCTCGCGTAACTTCGGAATAACTTGGCTGGCGAATCTGGTTAGGGAATCGTTCATGACGGAGGGGGCGAGACCAGGAGGGCCTCCCCAAGTCACCAAGTCGGTTATGCCGTGGTCGGTAATCAGTTGTTCTAGTTCTGCGACGCAATGGTCTACAGAACCGACGGTCCACGCGAGGGGATTGAGAGGAATGGGAATTCGTGTCTTCTTGGGTCCCGATCTGTCAGGCACTTCCGACTTGTGATCGCGGCTCGCTTTGATCAATCCGACATAAATATCTCGCCGGTACTGCTCGGCTGTGGCGACAGGTTCCCATTCCTTTTCTGGATCATCAGTAACGAAGACGCCTCGTATCAAGCCGACCCGACGGTCGCTAGTGTCCAGAACAGCGGCTTTCCAAGGATCGATGGTTAGGTGCTTGGGGCCCTGTGGAAGCAGGTGTGTTCCAAATGTTGCCGCCCGCTCGGCCCCAGCTGGACTAGTGGCAGCGAGCCACAAAGGGGGACCGCCTGGTTGGACCGGATCAGGAGTGACTCGAAGGTCGGAGAATCGATAACGCTTGCCTGCAAAACTGAATGCCTCGCCGCTCCAGGCGAGTTGTAGGACCTGTAACGCTTCTTCAGTAAGTGAGACACGACGGCTTATTGGAATATCGAATCCTTCGAATTCGTGTGTGGCGTAACCCATTCCGACCCCGAGTTCCATTCGCCCATTAGAGATGTTGTCAAGAATCGCCAGATCTTCGGCTAGACGCACTGGATGGCGGAACGGCAGAAGACAAATGTCGGTCGAGAACCTCATTCGAGTTGTTTTGGACGCTGCTGCCGCGGCGACCGGGACAAAGTTAGGTAGGTAGCCATCTTCAATGAAGTGGTGTTCGGTGAACCAACAGAGTTCCATCCCAAGGGACTCGGCCAATTCGATCTGTTCGAAAGTTTCTGCGTATACCTGGGGCATTGTGATGTCGCTCCCAGGTGGGCAGCGAAAGTCATGGACAATGCCGAAACGTAAGGGTGGAGTCATAACTTCAAAATAACTGCGTTTCCCAGCTGGTGGGACGAACAAAAAGAGAAGTGCCCGCAACGCCCGTCAGTCAAGTGGCCTGTCTCTGGGTTCGTGGAACAATGAGGTATGACTTCCACGCGAATCTTGGTCTTTGTCGCAGGATCCGGTTTGGCTCTCGTCATGGTGACCCTCGTTGGATCCTCCATGAGTTGGAGCCGTTCGGCGAGACGCTTCTGCGTTTGCCTCACGCTAATAGTTGCTGTTGTCGTCGGTTACAGCGCGACTTCTAGTGCCCACGACCCGGTCTTCCTAACCGAAGACCACTTCGCCCCTGAAATTGGACCCTTTCTTCCTGACGGAACCATTTCGTTTGCTATGTATGGTCGACTTCAAGGGCCGACGAGCACTCAGGGTTTCCAAGCCCGAATGCAACAGGGACAATCTTTGAATCTCTCGCTGCTCGTTCCAGCGGTCCTGCCAGAAATTGGTTTCGAAATTGGATCACTACCCGAGGTGAAAGTCATACGACCAGATCAAACTTCCTTCGTCTTGAGCGCTCAGTTTCGCGAAACTTTCCACGAACCTTTTACCAACACCACCTACCTGCGTTTGGCAGACCATTTGGAAGAAGCTCAACAAGGGGAATACAGCTTGCTGATTTCGGGTAGAGCAGCTGGCAGGTATGTGGTGTCGATAGGAACACTGGAAAGGTTCGGGACTGAGATAGGCCGCTACACAAGGCCTCTAGTTGTCGGCCGATCCACGAGCCCGGTAATTGAATGGTTCACAACTAATAGTGGACCTGACATCAATGAAAATGCTGAGAGCCCGAAAAAGCTGAAAGATACGCCGAAAAAGGTTGCTCCCGAACCGGGACCCGAACAAACCCGAACGGATCAACCAACTTCCTTAACTGCAGCCGATACGGGCACTAATTGGCTGTTGATCTTTGTAGCCACCGCATTGGTCGCGCTAGCGCTCGCTGGTTTAACGGTAATAAGAAAACTAAAGCCCTAGATGGTGAAATCAAAATGGATCGAAGATCGCCCAGCCGCACTGCCGGCTTTGCGGCGCCTGCTCCTGCAAACTTCTCGACGCTAAGGTTCCACCCATAGCTTCAAGCGGGGGGTAGGACATGGCTGAGATCACCGTTTTCTTGGCGCGTCAAGTGCGCACCATGGAGGCATCGATGCCCACAGCCGAGGCAGTAGCTGTTCGCGACGGCCGTATCGTCGAGGTGGGGACTTTGGCGTCTATGGCCCCGTGGCTTGACAACTACGACCATGAGGTCGATGACACTTTCATCGATCACGTCATCATGCCCGGCTTTATCGACCCCCACCTTCATCCCTCTATGGCGGCGGTCCTCCTGCCCATGGAGTTCACCACTGTTGTGGAATGGGACCTCCCATGGAGTGAAATAGGCGCCGTTAACGGCAGGGTCGAGCTGCTTGATCGTCTTATCGAACTTGATGCGGACCTTGAGCCGGAAGCACCGCTATTTGCATGGGGCCATCACCCAATCTGGCACGGTGAGATTGACCGTGAGGCGCTCAACGAGATCTCTGCTACACGGCCGATAATCGTCTGGCATCGCGGATATCACTCACTGATTGTCAATGACGCCTGCTACCGATGGATGGATATCGACCTTGACGCAGCGCGACGACACCCCCAGATCGACGTCGACAAGGGAGCTTTCTTCGAGACAGGTTTGGGGTTCGCATACCGTTATATGACCAGTTTCTTACTCGGAACCGAACGATTTCGAGCCGGGCTCGACCGTATGCGCCAAGTGATCCACCACGGTGGTCAGACAACCATTGGCGACGCAGCCATGGGCATGTACGGCTTCGAAGAAGAATGGGAACACCTTAAGGCGGTGATGGAACGTCCAGATACGCCCTTTCGTATCCAACTGATGCCTTTCGAAATGGGTTTAGGAGGCGAAGACGACTCTGATGAAGCGATGATTGAACGGGTCCTTTCCTATCCCCAACGCAACACTCACCGGCTCCGATTCAGCGATCACGTCAAGATGTTCGCCGACGGTGGGTTTTTTGCGGAGCTGCTAATGCTCAAGTCACCAGGGCACTTGGATGGACGACACGGCGAGTGGATGACCCCACCTGAACGTTTTGAAGAGGTGGCACGCTCATTTTGGAACGCTGGTCTCAAGATCCACGTCCATTGCACCGGTGACCTTGGCGTTGAGATGACGTTATCGACACTAGAAAAACTGCAATGGGAACGCCCACGCTTCAATCATCGCTTTACCTTCGAACATTTCGGAATCTCAAGCGCCCAACAGGTTGCACGTATGGCCGAAGTCGGAGCCGTGGCGTCGGTCAACGCCTACTACGTCTATGAGTTGTCTAGAGCATTCGCTGATCACACCCTGGGTTATGAGAGGGCGTCACAAATGTCTCGACTTGGCTCGCTGGAACGCGCCGGTGTTCGGTTCGCCGTCCATTCAGATTTCACCATGGCTCCAGCTAAGCCCTTAAATAATGCGTGGGTAGCCGCCAATCGTTTGAACGAGGCCGGCGAAGTAATGTGCCCGAACGAGCGAGCATCTCTTGACGCAGCTCTCAAGGCCATCACCTCTAACGCTGCGTACGTGCTTGGCCTGGAAGACGAGATCGGATCTCTGCGCTGGGGGAAACAGGCCGACTTCACGATTCTTGAAGCTGACCCATACGACGTCGGCGCTGAAGGTCTTCGAGACATCCCGATCTGGGGCACTGTGTTCGAGGGTGAGAAGTTCCCGATTTAAGGGGCAGGCACCGAACTATGACTTCACCCGACGGACTTGTCCCAGTCACGGTCCTCGGCGGCTACCTCGGCGCTGGCAAAACAACCCTGCTCAATAACCTGCTCACCAAAAACCACGGCCGGCGTCTTGCTGTTCTGGTTAACGATTTTGGAGCGGTAAACATTGATGTGGATCTCATCGTTTCCCATGATGGCGACACCATTAGCTTGGAAAACGGCTGTGTATGTTGTTCGATCTCAGATTCACTGGGTGAGAGCCTTGACCGAGTCCTAGCCCTAGACCCCCAGCCCGATCAGATCGTTATCGAAGCAAGTGGGGTAGCCGACCCAACCAAGATTGCCTCCTACGGGTATGGATGGCCTGGTTGTCGGATGGACGCGGTAATCGTTCTTGCTGACGTCGAGACAATCCAAGACAAGGCGAAGGACCAATTTGTGGGTGAACTCATCATTCGGCAACTGCGGGGCGCGGACCTTGTATTGGTCACCAAGAGTGATCTAGTTAGCGAAGACGTCCTTAATTCTGTGATCTGTTGGGCTGCAGATATCGCGGCGGTACCTGTAACACCCATTAGTCACGGTGACATTGACCCCAAGGTCGTGCTGGACTTATCTAGCTTCGACCCTGACACCAGGTGGGACCCTCAGACATCACGCAATGCGGACTCACTAAGGTCCGCCGAGGACATGTTTGAAACAGCAACGCTGACATTGTCGAGACCCTTAGATCGGCCACGGCTAGAGAAAGCTCTGGCTTTGTGGCCGCAAGATGTCCTGCGGGTGAAAGGCATAGTGCGGTTCTCTGAGGCCTGTGACTGCGGCGCCGAACTTCATGTCGTGCAGCGAGTAGGCCTTAGATGGTCAATTGAGCCCACCCTTCCTGAAACCGACCTAGAAGATGCCGGTGGTCGACTCATGGTCGTAGTCCGACGCGCAGCAGTTGACGCTGCGTCGTTGATGAACGGCTTGGTCGATGGCTAGAAACAACGAGGGTCTTTCAAGTGAGCCAGGTTTCTTACCCGACTCTTCGGTGCGCTGTATCGCTATAGCTCGGGTCTAACCGTCGGTGGGGCCTTCGCTGATTATTCGTCTCCGGTCACTATGTGGGGCCCTCAAGCAAGATCCCCGATCGTTGAAGTTCTTCAATTCGTTCAGGGCTGTAGCCCAGCTTTGCTCTCAATATTTCAGCATTGTGTTCACCCAACAATGGAGCCACTAAATCCGGTAGCTGACCACCAGTGCTGAATTTCCATGGGAAGCCGGGGATAGGCACCGATCCATGGACGGGGTCCTCAACCCATCTCACCATTTCACGGGCGTTGAAATGTGGGTGATCGATAGCATCAAGCGGGCTCAACACTGGACTCGCCGGCACTCGATATTGTTCAAGGTGGGCAAGGAGCGCTTCGTTCGTCTCGAATGTAGACATCCACTCTTCTATTAGCGGAATGAGTTCATCTTTTCGCTTCGCTCGGTCGGACATTTCTGCATAACGAGGATCGGTGATCAAGTCGGTTCGACCCATAGCACGACAAACGTTCTCCCATTGGAAATCCAAAGCCAGCATGGCGACCCAGTCCTCCGGTCCCTGAAACAAACCGACGGGGAAAACCAACTCGTGGTGTTGTCCCATACGCTGCGGTACGAAATCGCCGTCACTTAGGTGCCAAGCTTGAAGAGCGATTTCATGATGGTGAAAAATGCAGTCGACCATTGCTAGATCTAAGAACTGTCCTTGTCCCGTTCTTTCTCGATGAAAAAGCGCGTACCCCAACCCAGCGAATCCGTGAACAGCAGCGTTGTTATCGGCAATTGCACTCCAAATCACTCCAGGTGGCTCACTTGGTGACCCTGTCATATGCATGAGACCGGATGCGGCTTGAGCGATGAAATCGAAACCCGGCTTGTTTGCCCAAGGACCGGTGCGACCGAAAGCCGAAATCGAGATGTAGATAACACCAGGGTTCAGGGCTTTGATCGACTCGTAGTCCAGTCCGCGACTGCGTAAGGTCTCGGCAGTTCCGAAGTTCTCTAAAACAACGTCAGCCTTTGCAGCGAGATCCAGCGCTATCTCGAGGGCTTCGTCACGCTCCCAGTTAAGGGCGATGCTCTTTTTGCCTCGGTTGTGCTGAATGAAAAAGCCGCTTCTGTCGTCTTTCAAAATGGGCAACAGCCGCCCACCATCTCCTGTTGGGCCGATTTCCACTTTGGTGATGTCGGCGCCCAATTCTGCGAGCATGCGGCTTACCCCTGCGCCTGCGAGGTATTGACTGAAATCCACTATGTGGATGCCTTCCAGCATCAGAGTTGATTCTTCTTGGGTCACACTCACCCCTTCCGGTAAGCAGCGCCACGAATTTAGTTTGAGAAGCGGTGGGAGTGACGAGGTTGCTCTGCAGCATCTACACAGGGACCCCTAATACGCGTAGTGTGAGATATGAATTTGGGAGCGGCAATGAAGGCTTTTGGAACACTTAAAAACGCTCGATATCAAGAACTGAATGAGGCGACTTGCCCGGCGAACCGCTACGAAATTACTTGGGGCTACTAGCTCAATGGCAAAGAATGTTTTAGGTACTGACCTTGAAGAATGCAGCACAGACCCTTTAACCGGCTATTACAGGGACGGCTGCTGTAATACCGGACCAGGCGATATGGGAGTTCATACGGTATGTGCCGTTGTTACCGACGAATTCTTGGAATTTTCAAAGAGCGTCGGCAACGATTTGAGTACACCTCATCCCGAAGCAGGTTTCGCCGGACTCAAAGACGGAGACTCATGGTGTCTGTGCGCCCCCCGATGGCAAGAGGCCCTCGAAGCAGGAGCTGCACCGAAAGTCCGACTGGCGGCGACCCACATCGCCACCCTTGAATGGGCGACGTTGTCAGACCTCCAAGCTCACGCCATAAGCGGTGACCTAGGCTCTTAATGATGTCTTCTGAAACAGTGCAAATCACCGTTTGGTCCGACTACCTCTGACCTTGGTGTTGGGTTGGGGCGGTACGTCTCGACGAGCTAGCTGAGCAAGAAGGCGACGCCATTGCCATCGAATGGAAGTCATTCTTATTGCGCCCTCAACCCGAGCAAAGAAGCCTCGCAGAATTCACCGAGTACACGAAAAGTTGGGAACGGCCAGCCGGACTCGAACCTAAAGCTGAGTTCAACAGTCCGTGGTCAGGTACTAGCCCCCCACCTTCGCACTCTCTACCGGCCGCGATAGCAGGCAAAACGGCGGCGACATTTAGCCAAGAAATCTGGCGGCGATACCACAACAAACTGTTGCGGGCCTACTTCATCGAAAACCGCGACGTTTCAAGTTCTGACGTACTGCTACAAGTTGCCCACGAGACAGATATCGATACAGACGCCTTCGAAGAGGTTCGAACCTCCAATCAAGAACACTTTGAGAAGCAGGTGTTCGCTGAGTACAACGAAGCCTTAAGTAGCGGCATCAACGGTGTGCCAGCGGTGGTCATCGACAACAAGTTCCTAATTTCAGGCGCAGTTGAGGTGGAGCAGTACCAAAAAGCTTTAGCTCACTACCGAGAAATTCGAGACAAAGAAAACAACGACTAGCTATTCCCTGCCGGCCGCGGCCCCCGGGGTCTGACTCTGGTCAGAAACTCGGCATAGACTTCTGAGGGAGTAAAGGACCATATGGACATAACCCCTGATACCTGGCGTTGGATCTGGTTGGTGATCGCTGCCGTACTTATCACCGGCGAAATGTTCGTCGCGGGAACTTTTATTCTGATTCCATTCGGGCTCAGCGCGGCTGTTGCCATGGTCCTAGCGTTCTTCGGAGCCCCCCTCGTCGTCGACTGGATCGTTTTCGTGGGTCTCGGAGGTGCACTGTTTTCGATTTTTTGGCGAAGAAGCAGAATCTCTATGGCAGCTATGAAGTCGCCACCGGGAGCTGGGCATGACCGATTGATCGGCGCTCTTGGACGGACGATAGAAAGCATTTCCGAAGACCCAGCAACCTCGGGTCTAGTCAAAGTCGGAGGCGAAGAATGGAGAGCCATCTCCGACCTCGGACCAATCGATTCTGGCTCCACGGTAGAGATCATCGAAATACGAGGTACCCGAGTCGTTGTTCGTAAGACTCCCGAGCAAGGATCAAAATAATGTTCACATTCGTACTGTTAGCCGTCATCGCCCTAGTTGTCGTTGTCTTCCTAATTGCAGGCGTGAAGATAGTGCGACCCTATGAACGAGGAATTGTTGAACGCCTCGGCAAGTACAAAGAGACCAAAGAATCAGGGCTTCAGATCATCGTCCCCTTCATCGACACCATCCAACGCGTCGACATGCGAGAACAAGTCGTAGACGTCCCACCCCAAGAAGTCATCACCTCCGACAACGTTGTCGTCTCAGTAGACGCCGTGGTGTTTTACGAACCTACCGACCCTCAGCGCCTCGTCTACAACATCGCGAACTTCGTCCTCGCCATTACCAAGTTGGCCCAGACCAACTTGCGAAACCTCGTAGGAGATCTACAACTCGACGGAGCGCTGACCTCGCGAGATCGCATCAACGCGGCGTTGCGAGAAATACTTGATGAAGCAACGGACAAATGGGGAGTGCGCGTAGTTCGCGTCGAGATCCAACGCATCGACCCACCACCAGACGTCATGGCTGCCATGCACGAACAAATGAAAGCAGAACGTACGAGACGCGCAACAGTTACCGAAGCAGAAGGGTTCCGAGAGTCAGAAATCACCCGAGCCGAAGGTGACAAGCAATCCCGAATTCTTGAAGCAGAAGGCCAAAGGCAAAGCGCGATTCTCGCCGCCGAAGGTGAAGCGCAGGCGGTACGAACCGTCGCCGAAGCCGAAAGTTACCGACTACAAACTGTCGCCGCAGGGGAGGCCGAAGCTACCCGCCAAGTCTTTCAGGCGATCCATGACGGAGACCCAACAAGCGACGTTCTAGCGGTCCGTTACCTTGAAGCGTTAACTCAGATAGC
>JAYZKK010000099.1:0-14750 GCA_036163555.1 Actinomycetota bacterium
ACGCCGCTGGCTTGTCCGAGTACAAGCCGTTCTGATGGGAGTACACCCATCGCAAGAACATTGACGAGTGGATTACCTTTGTAGGTTTCATCAAAGACAAGCTCGCCTCCGACAGTGGGGACGCCAACGCTATTTCCATAGCCCGAAACTCCACTAACCACGCCTTCGGCGATCCACCGGCTCCGAGGATCGTCAAGTGGTCCAAATCGCAAAGGATCCATGACCGCTATCGGTCTCGCCCCCATGGTGAAAATGTCTCTGAGAATCCCGCCCACCCCTGTTGCAGCACCTTGATACGGCTCAATGGCAGAAGGGTGGTTATGGCTCTCTATTCGAATAGCCACAGCAATGTCATCACCTACATCAATTACTCCAGCGTTTTCTCCTGGGCCAACTAGAACCCATGGCGCGTCAGTAGGAAGTCTTTTGAGGTGAATCTTTGAAGATTTATAAGAACAGTGTTCGGACCACATCACTGAGTACATCGCCAGTTCAAGATGGTTTGGGTGTCGTCCTAAAAGCTCATATATCTGTTCATACTCTTCGTCACTGAGGCCAAGTGCCCGATGAACTGATGCATCTTCAGGGGCGACACTCACACCCCAAATCTACTCGCGGCCGCCACTTTCTCATGGATGCCCCATGGCACATTCACAGCTGAAAGTCATCTTTGAAGACCAAAATCTAAACCGCGTATATTTTCGCAACGAACTGCAGACGACAACCATTTACGTGTCTGTGGACATGACGCGTGGTTGACTTCGTCAAGCAGCCAGGAAAGAGCGAATCAGAGCGGTGCCATCCGTTGACCCTAAAAGCGTGGACGTCGCTCTTTCTGGGTGAGGCATCATGCCAACAACATTTCCGTTTTCACTACAAACGCCAGCTATGTCTCTTGTAGAACCATTCGGATTGTCGGTATAGCGGAACACGATCTGTCCCTGAGCTTCCAGTTCTGCGAGAGCTTCGGGGGGACATACATAGTTGCCCTCGAAATGGTTAATAGGAATTTTTATGCAGTCTCCGACTGTTGAACCCGCCCCAAGAATGTTTTCGGTTGAAACAAATTCGATTTGTTGCATCGAACAGAGAAATTTCATACCGACGTTTTTCTGCAAAGCTCCGGGCAACAACCCAGCTTCTGTTAATACCTGGAAACCGTTGCAGATCCCTAAAACTGGGCCCCCATTCAATGCAAACGCGGCTACTGATTCCATGACCGGGGAAAATCTTGCTATAGCCCCACACCGCAAGTAATCACCATGCGCGAAACCTCCTGGTATCACTACCGCGTCAACGTTTTTCAACGAAGGGTCCGCATGCCAGAGAACTTCGGCGTCACCGCCAAGAGTCCGTATTGCATCGATGGTGTCGAATTCACAGTTGGTACCTGGGAAACGAACAACTCCTACGCGGTGACTCATGTTTCTAGAACTTCTACCAAAGCATCTTCGATAACAGGGTTCGTCAGGAACCGACTACACATGTCTTCAACGAGTGAATGTGCCGCATCAACTGAGTCGGCTTCGACTTGGAGGCGGATAACCTTGCCCACCCTCACATTGCCAGTCATCTCAAAGCCCAACGCAGGCAATGCTCGTTCAATCGTCGAACCTTCAGGGTTTGCTATGCCATCTCGCGGCGAGACTTCGATTCTTACCTCGAAGTGCATCAGCTTTGCCCAATCCACTGTGTGAATGATTCGCCCGTGATTCGTTCGTAAGCCGTTACGTACCGGTCGCGGGTTGCGTGCACCGTTTCGGGAGAAAGAGGCGGGGCCGGCGGTGACTTATCCCAGCCAGTGGCTTCTGTTGCGTCTCTGACTGGCTGTTTGTCCAACGAAACTGGTGTTGCACCTGGGTTCCAATTTTCCGCGGGCCAAAACCGCGATGAGTCAGGCGTTAGAAGTTCATCTGCTATCACTAGTTCACCATCGACAATCCCTAGTTCGAACTTGGTGTCTGCGATGATGACGCCACGCTGGGCGGCGTGTTGTGAAGCTTGCCGGTAGGCCTCGATGGAAACCGACCGTGCCGCATCTGCTAGCTCCTCTCCAACAATGGTTACTGCTTCGTCGTAGCTGATATTGATGTCGTGGCCTTCAGTGGCTTTGGTCGACGGGGTAAAGACAGGTTGGGGTAGCTGTTGGGCTTCTAACAACCCTGCAGGCAGAGTTGACCCGTGCATTGTCCCTGATTCTTGGTATTCCTTCCATGCCGATCCGGTTATATATCCGCGCACAATGCATTCGAGGGGCAACATTTCTGCCCTTCGAACCAGCAGCGCTCGGCCTTCCCATTCTGGTCTCCTAGCCACTTCAGGAAAGTCTGTTGGGTCAGCCGAAACCAGGTGGGTAGATGCGATAGAAGCTAGGTATTCGGACCACCACACTGTCATCGCTGTCAACACTCTCCCCTTATCAGGGATCGGTTCGTTGAACACGACGTCGAAGGCCGAAATCCGGTCGCTTGCCACCATAAGCAGATGCTGATCGTCGACGACATACATGTCGCGTACTTTGCCACTGTGGAGTAATTCGAGTTCGCTCACGTCTCTTCTCTACTAGAGAATGGGGGACGGGCGGTAGGACCCTGCCCCAGGATGTTCAGAATTAATTGTCGCTGCGGTTGCTACGAAGTCTGACACTTGGGAATCAGCGAGACCGATGAAAGCTCCCTGATCGGAAAGCGCCTTGGCGACCGTGTCCTGGTCCAGAGGCAGGAGAGGGTCGTTAACGAGGCGTTCGATCAGGTCATTTTCGCCAGAGCTTCCTTCTCGAATTTCTAGAGCTGCTTCCATCGCATGTTGCTTAATAATCTCATGGGCCTCTTCTCGACCAGCACCCGCTTTGACTGATGCCATCAATAGTCGCGTGGTGGCGAGGAACGGTAAGTACCTTTCTAGTTCTCGATTGATGACATTGCTGTAGGACCCAAAGCCGTCCAGGACCGTCAAGATAGTTTCGAGTGCGCCATCAATCGCGAAGAAGGCGTCAGGGAGTACGACGCGTCGAACTACCGAACAACTGACATCGCCTTCATTCCACTGGTCACCAGCGATGGACGCTGCCATCGTCAAGTGCCCTCGTAAGACTGATACAAAACCGTTGACGCGTTCGGCTGAGCGTGCGTTCATTTTGTGGGGCATAGCCGACGAGCCAACTTGTCCTTCACTAAAGCCTTCGGTAGCGAGATCTAAACCTGCCATAAGACGGATTTGCAGAGCAATGTTGCCTAACGGACTTGCGGCCTGCGTCAGTGCGCTGACGACATCCAAGTCAAGTGACCGCGGATAGACCTGGCCGACAGCTTGCAACGTCTGTTCAAACCCTAACTGGTTAGCGACCCGTTCTTCTAGTTCGGCAACCTTGCCCGCATCACCTTCAAAAAGATCAAGGAGATCTTGTTGTGTGCCAACCGGACCTTTCAAACCACGCAGCGGATATTTGTTCAGCAGATCCCCTAGCCGTTCGTAGGCCAGCAGAGTTTCTTGACCTAGGTTCGCGAAACGTTTCCCTAAAGTCGTCATTTGGGCCGGCACGTTATGCGAGCGACCCGTTATCGCTGTTTCTTGATATCGAACAGCCAAATCAGCAAGTCGAGAAATGACTGCTACGAGTCGTTGTTGGGTCAAAGCTAACGATCGTTTGATCTGCAACTGTTCGACATTTTCTGTGAGGTCTCGCGAAGTCAGCCCTTTATGAATATGTTCATATCCCGCTAATGAGGAAAACTCTTCAATTCGTGCTTTGACGTCGTGCAATGTGATGCGTTCACGACGATCAATCGATTCCAGGTCGACATCAGTCATGACTGATCGATATGCGTCGACCACGGCATCGTCAATTTCGATACCTAAATCTTTTTGAGCCGCGAGAACAGCTACCCATAGTTCGCGCTCTAAAACGACTTTGTTTTCTGCTGACCAGATTTCTACCATCTCAGGCGACGCGTATCGATTCGCTAAGACATTGGATATCAATGGCTTGGGCACGGTCACCTCGCACCTTCATCTCTAAAAGTTTTAAGGCGCTCGGTTAAGTCTGGGTTATTCAACGACAGCATTTCTACGGCCAAAACTGCTGCGTTGGCAGAGCCATCAACAGCTACGGTCGCAACAGGAATTCCTCTTGGCATCTGCACCGTTGAAAGCAGAGCGTCCATTCCGCCACTGACGCCCCCCGATAAGGGCACACCAATCACCGGCAAGGTCGTGTGCGCTGATACCACACCCGCTAGATGTGCCGCCATTCCAGCTCCACAAATAATTACGCCATACCCGTTATCGCGAGCATTAGATGCGAGCTCTGCGACCTGCTCGGGGGTTCGATGGGCTGACATGACGTGCACTTCATGTGGGACACCAAAGCGCTCCAGCATCTCCGAAGCTCCAGCCATCTTGTCTTCGTCGCGAGGCGAACCCATCAAAATCGCCACCTTCATTTGATTCCCTCCCGGTTGCTATCTATCTCAATCGAAGCACCAATATCGGTGCGATGTTGCATACCTGGCCATGAGATCACATCCACTGCTTTGTAAGCGATCTCCCGAGCTGCACCCAAAGTGGGCGCTCGACCACAAACATTGAGGACTCGGCCGCCGTTAGTTATCAATTCACCTTGGATATTTGAGTCGACGCCTGCGCAAAAGACAGTTACACCTTCAATTGCTTTTGCGTCATCCAAACCATGAATGACATCTCCCGTTCTCGGTGACGCGGGGTAACCCTCTGATGCAAGCACAACCGTGACCATCGAATCGGCCGAGATGGTTGGTTGCGTCGTCAGGTTTCCGTCAGCTACTTCCACCAAAGTTTTGCTCAGGTTGCCTTCGAGCCGCGGCAATATCACCTGGGCTTCAGGGTCGCCGAACCGGACGTTGTACTCCAGTAATTTCGGTCCATCCTTTGTCATCATGAACCCGGCGAACAACACTCCCCTGTAATCAATGCCTCGTTTTTTAAGTTCTTCGACTGTGGGGTGCACAGCTAGGTCCATTAATTCTTCAAGGTCGGGAAGTCCGAGGTCTGGCATTGGGGAGTAGCAGCCCATTCCTCCAGTGTTGGGGCCATGATCGTCATCACGCAGCCTCTTGTGATCTTGGGCAGAAGTAGGAATCAGAACGGCCTGCTGTCCATCGCACAATGCAAACAGGGAGAGTTCTGGCCCTCTAAGTCCTTCTTCGATGACTATTCGACGGCCAGCGTTTCCGAAAGAAACTCCCGACAATTTATTTCTTGCATCGTTTTCAGCTTCCTCCAAATTGTCAGTGACCAAGACCCCTTTACCAGCAGCCAATCCATCGGTTTTGACAACATAAGGCGGGTGTAACGTCGCTAAGAACTCAGTTGCTTCCTCTGCTTGGGTTTCATCGAAAGTTGCGTAGCTTGCGGTTGGGACTCCCGCTGCGTGAACCAAGTCTTTCATCCAAGCCTTCGAAGCCTCTAACTGGGACCCGTCCATTCCGGGGCCAAAGACACGACGGCCAGACGCACGAAGCTCATCTGCTAGCCCGTTGACTAAAGGAGCCTCGGGACCGATGACATAGAGGTCTGCGTCAACAGCAGTTGCTGCCTTTTTGGTGCTGCCGTCTATACCCGCTGAGCCTGGAGTGACGACCACCTCTGCATCGGTCGACAGAGTTGTAGCAAACGCGTGTTCGCGACCCCCTGAGCCGATAACACACACTTTCATGCTGCAAACCGCAAATATTGCTCTCGGCCGGGGCCGACACACACGAATCGGATTGGGACACCCATCTGGCGTTCGAGAAAAGATATGTATTCGACGGCCTCTCTCGGTAAATCATTGCGCTCGGTTGCCGCTGACAAGTCGGTTTGCCAACCTGGAAATTCTGCATAAACAGGAGTCGCTTTGTCGTGCAAGCGTCGCAGGTGTGGCAGGTACTCATAACGTTGACCTTCTACCTCATAGGCCACACAGACTTTTATCGTTTCCAATTGGTCTAGAACATCTAATTTGGTGAGAGCAATTTCGGTGCAAGCGTTGAGTCGAACAGCTTGACGGGCCATGACTGCATCAAACCATCCGGTGCGCCGACGTCGCCCTGTATTGGTCCCGAATTCTTTACCAACTTCAACAAGGTGATCCCCTACTTCATCTTCGAGTTCGGTGACGAACGGGCCCGCGCCTACTCGAGTCAAATATGCCTTAGCGATTCCGATGACTTGATCGATCGCTCCGGGGCCGATACCCGCGCCAACAAGCGCGAATCCTGCAACGGGGTTTGACGAAGTAACAAACGGGTAGGTTCCATGGTCTAGATCGAGAAATGTTGCCTGAGCACCTTCAAACAAGACGCGCTGTCCGGCGTGTAAGGCATCATGGAGGTGCCCAATTGTGTCTCCTATGTATGGGGCTACGCGGGGCGCCACATCGTGGGTTAATTCGTCGGCTAACTGATCTGGGTCTACGCCGTCATGGCCATAGATATCTCGCAGAACTACGTTTCGTTCCGATAAAGCACTATGTAGTCGAGCCCTGAGGTGGTCCGGGTCAAGTAAATCCTCGACGCGTATTCCAACTCTTGATGCTTTGTCGGCGTAAGCAGGTCCAATCCCGCGTTTAGTGGTGCCAATTTTGTTGTCACCCAATTGGCTCTCAGCCAGTTCGTCGAGAATCTGATGATAAGGAAGTACCAAATGTGCTTGTGGGCTGAGCATCAAACGTTGGCAATCAACACCTTTGGCTGTGAGGGTGTCAATTTCATCAAGCAGCACATAGGGATCAACTACAACGCCGTTACCGATTATCGGCACTACATGGTCATACAAAATACCGCTGGGGATTAACTGCAATGCGAAAACTTCGCCATCGACGACAAGTGTGTGGCCCGCATTATGTCCACCTTGATAGCGCACCACATGGGCACACTCCTTAGCCACGATGTCGACGACTCGGCCCTTGCCTTCATCGCCCCACTGGGTACCGACCACTATTGATCCCGGCAAGGAACACTCCAAACGTCATCTGCTGACGTTGTCAGATCCTAATTGCGGAACATGACTTTTCTAGGATGAATTAGCACCGTTATTTAGTTTTACGTCAAAAAGCATTACCGGGTTTCGTTTCAACGACGGCGACGCGGATCTAACCACGGAATTACAGATTGCTGAAGAGGTACTAGGTCCCTTCGATATTGACGGTGGGTTTCCATCACCGTTGCGTTGGCTGCCGCCCGTAGGTCACGCATTTCCGCTTGCAGTTGGATCAGACGCTGTTCTAAGTCAAGAACACGTTTCACCCCAGCCAAATTCAATCCTTCATTAGTTAGTTCCTGGATCCGGCGAAGAAGAGCTATGTCTATTTCGCTGTATCGGCGGCTCCCGCCGGGGGTACGAGCCGGTTCCAGCAATCCTTTCCGTTCATATATTCGTAGAGTTTGAGCGTGAACTCCGGCGAGTTCTGCCGCTACGGAAATTACGTACACAGCTCTGTCAGGCTCAGGGGTCGACGGCATCGGTTCCATAATCAGCCCTCCTCTTGTGGTTCATTTCGAGGTGACCAGTCAGTTACCTCACTCAGTGCTTCGATTGCTGCTCTTTCTTTTGGACTTAACTCCGCAGGCACGGCTATCTCAAGGGTCACTAACAAATCTCCGGTCGACTTCGTTGTCGCGACACCCCGGCCCTTGACTCGAAATGTTGTCCCCGATTTAGTGCCCGGTGGAATTTTTAATGTGACAGTCGAATGATCATATGTAGGGATCTTAATTTCAGATCCCAAGGCTGCTTCAGGAAAGGTCACGGGGATAACCAAAGTCAGATGTTTTCCGTTCCGTCCAAACATTGAATCTGGGGCGACTTCAACGACAACATAAAGATCCCCATTGGGGCCGCCATTTCTTCCAGCGCCGCCTTTGCCTGGTAACCGAATACGTTGCCCATTATCAACACCAGCGGGGATACGAACTTTTACTTGTCGTCGTTCACCGTCAGCGGCGCCAAGTAAGACGTTTGTGGTGGCACCGTCAATTGCGTCGCGAAAGCCTAAATGTATGCGTGTTTCTTGATCTACTCCGCGCATCGGGACAGGACCCCGTTGGCCTCGCCCAAATAGGTTCCCAAACATGCCGCTGAGATCATCGAAGTCCTCAAAATGGACATTGAAGCCATCGGTGCCCGAAGCGAACCCGCCGGCTGCTGAAGGGCCAATCCTTCGTGCTTCGTCATATTCTTCGCGTTTTGTGTCGTCACCTAAAACGTCGTATGCGGCCGAAACCTCCTTGAAACGTTCTTCGTTTCCACCTTTTGCATCCGGGTGGTGCGAACGTGCGAGTTTTCTGTAGGCCTTCGTAATTTCTTTCGGAGAAGCGGTCGATGACACCCCAAGAACGGCGTAGTAGTCCTTCTCAAACCATTCCCTCTGGGCAGCCATCTTTCACCTCCTCGCTACATCTAGAACAAACTATTGCTCGCGAACCTTGACCATGGCCGGACGTAATACTGCGCCGCTCCATAAGTAACCAGGACGTAGTTCCTCAACTACTATTTGTTCGTTCCCTTCACCTGTCTCAAAGGACATCGCCTCATGGCAGGTCGGGTCAAAGGGAGCTCCCAGAGTTTCAATACGAGTCAAGCCATTGTTGCTGAGCACAGTCTCAAGCGCACTTTGGATTGGGCTCACGTCCTGTAGCCCCTGGGCGACGGCAGCGTCACAGGCATCGAGAACTGGTAGGAGCGCCTCCGCAAGTCTTGATACTCCAGCTGAGATTCTCTGTTCCGTTTCGCTGGAACTCCTCCGGCGAAAGTTCTCAAATTCAGCTTGTAGTCGTTGCAAGGAATCTCGAAAGTCATCACGTTCAGCTGTCACTCCTTCCAACGATTCGAGCAATATCTCAACAGAAAGCGGGTCTTCGACTGGAGGCTCAGAAGACTCTGGTTCTCCATCTGCCGTTGGACCCGTTGTCTCTTCGACGTCTAGCTCAAGCTCCTCTTGTCCAGAGTCACTTAGTTCCCCGTCCTTCACTGGTCCTCATCGATAATTTCAGCATCCACGACATCGTCGGCATTGTCCGAAGGTTCTGTGGTTCCATCATCCGCTTGTTGAGCCGCAGCCTCATAGAGTTTTTGACTAAACGATTGACTTACTTCAGTTAGCTTTTCAGTTGCTTTGCTAATTGCTTCTGTGTCGTCGTCTTCACTTTCCAGGGTTGCCTTGAGGCTGGACAGCGCTTCTTCGACTTCAGCTTTATCATCCTCAGCAACTTGATCTGCTTGGTCCACCAACATTTTTTCAATCTGGTAAACCAACGCGTCAGCGTTGTTTCGGACTTCAGCTGCTTCACGTCGTTGACGATCTTCTTCAGCGTGAGATTCGGCGTCCTTAACCATTGTCTCAATATCAGCATCACTGAGATTCGATTGGCCACTTATCGTTATGGACTGTTCTTTATCGGTGGCTCGGTCTTTAGCGGACACGTTTACGATGCCGTTGGCGTCGATATCGAAGGTGACTTCAATTTGAGGAACTCCCCTGGGCGCCGGAGGCAAGTCAACCAATTGGAACTTCCCCAAAGTTTTGTTCCCTGATGCCATCTCTCGTTCGCCTTGCAAGACATGGATTTCTACGGACGGTTGCATGTCATCCGCTGTAGTAAAGACCTCCGTTCTTTTTGTCGGGATAGTGGTGTTACGTTCGATCAATCTGGTCATAACACCTCCCTTGGTCTCAATACCAAGGCTTAAAGGTGTGACATCAAGAAGCAAAACATCTTTCACGTCACCCTTCAGCACACCAGCTTGAACCGCAGCTCCAACGGCGACAACTTCGTCGGGGTTAACTCCCTTATGCGGTTCTTTGCCAGCAATCTCCATCACGAGTTCTTGGACTGCTGGCATGCGCGTCGAACCGCCAACCATGATGACGTGATCAATATCACTAGAGGAGAGGTTTGCGTCTTCTATCGCCTGTTTGAAAGGTGCGCGACAACGATCGACTAAGTCGGCGGTAATTTCTTGGAATTTGGCTCTGCTCAACTCATAATCCAAATGCAGAGGTCCGCTATCTGTCGCTGTAATAAAGGGCAGATTGATTTGAGTTGTCTGTTTTGAGGACAAATCTTTCTTGGCTTGTTCGGCAGCTTCTTTGAGTCGTTGAAGCGCCATGGGATCAGCTTTGAGGTCGACGCCGTGGTCACCCTTGAAGGAATCACCAAGCCAATCAATCACTCTCTCATCCCAGTCATCCCCACCGAGTTGTGTATCCCCAGCGGTGGACTTCACTTCGAAAACCCCGTCGCCGATTTCCAGCACCGACACGTCAAATGTGCCTCCACCCAAGTCGAACACCAATATGGTTTGGTCTTCTGTTTCCTTATCTAGGCCATATGCAAGGGCAGCCGCAGTCGGTTCGTTGATGATTCTCAAGACGTCCAGTCCGGCAATCTGTCCGGCTTCTTTGGTTGCCGTGCGTTGGGCATCGTCAAAGTAGGCGGGGACTGTAATGACTGCTTCTGTGACTTCGTCGCCTAGGTATTGCTCAGCGTCACGTTTAAGTTTCTGCAGCACTCTTGCTGCAATTTCTTGTGGCGTATAGGACTTGTCGTCAATAGCGACCGTCCAATTTGTACCGACATGTCGTTTTACTGATGCCAGCGTGCGGTCGGGGTTGGTGACTGCTTGTCGTTTGGCTACCTCACCTGTGAGTACTTCGCCACCTTTAGCGAAACCAACAATGGATGGTGTGGTTCGGTCACCTTCAGCATTCGCTATTACGGTCGGCTCGCCACCTTCCATAGCGGAAACGACTGAATTGGTGGTTCCGAGGTCTATGCCAACTGCTTTCGACATGGGTGTCTCCTTCTGGGATATTTGGTCAGGTATTGCTTCGAGCGCCCCAAGATTTGGCCGAATCGCGCCTAAATCTGCGCTCGAGGGATAACCATCATAAAAGTTGAGTGTCTTATTTGCAACTTTTATGTATAGATTCTTGACCTAGCTGTAGTTCAGTCCTGCGACTAAGGTGCAAATCATGGTCAAAAAGGCCACCAGGCTGGTTCTTCTTCGACACGGTCAAAGTCAGTGGAATCTTGAAAATAGATTCACTGGCTGGTTTGATGTCGGATTAACCGACAAGGGCATTAAAGAAGCCAGTTCGGCTGGGGATCTCTTGATGTCAGCAGGGATATGCCCGGATATCGTTCATACTTCACTCCAAACGCGCGCAATTGCGACCGCTCATTTGGCACTGTCTGCTTGTGAACAACTATGGATTCCGGTTCGTCGAAGTTGGCGACTGAATGAGCGTCATTACGGCGGTCTCACGGGTTTAAACAAACAAGAAACCATTGACCTTCATGGTGAAGAAAAAGTCCACGAATGGAGGCGAAGTTATTCCGTTGCACCGCCTCCAATGGCGGGCGACCATCCTTACAACCCAAACACTGACGTTCGTTACCGTTCTGTCCCTACCAATCTTTTGCCGGACACTGAATGCTTGGCTGACGTCGTCGAACGGCTAGTCCCCTACTGGCAGGATCAATTAGCTCGAGACTTACAAGAATTCGACACTGTTCTCGTGGCAGCCCACGGGAATAGTTTGAGAGCTTTGGTCAAGCATCTTGAAGAGATACCAGACGAAGAAATTACGGGACTCGAGATACCGACTGGGGCCCCCATTGTCTATGAACTCGACTCAGAACTACGTCCTGCCGAGTCACTGTCTATCTCTGAACGCTATTTGGCCTAACCCGAGCTGAGAATCGGTGAACCCTAAAGCGCGTCGATTCCGCGTTCGCCTGTGCGTATCCGAATGACGCTTTCAACTTCAGTGACCCAAACCTTGCCGTCGCCGATCTTTTCTGTGCGTGCGGCTTCAACCAAACAATCCACGACGCGCTCCGTGTCAACATCATCCACCAAGATTTCAACCCGGACCTTAGGAATGAAATCGACATGATATTCAGTGCCGCGATAGGTCTCAGTGTGGCCACCTTGTCGCCCAAAACCACGCACTTCGGAAGCGGTGAGGCCCTGGACGTTTGTGTCTTGTAAGGCGTCAACAACTGCCTCAAGGCGATGAGGTTTTATTACCGCTGTCACCAAACGAACCATGCGGGCGCCTCCTGAGTCACTTACTGTCTACCAACCTTGTCACGTGAGTTGTTCTACGGCCAGCGCCATTGCGGCAAAGATTGAGGACTGATAACCCGCCGACCTGGAAGCACCATCAACCTAGGGCCGTGAGCAACAAAGCCTCACAACACCAGAGAAGCCGACCTTCAGGGCAATCATTAACGTTTGTGCACAAAGTGTCCGGTAACTTGACCTACGTGAAAGCACGAGTAAAACCGCATCACCTCGCGCTCGGAATTGGAATCGCGTTCGCTTCAGTGACCGCAGTTTCCGGAATCGCTGCGACTGTCTTCGGTTTCCACAACAACAATGCCGTTCATCGGGAAGTGTTTGGCAACATTCCTGGCGCTTTAAAGCTGGCGTTCTATGTCATCACCCCTGTCCTCATAGTTTTCGGGGCTTGGAACTTTGCGCAGCGAGTAAAAAACTGGGAACGAGGTGCTCCCGATCGCCGGTCGACAAACAGCGATAACGCAAAGAAACGGCTTCGCGATTACCGAGCGGGCGTCATGATGCAGACACTCCTGCGTGACCCCGCCGCGGGTGCCATGCACGCTCTTTTGTATTACGGCTTCTTGGTGCTCTTGGCAGTTACAACAACCCTAGAAATAGATCATCAACTACCTGAACGATTGAAGTTCCTGCATGGCGGCACATATCAAGGATTTAGCTTCGTAGCCGATTTAGCGGGCCTGATGTTCACGGTCGGCATGATCTGGTCCATAGTCCGGCGTTACTTACAAAAGCCGTACCGGATCAAGATCAAAACACGACCCGAACATGCCCTTATCCTCGGAGTTCTCTTAGGTCTAGGACTTACCGGCTTCGCTGCTGAAGCCTTCCGGATTGCCGTGGAAGGACGCCCAGCGTATGAACAATGGTCATTCATTGGGTACCCGCTGTCAGCGTTAGTGGATCAAGTCGGGGCAGTCGCCGGATGGCATCAAGCTATGTGGATAGCCCACGTGCTCTGCTTCATGGCTTTTCTCGTCATGCTTCCAATCACCATGCTTCGCCACATGTTTACTTCGCCACTCAACATGTATCTAAAAGACCGCGAACGACCGAAAGGCGCTATGCGCGCCTTGCCTGATCTCATGGAAGCTGAAGATATTGAAACCATTGGGGCCTCGGTAATTGAAGACTTCACATGGAAACAACTCTTAGACACAGACAGTTGCACCATGTGCGGCCGGTGCACAGCTGTATGTCCAGCTCACGCAACAGGAAAACCGCTTGACCCAAGAGAAATCGTGCTCAAAACAGGCGAGGTAATGGCAGCAACTGGAGAACACGGCCAGGTTTCTCCCCCAATAGGAACAGATACCGAAATAACAGTCGAAGCAAATAGCTTGTTCGAACGAATCAGCAATGAAGAGCTCTGGTCTTGCACTACCTGCCGAGCCTGCGACGAAAATTGTCCCGTCAATATTGAAATTCTGGACAAGATCCTCGACATGCGTCGCTACCTCACCCTTATGGAAAGTGATTTCCCTAACGAGTTGGGCGGCGCGTTCAGAGGCATGGAAAACAACGCAAACCCGTGGAATATGAACAACGGTGAGCGGGCGGACTGGGCAGAAGATATTGATGTTGAGGTTGTTGACCCATCAGCCCCGTTCGATCACGAATATTTGTATTGGGTGGGATGTGCGGGTTCTTTTGACGACAAGAATCAAAAGGTGTCCGAAGCAACGGCGAAGTTGCTGCGGCGTGCTGGGGTCGATTTCGCCATTCTCGGGCCATCAGAAATGTGCACAGGCGACAGTGCCCGCCGTTCAGGGAATGAATACCTATTCCAAATGTTGGCAGCAGAGAACATCAGCAACCTCAATGAAATGGGGGTTCGGAAAATCGTTACTCAATGCCCTCATTGCTTTAACGCGCTCAACAACGAATACCCACAATATGGAGGGAATTGGGAAGTACTCCACCACACCCAATTTTTGGAGGAGTTAGTTGAATCGGGTGCGCTTGATTTAAGCGAAGCGCGTTTAGATGAGCGGATCGTCTACCACGACTCCTGCTACCTCGGTCGACACAATGACATTTACATGTCCCCTCGAAACGTCATTGGGACACTCAGCGGTATAGAGATAGTTGAAGCTCCTCGAAACGGCACCACGGGAATGTGTTGTGGAGCCGGGGGCGCCCGCATGTGGATGGAAGAAACTATCGGAACCAAAGTAAATGATGAACGGTCTGAAGAACTCATAAACACCGGAGCAAGTCGTATCGCGACGGCCTGCCCCTTCTGTTACGTCATGATTGACGACGGCGTCAAAGGCCATGGATTTGAAGAAGACCAAATCAAAGTGGCCGACATATCAATTCATCTCGTCGAAGCCCTAGAAGCGGGCCAATCCGAGCCACTAGCTGGCGATTAACATTTCATTCAAAATTTTCGTGAAACCGACTCGGGGTAGGACCGCGCTGGCCTCGATATTTAGAACCCAACGAGGATGCACCATACGGCACGTCGGCCGGGGTGGTCATTTGGATGAAACTAATTTGCCCAATTTTCATTCCAGGGTAAAGAGTGATCGGAAGATTGGCCACATTGGAAAGCTCCAGAGTGAGATGTCCGTCCCATCCGGCGTCAACGAATCCAGCTGTGGTGTGGATAAGTAAGCCAAGACGCCCTAACGATGATTTGC
>JAYZKK010000100.1:0-5036 GCA_036163555.1 Actinomycetota bacterium
GCTGCACAGCATCCGGGTTCTCCCAGGTGTTCTGTGTCGATGGAGTTGGATGATGCAAGATCTCACAAGAAACAACATCAAGGTGCGCCCCGGACAGATTGATTTCTAAGTCAACGGCAGCGTCAACTGACCGGTTCACTGCATAGACGTGCAACTCGCCGTTGTCGTCGTTCAATATTGCCGCCCCATCCACCATTGCGACATCTCCGAAATCTGGTGACTCCACAGTTGACCCTTCATAACCCAGATGAAGTGATCGTCCTTCTCGACGATTCACAAACATTGCCAATGCTTCAAAAATAGTTTGCCGCAGCAAACGATCACCATCGGTAAGGACGGGTGCTATGACATTCACAATCTGGGCGATGTTGGCAATCTTCACTACGGCGGCGTTTCGGACAAAACTCATCAAGAACTGGGCACATACGAGTGCGTCTTGGAGGTCGTACACCTCCTCAACTAGGTGAGCCGGGAAATTTCCATCAGCCCACATGCCGTCTCTATTCCGAGTCCGATACCAAACGTTCCATTCATCAAATGCTATGAAAGGCCGTCTCGATGAGCGCCGTTTGCCTGCGACGTATCGACATACAGAATCAATTTCTGCGATTTGTTGATCGATCGCGGCACCAGAGGTCAAAAACGCTGCGGTGTCCCCGGAGTAGTTGTCTAGGTATCTATGAGTAGATAAATAGTCGGCGAATCCCCCGACGGCTTCTAGTGCTTCTCGGTCCCATTCCAAATAGGTCGAGTTATCGGGTAGGGACGTCCCCGACACCACCAGTTCAATCGATGGATCGACAAGTTTCATCATGTGAGCTGCCTGCCGAGCTTTAGTCCCATATTCAGACGCTGACATGTGACCAATTTGCCAGGGCCCATCCATTTCGTTCCCTAGGCACCACAGTGGAACCTTTGATGTATTTGAGGATTGATCGACCTCGCGTTGGTTGGTAATAACTGTCGCTAATTCACCATTGGTGTATTCGACCCAATCTGCTGCCTCTTCGGGTGAGCCCGTCCCTAAATTCACAGCGAACATGGGGGACCATCCAGTTCTGTCACATAGGGACAAGAACTCGTTGGTACCAAAGCTGTTCGGTTCTATTGTCCCCCACGCCAACTCCCTACGAGTGGGGCGGTTCTCAACAGGGCCAACGCCATCTCTCCAGTGATAATTAGACACAAAATTGCCACCCGGGTAACGCATGACGGTGAAATCAAGTTCATCTAAGGCAGCTAACACGTCTGTTCGACATCCAAACTCGTCAGCATGGGCCGACGTTGGTTCATACACGCCTTCATAGACAGCACGCCCCATGTGTTCCAAGAAGCCGCCAAAGATTCTCGGGTCAACCAGTCCAGCATGATGACGAGCGTGGAGGTTAAAGGTGGCTTTTGTCACGAGGCGAGCGTACTTCCATCTGAAGGGATGATTATTCGCAGGACAAACCAATTAGTTACGACATCCATGTAAACACCAAAGGAGTGTCGCAATGACCAACCAAATTGAAACCTTTCTTCTGCACGGAGTGACCGACGTAGAACGAGAAGACGGATACGACCTGGCATATGGACCTGCCCTCGTCCCCGGAGATTTCATTATCCGAGCCGAGAAGTTGGCCTGACCCAAATCTTTATTAAATAAGGAGAAACACAAATGACAAACCAACCCGTAGAAAACTTGATTAACGCCCTGCAACAAAAAATTCGTAGCGCGCCAGAAGGATTGAACGTTGAAGCCTTGAGAAACGCCGTCGACGCCCTCAGTCTTGCCGAGCCAAGGAAAGCATCCGACAAAGAGCGGGTGAAAATCTGGTTCCTATTAGATCGTTCAGGCTCAATGAGTAACCTCGCCGAAGACGTCGTTGGTGGTTTCAACCAGTTTGTAACAGAACAAGGGAACAAGCCCGGGCACGCAAAGATGACCACCGTTCAATTCGATGATAATGATCCATTTGAAATAATTATCGATGCCCAAAGAGTCGGCCAAATTCCCCCATTGACCTCAGACATTTTTCAGCCTCGAGGTCTAACTCCCTTATATGACGCGATCGGACAATTAATTTCTCGAGCGGACGAACGTATTGCTGACCGAGAAGCATCTGACGAGCCCACCGAAGATCAGTTAGTGATCGTGTTCACTGACGGATTAGAGAACGCGAGCAGAAAGTTCAGCCAAACGCAAGTGTTCGAACTGATTCGCGACCGTAGGGATCAAGATTGGACCTTTGTCTTCATGGGGACCAACCAAGATTCATACGAAGAGGGTCACAAGATCGGACTTGTTGACGGCAATGTTCAGAACTACGACCCCAGTAGCGCAAGCGTTGATACTGCCTTCGGCGAACTCTCCAGGGGGACAGGCGCATATCGGGCAAAACCTCGACGTCAACGTCACCAAGACAAAGACGACTTTTTCGAAGGAAAGAAAGAAGCAGAAAACACAGCCTCACGTGACCGCAAAAGCTGAGTGTCTGCATCGATTGAGCTGGAATAAAGTAGGTAAGAGGAAAAACATGGAATTCACATGGCCATCACCCGAGGAGTGCCAAAAACTTTTAGCAGTTGCTGAATTACGAGCCCGCGAAGTTCTCCGCAACGAACATGATGCTGAAGAGGCGGCGAATACCGCTCTCAAGCAGCTCCTAACCGAGATAGAACACGGTCGGGGTCCAAGGAATCGTGCCGGGTGGATCACAACCTGCGCTCGACGCCGGGCGGTAGACATTTGGCGGCGTCGGGGGCCTGAATGGCACCAAGGACACCGCCAGGATGATTTGGAAGAGTCCTGGGACAACTTGGAGATTAAAGACTTAAACACTCCGTTACGGAAACTCTTGGCAAAAGAAGACCAAAAAATTATCGGGCTAGTTATGCGTTGCGCACGCTCTATGTTCGAGCCCGAAGAACAAGAGATTTTCGAAGGTCTAATTGGAGGGCGCACGCAAGCGAGTTTGGCCTACGAAATCGGCGCCCACGACGCTGTTACTCAACGTGTCAACGCCGCAATACCGGAAGTCGCCGCCTGTGCGCTCCGGTTCATTACACACACCAAGCCAGCACCTGAATCACAACTTTACGTCGTGTCGTGTGTGGAGACTTTGAACGAACTCTCCGCAGACAGGTTGAAGGCGCTGGTCAACGAGGCCATCTGGGCAGCTGGTGGAACAGACCCTGTCTATGGCTTTGACGAGGACGCCCATCAGTTGACTGTGAGCCACTACCTAGAGTGGACCTTAAAGGATCTAGGAGGGCGCGGAAGGCCGAGCCGTTCGACGCTCGGTCAACGACGTCTACTTGCTGGTGCAGCTATTTGCGTTTCCCATTCTCTTGGTGGTGGGGCACCTGACATGTGGATTTCGGATGAGATCGACAGCTTTGACCCAATGGGCCGCGACGATCTTTTTGTCCTACTGCACGCAATGCGTCGTTCAATGAACCTAAAAGTTGCAGACCCACTAGGAGGCTTAACACCTCAACCTAGACTCGAAGACTTTTATAAAGATCGCTAAACACTTTGTGCACAAACTCCGCTGATTATTCGCAGATTTTTCTAAATAGTGACGACATCTCTTTAAAGACCAAAGAGGTGACTTATGTCAACAAAAGAAAATCACATAGCAAGAGCGAGCGATTCCCATAAGAGAGACAGCGACACAACAGAAATCTGCGAATTGGACCCGGTGTCCGTTTGGAGACGGCCATGCCAGGTCATCCCAGGAATCTACGTATGCGGAGACCTAGATACCCAAGATCCACAAGCGGCTGTCAACCAATTAGCTAACTGGACCAACATTGGCATAACGGATGTTGTTGACCTTCGAGGCGAATGGAGCGACAAGAAGTTCGTCGCCCAACACGCCCCTGATATGTCTTATTGGTGGCTTGGGACACACGATAACGGCGGTAACCAAACGTTGGAATGGTTTGACTCAGGTGTAGATGTAATAAACAAATCAGTTTCTGACGGTGGCCAAGTTTTGGTCCATTGCCATATGGGTATTAATAGAGCTCCTTCAATGGCATTTGCAGCAATGCTGGCAAACGGATTCGAAGTGGTTGATGCATTGACCCGAATCCGGGCGGCTCGACCTATCGCAAATATCGCCTACGCCCAAGATGCCATTATTTGGAATGGCATCCGAAACAACACCACGGAAGATCTCATCTCACAGCAACTACAAGAAGCTCAATTCTGGTTAAACGCCCACCCAACTGACGTTGCATGGGTCATCAGCCGAATCAGAACTGCAGAGGTAGCGGCATGAGTTCTGCACCTGAACCTTTAGAAGAAAGCCAATCCCTTCGAAATTGGGATCTGGCATTTCAGCACATGCCCAAGACAAGAATACGTCAAGAGATAGCAATGGAGGCTGCCCGTGAATTGGTGTGGGAATGGTTTTTCCGACCTATCCAGACCACAAATTTTTGGGAACCGAACGGCTCCAGTTCTTCCGAATCACCAGAGCTCGCCGGGCCAACAGTCTGCATCCAAATTGTTGAGAAGATCTGTGCAGATCTACCAGTTGGTTTCGACGAACTTGGCGAAGATTTCGTCAGTACTTTGTCGGCGCACATACTCGAGATAATGGCCTTGGGTATCACTGTTGGTGATGAGGTGCGGTCATGAAAGTCGCATACAACCCCAAATATGTAGCAGCCAGACATTCCTTTGAAACGACACGTAAAGCTAAATTAATCGCTGAAAAAATTCGACAGGGATGGGTACCCGAGGCTGAACTCGTCGATCCAACCGATTGGGAGTCGCAGGCTGTGCGAGCAATCGAAAAAACCCATGATTCAGCGTACATTGAAGCTTTACGCACTGGACATCCGACCTCGTTGAGCCAAAGCCAAGGTTTCGAATGGGACCCAGGAGTGTGGACAATGGCGGTTGCCTCTACCGCTGGAGTGTTAGCAGCTGTCGACTGGGCGATGAATTCTCAAAGCTTTGCAGCGAGTCTGTCCTCAGGCTTACACCACGCTGGTCGAGACCGCGGTAAAGGCTTTTGTACTGTCAACGGTTTAGCTAT
>JAYZKK010000101.1:0-23865 GCA_036163555.1 Actinomycetota bacterium
CCACTTGAATTGGGATCAGATATTGGGGGTTCAATTCGTATCCCTTGCCACTGGTCAGGTGTATGTGGACACAAACCCAGCTATGGGGTTGTCTCCGCACTCGGGCAAATCCCGGGAATGCCTGGGACCCTCAGCCAGGCCGATATCGCTGTTGCTGGACCAATGGCTCGAGATGTTGATGATTTGGAAATCGCCCTCGATATTTTGGCGGGTCCTGACAGTTGGAACCAGCTCGCATACTCCCTTACATTGCCTCCGGCTCGACACGAACAGGTCAAGGATTTTCGTGTCGCTGTGTGGCTCGATGAGGAAACAGCACCTATCAGCGAGGCGTATAGAAATCTGTTGCTGAAAGCAGCGGCAGCGTTCGAAGACGCTGGGGCCCACGTTGATTATGAAGCTCGACCAACTTTCACATTTGAAAAAGCGGTTGACACTTTCAGGCATCTCCTATCAGCGGCTGAAGCTGGTACATGGACATTGTCTGAGATTGAAGAACAAGCAGCAAGCAAGGAAGAACCTCAAGGGGAACTCGGGATTTGGTATGCCTCGATGCGTCATCGGGAATGGTTGAGTTGGCATGAACGGCGCTTACAGCAAAGGAACCGTTGGCGAGAATTTTTTGGGTCGTTCGATGTGGTCCTGTTACCAGTGACTTTGACTGAAGCGATCCGACACGATCACTCAAGCCCTTTTACTGGTCGAACAATCCAAGTAGATGACCAACAACGCCCTTACACAGACCAACTCAAATGGATGGGCCTCACAGGGGTTTCCTGGCTGCCGGCAACGGTTGTTCCTATCGGTCAAATCGACTCAAAGCCCGTTGGGGTTCAAATAGCGGGGCCGTTTCTTGAAGACCGCACCACGTTGGCGGCTGGCCGGTTTCTACAAGAGGCTCTTGGAGGCTTCCAAAGACCAGAGGGCTTCTAAAATTTACGAACAAATGATTTTGCTGCGCAATCAGACGTGAGTGCCTTGGCCACCGTCGACATCTATCGCAGCGCCATTAACGTAGGACGCCGCATCAGAGCATAAAAAAGCGATCACGTTAGCTACTTCCTCCGCGCTCCCATAACGTCCAACTGGGACGCTCTTGGAGTTGTTGGCGAGAATCTCCTCAGCAGAAGTACCAGCAGCATCTGCTACCTCCCCAGCGGCTCGATCCCACATGGCCGTGTGGATCAATCCGGGCAGCACCGAATTCACGAGCACGCCATCCCTGCCATATTTTCCTGCTAAGGCCTTACCGGTCGCCACCATCGCTGCCTTCGTCGCCGCGTAGTCGACCAGGGCTGCTCCAGGGTATTTCGCTGCGCCGCTGGCAATCATGATCACTCGACCCCATTTTTGGTCACGCATATCAGGCAGGAAATGCCTAGTGCATCGCACCGCTGACATCAGGTTGAGTTCGTGAAGCTCTGCCCATTCCTCGTCACTCATGTATTGGAAGTTCCGAGATGGTGAGGCTCCAACGTTATTGACCAAGATCGATACAGATCCTCGGTTGCTGACGTCCGACAAGAACTTTTCAACCGATTGTCGATCACCCATATCGGCGACGTGACCATTTACAGAGCCATCTCCATCTGGTTGATACGCCGCTAGCTCTGCTACGGCGTCCTCATTGCGTGCACAGAATTCAACTTCTGCCCCCATATCCGCTAAGAGCCGAACAGTCGCTGCCCCTATTCCCAAACTGGCTCCCGTTACGACTGCGCGTCTTCCATCTAAGTCAAGTTGCATCTTCTGTTTCCTATCCCCTGGCATTGCTGCGGCCATATCTTTCCATCGTCAACAGAGCAATGCGTCAAGAAGTATCTCTGGTGGTCAAAGATGCGTCTAGATTTACCGAACCATGTCTGTTGAGCTACCAAGTCGAGCACAAGTAGTAGTCATAGGCGGAGGCATTATCGGTGCGAGCATCGCGTACCACTTGACGAAACGAGGAGTTACCGATGTCCTCCTCATAGAGCAAGGTCAACTGACCGGCGGGACAACTTGGCACGCCGCAGGTCTGGTGTCCCAGCTCAAGCCGACTCATTCCCTGACCAGGTTGGCGACGTATTCGAATCGTCTATTCGAAGAACTTGAAGACGAGACTGGTCAGGCAACTGGTTACAGGGCACCGGGTTCCATTTCGGTTGCGGCAGACCTGGAACGTTGGGAGGAGATGCGTCGCGGGATTTCGATGGCATCAACTGTTGGTGTCGACATTCGAGAAATCGATATGGACGAACTACAAGAGAAGGTGCCCTTGTTGCGCACCGACGACCTGGTCGGCGCGCTATTCATTCCTAAAGACGGCCAGACGTCACCTGTTGATACAACAATGGCGTTGGTTAAGGGTGCCCGCCAAGGTGGAGCGACAATCGTTGAGGGTGTTGCAGTTCAACGACTCCTCAAGGACGGCGACACCTGCATCGGCATAGAAACTGAGGACGGGCATACCGTCGAAGCTGAAACCGTCGTCATGGCTGCGGGGATGTGGACACGCCACCTTGCTGAAACAATTGGGGTGAACGTGCCCCTCCAAGCATGCGAACACTTTTATATCGTCACCGAACCACTCGAAGGTGCTGAGCGGGGCATGCCGATAGTTCGTGATCCCAGTAACTACACCTATTTCAAGGAAGAAACCGGGAAGATCATGGCTGGCTTCTTCGAACCGAAAGCAAAAATCTGGAATCTTGATGGTGTTCCTCGAGATTTTTGTTTCGGCACGCTGCCCGAAGATTGGGATCACATTGGACCGATCTTCGAAGCTGCATGCCGCCGGATGCCGTCTCTGGCTGACGCCGGGCTACAACTGTTCTTCAATGGCCCTGAGGCCTTCACACCAGACGGGACCTTTTATCTGGGCGAGTCGCCCGAGGTCGACCGATGCTTTGTGGCAGCTGGTTTCAACTCCGTCGGCATTCAAACGGCCGGTGGCGCCGGATGGGTTCTAGCCGACTGGATCGTCGACGGATATCCGCCCATGGACCTTTCCGGCGCCGACATACGTCGCTCTTTCCCCTTCCAGAACGATCGTTCTTACCTAGAAGAACGAATCTCGGAGTCGTTGGGTCTCCTGTATGCAATGCATTGGCCGTTCCGGCAGTACGAGTCAGCACGAGGAGCGCGAAAAAGTTCGCTCCACCAGGCGCTGGATGAAGCTGGAGCCGTCTTCGGTGAAACAGCCGGCTGGGAGCGCCCAAACTGGTTCGCTGACGACGGGCAGGTCCGTGAGTATCAGTATTCATACGGGAAACAAAACTGGCATGACAACATGCGAGCCGAATGCGACGCCGTACGCAACGCCGTCGGACTCTTTGACCAAAGTTCTTTCGCGAAGTTCGTTGTGCGAGGGCCTGAAGCTCTTGAGGTTCTTGAACAGCTAAGCGCCAACTTGATTGATGTCGCTCCCGGGAACGGCGTGTATACGCAGTGGCTCAATGAGAGAGGAGGCATTGAAGCCGACCTGACCGTTACTCGCCTAGCCAGCGACGAGTTCTGGGTTGTCACGAGCGCTGCATCCCAAACACGTGACTGGGCATGGCTGCGTCGAGCCTGTCGTGGGCGCTCCGTTGAGATCTCCGACATCACAGACGACTGGAGCGTCATCGGTGTGATGGGCCCACGCTCTCGCGACCTTTTGCAAACAATCTCAAATCTTGACCTCTCAAACGAATCCTCCCCTTTCGGGTCTATGAATCTGATCAATATCGGTGGCGTTCCATGCAATGCCTTGCGTATGAGTTATGTAGGTGAACTCGGCTGGGAGTTGTACATCCCCGCGAACCAAGCAAATTCTGTGTACGAGGAAATCATCGCCAGCGGGGATTCTTTCGGCCTGCGCCACGCCGGATTTCACGCGATGAATTCGTTACGTTTGGAAGCCGGATACCGCCATTGGGGTCACGACATCTCCGATGAGGACACTCCGCTTGAGGCCGGCCTTGGTTTCGCCGTCGCATGGCAAAAACCTGGCGGATTCACAGGACGTGACGCACTATTAGCGCAAAAAGATCAGCCCCGAGCAAAGCGCCTCATCCAATTGCGAATTGAGGACCCGGACCTCATCAGCTACCACGACGATCCCATCTTCCGAGACGACACTTATGTCGGGCGGACCACCGGCGGCATGTGGAGCCATACCCAAGATCGTTGTCTGTCGATGGCCTATCTCAACAACCCGCCCGGCGTCGACCAAGCCTGGTTGGATTCTGGGGACTGGCAGATCGAAATCGGAACACGGAGGCGCGCCGTAACTCCAAGCATTAGGAGTTTCTACGACCCGACGAACAAGAAGGTTCGGTCGTGATCACAGAAACATTCGACAAAGCAGAAACGAAGACAGAGAGATGAACGACGAGGTTCAGGTAGCGATCATTGGTGGTGGCGCCATGGGGGTGGGACTGTTGTATCACCTCGCTCATGAAGGGTGGACCGACATAGCGCTACTCGAAAAAGGTGAACTGACGTCGGGATCTACCTGGCATGCGGCAGGCTTGGTCCCCCATTTCATTGGCAGCCTAAACATGGCAAAAGTACACGCCGAGGCACCCCTCCTTTATGACCGCCTCGAAGAAGAAACCGGTTTGTTCGCAGGATGGCATCCCACCGGGGCGATTCGTCTTGCGCTCACAGACAACGAAGTCGACTGGTTTCGTTATGTCCAAGGAATGCTGGATCTCGTTGGTGTGGAAAGCCACCTTATTTCTCCTGAAGAGATCCTTAAACACCAGCCACTGCTCAATGTCGATGATGTGAAACTGGGGTTTTGGACCCCAAATGATGGTTGGAGTGATCCGAGTAGCTCGACCAACGCTATGGCGAAAGGTGCCAGGCAGTTGGGGGCTCAGATTCGACGTCATACTTTGGTGACCGGGATGCGGCAACTCCCCGATAGTCGCTGGGAGATAACGACCGACAAAGGTCAGTTAGTCGCTGAACATGTTGTGAATGCAGCCGGCTGCTATGCCCCGCAATTAGGCGAAATGGTCGGTTACGACGTTCCTATCGTTTCTGTTATTCACCAGTATTTGGTGACTGAGGCAATCCCAGAAGTCGCGGCATTGGATTTCGATTTGCCTGTCATACGGGATCCTCGCGCGTCGTGCTATTACCGGCGAGAGATCGACGGCTTGATCATTGGGCCCTATGAACGCGCCGGAGCCAAGACCTACGGAGTTGACGGCATCGACTGGGATCTGCACTTTTATTTGACTCCACCCGATCACGATGTCCTGATGCCATGGCTTGAACTAGCTGCCCAACGCATTCCGGTATTCGGTGAAGCGGGGATCCGCACCACGGTCTCCGGGCCTATAACCCATACCCCTGATTCTGGATATCTCATGGGTCCCGCACCGGGACTAAAGAATTATTGGGTGTGTGCTGGTGCATCGATCGGAGTGACGCAAGGACCAGGGGCTGGAAAGTATTTGGCTCAGTGGATGGTTCACGGTCAGACAGAAATCAATGTCGCGGAGATGGACCCGCGACGTTTTGGCCCTCATACCTATCCCAAAGGGCCGTACGCCGAAGCGAAAGCAATTGACGAATTCCACGAGATGTATCAGGTGCGGCTTCCCGGTGAGCAAAGATTCGCTGGACGCCCGATAAAGCCAACTCCGGTATACGACCGCTTCTGCGAACTAGACGCTCAATGGATGGAAATTTTCGGTTGGGAACGACCTCAGTATTTTGGTGCACCTGAACAGCACTCTTTTCGACGGTCAAATGCTCTTGACGCGGTGGCTCTTGAGGTCACAGGGACCCGTGAAAGAGTTGGTATCGCTGACCTTACGGCGTTCTCAAAGCTTGAAGTGTCAGGCAAGGAGGCTGCGTCTTTGCTTGACCGGCTGGCTGCCAACAAGCTTCCGGTCAAGAACGGCGGGATCCGTCTCACCCATATGTTGACGTCTCAAGGCGGTATTGAATGCGAGATGACAATCACCCGTCTCGGACCTGAACGCTTCTATCTGAATAGCTCGATAATGGGCCAACTTCATGACCGTGACTGGCTCACACAGCACGTCGTTGAGGGCGAAGATGTCACCGTTCACGATATGACCGATCAGCTGGCTATTTTGGCTGTAAGCGGCCCACTAGCAAGGGAAGTCATCCAGCCTCTCACCGAGGTTGATCTCTCAAGCCAAAATTTTCCTTGGCTCACCGGCCAGGAGATCGAAGTTGCGGGCGTCCCGTGCATAGCGTTACGGGTTAGCTATGTCGGTGAACTGGGGTGGGAACTTCATCACCCAATTGGTTCAATGCTCGACCTCTACGACGCTCTTGTCGAATCCGGGGCACCTCATTCAATGGTTCATTATGGAAGCTACGCGATGAACGAAATGCGCATTGAAAAGGCCTACAAGGCTTGGGGTTCCGAACTCACCACTGAAATTACCCCTATCGAAGCACGACTTGAACGATTCGTTGATCAATCAAAAGATTTCGTGGGCAAAGACGTTGTTGTCAGTCGCTCTGGAGAGGAACTGGACATGGTCCTCGTATATTGCGAGGTCAGTACCAATGACGCCGAATGTCGGGGTAATGAACCTGTTTATTCAGGTGACACCTTGATCGGCATAACAACCAGTGGAACTTGGAGCCACAGCACAAATAAAAGTCTGGCCTTCGCCTATGTGCATCCCGACTTCGAAGAACCTGGTTCCGTTTTCGAAATCCAGATCATGGGAGATAAGTGCCAAGCAATGGTTCTTGATGCTGCTGCCGTTGACCCACTCAACGAAAAGTTACGGGTCTAAAACAATGACTCGCGAAGATTCCGTTCGTCGGGCTGGGGGTAGAAGCGCCCGAGTGGCGAAGCGTCTAGCAGCAATCCCTTCCGAAGAAAGAGCGGTTCAGCCGGGGATGAACGGTGGCGCATATCAGCCACTCAGCAGCGAACAGATGACGCAAATATTCGATGCTGCTTTAACGCTTCTCCAAGACCTTGGTATGGGGCAAGCAACTCCAGAGTTCATCGACTTAGTGACTTCCGCCGGTGGCAGCTTTGGTGACGATGAACGTCTTCGATTCCCGAAGGACCTAATCCGGTCCACCATCGATGCAGCAGCCAAGGAATTCACTCTTCATGGATTTTCTTCCGATCGCGACGTCAACATTGGAGGGCAAAGAGTTCATTTCTCGACTGCTGGTGCAGCTGTCTTAATGTTGGATCACGACACTTCGACTTTTCGAGCAAGCACGCTCCGAGATTTGTACGAAATCGGACGTGTCATCGACACGCTCGAACATATAGACATCTACGTCAGGACGGTGGTGGCTCGCGACCTTGAAACATCCAGAGAACTGGATTTAAACACTGCGTACGCAGTGTTGTGCAGTACAACCAAGCCAATCGGTACTTCCTTCTTCCAACCCGAGCATGTGCATGAAGTTGCGCAATTGTTCAATATCGCGCTTACCGGCGATCCCCACGCTGACGAGTTCCGGAAACGACCATTCTGCATCGCAAACAACACCTTCGTCGTTCCGCCACTGAGATTTGCTGAAGACTCAGCCCTCTGCATGGCAGAACAAGTTCGTGTCGGAATGCCAATCAACTTGTTATCGGCCGGTCAAGCCGGAGCGACTTCTCCGGCAACTCTGGCTGGTTCTCTCAGCCAAGCTTTGGCTGAGTGTCTTGCTGGTCTTGCCTGCGTGAACCTGCTGTCTCCAGGACATCCCTGCACAATCGGTATGTGGCCATTCGTCTCTGATCTTCGCACCGGCGCTATGTCAGGTGGATCAGGCGAGGAAGCTTTACTGAATGCCGCTGCTGCCCAGTTGATTAATTGGATCGGTCTGCCTTCCGGAGTTGCGGCAGGAATGGCAGATTCAAAGCTTCCAGATCAGCAAGCCGGACACGAAAAAGGAACAACCATCACTTTGGCCGCTCAGGCAGGAGCAAACGTCGTGTTCGAATCCGCTGGGATGTTGGCATCGCTCCTTGCTTGCTCTTTAGAAACTTTGGTCATTGATAACGATCTATTGGGAGCGGTGGCTCGGACCATTAGAGGCATAGAGGTCGACTCCGACACGCTCTCGCTCCAAGTGATCCAAGACGTTGTAGAGGGCGCAGGACACTTTCTCGGCCATGAACAAACTCTTCGGGTAATGCAGACCGAATACCTATATCCCTCAGTCAGCGATCGCTCAAGTCCTGAAGATTGGTCAGATGCGGGTTCGTTAGATGTTCGCCAACGCGCCCACCTCAGAGTTAACGAAATCTTGTCACTCCCGCCTCCCTCACATATCGACGCAGCCGCTGATCAATTAATTCGCGAAATGTTTCCAATTCACTTGGACCGAACTTAAGAGTGGCAACTTCAGAACATCGACGAGGTCTCCTACTCACTTCTCTTGGAGTGGCGGCCATCATTCCTGATGCGACTTTTGTTCGGCTCGTCGATGCTCCGAGCACGACTAACGCTATGTGGAGGACAGGCCTCCTCGGGCTTTCGTTGAGCATTTTTCTTTTGGCTCGCTACAAACGCAGACTTCCTAACCTTGTGGCGTCACTTGGGCCATGGGGCATCGTCAGCAGCATCTTGTCTGGTTCGGGAACAATTCTGTTCGTAGTAGCAGTGGATCGCGCACCCATATCAAATGTGTTGTTGATACTCGCCCTATCACCCTTTTGGGCTGCTATTTGGACCCGAACCGTGGCAGGAGTAGCGGTCGCCCGTCGGACACTCGTTTCCATGCCCTTCGCCTTGATCGGAGTTGCTGTAGCTGTGGGTGGCTCATCGGGTGGACTTTTCGACGACGGCAACCTTTTCGCGCTCTGCTGTTCCCTCGGTTTCTCTGCCAATCTGACAATTATCCGCATGAACAAGCAACTCGACATGCTTCCAACAGCAGCCTGCGGTGGGTTCTTAGGGTGTATCGCTTTGGCATCTGCGGGGACCAGCGCAGCAGTGTCCTCCAAAGATCTCGCGCTATTACTTCTACTTGGCCTCATCATTCTGCCTACAGCTATGGCGCTCATCACTTTGGGTGGTCGTCTATTGCCAAGCCCCGAAACTGCACTTCTAATCTTGGGAGAAACCGCGCTCAGCCCACTGTTCGCCGCGTGGGTCGTCGGGGAAACAATTTCAGGTAGAGCGATAACAGGAGGTTGTTTGGTGCTCGCGGTATTGCTCGTCCATGCAACTCTCGGCCTCCGCGAAAGCCCGGCGTCGAGTTAATTCCAGATCGACGATAGGACAATTACCTTCGTTGTGATGCCATGATGGCTGACAGTGAACGACACACAATTACACGCCGTAGCCCACCAAGGAAATGGCCCAGTTGCCCTTTTGGTTCACGGGGCCTTGGGTAGTCGCTCCTATTGGAATGACAATCTTTCTGCTCTGCAAGAAGTTTGTCGGCCGGTGGTCATCGAATTGTGGGGACATGGGCGCTCACCCAGTCCAGATGACCCTGCTCAATATGAACCGTCGGGATACGTTGAAGAATTCGATCGGATCCGCCAAGAACTGGGTGTCGACAACGTTTGGCTCATAGGTCAATCAATGGGTGCTGCACTCGTGATGCATTACGCAGTTGCGCGCCCTCACCGGGTCGCAGGGATGATTATCACCAATTCGGCGTCAGGCTTCGCTGACCCAATTGAATGGCAAGAACGCAATCGGACAATGGTAAGCAAGCTTGCAGACCAGGTAGATGAGGAAGGCGTCGAATGCCTTCGTGACAACTGGATTAACCCGGGGCGTTCAAAGCGCATCACAGACGAAACACTCAGCTTGTTAGATCAGGAATTCGGCGAACATTCTGCCAAAGGCATCTCTTCTTCGTTTCGTATCACAAACTTCGCATTGCCTTTAGGGAAATCGTTGCAAGAGATTTCGGTCCCGGTTCTATTTACCAACGGCATCGAAGAGCAACGCTTCCAAAAACATTTGCCTCAAGTAAAGCTCATCCCTCAAGTCGAGATCGTTGAGTTACCAGCATCTCACGCAGTCAATGCTCACGATCCAAAAGGGTGGAACCGAGCAGCAGTAGATTTCATCACGAAACACTCGAACCCTGGAGCCTAATCCCGTGAAGGACGCAGAAGAAGCGAGCAATGGTCCGTTGGCTGGCATAAAAGTCGTTGATGTATCCAGTGCCGTAGCCGGGCCGTGGGTGAGTTCTTGGTTGGCTGAATTAGGGGCCGAAGTGGTTTTTGTTGAGAAGGTTGGCGTTCCCGATGTGATGCGGATGACCGGCGCTACCAGCGGAGATCAGTCCGGGTGTTGGGTTCATATGCACCGAAACAAGAGAGGAATGGACCTCGATATTCGTTCCGATACTGGGCGCGACATTTTGTTGCAACTCGTTTCAGAAGCTGACGTGTTTATACAGAACTTTCGACCAGGAGTAGCAGAGCGTCTGCAGATTGATTATTTGCCTCTGTCTGCGGTCAACCCAGATTTGGTATATCTCTCGGTGTCCGGTTTTGGGCCAAGCGGACCGTACGCGGATCGACCTGTCTATGATCCAATTATCCAAGCTATTTCGGGGATGGCTGAGGCCCAAAATGGGACATACGTCAAAGCTGTGGTGGCCGACAAAACAACGGCAATGGCTGGGGCAAATGCCGTGCTTGCGGCATTAGTTGCCCGTTCCAACGGAGCTGGAGGGCAACACATTGAACTCGCGTTACTCGATGCCATGCTTCATTGGATGTGGTTGGAGGTTTTCTGGAACGAATCGCTACCTGAAGGCCAGGCAGCGCCCACCTATAGCGAATGGTACGAACCGTGGGATACCGCCGACGGTCAGATTGCTGCCAATTGGGTGAACTTCGACCAATACAAGGGCGCGTGTGAGGCATTGGGAAGACCTGAATTAGCTGAGGACCCACGCTTTGCTACCCGCGACGCGCGCCTACAAAATGCTGATGCACAAAGATCCGAATTCGCGGTAACCCTCAAAACTATGTCGACGAGTGATGCGCTATCAGCGTTAGAGGCCGCAGATGTGCCGTGTGCCAGGGTGATTTCGCGCGAGGAGGTATTTGACGATCCTCAGGTTCTTCACAACGACATCATCATTAGCGAAACCCATCCCACGGCGGGGCCAATCAAGACAGTGAAACCGCCGGCAAAGTTCAGTGGAACTCCCACAGCTTTGACTCGCCACTCGCCGGGCAAAGGTGAACACACTGACGAAATACTTGCCCAATTGGGGTTCAGTCAAAGCGAAATCGACGAATTACACAAGCAAAATATCGTCGCCTGAATAGCTTCTGTCTATGCACAACCCTCGCAGTCACTTTGTCTCTTCTGAAGACCAGGTCCAAGTTGCCGTGCACGATTATGGGGGCTCGGGCCATCCGACACTCTTCGTTCACGGGACAGGTCTCGTTTCCAGAATGTGGGAACCAATAATCAACAGGCTCGGCAGCGACTTCAGGGCAATTTGTGTTGATCTACGCGCTCACGGGGCAACGACCAATCCCTCCGACATCGATTTTTTTGATCACCGTATGGTGGCGGATCTGGCATCGGTGGTGGATGCTTTCAACCTTCAAGACGCGTGGGTGGTTGGCCATTCAATGGGCGGAGCCACCAGCATTCTTACGAGCCTTGTGCGTCCCGGTGCGTTCGAACGAGCGTGGGTTTATGAGCCGATTCTTTTCGAACGTACTGAAGATCGGCCTGCGGGATCAATCAATTTCGTTGAGGCGACGAAACATCGACGGTCGATTTTTCCTTCACGTCAAGAAGTAATCAATCGATACGGCGCTCGTCCGCCCTTAAACGAAGTACATCCGGACTGCTTGGAAGCATACGTCCGGCACGGTTTCGTTGATCGCTCCGACGGTTCCATAGAACTGGCATGTGATCCGTTGCTTGAATCAAGAGCATTTGAACAGTTCCTCCAACAGGGCTGGGACCGTTTATCTCAAGTCGAGATCGATGTCTTAGTTGCATACGGAGGCGCTGGCCTAGATCGCCCTTCAACTGCTGCTGCCTCAATAGCGGATCGTCTCCCCTCAAGTTCTCTAGAGGTATTCGCCGGCTCCGGTCACTTCGGATGTTTCGCTTCGTTGGAACGCGTAGCCGACTCGCTGCGGGCCTGGTTCACTGACACACCTGCCAGAGCTTAGAAACGAGTTAAGGCTTCCTGAGCTACCGAGACTACGAGTTCACCGTTTTGCCACATTCGAGCTTGCGCCAAGCCCCGTGCTCCTGAAGCTGCAACTGGCCATTGCTCAACGTATATCCATTCATCTACTCGTGCTTCTGCATGGAACCACATTGAGTGGTCCAAGCTGACCAACATGGTCCCTTCAGTGCCCCAAGTACGCCCATAAGGGACCAAAAGGGTGTCCGCAACACAGTCGTCACTCATGTAGGCAAGGATCGCAGCGTGAATTTCGGGTTCGTCTGTCAACGGCCGTCGCGTCCGGAACCAAAAATTGATACCACCTTGTTCCGATGGTCCGTTTGGGGCCCAGGGGGCATTCTCGATTCGGTATTCGACTGGTCGAGGTCCTTCTGACCACTCCTCGCCGAAGATAGGGCCAACTTGTTGCATGCACTCCTCGAAGGTGGGTAGCCCTTCGGGAGGTTCGACGCCACGGGGTGGAGTGGGGGCGATCACACCAGGACCAGGTTCAGGAGTATGGAATGACGCTGTTAAATCGAATATCTGTTTATCGTTTTGTACGCCGGTCACTCGTCGTTGACAAAACGCTCGTCCGTCTCGAATGCTGTCAACGTCATAGCTGATGCTTTGATTTCCATCGCCACCTCGTAAGAAAAAGCCGTGCACAGAATGCAGTCGGCGCTGATCGTCCACTGAGCGGTAGGCGCTGACAATCGCTTGCGCTAATTGATGTCCACCGAACAAGCCATAGCCGGCATGCCCGGACCCGCGCCCCACAAATTTGGTCTCTTCTTGTTGTGAAAGAGACAGAAGATCAAGCAAGTCATCGATGGGGTCGTCCACGAACCAACAGGCTGCCAGAAGTAGGGTTGCTTTGTCGCCTAACTTCCAATTCTCTCGTAACCAGGCGGGGTCACAAATCCGCCCATTTCGGCTTCAAGCAATGATGCGAAATGGATTGACCTTCGGTCGTGGAGGTGTGGCGCAACGATCTGTAATCCAACAGGTAAACCGTCGATGAGACCGACTGGTGCCACTGTGCTGGGCAGATAAACGCTGCAACTCCAACCAGCCCAAAATAATTGGTCGACGACCGGCTCTTGTTGACCATTGACTTCAATGGTGCGATCTGGGCGTTCTCCTTCATGATCATGCACAAAAGCGGTCGACGCAGCTGCCGGACACAAGAGCAGATCAAAGTCTTCAAAGAAGGTCGACCAATCTTTCCGGTAGAGCTCTCGCTGTTGATGAAGCGCAAGCCATTCCCGGTGAGTCATATGCGCGGCGTGATCAACCAAGTTTCTGTAGGTCCGTTCTCCTCGTTCCCAGCCTTCGTGACCTGGCAGGGCATTGTTGAACGCCTCCTCCTCCATCGATACACCTGCTGTTGCTCTCAGTAACAGCAAATAGTTTTCGAAAAATTCGTTCTGGTTGATGTGCGGTGCAGTCTGAACCACGTCAACTCCTAGACCCGCTAGATCATCGATGGTGTGCTGTAGATGATCGATGAGCGCGGTGGATGTAGCGCAAGCCGGAGTCTCCAGCAACACTCCAACTCTGTAGTCACGAAGCGACTTTTTGTTTGGTTCAGGTAGTTCAGTTCGATACCCAGTCGCGTCAAAACCGTCGGGTCCAGCGAGCACGGAAAGAGCTCGGTCGAGGTCTTTGGCGCTCCGAGCAAGAGGACCCATGACTGCGATATCGACAACTGTTTCTACTCCGGGCGCAGCATGGCCGGTTTGTGGAATCAGACCCATGGTCGGTTTATGTCCAAACACACCGCAATAGTGGGCGGGATTTCGAATCGAGGCACCGATGTCACTCCCAATCTCTAGTGCAGACATTCCGGTGGCTAGAGAGACTGCTGACCCCCCTGAGGAACCACCCGGTGTTCGATTGAGATCCCACGGGTTGTTGGTACAGCCATGGATTTCGTTGAACGATTGCCAGTCACTCAGCATGAACGGGACGTTGGTCTTGGCCCAGATGACTGCTCCGGCGCCGATCAAACGGTCGACTGAAGGGCTGTTGCGATCGGGAAAATTGTCAGCCCATTCTGGGTTGCCCCATGTTGACGGCGTGCCCACCCAGTCATAGGCCTCTTTTATTGTCACCGGTAGACCATGAAACGGACCGTGAGATTCGCCTCGGGCCGTCGCTTCGTCTGCCTCGTTTGCCTTCAGTTGGGCGTTTTCGATCTGGTGGCCTGTGATGGCATTAACTTTCGGATTAAAGGCTTCGTATCGCCCGATGGCTTCTTCTAGGAGTTCCCGGGAACTGACTTGGCGCGAGTGAACCAGGCGAGATAACTCCTCTGCGCTTTTGAGCATTAGGTCATCGGTCATGGTGAGACCGTAGTTGTTCTCAATGCTTGATGGCTCGAAGGGCTTCGTCCATGGCCTTTTCGAAATGTTCGATGTCGGTATCTGAAGTAGCCAGATTCATGCATCCCATTCCATAGGAACTGAAATAGACCTCACGTTCAAGTAACCGGTGTTGCAGCGACTCCATAAGTGCCGCCTCATCGCTGTCTAAGTGTGCGTCTCTGTAACTATTGATCAACCGTTGGTGCGGGTGGATCCGAAACAACGAACCAGCACCTGTTACTTGCCAACCAAGTGAATGAGCAGCGAAGAGGTTTGTTAGTCCTCTACGGATCTGCTTCCCGATGTCGGCGAGACGGTCGAAGCTGGATTGGTCAAGTTGACTCATACATGCAAATCCGGCCGTCATGGTGATCGGATTGGCTGTATAGGTACCGCCCGAAGGGACAGCGGCTCGATTTCCGTGAACAGCGGCAAAAACGTCCATCACTTCGGACTTGCCCCCTATTGCCCCTACCGGGAAACCTCCGCCAATGATCTTGGCCATCGCTGTGAGGTCTGGATCTATGCCATGGACCGCTTGCGCTCCCCCTAGACCCAACCGAAGTGAGATGACTTCATCAAGTATCAGTAACGCGCCGACCTCTCGTGTTCGGTTTCTTATTGCTTCAACAAACAGTGGGTCAAGGGCAGGCATCCCAACCCTTGAGGGCATTGGATCTAACAACACCGCTGCCAGTCCGGACCCAACTCGCTGGATTGCTTCGCTCACTCCTGATGGGTCATTGAACTGAACAATCACAACCTCCTCAGCCAAGGAACCGGGTGCACCCGCGGCATAAGGAATCGTTGTCGGACGATTCGGTAACCCCCAATTGGATGGATCCGACCCAAGACTGGCTTCTGCATGGTCGTAGGTTCCGTGGTAGCTGCCTTCTACTTTGATGATGGTGGGCCGTTCAGTGAAAGCTCTTGCTGCTTTGATCGCGCCCATAACGGCTTCGGTACCAGAGTTACAAAACCTTATTTGTTCACAGCCAGCTACCCGGTCACATAGGAGCTCCGCCAGCTGGATTTCGGATTCCGTCGCCATAGAAAAAGCTGTTCCGCTCGCTAGCTGCTTACGCACCGCAGATTCGATTCCAGGATCTGCGTGGCCGAGGATTATCGAAGTGAAATTGTTGTTGCAATCTAGATAGCGATTGCCGTCGACATCAGTGACCCATGCTCCTTGGGCATGATCTACATAGATCGGATGCGGTCGGATTATGACGGTGGATCGAGACACTCCGTCAGGTATCACAGACTTGCCACGGTCATGTAGTTCCGCGGAGCGAGACGTCGCTGCGGGGTAGTTGCTTCGCATTTTCATAGTCTCGCAGGTCAAAGCGCGCGATGATCAATACCTATGAGTCAGTCTGAATCAAGCTCGTTGCCAATCAATAGGCCTGTCGCTCCTTGGCGCATTGGAGTCGATGTCGGGGGGACTTTTACTGATCTCGTCCTCGCCGATGCCAGTGGCCAAGCCTGGGTCGCCAAAGTTCCCTCAGTTCCTTCAGACCCAAGCGAAGGTGTACTCGCTGCGGTTCAAAGAATCTCAGTCGATTTGGGCTTACCGAAATCGGAGATCTTAAGCAATTGTTCACTTTTCGTTCACGGGTCGACAATCGCTACAAACACCATGCTCGAAGGTAAAGGAGCCAAAGTAGGCCTCGTTGCTACAGAAGGCTTTAGGGACACAATAGAAATTCGACGAGGTTTGCGCTCCGATCAGTGGAACCATCGTGAACCGTACGCTCCAGTTCTTGTTCCCCGTCATCTTCGTCGCTCTATACCGGGCCGAATAGATGCAGACGGCACCGAGTATCAGCCACTCGACATTTCATCGATCGACGAGATCCTCGGTGACTTCAACGATCAAGAGGTTGATGTTATTGCGGTTGCCTTAATGAACAGCTTCATAGACGACCGTCACGAACAGCAGTTAGCTGACCTCATCCGTCAAAAATGGACTAACGAGTGGGTGACCTGCTCCGCAGAAGTTTCGCCGCTCATGGGTGAATACGAACGAACTTCTACAGCTGTAGTAAACGCCGCTCTGTCCCCCCGAATCGTCAAATACCTCCGTTCTCTCGACGCTGAATTGACCAATGAAGGCCTCCCGCGACCAATTTTGTTGGTCCAGTCCAACGGTGGTGCTGCTTCGGTTGACCAGTTGGCCAGTAAACCGGTCAACCTCTTGCTTAGCGGTCCCGCTGCCGCAGTGGGTGCACTCAATTTGTATCGTCGATCCGTTGATCAGGCCGGTGTTGCTGAGGAGAACAAGGGGAACCTCATCTCTATGGAGATCGGAGGGACCTCATGTGACGTACTTCTGATGTCCAACGGTGAGGTCGCGACCCGTGACGACATTGACATCGCTGGCTACCACGTCTCCACACCTGCTATCGACATACACACCATTGGGGCGGGAGGTGGAACCATCGCTGGGGTCGATGACGCAGGGCTGCTATTCGTCGGCCCTGAAGGAGCAGGCGCCGTTCCGGGTCCGGCGTGTTACGGAAGCGGTGGAACGCTTCCAACAGTCACTGATGCTCATTTGGTTCTCGGTCGGTTACGGCCTGGCAAGTCAGCCGGTGGGACTCTGGACCTGGATCTCGATGCCGCCCGAGAAGCCATTGACGTCCACGTCGCTCAAAAATTGGGAATGTCTATAGAAGATGCTGCTGCGGGAATAATCGAACTTGTCGAACAGCATCTGTTGAGCGCTGTCGAACACATCTCAATTGAGCGAGGTCACTCTCCAAGAAGGTTCACCCTGGTCGCAGCTGGCGGCGCCGGACCGATGCATGGGGCAAGTGTTGCCGCCGGATTGGGATGCGCCCGAGTTCATGTACCTCGCGATGCAGGTGCTCTTTGCGCCATCGGGATGCTCCACGCCGACGTCAGGCAGGACTTCACAAGGTTCTTGCTTGGTCCCTTAGATGAATTGCCGGTTAACACTCTCGTCGAAGGGTTCGACGCTTTAGCAAAGCGAGCCCTTGATGTGATGGCTGAAGAGGGATTCGATGAAGGCGAGGTAGCTCTTAACCATGAGCTGGAACTTCACCACCCGGGGCAACTTTGGAGCATACGAGTCCCAGTCGATGGTCAGGACTTCGACCCGCAGCTCATCCGATCAGCTTTCGAAGCTGAATATCGGCGCCTGTATGGCCACGCTCAAGAAGACGGAACCATCATGCTTTCTTCTTTGCGGTTGACGGCTCGCGGGTCGACTGGAGAAGTTGGGATGGCCGCAGGCACCCCCTCTCAAGGGGTTCCCGAACCCATCGACAGACGTTCAGTGTGGTTTCCAGGTGCTGGCTGGACGGAAACGGCGATACACGATGGGTCGCTGCTTCGTCCTGGTGACAGCCTTGAGGGTCCAGCCTTGATTGAGGAAGCAACCACGACTGTGGTTGCTCGACCCGGTGACCGTCTGTGGGTTGATGATTCTGGCGACTTCTTTGTCGAAGTCGCACAAACCGAAGATTCATTGCAGCATCATTCCGGTGAACTTGATCCAGTGGTGTTGGCGCTGATGCAAAATCGTCTTGATCAGATCAGTCGCCACATGGGTTGGGTTATGACCCGAACGGCTCGCAGCACGATCTTCAGTCAAAGTCATGACTTCAGTTGTTTCGTGACGACCCCTGACGGCACTCTGGTCGCAAACGCTGATGGCATCCCAATTCACACTGGCGGAGGTGGTTTCGCTGTGCGGGCGTTGCTCGCCAAATATGGTCATGACCTTAAAGTCGGAGATGTATTCCTGTTATCTGATCCTTATGTTGCCGGCGGCAACCATCTTCCTGACTGGGTAATTGCTCGACCGATTTTTGTTGGTTCAGATACTCCTGTATTGGCAGGCTTTTGTTGCAACAGAGCTCACCAGTCCGATATCGGAGGGGGCCTTGCCGGTACATACAACCCTGAGGCCACCGAAATCTGGCAAGAGGGAATCCGTCTACCCGTCATGCGGCTTATAGAGGAAGGTCGCGTTCGAGAAGACCTGTGGGAATTGTTGTTGATCAATTGCCGTACGCCTGAATTACTTGACGGCGATCTCTTAGCGATGCTTGGGTCCACCCAAATTGGAGGTGAGCGGGTCATAGCGCTAGCCAGCGAACTCGGAGTCGACGCGTATCTGTCGTATTTGGGCGGTGTCTTAGACCACGCTGATAGACGGATGCGCGCAGCCATAACGGACCTACCTGACGGCGTTTACCTTGGAGAGGATCACACCGATAATGACTGCTTCAGAAAGGTTGACATCGCTGTAAGAGTAAAACTGACGGTCAGCGGCGACGAGATTGTGGCTGACTTCACAGGGACCGATCCCCAAATCGAAGGATTCAAAAACAGCTCGCTCGCCAATACCTATTCCTCGGTGTATCTAGCTATTTCATCATTTTTCGATACGAGCATTCCAAGAAATGAAGGTACGTATCGCTGCTTGACCATAAAAGCACCCGAGGGGTCAATCGTTAACGCTCTACCACCAGCACCAATGACGATGAACACCGTCTACGTGGCCCACGAGATCGTTATCGCGGTCTGGCAAGCATTAGCAGCCGCAGACCCTGGGAGGGCTTGCGCTGGTTGGTCAAAGACCATGCACGGGCACGTTGCCGGTAAAAGAGACGACGGCACGACATGGGTGATGTACCAGTGGCACGCTATGGGAACACCCGGAGCTACCGCCGAACGAGACGGCTTCGCTCAGATGGGTCACCTAATCAGCTTGGGTGGTCTTGATATGCCCAACCTGGAATTTCACGAACAGCACTACCCCGTCCGATATGTCTGTCACGAGCAGCGTTGCGATAATGCCGGGCCCGGCGAAATGCGCGGGGGCACAGGAGTTCGCTATGAGGCGGACATTCTTGAACCTGCTATTTGGTCATTCCGAGCTGAAGGTCTCGACACTCCCAGCGGCCACGGTGTAGAAGGAGGCAGAACTGGCGGTGTCGGATTGGAATGGATAGTCCCGGTCGATCAAGACGTCGACGGTGCAGCCTTCATTCCACCTAAGTACGGGGTAACCAAGCTTGGTCCCGCCAAAATGATCGCCGAAACACCAGGAGGGGGAGGATGGGGAGACCCATTTCATCGAGACCCCGAACTGGTTCTGCGAGATGTACAAGACGGTGTAGTTTCAACCGAAGCTGCACGGCGAGACTACGGAGTAGTAGTAACGCAAAGCCTAAAAGCTGTTGACGTCGTGGCTACCGAAGTAGTTCGAGGACGCGAAAACCAGACCGCTACAAATCCATGACGGACCCAGTAATCGAGATACTTGAAGAGTTAGCAGCCGATTATCAGCTAATCGAATGTGCACCCGAACTCGCCGACACCACTCAATTCTGCGAAAAATACGGATACCAACTCGATGAAAGCGCCAACGCAATTCTGGTCGTCGGCAAAGCGGAGCCGCGCCTATACGCCCTATGTGTCGTTTTGGCCACCACTCAGGTTGACGTAAACAAAATCGTCCGCAAAAAACTCGAAGTGAAAAAGGCGTCGTTTGCGTCCCCCGAAGAAACCGAGGCAATAACCGGGATGACTCTTGGCGGCGTCACCCCGTTCGGTCTACCGAAATCGCTTCCCATATGGATCGACAGTCGAGTGCTGAATTGCCCCAAAGTCATCGTGGGTGGCGGATCACGCGATCGCAAGATCTATGTGACCCCTCAAACCCTGGCCGAATTGCCTTCATCTGAAGTGATCGAGAACTTGGCCAAAGAACGGCCCCCTAACCCATAGGTTCGGTTTACGATGCATCTCACCGCAAAGGAGTGCCCATGACAGTCGTTCTAGTACACGGGAATCCCGAAACAGAGGCCATATGGGGTCCTCTTCGCACCGAACTGGGACGAGACGATGTCATCGCTCTTACCCCACCCGGCTTTGGAAGTTTGCTTCCCGAAGGTTTCGACGTCACCAGCGATGGATACCTGGAATGGCTCGCAGCTGAACTCGAACAACTCGACGGTCCTATCGATTTGGTAGGCCATGACTGGGGTGGAGGTCATGTCGTACGTTTAGCTATGACCCGGCCAGAGTTGATTCGATCATGGTGCACCGACATAATCGGAATTTTTAATCACGACTACGTATGGCACGACGCTGCCCAAAGCTGGCAGAGCCCAGACGGGGAAGCCGCTGTGGCATCGATGACCGACTTGTCTGACGCAGAGAGAGCCGCCCTTTTCGCCCAACTCGGGATGGGTGAGTCGGTAGCCGAGAAAGTCGCACCTTGGATCAACGACGATATGGGCCAAGCAATTTTGGGGCTCTACAGAAGCGCAGCCCAACCAGTTGTAGGAAATTTAGGTGACGAACTTTCTGCCGCGTCTCAGCGACCTGGCTTGTGCATCATCGCCACGGAAGACACCTACACCGGCGGCGAGGAACTTCACCGCCGAGCGGCAGAGAGATGTAAAGCCGATGTCGCCCTCTTAGACGGTCTCGGCCACTGGTGGATGTGTGAAGATCCAACCCGCTCAGCTGATCTACTGAACACTTGGTTCGAAAGTCAAGATTGACCGTTTAAAACTCATTGGGCGCAGCAAAAATGTTCTCAATGACACTTGGGGTGGCACCTCGGTGTAGTCTCGTTGCTGCTCCGAAACACGTACGTCAAATCAGGGGATAATCATGGCCGCACAAGGCTCGATTTTAGGCAACGCAGTTACTCGCAAAGAAGATCCAGGGTTACTAACTGGTGCAAACGCTTACGTAGACGATCTGGACATAGATTCAGTTCAAATCGTTTTTGTTCGCTCAACAATGGCTCATGCCTCACTTCTTGAGGTTGATACGAGTGAAGCCGTAAACATGCCGGGCGTATTAGCCGTCTACACCTCAGACAACTTGAGCATGGACGCCGTCAACCAATCAGAGTTCATGGATCCGTCCATGAACCGCCCACCGTTGGCGGTTGGACGAGTACGTTTCGTCGGCGACATTGTCGCGGCAGTAGTGGCTGAAAGTCACTCACAGGCAGTCGATGCCGCAGAACAGATAATCGTTGACTACGACCCGCTTCCAGCTAACGCTGATATCGAAGCAGCCCTCGGCGACGGCGCTGACATCCTTTGGGAAGGTGCCGAAAGCAACGTCTGTTTCGCAATCGGCAACGAGTACGACGGTCCTGACGTAAACGAAGGTGCTGATGCTGTAGTTAGCCAACGAATAGTGACCCAACGTCTTGCAGGCGTGCCAATGGAGCCAAATGGGTGCGTTGCTATCCCTGAAGGTGACTCCATGACCTTCTACGCCTCAACCCAGGCTGCTCACGGACTTCGCGACGGTCTTGCTCCCAGCATTGGTTTGGAGCCGGAGAATCTGCGAGTCATCGCTCCATGGGTTGGTGGTGGTTTCGGCCCAAAGGCTGGTCTCTATATCGAACACATCCTCTGCGCGAAAGCAGCCCAGGAACTCAACCAACCAGTCAAATGGACTGAACAACGCGGCGAAAACATGTTGTCGATGGCGCAAGGCCGAGCAATGGTGATGAACGCCGAAATGGGCGTCAACAACGATGGTTCTATCGTTGGGCTAAAAGCCAGAGTCGTGGCAGACGCGGGTGCCTACCCAGCTATCGGTGCGATTCTTCCCATGCTCACGATGCAACTCAGTCAAGCTGTCTACAACATCCCGGCCATAGATTTCTTCGCTCAGTCAGTAGTAACTAACACAACTTTCATCGGCGCTTATCGCGGAGCTGGTCGACCAGAAGCAACTCAAATGGTGGAGCGAATTCTGGACAAAGCAGCAAACGCTATTGGGATGGACCCTGCAGAATTACGTCGAAAAAATTACCTTCAACCTGATGCTTTCCCACTTACAACTTTGGTCGGCGCCAACTACGACTCTGGGGAATATGAGCGTTCCCTAGACGCAGTCCTGGAAGCCTCCGGATACGCAGATCTACGCGCCGAACAAACGCGACGCCGAGAATCAGATGATCCCAAGCTGCTCGGCATCGGAGTCTCTTCTTATGTTGAGGTCACCGCGCCGATCGGGCTACACGTTGAATACGGAAGTTGTGAAATTAACGATGACGGTTCAGCGACCATCAAAGTTGGAACAAGTTCTCACGGACAGGGTCACGACACTGCGTTTTCGATGATCGTGAACGACGTTCTCGGTATACCAATGGACGAAGTCAACCACGTCGACGCTGACACCGAAGAGGTCGCTAGAGGGGCCGGAACTTTAGGGTCCCGCTCTTTACAAGCCGGCGGTTCAGCTATCTACGAAGCTTCACAAGTGGTTCTGGAAAAAGGCAAACAGCTTGCTGCCAGTTTGTTGGAAGCCAGTGCCGATGACATAGTCGTCGGTGAAGGGGCCCTTCAAGTCGCTGGAGTTCCGGCAAAATCTATTAGTTGGGCTGATCTAGCGAGCGCCGCTGTCGAGCAAGAAATCGAAGGTGGCCTCGCTCACGAGCTTGACTTCGATGGCACTGACGCAACATACCCGTTTGGTTCGCATGTGGCGGTTGTAGAAATCGACCGAGAGACCGGACACGTCGAGTTGTTGCGACACATCGCAGTTGATGACTGCGGCACCATTCTCAATCCCATGTTGGTCAACGGACAACAGCATGGCGGTATCGCTCAGGGAATCGCTCAAGCATTGTGGGAACACGTCCAATATGACGAGGACGCCAACCCTATAACGGCAAGTCTCATGGATTATTTGATGCCATCGGCTGCTGAACTGCCTAGCTTCGAAGTTTCCAACACCGAGACCGCTAGCCCACGAAATCCGCTCGGTGCCAAGGGCATCGGCGAGTCCGGCACTATCGGCTCCACACCCGCAGTACATAACGCAGTGTGCGATGCTGTCGCCCACTTGGGCGTGGAACACGTAGATATGCCCTGCACTCCCCAGGCAGTGTGGCAGGCACTTCAAAGCGTCTAAGACCTAAATCAGCCCTGAGTACGAAACCGAACAGTTTGACTGTCCTCAATATTCCCAACAGCTCAAACAGGTTTTTATGGGCCTTGTTCGAGTTGTCGAGCTGAGCTGCGAGAGAAATACTTATCTGCTCCTGTCGAGGTCGAGGCTGAGAAGTTCGAACCCAAGATGAATGAGACTCCCAACGCTGTCGCTACCAAGGAATAACATTCGGACGTGGACCACGAGGAACAATGAAGACCGGCAATCTATTACTTATTGGTTTCGGCGTGGTGTTCATCATCATGCTGCTAGTCAAGCAGTTCTAAAAACACAGGTTCTGAGCAGTAACCCCTCAACGAGTACGAGGCGCGCAAAGTTAGACCTCTACAAGCAGTATCAAGGCAATGGCAGTCAACGAAGCTAGAAGTATCACTAGAGGCAGTTGACTCGTTAGATCATCCTTCTTGCGCAATGTGACAAGTGCCCGGTCATGTCC
>JAYZKK010000102.1:0-12975 GCA_036163555.1 Actinomycetota bacterium
GAGCATTTTGATCGGACGCTTCTGATTTTCGTCTGTAGCTGCATCATTTGGTTCTTCTGCCACGATGGCACGGTACCGTTCTCAGACATGAACGCGGACTCAGGACTACCTCAAATAACAAATTTTAAAACCAGTGATGGTGTCATGATCGAGGCTGAATACCTACTTCCTAGCCGTATCAAGGCCATCGCTGTTATCTCCCATCCGCACCCCCTGTATGGCGGAGAAATGCGAAACAACGTGGTTCAGGCTCTATTCAGTTCCTTACCTAGGGACGAGATTGCCACTCTGAGATACAACTTTCGAGGAGTTGGCAATTCGCAAGGAACTCACGGAGAAGGAAAGCTCGAGGTATCCGATAGCGAAGCGGCATTCGCTTTTGCAGGAGAATTATCTCAGTCTGCGCCAGTCTTTTCGGTCGGCTACTCATTTGGGGCAGATGTTTCCCTGAGCGCTGACGGCCTCCATGTAGCTGGTTGGGTAGGAATCGCGTCACCTTTAGCACTACTTGACCCAACCCAAATGAAAGCTGGGTTAGACGAACGGCCAACGAGACTACTCGTACCTGAAAACGACCAATTCCGGGCCCTGGCCGATGCAAAAGATATTTGCGAACCTTGGTTGGCGACTTCAATAGAAGAAATTGCAGGAGCTGACCATTTCTTTATGGGCTCTACCCAATCAGTAACTGATCAAACAAGTTCGTTCATCACCGAAGTAGTCGGGCAATAACTGCTGATCGTCCCTCGACTGGAATTTATTAGCTATGTCATCCACGGATGCGATGCCTATTCGCCGCTACGCACCTATAGATCAGGGCCGCTAACCAGGACAACGGTGGGACCTTCATCGCATTCCCCAACCACCTCCAACCGCCGCCTATGGAGCGCAGCACCTCTCCGACTGCGTGGTGACCTGATAGTCGAGTATCCCCGTCAACCCACCAAACTGACCGTTTCGCATCGCTGATGGAGATATCCAGGTCTTTTAAGTCCTCAGCAGTGCCTGGACTCAGATTGATGTCGGCGCGGCGAGCTACCCAAGATGCACACCTGCAACAAAATGAACATTCGCCGTCGTAAACAAGCACCGTAAGACTTTTAGTTAATTCCTTTAACTAAGGCACCGCGAGAGTCAGTAGCCGCTAAGCGCAACGGTAGGGCATTCTGGTATTCAGGCGACTCGTACCACTCCCTAAAAGCTTCTTCGTCTTCGAACTCGAGAATGACCAAGCGAGAACCGTGCCATTCTCCTTCTATTGCAACAACATCATTGTCGACTGCAAGAGCACGACCGCGAGCAAGCTTCGAGCTCTTAGCAGCTGTCATGTACTCCTCAAGCCCCTCTTGGTCTTTAACCTCTTCTTGCACCACAAAATAAACCGACATGCCTTCCCCTACTTCCAGTCACTGGATTAGTGAGAAAATACCAGACGGCCCTACCCACTGGACACAGAAATCGCGACCGCCACCAACCAAAGTTGACGGTTGTTCCAACTTCCTACTTCAAGAGTCAGTTATTTGTTCTATTGGTGACACATTCCCACCCGATGCGCTGTCGGCGCCCCAATACTCATCTCTCAGCAGTCGTTTATAGAGTTTGCCGGTGGGTAAACGAGGCAACTCCGAACGGAAATCGATAGACCGTGGAACCTTGTAACCAGCAATATGGTCGCGGGCATATTCAAGCAGGCGTTTTCCTAGCTGCTCATCTCCAACGACCCCATCCACCGGCTGCACAACAGCCTTCACTTCCTCACCGAAATCTTCATTCGGGACTCCGAAAACTGCAACATCAGCCACGTCGGCGTGAAGAATCAAGCAGTCCTCAATTTCTTGTGGATAGATGTTGACTCCTCCAGAAATAATCATAAAAGCTTTACGGTCCGTGAGATACAAGAAACCATCGTCGTCAACTCGACCAACATCTCCCAGAGTGGTCCACAAAGGATGATTCGGATGTTGCGAACTCTTCGTTTTATCGGGTGCTTGGTGGTATTCGAACGTCTGCTCCTCTCGTTCGAAATAAATCAGTCCTGATTCACCAGTAGGTAGTTCAGTACCGTCTTCATCACATATCCGCAAGGCCCCGATGAGAGGTTTACCGACGGTCCCCGGATGGGTAATCCAGTCCTCCGGGCCGACATAACAAAAGCCGTTAAGTTCAGTCCCTGCGTAATACTCATGCAAAATCGGACCCCACCACTCCAACATTTGTTTCTTCACTTCTACGGGGCAGGGGGCAGCGGCGTGTATGGCCACCTTGTGAGTTGATAGGTCCCACCTCGTTCGATCTTCTTCAGCGAGTTTCAACATCCGGGTAAACATTGTTGGCACCCACTGTGAATGAGTAACTCCATAACGCTCCACAGCCTGCAACGCCTCAAGGGGATCGAACTTTTCTAGGACCACTGCCGTCCCACCCACAGATTGTGTTCCCGTAGTAAATCCAAGCGGTGCGGAGTGATACAGCGGAGCAGGAGACAAATAAACAGATTGCTCATTAATTCCAAAAATGCCGCCGACCAGACCAGCACCTATTAGGTCTGGGTCACTTATCTTCGAGCCGTCTAACGGTCGTTTGATTCCCTTGGGTTTTCCGGTAGTGCCTGAGCTGTAAAGCATCAGGGACCCCTTTGGCTGGTCTTCAAGAGGTTCAGCAGGGTATTCGCCGACCACTGCCTCAAAGCTCTCATAGCCGTCCGCGACTCCGTCGAACATCAGTCTCACCGGGCAATTTGGTATTGATGGCAACATTTGGACCGCGACGTCGCGAACAGCTTGACTGGCAACCAACACTTGTGCCCCGCAGTCCTCGACGATGTACGCAGCTTCCTCAGCAGTAAGGAATCGATTCACTGTGGTGAAATAAAGGCCGCTTCGCATTGCAGCCCAATAGGCCTCAAAGTAACGGATGTGATTATCGGCAAAAATTGCTATGTGGTCTCCAGGTCGAAGCCCGGCCTCCCACATCATTTGCGCAAATTGACAGGACCGGTCTTCAAGTTCTTGATAGGACAGAGACTCGCCTGTCCTGGCCATCACGACCGCTGCGCGATCAGGGTCTACTGCTGCATGGGTGCCCGGGTAGCTCATACCTCGAAACTAATCGATGATCGCCTGCTACAACCCATTAACGGGCGGCCGGACCACTACCCCGGCTGCCAATAATGCTTCCTTTGCCTCGCTCACAGTATGTTCACCAAAATGAAAGATTGATGCTGCCAGCACCGCATCCGCCCCACCATCAATTGCACCGTCGACCAAATCGTCAAGCGTTCCGACGCCACCACTTGCGATTACGGGCACTTGAACCGCCTCAACTACTGCTCGAGTTAGCTCAAGGTCATACCCGTTGCGGGTTCCGTCACCATCCATTGACGTCAATAGAATTTCGCCGGCACCGAGGTCTGTGACCTCTCTAGCCCAGTCGACGACGTCAAGACCAACGTCGTCCCGGCCGCCATTGATATATACGTTCCAGGTCTTGTCGCCGTTGGATTTTGCGTCGATCGCAACCACCACGCATTGACTACCAAACGCTGCTGCTAGGTCGGCAACCAAACCGGGACGATGGACCGCTGCTGAATTTACTGAAACTTTGTCCGCGCCGGCCCTGAGGAGCATCCGAGCATCATCAACTGATCTAACTCCCCCGCCAATGGTGAAAGGTATGTAGACCTCTTCGGCGACCTTGCGAGCTAATTCAGTTATCGTTTCGCGATTACCTGAGCTTGCGGTGATATCTAGAAATACAACCTCATCCGCTCCTTCTGCGTCATAGCGAGCCGCTAATTCAACAGGATCCCCAGCGTCCCTAAGTCCCACAAAATTAATGCCTTTGACAACACGCCCCTGATCCACATCTAAACAGGGGATCACTCTTACGGATTTCATATCTGTTCAGCGGCTTTCACAGCGTCTGAAACATCAATGACACCGTCATGGATGGCTTTGCCGACTATGACACCCGCTAAACCCCTGTCCTCAACACGTAATTGAGCGAGTTGAGTGATGTGTGCAAGCACTCCAACCCCTCCACTCGCCACAACCTGTAGGGAGGTGGCTTCAATCACCCCTCTTAAACCGTCGATATCTGGGCCAGTTCCCATTCCGTCACGAGTGATCTGCGTCACTACTATTGCCTCAGCACCCGCGTTTTCGTAATTCGGGAGCAGCTCATAGATGCTTAGACCACTGTCTCGCTCCCACCCTTGGGTAGCCACCATCTCGCCTCGGACATCAAGACCTACTGCGACTTGATGCCCAAGTGACGTGATCTCTTCAATCAAGCTCGGATTCTCCACTGCGGCAGTTCCAACCACGCACCTCGAAACCCCTGTCTCAAACAAAGCTTTTGCTGCTTCAAGGCTGCGCACGCCTCCGCCGCTTTGCACAGGCACCTGAACTGCCTCCGCTATCGCTGCAACAGTCGTCAGGTTCTGCGAAGTACCTGAGCGTGCTGCATCAAGGTCGACAACATGCACCCACGAAGCCCCCGATTCTTGAAAGGCGAGTGCTACCTCAACTGGGTCGGCCTCATATCTGATCTCGCGGTCGTAGTCGCCTTGGATGAGTCGAACGCATCGACCACCTCGAAGGTCGATCGCCGGGTACAAAGTAAAGGTCATTGAGCTAAGACCTGGCTATAGAAATTCTCGGCAAAGACTCGGCCTAGTTCCCCTGATTTTTCTGGGTGGAACTGTGTCGCCCACAAGGACCCCTTTTCAACCATCGCTGTGACTTCAATCCCGTATTCACATGTGGCAACCACTAGATCCGGTTCCGTTTCCACGGCGTAGCTATGAACAAAATACATCCAAGATTGGTCTTTAATGCCCATCAAGAGCGGAGAGCCTTCCCTTTTAACTCTCAACTGGTTCCATTGCATTTGTGGACGCGGCAACCCATCAGGAAGACGTAGCGCCTGTCCGGGAAGGACTCCCAATCCATGAACATCCGGTGCTTCTTCCGAACCTTCGAACAGCATCTGCATTCCGATGCAAATTCCAAGGAAAGGGACACCTGACTCAATAACCGAACAAGCAAGGTCGTCCAGCTTTGCGGCTCTAAGTTCACGCATGCATGCGCCGAAATGTCCAACGCCGGGGAGGACTACGCCTGCCGCTTCAGCTATCAATCCGCGATCCGAAGTCAGGTGAACGTCGGCGCCAACGCGCTCGAATCCCTTCTGCGCGGATCTCAGATTCCCGATGCCGTAATCCAAGATGGCTATCAGCGGAGCTGTTTCAACCTCGCTCAACGGAAGTCCCTCACAACACACCCTTGGTAGATGGCAGAACCTCATCGGCAATATGAACTGCATCGTAAAGTGCTCGTGCGGCAGCTTTGAAACTCGCTTCAATGATGTGATGGGTGTTGCGGCCCCGCACCATCACCAGATGTAGCGTGATCCCTGCTGCCGTGGCAAAGGCACGCCAGAACTCTTCACACAACTGAGGATCGAAGGGTGGATCACCCAGAATTTTTTCCCCGGGCGGATCGATGTCGTAGTGCAGAAACGGTCGACCCGACAGATCCAAAACCACTTCGACAGCTGCCTCATCTAGTGGAACCGTCATAGAGGCAAATCTGCGAACACCTTGTTTGTCTCCTAAGGCCTCTCCGAGAGCTTCCCCTAACGCGATACCCACATCTTCGACCGTGTGGTGCGCATCAATATCTATGTCACCTTCGCATTTGACCGCCAAATCAAACCGGGCATGTTTACCAAGCTGTGCGATCATGTGATCGAAGAATGGCAACCCTGTGTTTACCTCGACTTGTCCAGAACCATCAACGTCGATGGTTAACTCAACTTGAGTTTCCTTCGTCGTACGCTGACGTTGAGCTTCACGTGTCATTGAAGTGCCTCCTCGAGGGCTTCGAGAAAAATGTTGTTTTCTTTTTCGGTACCAAGCGTGACTCGCAGACAATCATCCAAGCCTGGCCAACCAGAGCAGTTTCGAACCAAAACAGACCTGTCCAATAAACGCTTCCAGGTCTCGTCGCCGGGAAGACCACAGGGAGTTGTCCTGAACAAAATGAAATTAGCTTGAGAAGGCCAAACCTCTAGCTCCATAAGAGATAGGGCCTCAGAGACCCGCTGTCGTTCTCCTGCTATCTGTGTTACCCGATGTTCCATTTGATCTTGGAAACGCAGAGCCACTCGGCCAGCAATCTGTTTCACCGAATCTAAATGGTACGGGAGAACTACTTTTTGAAATTCGTCCAACATCCACGGTGGGGCGATGCAATAACCAAGACGCACACCGGCCATCGACCACGTCTTTGAGAAGGTCCGCGTGACTATCAGAGACTCAGAAGCATTATCAGCACCGAACATGTCTAAAGCCGTGAAATCTGCAAATTGCCCATAAGCCTCGTCAACGACCACCGCAGCTGATGAAAGGCCCAGCGCGGCTTCAACTATTTCAGCACTCTCGGGTGTACCTGTGGGGTTATTGGGTGAACACAAGAACATGAGATCTGGCTTCTCGGTTTCGATACTTCGCTCCAAAACATCTAGAGAAACTCTAAAATCTTGGTCCCGCTGAGCTTCCACAACCCGACATTGAGTAGTTCGCGCTATCTGGCCATACATCGCATATGTCGGCTCAAAAGTCAGAGCAGTTCTGCCATGCCCTCCAAAAGTCAGGCAAATAGTCTGCAGCACTTCGTTGGAGCCGTTCGCTACGAACACTTGCTCAGGGTCAACTTGGTGAAGCGAAGCCAAGTCTTCCCTAAGTGATCGGGCTAACCGATCCGGATATCTATTCCAATCGACCTTCGTTACTTCATCTATGAACGCCTCCTGAAATTCGTCAGGCGGGGGGAAAGGAGCTTCGTTCGTATTCAAACGTACCTCCACCTCTACCTGCGGAGAGTGGTACCCCTCCATGGCGTTGAGATCATCACGCACAAGTGGTCGTCTCATGCTTGTAAGCCTTCTTTTGCCCACCGTTCCCGTTCGCGAACTGATGCAGCGTGAGCCCACAAACCTTCAGCCTGTGCTAGTCGGTCAACTGCATCTAGCACTGCATCAAATCCCGATTTCGAGACCTCAACAACATGCATCCGTTTTTGAAAATCGTCGACAGTGAGCGCCCCGCTAAAGCGCGCTGTACCTGCGGTCGGGAGAACATGTGAAGGGCCCGCCACATAGTCGCCGATTGACGCCGGTCCCCAATTGCCCAAAAAGACTGCGCCAGCGTTTCGGACCTCTCTAACAAGATTGTGAGATCCGTCGCACATGAGTTGCAGATGCTCCGGTGCGATCTCGTTCACAACGTCGACAGCTTGCCTCGGAGTGTTCACTAAACAGAGATACCCGTCTTTGGTCAGTGTTTCCAATGTCTCAGCACGGCGCGGCGATGATTCAAGGATGAGTTCCATCGCATCTTGTACCTTCTCAGCATAATTTTCGTTCCAAGTGACTAACCAGGCTCGACCTCCCGGCCCGTGTTCAGCTTGGAGTATCAGATCAATAGCGGTCGATGTGCTCGGGCAAGTGTCGTCACTCACAACCACTATCTCTGATGGTCCGGCAAAAGCTGCAGCTATCCCTACCGTTCCCGCTACTTCTTGTTTCGCGGTCGCTACCCAGATGTTCCCGGGACCTGCAATGACATCAACCGGTCTTATGGTTTCTGAGCCGTATGCCATAGCTGCAATGGCTTGCACTCCCCCAATCTTGTAAACCTCGCCCACTCCACACAGATAAGCCGCAGCGAGCACCACCTGTTCAATATCACCCGATGGGTTCGGTGGACTGCATAAAACCAGCTCTTCTACCCCAGCAGCCCGCGCTGGTAACGCTGTCATAAGGACCGTAGATGGATAAACAGCGAGCCCTCCAGGCACATAGAGGCCAGCACGCTCGACAGATTGAGGCACGCTCGTAACCTTGATGTCGGCTTGCGTTACCTCGTGAGATTTGCCTGCTTCTTGTTCATGAAAGTACAGAATGCGGTCGTGGGCCAACTGAAGAGCATCCGCCAATTCAGAATCCAAAGATTGCCAGGCTTCTTCGAGCTCTGTCTCTGGAACAAGGGGCATCACGACATCGACCGTGTCGAACCTCTTCGTTAGCTCGCGAATCGAGTCGTCTCCTCCCTCACGGACCTCTGAAATAATTTTTCGTACCTCAGAAATAGGCGCCTGAGCACCAAAATCTGGGCGCGGGAGGTAAGGACCCAATGGCCCTTCTTGGTCTCTAAGGTCAATGCGGCGAAGCACCCTACTGAGGGTACCGCCGACTGAGCGCTAGAAAGAAGTGGATATCGTTCAACCCGACCTGACTGTATGGTTCTTTCATGGTTTCTCGAGCAGAACTCTCGTCCCTCGAAACAGCAATACGCGAGTTATCTGACCGAATTACTGCGGCCGCCGACGAACTAATAGGCACCATCGAAGAAGACGTCGCTTTGGACTTATACGAAGTTGAACGTAGTCTGCGCACCGCCCAACGCCGAATAGCTAGGGCCGCAAGCGGTTTACCAACTGAGTAGCAGACCGTCTCGTCAGTCCAGTTCTGCCAACATCTCTGACATTTCGACGATTTTCTTGGCTCGAGTCAAGTGGGGTACGTCAACCATCTGTCCTTTGAAGCTGAACGCCATTAAACCTTCCGCCTCCTTCTCAGCGAACAACGCCAGTAACTCCTGAGCTTCGTTTACTTCTTCCGCGGATGGAGTGAATGACTCGTTAACGATTTCGATCTGATTTGGATGAATCGTTATTTTTCCTGTGTATCCCATAGCGGCTGATTGAAGGCATTCAGTTCGGAGACCTTCGGCATCGTTGAAGTCAACGAAAACGGTGTCCAAAGGTTGTTTCTCCCAGGCAGTCGCCGCTAACAGACACATCACCCGAGCATGTTCGAAAATCGGCAAGTAGGTGCCATCTGGATTGCGATTACCTCTCGATCCAATGGCAGCAGATAAGTCCTCTGCACCCCAAGTGAGGGCGTCAACCCGCGGGTTCGCAGCAAGATCCCCGATATTGAGAAAACCTTGCGGGGTTTCAGTACCCAAAATTAAGAGCTTGGTCGACCCATCACGGTGCCCGTGTAGTTTTTCGTTTTCTCGAATTAGTTCATCTATCTGCGAGATCTCGTTGGCATTATTTACCTTTGGAATGAGATATGAGTCAGGCGGATGGGCCATTGTTTCTTCAATGTCCTGCTGAAACCATGGGCTACCGATCGGATTTACTCGCACCACTTTTTCCTGGCGTCCAAAATCAATTTGCTCTAACCAGTTAGCAACTGTCGTTCGAGCAGAGTCCTTATGCTCAGGGGTCACTGCGTCTTCCAAATCAAGAATGAGTGCATCGGCCTCTGTGGCCAATGACTTGTCAAGCATTTTCTGGTTAGCGCCTGGCACAAAGTGTGCTGCTCTGCGGATGGTCATGATGACTCTCCTCTATTTCTTAGAAATCGAATGCTGTCGGACAAAAATCATTTAAGACACAGTTCTCGCACTGAGGGTTCCGGGCGAAACATACCTGTCTTCCGTGCAGAATTACTCGGAGGCTGAACTCCCCCCGCTCGTATTGGGGCACCATCGGGTTCAACGCCATTTCCACTTTTACAGGGTCCTCTTCTTCGGTAAGCCCTAGACGCCGTGCTAAACGCCCAACATGTGTATCTACAGGCAACCCTGGGAGTCCAAAGGCAACAGATCGAATGACATTGGCTGTCTTTCGGCCTACGCCTCCTAGTTTCACCAACTCACCCAGCTCTTGGGGCACCACACCACCATGGTCGTCTAACAACTGATTGGCCATCTTCAGTAGGTTCTTTGCTTTGCTTTTATAGAAGCCCGTCGGGTGAACCAACTGTTCTAAATCTCGCTGGTCAGCAGACGCGAGTTCGAATGGCCCCGGATAACGACGAAACAACGCCGGAGTGGTTTTGTTAACTCGCACGTCGGTGCACTGGGCCGACAAGATGGTCGCTACCAATAGTTCGAACGGGCTCTCATGGTCTAATTCACAGATTGCTTCGTACTCACACTTCAGGCGTTCATGTACTGCACGCGCCCTTCCATTTGGTGATCGAGGCTTCCCCATCCCGCTTGTTTACCTCATCCAGCCACAAGTAGCGATACCTTCAATAAGGTGACCGACGACGCTGACGCAGCGCCAACAATAACGATTACTGAAGACAGAGAAGGCGAAGTTCTGGAATTAGACGCCTCGCTGTGGACTCACGATGCCCTCTCTATGGCACTAAGAGAAGTCTTGTCGCAAACATCGCCCGCCGTCTCGCTCTGGCTAGATCACCCATCAGAAGACATTGATCAACTACTCGAGCGCTTGAAGTTGCTTCCCCAACGAGACCTCTTCAGGATGGAACGGTCAATTCCACTAGAACAAAGAACTGATCTCGTGACTCGATCGTTCGTCGTCGGACAAGACGAAGACGAATGGTGCGAGGTAAACAACCGAGCGTTTTCATGGCACCGAGAGCAGGGTGGCTGGACTCCCGACCTGCTGCGCGAGCGTCAACAAGAACCTTGGTTCGACCCCGAAGGGTTTCGGATTTACGAACAAAACAACCAGATAGCAGCTTTTTGTTGGACCAAAATTCACTCTGAGCAAAACCCTCCGGTCGGAGAGGTGTATGTCATCGCAGTCGATCCCGACTTTCACGGACTCGGACTCGGACGGGCTCTGACCCTAGCTGGCTACCAGCATCTTGAAACCGTTGGTATTACCCAAGCAATGCTCTACGTCGATGCTGACAACACACCCGCTGTAAATCTGTACCGCGACATAGGCCTTGAAGTCCAAGTGGTCCGGCGTCTCTACCAGCAACTGCTGTGAAATTGTTAGAGATCTACAGCTGACCCTAACGCCACTCCCACAAAGTGAATAGCGACAGCAGCCGCTACAGCTATCCCAACATGGCGGGTCACGCCTCGAAGTACTGAATGTCCAGTGGCGAGGGCCAAACTCGAACCAATAGCACCTGCTCCGATCACGGCAGCAGCAACTGAGAACCATATGACATTCGATGCTGAGGATACGAACCACGGAACCAAGGGCAGTAGCGCCCCTATAGCGAAGGCGAGAAAGGACCAGATGGCAGAGCCAAACGGAGATGCCAATTCATTCGGGGAGATCCCAAGTTCCTCTCGCGCATGAACCTCGAGGGCCATTTCTGGATTTTGCATGACCAGTTGAGCCATTTCCCGGGCCTGTTCAGGGTTCATGCCCCGCTCAACATAAACCTGTGCTAGTTCCTCGGTTTCCTCTTCGGGGTCTTCCGCTAAAGCCAGTTTTTCCTTTTCGAGTTCTCGCGCCACGAGGTCATTTTGAGCCCTCACTGAGACATACTCACCGGCCGCCATCGAGATAGCGCCTGCCAGCAGTCCCGCTACACCCGCTGCTCGAATCACTCCAGCCGAGGCGTCTGCCCCCGCGAGACCAACGATCAACAGCACATTGGAAACCAAACCGTCTGAAGCACCAAAAACTGCTGCTCTAACTCCGCTGTTGTGCACGTCTCGATGATGATCGTCATAGCGGTGAGGAGCCACGTATTCGAAGCTACCTCCCGTACCCTGTAAGCGTGGTGATCACTCGCTATGACCTATCACGTTCGGAACTCGCAGAGTTACTCGAGGGAGAACCGAACTACAGGATTGAACAGGTCTGGGAAGGCCTCCATGGCCAACATCGTGATCCGGCAGATCTCACAAATGTCCCGAAATCGTTGCGGTCAGCTATCGAGGAACTCCTTCCAGCGGCACTCACTCCTGTCCGAGAGGCAACAAGCGACAACGGAAGAACAGTCAAACAGCTTTGGCAACTCGTGGACGGGTACCTGCTTGAGTCGGTGCTCATGCATTACCGAGACCGCTCGACAGTTTGCGTATCCTCACAGGCTGGTTGCGCGATGGCATGCAGCTTCTGCGCTACTGGTCAGATCGGCTTTGACCGGCATCTGACCACAGGTGAAATTGTCGAGCAAGTAGTCCGTGCAGCTCAACATTCTGGAAACAAACGTGTAAGCAACGTGGTTTTCATGGGCATGGGTGAACCCTTGGCCAACTTTGACAACGTTTGGCCCGCCGTTGAACGGATACACGACGATCTTGGAATCGGTGCGAGGAAAATAACTATCTCGACCGTTGGTGTCATTCCCGGGATTGAACAACTATCTCGACAAGATCTACCGGTGAGCCTGGCCGTCTCGTTGCACTCGGCGAACGACAGAGTCCGCAACCAGATCGCTCCAGTCAATCGTACCTATCCACTCCGGAAACTCGCGGAGACCCTTCAGGCATACAAACGGATCAAAAATAGAAGAATTAGTCTCGAATGGGCCATGATGGCAGGCATCAACGACACTGAGGACGCTGCCCGCGAGCTTGCGGCATTTGCTCGGCCCTTGAACGCACATGTGAACCTCATCCCGTTGAACCCGACCCCTGGATACAAGAATCCCGGTTCAGATCCTGATTCAATAAATTGGTTCCAAGAGATTCTGGAATCATTCGGAGTCAATGCGACCGTGCGGTCCAATCGGGGAACTGATATCGATGCGGCATGCGGACAGCTCCGCGCTGAACATCGAATCAAACTGTCAAAGAGACCCAAAGGCTGAGGGTTTAGACCCAGCCTCTGCCACACTAACTAGGTGAACAATCTTCGTTGGCTAAACCCGACCCAACCTCAGACGCTATATAGCGCTGTGATGCTGGCATATTTTCGGGGTGTGAGCATCGTCCTCTTTGGCAGTGTCTATTACCGGCAATTGCCTTACGACATACTCGGACTCTTCGCGTCGAGGATATTTCCACTATTGCTTCTCATAGCACTTGTTGGAGGAGGACTCGGAATAGCTAACGAAAAGAAGTACGGATTTCGGTTAGCCCTGTCCGCTGCTATCTACTCAGTGGTAGCGACACTATGGCTAGGCATCCGTTATGCCGCCAACATTGGGTTACTCGGGTTTCTCCTCAGG
>JAYZKK010000103.1:0-2812 GCA_036163555.1 Actinomycetota bacterium
CCCCATTCGACAAAAAGACTTTCGGGCGTGTTCTCTTGAGCAATCCATTTTCCATCTTGGGCTTGGACCGAAGAATGCAAGATCACTTGTCGGTTAACCGACGAATCAGCGGTGAAAACTTTGACAGCTGCTCTCGCGTAGGCCGCCGGTTTGCGCCAAGAGTCAGTGTCGCGGATCATGTCGCGGATCTCCGCCACGCTTTCTTCTGCCAGAGCATTGACGACATCGCGAGGATGAGAGAAATACCGGTAAGCAGTTGGGCGAGCCAGTCCGGATTCGGCGGCGATCTTGGCAATCGAGAGTTCGTAAATCGATGAACTACGGAGAAGAGTTCGGGCAGCATCTAAGAGTGCCTCACGAACTAAACCGCTCATTGTTGTCGCCATTGCGCAACCAGCATTCCCGAAAATTGGAGAGACACATGTCTCACAAATGTAGAACGGTCAAATCATAGGTTCACAGTTGGAACTTAGGGCCGATTTTTACGATATCTGAGCGAGAGGTAGAGGTCTCACGTGTCAGTGTCGGATGTATAGGGCAGGCGAATGGTCACGGTTGTTCCGACTCCAAACTCTGATTCGTAAAGAATTTCTCCACCGGAACGTTCCACCAGCTTTCGTGACAGCTGCACTCCCAGCCCTGTTCCGGAAGCGACTGCTTTAGCGGCTTCCGCTCTCCAGAATGGCTGTCCCGAGTTCAAAGCCTCTAAATCAGTTTTCGTCATGCCCAAACCATTAGGGGTGTCATCAACGACGATTTCGAAATAAGCATCATCTATGCGGTGTAAGAGCACCGCAATAGTGGCCTGTTTGTCCGTTTGACGGTATTTCGCCGCGTTTGAAACCACATTTCGGACCACTTGTCTGATTCGGTCTCTATCTAACGTCGCTGTGATGGTGTGATCAGGGATTGAACGCAATGAGAGGACACCAGGATTCGCGGCGAACTCTTCGACAATTTCTTCCACTATTTCGTGTACGGGTACGTCAGGCGTTATGGCTAGTTCGAAGGCGTCGTTTTCTAGTTTGGCGGTGTCGAACATGTCCCGGACGAGATCAGACATGTGAAGCAGATGGCGTTCAGCGTTTCTCAATGTCGCCTGCACCCCATCGGGAAGGTCGTCTCGTCGAGTGACGAGGTTCAAACTCATTGCTGCCGCATTGAGTGGGCCGCGAAGCTCGTGTGACGCGTCTCCTAACCATTTTTGGCGTTGAATTAACAATTCTTCCAACTGACGGCTTTGTTCTGCGTGACTCTTCGATGGGGCTTCTTCTCCGTCGGTCATGTCAGCGCCTGCTGGATTGCCGTTTCAAGTGCGACAAGGTCGCCTTTGCTGACGAGGCATATTTCGTCAGGCAGGTTGTCCGTTGTCCCTGACAGCATGATGAAATTTGATTTCGGAATTCCGCTTTGGATAGCGGCTTCGAATAGGTCGAGTCCGGCGCCTGGGTGGGGCATCGAATAATCAGAAATGATGAGTGAGAAGGTGTGGGTGATAATGAGATTGAGTGCTTCTTCAACGCTTGTAGTGCTGCGTATATGAGCGTTTGGCCGGATGGCAGCCATCCAAGTCGCGAAAACGTCAAGCTGCCCTTTGTCGTCATCGACAAGAAGAATCAGATGGTCTTGCTTAGATCTGTTTTTGTTGCGACCGAACATTGTGTTCCTAACAAGGTTGTTAATCAACGATAGAGGTGCCCTTGCGTGGTTGGGGACCTGCAGACCAATTCGGTTTCTTACTGTCTCGGTTATTTCGAACAGAGCCAGACAGCGGCACGTATCTTCAGAATCACTTCTTTTGAGGCTTGAAAGTTGAAGTTTTCAAAGTAGTGCGTGTGTACATCATCAGAATGACTGCTGAATGCGACAACGAACGCATCAGCCAATAGTTCAGCCGGATTAGCACTTCCATGGGCAAAGGATTGGAGAAGTAGTTCTTTAACTGTCGTTTCTGCTTGTTTCGGGAAATAGCAGTCATCGAACAGGTTGTGAACGACGGCGTGGCCTACTTCGTGAAGGATTACGTCTGAGGCCTTGCCTGCCCGTACCGCGTGAGAAGAAACCCAGATGGTGTTGGCCCAATCATGCCCGTGTGTGTCATCGCTATCCCAGCCTTCGGGGTCGTAGGTTCCAAAGGCACAAGCATCTAGTTCTTTGGTTGCCCAGGGGTGGCAGCCGTTAACAAATTTGGTCCCTTTGAGAGCGGGCTGGAGCGCCGCTGGGATCGTGTTGGCTACCTGTAACACGTGTTCTTGGTGTCGCCCATCAATGATCTGGTGTCCTGAGACTGCTTCGTGAAGCATTCGGAAGTCCACCTTGCTGACGGATGGGTTGTCTATAGATGGAGTGTCTGCCTCTCCTCGAGGAGTCACAATGACCAAGGTCAGTAGCACCGTTGCAAATAATGACGCCAGGAGGGCAAGTAATTTTGAAGCTGTGAACATGCAACTAACTGTAAGAAAGCCCTATTTCAAGGGATATGGCGCATTCGCGGGTAGTCATCTAACGCAAATGCACTACCAAGAACGAAGACCGCTCATGACAGACGGGTAGGTTGAGTTTGTGGCGGACTTCCGGTCAACTCTGGTGCACGACGTCCGGAATCAACTTTCGGCGATGCTGATGTTCATCAGCTTGCTAGAAAAGGTCGAGCTTCCCGGAGAAATTCATGCTCGATTGTCCGCTAGTGCCGAAGAGCTTCGAACGGTACTAACCGAACCAGATCTCGCGACAGCAACTCATCATGATCTCAACGCGATTATGGACGCCTTTTCGGAAGTGCTGAGAGACATCGAGATAACGCAGCTACCCG
>JAYZKK010000104.1:0-9509 GCA_036163555.1 Actinomycetota bacterium
GAGGTGGGCAAGTTATTTCAGGTTGGGACCAGGGGGTGGTGGGAATGCGCGTCGGTGGACGTCGCCAACTCACTATTCCGCCGGCTTTGGCTTACGGGAGTGCCGGTGCGGGTGGCGTGATAGGACCAAACGAACATCTCATCTTCGTCGTGGATTTAGTTTCTGTTCGCTGACCCGTCAGTCGACGACGCGTCGACAGATCATTCGGGCTTCATGCCGATCATCGAACCAGTCTTCGGTGTAAGAGAGTGGTTCGAACCCTGGAAGTAGGTCCGGGAGTTCTCCATTTTCGATGAGGTACCGGCGACTGGGTTTGTTGTGGCGCTCCAAATTGGTGAGTGTCGCCACTTTGACGAACAGCACTCCGTCGGGGGTGACGTAGTCGCGTAGCAGCGAATAGAAGGGCCGGTCGAGGAAGTTGCAGCACATCGCCATATCCCAGCTCTGGGCAAGTTGTCTGGATGATTCGAGATTGTGATGGATCGTCGACAGCCTGAGTCCTCTTCGGATTGCCTCTCGTTCCGCTATCTCGAGGGCTACCTGAGATATTTCCACTAGCGACGCATCGAAGCGATTGGCTGCTAACCAAAGTGCCGTGGCCCCGGTTCCTCCCGCGAAATCCACTGCCCTAGCCGGTGGTGTCGGGAGAAATTCCGACGTTGTTATAAACGGGTCGGGTTCTGCGGGTGTGGAGTGTTCGCCATATATGGCGTCCCATCTGTGTTGCGGGTTTTCCGGTGTCATTTCGTGACTCGGTTCCGACAAGGTTGGTCATGCATGATCTAAGAATCCTGATCTCCAGAACCGCCAACAAGCAAACGCTGAAACCGCAGCCATCAGTGACAACACGGCGACCGACGATCCGAAGTCAGCAGAGTTTTGGCGAGCAATCCCAATAACCCACGGGCCCGACACTCCCCCAAGTTCGCCTGCGGTGAAGAACAGTCCGCCTGCGACTCCCATTCGGGCATCGGGGACTGCTCGACTCGACATCAACAGCAGCATGGCCATCGGGACACTCGCCACTCTGACGATGCCTATGACTGCTATGGCGAAGAGGTGGAGTGTTTGGGAAGAAACGGTCAAAGCCCAGACAGATATTCCCATTGCAATGAACATCATGGTGAGGAACTGCGGGCGTTTGTGCGGGTTGACACGGCCAGGGATGATCAATGATCCGATGACGCCCACTGTTATTCCCCCGGCAGTTAACCACGCAGCACCGCGAGTTGACCACGGTCCGGTGCGCAGCATTTCGGGCATCCATCCGTTGAGGGCGTGGCCGACGAAAAAAATCGTGAAAGCCAAAAACAAGATCCTTCGAACGGTCTGGTCGCGCCACAAGCCGTCATATTGTTCGTTGGTCAGCTCAGGTTTTTGATCCACGCGATTCAAGCTGCTCACCACCACCCATAACAGTCCGCTGGTCAGAGATACCGTTCCAAAGATCACCATCACCCAGCGCCAATCGCCGGTGACAACTCGTAATGGGTCGGCTATGACCAGTGCTGTGATGGCCCCGAGCGATGAAGCTGTGCTGTACAAACCGACCGCAAGCCCTCGCTCGTCTGCGGAGAACCATTCAGTAACGAGCTTGGGGGCTCCCACAGAAATGAACGGGCCCCCAAGCCCGAAAACGGCGACTGCGAGCCACAAACCTGACCCAGATTGTGCGACGGCGCGAAGCAGACCTGAGGCACCTATTAATACTGAACCCGCTGCCAATCCGACGCGAAGCCCGTAGCGATCTAAGAGTTTTCCGGCTATCGCCGACACTGCTAGGTACACAAATGGCCAGGCGCCTAGAGCGGCACCCATTGCTGCATGGGACATGTTGAGTTCGACTCGGATGTGACTCAAAAGCGGAGCCAACGAACCGGCGACGAGCCCAAATGAGGCGTAGAGGGCCCACAGCGATCCCAGGACCCACCATTTACGATGCGCCGAACCAGTCATACCCAAACCAGAACTCGTGGTCGTTTGCCAGCCCGTCTGCGTCTACGTTTATTCCGATCCGCCAATTCGTTCATATCCCCGCTAGCTTCCAGTAGGTGAGCATAAGAGGCAAAGCGTTCATCGCTGGTGTGCATGAGCATCCTGAGCGACATTTACCTGATCGGACTCTTCCCCAAATCCATGCAGATGTTGCACTTGGCGCCCTGTCTGATGCTGGGCTTTCGACGTCAGACGTTGATGCGTATTACTCAGCAGGTGATGCCCCCGGCTTTGGGGTGTTGTCGATGGTGGACTATTTAGGACTTGACTGTCACTACATAAATGACACTGAGACAGGTGGTTCCTCCTACCTGGTACACGCCCAACATGCAGCAACTGCTATTGCCGCTGGACACATAGACGTTGCGTTGATCACCTTGGCTGGTAAACCCCGCACCGGTGGTGCCGGTCCTGGTGGAAGCGGCAGGGTCAGCGGAGCGCCTGAAGCACCATTTGAAAGTCAATGGGGCATGTCCGTGCCCGGTGGTTATGCACTGGCCGCTCAACGCCACATGCACGAATTCGGAACAACGTCTGAACAACTTGCTGAAGTCAAGGTGGCAGCGTCGACCCATGCTCAACACAACCCTCACGCATTTTTGCAAGACGTGGTGAGCGTCGAAGAAGTGTTGGAATCACCAATGATTTCTGATCCGTTGCACCGCCTCGATTGCTGCGTCATCACCGATGGTGGTGGAGCCATGGTGATCGTCAGCGAAGCAGTCGCGGATCGTTTGACCCGACATTGCATTCCCATCTTGGGGACCGGATCCTTCGTAAAGTCTTCACAATCGGGGCGAATCGACTTAACCCACACCGGAGCTGTGCGTTCAGGGCCTCTCGCCTTCAACGAAGCGGGTGTCACCCCAAGTGACATTGATTATGTGTCTGTCTACGACAGTTTCACGATCACGGTGTTGATCACCTTGGAGGATTTGGGGTTTTGTGAACGTGGGGCAGGTGGCCAGTTCATTGCCTCAGGGGCATTACGAGCACCTCACGGGGAACTCCCATTCAACACCGACGGAGGCGGGCTGTGTAACAACCACCCAGCCAATCGAGGTGGCATGACAAAGGTGATCGAAGCGGTCCGTCAGCTCAGAAACGAAGCGCACGCCGAGGTGCAGGTTCCTGATTGTGAACTAGCCGTTGCCCATGGCACTGGTGGAAGTTTGGCGACTCGATCAGCAAGTTCGACAATGGTGTTGGGGAGATCGTTATGAAGTTGCCGGCGAGAGCAGCTCAACCAAACTCTGAAAATCTGCCCTTCTTCGAAGGAGCGGAGCGAGGCCTGCTCGTCCTTCCTCGGTGCCGTGATTGTGATTTTGTTATTTGGTTTCCTAGAGAGATCTGTCCCGAATGTGGTTCTCAAGATGTGGGGTGGTTCGAAGCGTCAGGTGATGGTTCTATTTACAGTTTCACCGTGACGCGACGTATCCCCGGGGGTTGGAACAAGGTAACTCCGTTCGTTTTGGCCTATGTGGAGTTGGACGAGGGACCGCGGGTCATGACCAACATTGTCGAATGTGACCCTGAACAACTTTCTATTGGCGACCGTGTGGAAGCAGTGTTTGAAGAGGCAACGAATCGGGATGGGGAGAGTGGTCCTCCTCTGCTCCGTTTCCAGCCAACGGGAAGTTGAGCAGCGTGGAGCGAACTTCTTTTCTTGTCGATGACCTCGACACCGCGGACCGTTACAAACTGACGACCGGGCTGATCGTGCCCCGTCCTATTGGTTGGATCGGGTCGAGAAGCACCGATGGTGTTCCTAATCTAGCTCCTTATTCGTTTTTTAACGCGATGGCGACTAACCCACCGGTTCTGGTGTTCTCCACTGGCGTATTTGACGGGATCATCAAGGATTCGTTGCAAAACATTCGAGATACCGGTGTGTTCACCGCGAGTCTCGTGGACCACGATCTGGCTGTGGCGATGAACGATTCCTCAGCCACGCTCGCCCCTGATGTCGACGAATTTGAAAAGACCGGTCTGACAGCAGCGACATTCGGTCAGGTTGATGCTCCTGGGGTTGAAGAAGCAAAGGCTGTTATCGAATGTGAAGCGGTTCATGAAGTCGAGTTCGGTGATAAGGACGGGTTGCATCACGTAATCACCTTTGGTGAAGTACTCGCGTTTCATATAGATAGCCAGGTGTTGGATGGAACCAGAATTGATCCAGTTCGGCTAGATGCGTTGGGTCGTCTAGCTGGAATGGATTATGCGACAACTCGCGACCAGTTCCGACTTGATCGCCCCGACTAACGCTCGTCTCTTTTAGTACGGGGTTCCATCGGGCTGAAGATAATCAAGCTGGATGTGGCCGTCGTCGACCAGGAGTTCATAATCGGCGTCGCTCATACCTAACAAACCTTTGAAGATCGCTTCGTTATCTCCACCTAAAACTGGTAGCGCTTCGAACCGCATGTCAGGTCCACTCCAGCGCCATAGATGTGTCGGATATTCGTGCTGACCTGTATCAGCGTTTCCATTGGTGGCGAAGAGGCCCCGTTCCCGGAAATGCGGTTCGGTGAACGCTTCATCTTCATGCAGCACGGGTGCTGCTGGGATACCCGCGTGTTGGCAGGTTTCAAATATTTCTTGGGCTGTGTGCTGGGATGTCCACGCACTCAAATGTTCGTCGATCTCATCATGGTGTTGCTGTCGACCTTCCACCGTCGACAATCCATCATCTGTCGCCCATTGCGGGGAGCCTAAAACTCCTACCAAGGACTGCCATTGCTCATCGTTAGTTACCGATATCACCGCCCACTGGTCGTCACCTACACAGGGGTAACAACCTTGGGGTGCATACACCCGGTGTCTGTTGCCGAGCGGCTGATGCACCGCCCCGGTACGACTGGCGTCGATGAGGAGTTCCCCGATGTGGTTGAGCATATTTTCGGCTTGCGATATTTCGACCAATTCTCCAACACCAGTTGTTTCTCGTCGCCGTAAAGCCATTAGCGCCGCGAAAGCCCCTGTTGCACCTGATGCTGCATCCATGTGAAAAACTGCTTCGTTCTCAGAGAGGTCGACGTCTTGGTAGCCGCGAATCGCACCTAGACCACAAAGCGCCTCAAAGTTCACACCAAAGCCAAGAAATGACCTGTACGGGCCTTCCAAACCAACCGAGGGCATCCGAATCATGATCAATTTCGGATTTCGGGCGTGGATTTCGTCCCAACCAATTCCTAGTCGGTCCATCAAATCAACCGAGTTGTTTTCGATCAGGACGTCACTGACGTCAACGAGTTGCAGGAACGTTTCTTTTCCTCGTTCTTGGCGCAGATCTAAAGTGACACTTCGTTTGTTTCTTGCGTGAGCGTTGAAAAGGGCAAACCGGTTCCATGGACGGTCACCGGGTTCCGCATCTGGGTAGCCGCCACCAATGCCTCCAATGTCGGCGATCATTTCTTTGGTCGGACGGGGGAAAATTCCTCGAGTGGCAGTTGGGAACACCCACGGGTTATCGACTCGAACTACATCGGCTCCAAGGTCTCCAAGAATTTGAGTGGAATACGGTCCAGCCCAAACAACTGTCATATCGAGCACCCGTATGCCGTTTAGGGGCAGTTCATCGTCAACTTTCTCGGCGACTTCTTTACTTCGCGGCTCTTCGGCTTCTAGTTCTGCATGGTGTTGACCAATAGTTGGCGCGGGACGTTCGGCGCTCCAGCCGTCTTCGACGCGAATGGGACCACCTGGATGGAGTGTCGGGCCTGCGTTTGTTTGGTCGATCTCTGTAAAGAAACCTCGTGCGGTGAAGTGGGGGTCGGTGAGCAGGTCAACGGGCCGGTTAACAGCAGTAATGGGCCAGCCCCCAGCTTGGGCTTCTTCCATTGCTTGTTGCCTGTCACGTCCAAGTGTCCATTCCAGCAGTCGACCGTCAGCAATTTCAGGTAGGTCTTGATTAATGATCCAGGCTGGGTCCTCATATAGCGACGACATTTCCGGGTCGTTCATTACTGCCACCATTCGGGGTAGCCAGTTCATCAGGGTGGAAACTTGTACATGTCCGTCCAAGGCTGGGCGGCAGCCTCCCGGGAAAATTGATGTGTTGTATCCCCCACTTCGAGGCACGTTCTCCCCGCGATAGGAGTTGTACAGAAGAAAGGTCATACGTCGATCGATTGACGTGATCTGGGTGTCGATGTTGCTCATATCCACGTGAATAGAGCGACCACTGCGACGTTGTGATGTGAGTGCCGCGAGTGCCGCTGTGGCGGTGAGCGTCCCGCATTGATACTGACCGAGATCACCGCCCATTTTGAGGGGTTCGCGTTCAGGATCTCCACTGGCTGACATTGGGCCACCCATCGCGTAATGAATTATCTCTTCTCCCTGGCACCAGCTGTAACGCCCGACTAAACCAAACGAAGTGACGGTGACCAGGACCATCCCCGGGTGACTTTCCTCAATCGTTTCGGGACTTATGGCTGCGCTGGATTGCAAAACAATGTCGGCTCCAGCTACGAGACGATCAACTAGCTCATCCCCAACCTCGCCAACAACAGAACGCTTTCCGGTGTTGAGATGGAGATGTAAGGCACCTGTTTCGGGGTTTGGGCCATCAGTTGGAAATGGACCTAAGGCCCGGCACCGATCCCCGTTGGGTGGCTCCACTTTGATGACATCTGCACCGTAACCAGCGAGGAGTCTGCCCGCCCATGGACCGGCTATCCCCTCACATAGTTCAACAACGCGAAGACCGTGAAGTGGTTGCATCTCCATCAGCTCAACAGGGTTTCGTGGATGTGTTCAATAAACGCGATGGATTCATCAACTGACCGGGCACCTGATAACAACACCAGTCGATCTACTCCAAGTTCTCCATACTGTTCGATCATTTCGGGACCGGGACGCATACGCGGGGTTACCGTGATCTCGAGTTGGCCAAGTTCATTTGGACGATCATATTTTTGTTCCGCCTCCGCGAGTCCAGTTAGGTTCTCAGACGTTGCTTGAGGATCCAACATGAACCCATACCAGCCTTGGCTGTGGGTGACAGATCTTCGCCAGGCTGGCTTGGAATGCCCACCCATCACTACTGGTGGCCCGAGCGGTTGGATCGGTCGAGGAAAAGCTTTTACTCCTGAGAAAGACACATAGTCGCCGTCATATGCGGGGTCGTCGTCATTCCAGATTGACCGCATTGCTTCGATGTATTCAGTTGTGCGACGCCCTCGATCCTCCATGGGAACACCGATCGCTTCAAACTCAGGTTCGAGATACCCAACTCCTACGCCGAAGATTGTCCGCCCATTAGATAAGACATCAACACTTGCTAGTTCTTTAGCCAATACCAGCGGATTGCGTTGCGGCAAAATAATGATGCCGGTACCTAGTTTTATGTCAGTTGGGACAGCAGCGAAATAACCCAAAGCGACGGTCGGGTCGAGTAGCTCAGCGTCGGGCGGCAGGGGTGATGGTGGTGACTGTGGGTCTGGTAATACGACGTGTTCTGCCGTCCACAACGATTCGAAACCCGCTTGTTCAGCGGCCACAGCGACGGTCGATAATGCTTCACCGTCAACGAGGTGATCGGTATTGATCGAGAACAATCCAATGTCAATGTCATTTGCCATGACTGCAAGTTACGCGATTAAGCGAGCGTCGCGCGATTGTGCCAATCTGACAGGGTCCCCGCGTGTGAAAAAGATCTCCCTTGGCCTCTCTCAAACTTGTTCAGCTGTTGCTGTCACAACTAATTCTCGTCACCAACTAGCTCCGGAATTATGAGTAACGAAATCGACGTTGTCCGTTCGTCATTGCCCAAAGCACAGCGCCCTGACCGTTCGCGCCGTGTCGACGTCGGCGGGATCGAAGTGTCCGTCGTTGAGTGGGGAGATGAAACAGCGCAACCGATTCTCTTAGCTCATGGCGGGTTTGATTTCGCTGGTACATGGGATTTGTTTGCTCCCCTGTTAGCTGATCAAGGTTTCCGTGTCGTTGCTTGGGATCAACGTGGTCATGGCGACAGCGACATGGCAGCGCTCTATACGTGGGAAGCGGATATGCGTGACGCCGCGCATGTCATCGAGTCCCTACAGACCAGTAACCCAAGTCCTGTTCTGGGTCACAGCAAGGGAGGCGGCATGATGAACCAACTCGCTGAAGTTCTCCCTCATCGAGTGAGCGCAGTGATCAATCTGGATGGCATACCAAATGAACGGGGTTTCAGTAATCAGATCGACCGGTCAGATGTGAACGCTTTAGCAGCCGAGCTGAGCGGGTGGCTTGATCACCGGCGGCGGGCAGGCCAAATGAATCGACGCGCTGACACCATCGAGGGTTTAGCTGAGCGACGCCAGTCGATGAATCCACGCTTATCGATGGAGTGGCTGCAATATCTGGTGACGGTTGGTGCTAGATGCGACCACGATGGATGGCGTTGGAAAATTGATCCCACCTTACGATTCGGACCTTCTGGAGCCTGGCGACCTGAATGGGCGATTCCAAGGCTTCGTGGTCTTCGCGTGCCCTACTTGGGGGTGATTGGAACGGTCAAGGAAGAGATGGGGTGGGGCACCACCCCCGACGAAGCTTTCCCAATCTTGCCTGAAGGCGCCGAATTCCACGCGTTGGCAGATACGGGTCACTTCGTTCATATCGAAAGACCCGAATATGTTGCTGAAATAACAGTCGATTTTTTGGGGCGTGCCTTATGACGACAACCTTTTTGGAGCATGTCCGTAGTCGCCTCGCACTGCATGAACTCCGCGCCGGTAATGGGCGTCCGTTACTGATCCTCCATGGATTGGGTGAATGTTCGCCCTCAACTATCCCAGGAATCGTTCAAGGATGGAAGGGACCCATTTTTGCGTTGGATTTCACAGGTCACGGTGCCTCCACAGTTCCAGCCGCGGGCGGTTACACCTGCGAGGCCTTGATGTCTGACGCTGATGCTGTCCTCGCCGAAATCGGGCCCGTCACTTTGCTCGGTTACGGGTTGGGTGGTTATGTCGGTTTGTTGTTATTCGGTTCACGGCCAACTGAGATTAAGGGCCTGATAATCATCGATGGTCCCGGTCTGGACGGCGGCGGTGGTCGCCCTACCTCCCCCATGCTGATACAGGTTTCTCAATCTGATCTTGATGGATCTGCTCCAGATCCCTGGGCAATGGCCGAACTGGCATCCGATATTCGCCCTGCCAGCTACGCAGCCGACCACGTCCGTCAAATTCAGGCGTTGTCAGGGATGGATGTTGCTGTTGCGGTTGCTTGTTTAGGTCGGCCGGAGTGGCTGACAGCAATCCTTGACTCACCTGTCGTGGTTGAGTCCGACGTCACCGCAGCATTGCTGACGTTCAGTTCGATCTAGCCGCATTCCGTCACGACACATCGAACCAGGAAAAGTTCGTGCCCTGATTCAGGAAAAGGGAGCCACGACTGGTGTAGGAAATGAGGAGACCTAAAGCTAAAAGGAGTGCTCATGTCCGATGCACCTTTCTCGACCGAACGACTTTCCAAGCAGTACAAAACTGTTCTGGGTAAACAAATGGCGTACCACGAGG
>JAYZKK010000105.1:0-2731 GCA_036163555.1 Actinomycetota bacterium
TGTCAGTGCGTGTGGCCCTTCGAGCAGAAGCAACAATTGTTGGACATGTACCACCATCAGTCTTCTATCCAAAGCCACGAGTGAACTCAGCTCTCGTCGCAATCGAACGAATCGACCAAAACCTTGAGGATCACGTCGAAAAGGAACTCATAGAACTGGTCCGGATTGCCTTTAACCAACGCCGCAAGATGCTGCGAAAAAGCTTGAAGGGACGAGTAGATGAGGCCGTTTTAGAAAGTGCGAGGATTGCGCCGACGTCTCGACCAGAAGAGATTGAATTGGATAGATGGATAGACCTCGCACGGAAGTCGACGAACATCGAATCATGAATTCTGAACATCTAATCAGCCCGGCTAAATTGACCCTCTCACTTAGGGTCAAGCGTCGCCGCACAGATGGCTACCACCTCATTGATGCTGAAATGGTGTCGGTTGATCTTTGTGATGAAATCGTGATTAGTGCTGGGTCGGGATTGAGTATTCGATCATCAGACTCAGGATTTGAAGTTCCAGAAAACGAAAACAACCTTGTCAATAGGGCACTGGACTTATTAGGACGCACGGCAGAGGTCATGATCGATAAGAGAATCCCGTCAGGAGCGGGTCTTGGCGGAGGATCCAGCAATGCGGCTGCTGTTTTGCGGTGGGCCGGCTTTAACGACCCAGTAGCAGCTACTTCATTAGGCGCGGATGTCGGGTTTTGTCTTCTCGGAGGACGAGCTCGTGTTCAAGGTATTGGGGAGATACTTCGACCATTGCCTTACGTGGAACGTGAAATGACCTTGCTCATCCCACCTATAGGGGTATCAACTGAGGATGTTTATCAAGCATGGGACGACCTAGGTTGCCCAGTTGGTGATCATGGCAATGATCTCGAACCTGCAGCACTCATGGTCAAGCCCGAATTAGGAGAGTGGAGAGATGCACTCAGCGAAGCAACTGGAAGGCGAGCTCGTCTAGCTGGTAGCGGCGGCACTTGGTTTGTCGAAGGACACCACGAAGAATTTCGACACGATGGAATCGCATCGGTAAACGTCAAAACCTTGCCTCAACACGGCACCAACGAGACAAGCGCCGCTGAGTAATCGAGCTAATGAGGACTAGCTATTTGTTTCGGCGTTGATAACGCGTGCGGCGAAGCATCTTCTTGTGCTTCTTCTTTCGCATGCGTTTACGACGCTTCTTTACGAGGGATCCCATGAGGAACTGCAGGGTAGCTGAACCGTGGCCGAGAGCCAACGTGAAGATGGCCGACATTGTTGCCGTAAGCGACCGGTATCGCGCACTTCTCGTCGTTAGGCTGGTGCTGTCGACCTAGCGCCTGTGGTGCTTCGATGGTCGGGGATCGTTCAACTGGCAGGACATCGGGTTTTGGTCCCGACAATGGAGGTTCGAGCCCTCCTCCCCGAGCGGACTCTCTACGACTAACGTTTCGCTACGTATTTCGCCATGAAAGAATGGAATCTTTCCACGTGAATCGACAATTTTTCGGCGTTGCATGAGGGCAATCGTTCTAGCCGCTGGCAAGGGTTCACGAATGCTGTCAACCCTGCCGAAGCCGCTGCATCCGGTGAATGGTGTACCGATGACGCGACACATCTTGAAGTCGCTTGAAGAACTCGATTTGGAACGCACAGTCGTCGTCGTTGGCCATCAGGCGGCACTTGTTTCTAAGACCTTGGTTCAGATATCCCGCGACTCAACGCGCCTTGAGTTCGCGGAACAACGTGTCCAACGCGGAACTGCTGACGCGGCAAAGGTCGGACTTCAGGCATTTGCTTCCCGTGACGAATTCAATGAGGACTCCAACGTGCTTGTACTGCCTGGAGACATGCCTCTTGTCACATCTGACACTTTGATCTCATTACAAGACCACCATGTGAAATCGGGGGCCTCTGCCACTCTCCTAACAGCAGAGTTCAAAGATCCATCGGGATATGGTCGGATTGTTCGCGATCAACAGGGCCGAATCGAGCGTGTTGTGGAACACGTTGACGCCGAACCTGACGAATTAGCTATTTGCGAAGTCAACACATCCATTTACTGTTTCAACTGCCGGTTCCTTGATGAAGCCCTTCAAGAAGTTGAAAGCTCGAATTCCCAAAACGAGTACTACCTCACTGACGTAGTCGAATTACTTCGGGTGAGCGGGCACCTCGTGACGGCGATGATTGCTGACGATCCAGACGAGATGCGCGGAATTAACGACAAAAAGCAGCTTGTCGAATGTGAGACGTTGTTAAGAGCTCGAACCAATGCCAGCTAGTTGCTCGATGTGTCCGCTCACTGAATCGTGAGCCCACCTATGTTGTGTAGGTTTCACGAACCCAACTCACCGGTCCGTGGCCGCCAAGATCGGAGATCGTTGTCAATTTGGACTTCTTGCGGTTTTAACGCCGAGAGACAAGTACGCGTCAGCTACTGTCACATGACCGTTCTACAACTCTTCTTAGAGCAGGAGAAGCGATGGAACTAGTAACAAAAAAGCGTCTACACCTCTTTACCGGTAGAGCCAATCCCGCGCTTGCCCAAGAAATCGCCCAACATTTGGGGATAGAACTGGGTAACCCTGGGCTTATCGATTTTGCTAATGGCGAAATTAAGTGTCGATTCGAGGAATCGGTCCGTGGTGGAGACGTCTTTATCATCCAAACCCACGCAGCTACCGAAGATATGAGTGTTAACGACGCGATCATGGAGCACCTGATAATGGTGGACGCGGCGCGACGAGC
>JAYZKK010000106.1:0-6389 GCA_036163555.1 Actinomycetota bacterium
CGTTACTCGCCGACGCAATGCGAGACCACGTCGAAGAACTCGTCGGCACTCAAGACAGATCGCTCGTACTCGAAGAACTCAGCGGCGAAGAATACACAATCGAACAAGTAGTCGACGCAGTGCAGACTCCACCATTGTTGAGTGATCGTCGCGTTGTTGTCGTCCGCGGGTTCAACAGGTTCAAAGTCGACGAATTGAAGCCGCTAATTGAACTGTTGAGCGACCCGCCATCAACCACCGATCTAGTTATTGAGTGGGGCAGTGGAGCGGTACCCAAAAAACTTGTTGAAGCAGCAAAGGCGATTGACGGAGCGCAAATCAAGATTGGCGCTCCAGGAACCGGTCGGGCACGTAGCAGCTGGTTTCAGGAACGTTTTGACACCTCTGTCGTTCAACTAGATTCCAGCGCCCGACAACTCATCGCTGAACACCTTGGCGAAGATGTCGCTCGCCTCACTGGATTGTTGCAAACCCTTGAAGGTGTCTACGGTGTGGACGCGAAACTTAGCGACGCGGAGGTACGTCCGTTCCTCGGAGATGAAGGGGGAGTCCCTCCATGGGACCTCACCGATGCTCTGGACCGTGGAGAAATGAAAACGGCCCTCGAAGTTGTGCAACGGATGATGGCGGCCGGCGGACGTCACCCGCTTCAAATAATGGCAACCCTCCACACCCACTATGAACGAATTCTTCGCCTCGACGGAACCCATATAACAAACGAACAAGACGCTGCCGTTCACCTCGAAATGAAAGGCTCAACTTTCCCCGCCAAAAAGGCACTCAGTCAGATGCGACGACTCGGTCCAGACAAAACCCGTCGAGCAATAGAACTGTTAAGCAAAACGGATATGGACCTTCGAGGAAAATCAGCCCTAGATGGCGATGTTCTCATGGAAATACTCGTTGCACGCTTGGCGCAACTGAGTCACTGAATCAGCTAGCCGAAGCCTTTGAACTCAGTCGCGATTTGCGACGAGCTGCCTCATTCTTATGAATGACACCCTTGGACGCTGCTGAATCGAGACGCTTTTGGGCGAGTCGCAAAAGTTCGTCCGTGGGCTCACCAGCATCGACGGCAGCGAAAACAGCCTTCTCCCGGGTCTTCAATTCGCTACGAACAGCCTTGTTACGAACCCGGCGGGTCTCGTTTTGGCGGTTGCGCTTAATCTGGCTCTTGATATTTGCCACTTGACCTTCTCTTACTTCAACTCAAACTGACGTTGCTGAGGCTCAATTCTTTTGAGCGACAACTGCTTCAGGCTAGCAACACGACTATGTAATGCCGCAGCCCTCATCCAGTTTCCTCAATGGCTGCTCCTAGCGTTAGAGCCACCGAATTGCGATTCTCGTTGGTACCTTGCAGTTGCAGATGGATCTCACACGAATACGAAACTTTTCGATCATCGCGCACATAGATCACGGAAAATCCACCTTATCGGACCGGATTCTGGAGATCACAGGCGCCGTTGAAGCGAGATCGATGCGCGCCCAATATCTCGACTCAATGGAACTAGAACGCGAGCGCGGCATAACAATCAAAGCCCAAAATGTGCGAGTTGAATGGAACGGCCATGTGCTGCACCTCATCGACACACCTGGCCATGTCGACTTTGGCTATGAGGTCAGTCGATCGCTCGCAGCTTGTGAAGGGGTGGTCCTGTTAGTTGATGCTGCACAAGGTATTGAGGCGCAGACTTTAGCGAACTGCTATCTAGCTCTCGAAAATGATCTGGAAATCGTGCCGGTATTGAACAAGATCGATCTACCAGCCGCGGACCCAGATCTTTACGCCTCCGAGATCGAAAACGTTCTCGGGTTGCCAGCAGAAGAAGTCCTCCAGATTTCAGCGAAGACCGGCGACGGAATTACTGAACTCCTCGATGCCATCGTCGAGCGAATCCCCCCGCCTGAAGGCAACATCAACGAACCATTACAGGCACTAATTTTCGATTCCCACTTCGACCAATATCGAGGTGTCGTGTCCTCAATGCGGATCATGAACGGACGAATCCGCACCAACGACAAACTTCGATTCATGCAGACCGGAGGCGCCCACGACGCCGAAGAAATCGGTGTGCGTTCCCCAGCGACCACCCCAGTCGATGAACTTGGACCCGGAGAGGTCGGCTATCTCATTGCCAGCATCAAAGATGTAGGGCAAGCGAAATCTGGAGAAACAGTCACCACCGCCTCGGGTTCTGCTGATCAACCCCTTGACGGATACGAAGACCCAAAGCCAATGGTTTTTTGCGGCCTTTACCCAGTAGACGGCGATGAATACCCGGACCTCCGAGAAGCACTCCAAAAACTAAAACTCAATGACGCCTCAATTACGTTCGAACCAGAAACGTCTGGAGCTCTCGGCTTCGGATTTAGATGCGGGTTCCTAGGGCTGCTGCACATGGAAATTGTGCGAGAACGACTGGAACGAGAATTCGATCTTTCTCTAATAGCCACCGCCCCTTCTGTGGCCTACAAAGTGACCACAGACGACGGACATACCTTTGATGTTGACAACCCATCAGACCTGCCGGATATGGGTAGTGTCACAGAAATTGAAGAACCCATTCTTCGAATCAGCATCCTCACCCCAGCGGACTACACCGGAACGGTGATGGAACTCTGCCAAGGACGCAGAGGCACCATGGATCGAATGGAATACCTGTCACCCGAACGAGTCGAACTCCATTACGAAATGCCGCTCGCAGAAGTCGTGACTGACTTCTTCGATCAACTGAAGAGCCGAACCCAAGGCTACGCAAGCCTTGACTACGAACCGTCGGGATACAAAGTCGACAAACTTGTCAAAGTAGATGTGCTGCTAAACGGTGACCCAGTAGACGCGTTCTCCACAATCGTGCACAGTGACGCTGCCTACGATTACGGCCGCCGAATGGCCGAAAAATTGCGAGAACTCATTCCCCGTCAAATGTTCGACGTTCCGATCCAAGCAGCCATCGGTGGAAGGATCATTGCCAGAGAGACAGTGAAAGCAAAGCGAAAAGACGTCCTGGCCAAATGCTACGGCGGTGACATAACGCGAAAACGAAAACTTCTCGAACAACAAAAAAAGGGAAAAAAGAAAATGAAAGCAATCGGTCGGGTCGAAGTACCCAACGAAGCCTTCGTTTCGGCCCTAAAACTGGACGACTGACACCCCGCTTTCTGGACGGCTGTTCTCCGACCGCACAGATGCACCTAGTATTTCACCACTACCTCAGTTAGCTCAGTGAACGGGACCAGACGTGGACGAACGCAAGGCGACAGTATTACGAGCTGTCGTAGAAAGTTTCATCGACACAGCCCAACCAGTTGGCTCCCGTGCTGTGTCGGATCTCTCTGGCCTTGACGTTTCAGCTGCAACAATACGAAATGAAATGGCAAGCCTCGAAGCCGATGGCTACCTTGCCCAACCTCACACAAGCGCGGGACGAATCCCAACAGACGCCGGATACCGGTATTTCGTAGACAACCTTGGGCCCGGCCATCTAGATGACACAGAAGCTCAACAGATCAGCGCCTTCTTCCGACACGCCCAGGGACAAATCGAACAACGTCTCGCGGACACCAGCCGGTTGCTCTCCCAACTCACCGCCTACGCAGCGATTGTTGTGGGCCCCACACACGACCCCACAACCGTTCGTTCCGCTCAACTAGTAGACCTAGGTTCTGGTCGACTGCTCCTCGTCATTGTCACATCTTCAGGTTCCATCGAACGTTCGATGATTGAACTGGTTAGCGGTGCTCAAATCGAACCGAATCACCTCACAGCAGCATCTGCAGCCATAAACGACGCCTTCGTCGGAACATCTTTGGGCAGTATTCCCAATGTGAACTCCACTGGTCAACCAGAAGTCGACAACCTCATAGCGACCACGTTGGCATCGATATCTCCCTCATCCACTCACGCCGGTGACCTGTACATCGGAGGCGCAGCCAATATGGCTGGGCAATTCGATGCTGTATCGACAGTGAAGTCGGTACTCGCAGTTTTAGAAGAACAATTGATTGTCGTCAGCCTCCTCGGAGACCTAGTGGAACGCGGCCTTAGTGTCGCCATTGGCTCAGAAACAGGAGTCGCGCCTCTCGCGCAATGCGCACTAGTTGTTGCCCCTTACAAGGTCGACGGTGAACAGGTCGGTAGCATCGGGGTTCTGGGACCAACCCGTATGGACTACCCAAAAGCTCTAGCTGCAGTACATGTAGTTAGCAGCCGTCTTGGTGAGTCCTTAGGTGAGGCACACGAGGACTGAAGAAGCTCATGGCAACTGATTACTACGAGTTGTTGGGAGTAGATCGCGGTGCATCGGCCGATGACCTCAAACGGGCTTACCGAAAGCTGGCACGCGAATATCATCCCGACGCGAACCCAGATGATCAAGACGCCGAAGCAAAATTTAAAGAAGTCAGCGAAGCGTACGCGGTGTTGTCCGACGACGATGCTCGGGCCCGTTACGACCAATTCGGCCATGACGGGCTTCGCGGTGGTGGAATGGGTGGGGATCCATTCAATTTCGACCTGAACGACATCTTCGAAAACTTTTTCGGAGGTAATCCCTTCGGCGGAGGTAGAACCAGAGGACCTTCAGGCCCGCCGCCGGGAGAAGACCAAGAAATAGTGCTCGATCTAAGCTTCGAAGAAGCAGTCTTCGGCATCGACCGCAAAGTAGAACTGCAAACAGCCGTGGGTTGTGAAGACTGTTCGGGTTCTGGAGCAGCAGAAGGAACCTCCCCTCGCCGTTGCACTGAATGCGAAGGAGCTGGCCAGGTTCGCCAAGTACGCCAAAGCCTCCTCGGGCAAATGGTCACCACTGCGCACTGTCCGCGGTGTGGGGGCTTGGGTGAGGAAATACCGACACCGTGCCGGCAATGTCGAGGAGAAGGCCGTTACCGAGAGTCGATGTCCTACGAAGTGCGGGTGCCCGCCGGCGTCGATACCGGATCAACGCTTCGACTAACAGGACGCGGAGCGGCCGGCCCTCGAGGCGGAACTCACGGAGACCTCTACGTCCATCTCAGAGTCGCAACCTCTGAGAAATTCAACCGAGACGGCGACACGCTTTACGCAGACCTCCACGTCACCATGCTGCAAGCAGCTCTGGGAGCGCGAATCAACTTCGAGACACTTGACGAAACAATCGAACTTGCAATACCTCCGGGAACGCAGCCAGGAGAAATCTTTCGACTACGCGACCACGGTGTTCCACGGCTAGAAGGTCGAGGAAGAGGCAGAGGTGACCTGATTCTCTCCGTCAAGGTTGAAATCCCATCGAAACTCTCCAAAGACGACGAAGAGCAACTCCGCGAAATAGCACAGCAACGCGGAGAGAACGTCGCTGACCCAGGCGACCGCACAGTCCTTGGCAAAATTCGCTCAGCTTTCCAATAGACCATGGGCTCCCTTCCCGATGGAACGAACGGCCCACATGTCTTCGTTGACAACCTCCACGCCCCCGAACTATCCGACGAGGATCGACACCACCTGCACCGGGTGTTGCGACTTAAGTCGGGAGACCCTCTCACCATCGGAAATGGCGTCGACCAGTGGTGTCCAGCAATTTTCGGCGAAAACATAGAGACAACCGGTGAAATCGTCACAGTCCCGCCGCCATCGACACCTATAACCATCGGATTCGTCGTCCCCAAGGGGGATCGACCTAGCTGGATCGTCCAAAAACTTACCGAACTGGGAGTCGATGAAATTCACCTACTCAGTTCACAACGGTCAGTGGTGAAGTGGAATCCAACAAAAGCAGAACAACAACACCAACGGCTCACGCGCATAGCGCGGGAAGCAGCCATGCAATCTCGACAAGTAAGAGTTCCTCAAATCAAACCGATCAACGAAATCAACCAGGCGGCTACACAACCGGGTGTGGCGCTTGCTCATCGACACGGGGACAGAATCTCGTTGAAACAATCGACCGTCTACATCGGTCCCGAAGGAGGATGGGATCCCACCGAAGTAGCCGACCGACAAACGATCTCATTGGGTCCATCAGTGCTCAGAGCAGAAACGGCAGCGATCACCGCAGCGTCGGCACTGTCGCTACTTCGCGAAGACTTACTGGACAACCACTCTCCGTGAACTATGGTCACTCTTAATCAAACGGTGATTGGGGGTGGACATGTCTGACACAGGCCTTAATGAAGAACAGCTTGACGGAGAGAACTACAGCTTCAAAGTCGGTGAACGCCTCCGACTTGTCCGCCGACAGAAACGGATGTCGCTCCAAGAAGTAGAAGCGGAGTCCAGCCATGAATTCAAAGCCTCGGTCCTTGGTGCATATGAACGAGGGGAGCGCGCGATCTCAGTTCCACGTCTCTCGCGACTCGCACACTTTTATGACGTCCCGGTAGGACAGCTACTCCCGCGAGGAGATGGCGTC
>JAYZKK010000107.1:0-6812 GCA_036163555.1 Actinomycetota bacterium
CCTTGGTACCAACCTTCATCAATTAGCTCAAACGCTCCTTCCAACATCGATCCACCTCCAGCTTCGACAATGTGACTAAACATTGACTCCGCTTCGGCTTCTAACTGATCAGTCAGTTCTTCTACAAACCAACTTCCACCTAATGGGTCCACGACGTCGGTGACCCCAGTTTCGTGGGCAATAACTTGCTGGGTGCGCAAAGCTATTCGTGCCGCTTTTTCGGTAGGGAGAGCTAGTGCTTCATCCATTGAGTTGGTGTGCAAGCTTTGGGTACCGCCCAATACCCCTGCTAGAGCTTCGATTGCTGTGCGTGCAACATTTATTTCAGGTTGCTGCGCTGTCAGCGATACGCCCGCTGTCTGAGTATGGAAACGCAGCATCATCGATTTGGGATCTTGAGCTCCGTAATGGTCCTTCATCCATCGTGCCCAGATTCTGCGGGCAGCCCTGTATTTCGCGATCTCTTCGAAGAAATCGATATGCGCGTTGAAAAAGAAGCTCAACCTTGGAGCGAAGTCATCCACCGGTAGGCCTCGTTGGGTTGCCGCTTCGACGTACGCGAATCCGTTAGCCAGTGTGAAAGCCAATTCCTGTGCTGCTGTGGAGCCTGCTTCTCTGATGTGGTAGCCGCTTATCGACACGGAATTCCATCGGGGCATTTCATTTTTCGCGAATTCGATGGTGTCCGCGACCAGACGCATGGAGGGCCGGGGAGGAAAAACCCACTCTTTTTGAGCTTGGTATTCCTTGAGAATGTCATTTTGAAGCGTTCCACCCAACCTGCTTCTATCAGCTCCGTGGTCTTCGGCATTGGCGACAAACATTGCCCATATAGGTGCCGCAGGAGCGTTAATCGTCATCGACGTCGTTGTCTGTTCAAGATCGATGTTGTCGTACAGGATGCGCATATCTTCAATAGTGTCCACGGCGACCCCACAGCGGCCTACTTCACCTACCGATAGGACGTCATCACTGTCAAGGCCCATGAGTGTGGGCATATCAAATGCTGTAGACAAACCTCCCCCACCGGCCGCGAGGATCTCTTTGAACCGGGTGTTCGTGTCCTCGGGTGTACCGAACCCCGCAAACATCCGCATCGTCCACAAACGGCCTCTGTATCCGCTTGGGTGTACTCCACGGGTATAGGGGTATTGACCGGGCCAACCTATGGAGTCGTCAACATTTCCATCACTAGGTGCATAAAGCGGTTCTACGGGAAGGCCGCTCATCGTCTCGTAGTCAAGGTCGCGAATTTCGCCAGCCTCATACTCTTTTCGCCATTGCTCTCGCGTCACAAGTTTCTCCCAAAGGCTCAATCAGGTTTGAGCGTCATCAGTCTAGGCGGGCTATGTCGGAGTGATCTAGATGATCGATTGGTCCTTCGCCGGCACCAAGCGTCCAATTAGCCGCCCGATGGACCGCTTCGGCAGTGAACGTTTGGGCTTTACTCACGGACTCAAGCATTGATAGTCCTTTAGCTAGCCCGCTAGCAATCGCTGCTGAGAAAGTGTCCCCTGTGCCCCGGACGTTGCTCGTCGAACAGCGTTCAGCTTCTAAGAGCACTACTTCTCCTTTATATGCAACAACGTCGACCATTGTTGGCGCCTCACGCCGACCGCCGGTTATCACCACGACAGTTGGGCCCAAAGCGGCCAGGCGCAGCGCTGCCTCAGACAAAGCTTCGACGTCTTCGTCTAGCTCGGTTTCCAGTAAGAGCATCGCTTCAAGATGGTTGGGGGTAATTGCCAAAGCCTTTGGTATCAAATCTTGGCGTATCAGTTCGATGGTTGAGGCGTCGTATAACGGTTCTCCGTGACGGTTGACTATCACGGGGTCTACAACCAACGAGGGCAAAAGCCCATCGTCCGCCATCTCTGATATGAGTCGAATATTTTCTTCGGAATGGAGCAACCCGGTTTTAGCTGCCTTGACTTCAAAGTCATCCAAGACTGCTTCGATCTGGGACCGCACAATGGTCGCCGGAATCGGGAGCGCTGAACGAAATTCTTCAGTGTTCTGTGAAGAGACGACGGTCAAAGCGCATACACCGTGAATAGATTGCGCTGCGAAGGTTCGTAAATCCGCTTGAAGCCCGGAACCACCTCCTGAATCTGAACCCGCAATTGTCAGCACCACCGGAGGTTGAGTCACAAGGTTGTTGTAGCAGATACCAGGCAGTTTCCTTGCCTAGGGTGGAACTGTGACTGATCAATCCCAGAGCGTTGGCATCATCGCAAACCCCGTTTCTGGACGCGATATCCGCCGAGTGGCAGCTCGCGGAGGTGTCTCAAGCGCTGAGGACAAACGAAATCGCATTGCGCGCGCTGTCATTGGGGCGGTAGCCGCTGGAACACAACACGTGGTTGCCATGAAGGAGCCATTCGGAATCGCGAGCGGCGCGTTGACTGATTTACCCGTGGAAGCAGATCTCGAAATTCTTGATGTCGGTGCACGTGTCGATCCTATGGACACTGCGCGCGCTGCTCTTGCCATGAAAGAACGAGGGATCAGAGTAATAATCACCCTCGGCGGTGATGGAACGAACCGGACAATAGCGAGGGCCTGGCCAGATGCAATATTGGTTCCAATGTCAACGGGAACAAACAATGTTTTCCCTTCCCTCGTCGAACCTACAGTTGCGGGTGCTGCAGCTGGGTTAGTCGCAAAGAATTTGGTTGATCTCAACGCAGTAGCCCCGAGATCGAAGATGGTTCACTTGACCTTTGCCGATGGGTCCGAAGACATCGCTCTCATAGACGTTGCTACTCTCGCCAACGATTTTGTCGGCAACCGCATGCCAGTTGATCCCAATAATCTGCGACAGTTGTTGGTCACAACAGCTAAACCAGACACGATTGGGGTGTCCTCTATCGCTGGTCTGCACACCACATGTCACTCAGAAGAAGACGCGGCAATTTTGGTCACCTGCGGCTCCGGTGGCGCGTCGACCAACGCTCCCATAGCCCCTGGTCTCTACCGGAAAGTGCCTGTTCGGGATGTGAAAAGGCTCAACTTCGAAGAGGAGGTCCACTTAACGGGGCCATCAACGTTGGCCTTCGACGGTGACCGAGAACACCAAGTGCTTGCCGACGCTCCGGCGCTCGCTGTTGTGAGACGAGATGGGCCGCGCGTAATCGATGTTGCGCGCACATTAGAGGCTGGCGCTTCGGAAGGAATTTTCGTTACGCGTTGACGTCAGAACTTTCAGCCAATGACTAAAGCTAGACGGGGTCTACAAAGTTCGCGCTTCGAATAGTGGTTCGGAATTCAACATCCGCATGGAATCGGGCAATTCATTTCGAACCCGAAGATGGAACTTTCGGTCATCCTCAAGGCTGTACGGATAGGCAGGTTCGGAAGCTCGAAACAGCGGAACATGGAGCGCCCTGGCATCCGGAGGGCCAGGTCTGTCATGTTGCACCAGGACTTCATCGATAGCTGTGCCTTCGTCGAGAATCCGATATGGGCGTACTACCCCACCCCTGGTCGCTTTACCTTCGGAGGATTTCGCTACCGGAACAACCGGCTCATAGGTTCCTGACCTTCGTGCAATCGCCACCAGTTTGTAGACCATGCCGGCGGTCGCGTGACCTGACCCGACAACCAACTGAGTTCCTACTCCATACCCATCGATCGGGTGATTAGCTAAATCTGCAATTCGGTACTCATCAAGGTCGCCGGATACAACGATTCTCGTCGACTCAGCGTCACTTGCATCCAACTTTCGTCGAGCTCTGAGAGCTTCATCGGCGAGATCGCCGGAGTCGATGCGGATAGCTCCGGGAACTCCACCCAGCCTCTTAGCTGCAGCTAATGCTCGGTCGATTCCAGTATCTATTTCGTATGTATCCACAAGAAGGGTGGTTTCAAGTCCGTGAGCTTCAATTTGGGCTTCAAAAGCAGACTCTTCATCATCGTGTGCCAAAGTGAAAGCGTGCGCTGAGGTCCCCGCAGTCGGAACATCAAAACGGATCCCGGCTTCCATATTCGAAGTTGTATCGAAACCGACTAACCATGCTGCCCTCGCAGCTGCGACAGCTGCTTCTTCGTGGGTTCGACGACCCCCCATCTCAATGAGATGTCGACCCTTAGCTACATCGTGCATTCGTGCCGCGGCAGACGCGACAGCGGAATCATGATTTAGAACCGATAAGACCAATGTCTCCAGAAGAAGACCTGCACCGAAGGAACAATCGACCCTCAATACTGGACTCCCGGGCACGTAAAAGTCGCCCTCTCTGTAGCTCCATACCTCCCCTTCGAATTGGAAGGTCTTGAGGAACTGCAGGAGGTCGTCGGTAAATCGACCGAGGCCCGCCAAGTAGTCAATTTGAGCTGCAGAAAACTGAAAATCGGCCAGCTGTTCAGCTAAGCGCCCAGGTCCGGCAACAACTCCGTAGCCACGGCCGGCCGGTAATCGTCTCGCGAAAACTTCGAAGGTTGCCTGTCGCGAGGCCACTCCGGACCGGAGCGCAGCATCGAGCATGGTGACCTCGTAGAGGTCAGTCATTAAAGCGGTGCTCATCCCTCCAGCATGCTTCATGAGACAGGTGTAAGAAAAGGCGGTTTCCATTTCTGCCTGATTTTTCAGTTAAGTAAAGGTCTCTAAGGAGATTTGAGGTCCCGAAAGACCCTCCTCGAGCACCGATAGCCGCCACACTCCTGTTATGGCGATAACACCATCGAAGCGATCCAATATTGCACCCTTTTATGTGATGGAGGTGATGCGATCAGCAGCAGATCGAGAAAACGCTGGTAAGGAGGTACTCCACCTCGAGGTCGGCCAGCCCTCTACGCCTGCACCGTCAGGAGCTAGAAGAAACGCTATTGAGGCGATCGAAAGCGAAATTCTCGGGTACACATCTGCACTCGGGATGGATTCTCTCCGCGAGCGTTTACATCATCATTACCTGGAGTGGTACAACACCGACATCCCGTCGTCGCGAATCGCCGTCACCATGGGAGCAAGTGGTGCATTTACCCTTGCTTTCCTCGCGTGCTTCGAACCTGGTGATCGAGTAGTTGTTCCGACCCCGGGCTACCCGTGTTACCGCAATGTGCTTCGAGCCCTCGACGTAGAAGTTGTAGATTTACCAGTCGGTCCAGAGACGCGCTTTCAGCCCTCACCAGATGGTCTCGAATCGATCGGCCCAATCGATGGGTTAGTGGTGGCAAGTCCATCCAACCCAACAGGAACCATGCTCTTAGAAGATGAACTTGCGGAGCTAGTTCACTGGTGCAAAGAGAACGAAGTTCGTCTGATCTCAGATGAGATTTACCACGGAGTTACTTATGGAAATGTTGCCCCTACTGCTGCTTCTTACTGGGATGAAGCCGTAGTGGTTAACAGTTTTTCGAAGTACTTCTCGATGACCGGCTGGCGAGTTGGATGGCTGGTGCTGCCTGACGCTTTGGTCTCACCAGTTGAACGTTTGGCTCAAAATGCATTTATAGCTGCCCCATCGGTGTCACAACATGCTGCACTGGGCGCTTTTGACAGCCACGATGAACTTGAGCTCAACCTTGAGCGCTACACCGTTAATCGAAAAGTTCTCTTAGAAGGTCTACCTAGGGCTGGGATCGGGCAACTCGCTCCAGCTGACGGTGCTTTCTATGTTTGGGGGCAGGTCGACCATCTGTGCGACGACAGTCAAGAGTTAGCCAAACAGTGGCTGGACGAATTAGGTGTAGCTGTTACCCCGGGCATCGACTTTGACCCCGAACAAGGGCATCGATTCATTCGGTTTTCCTTCGCCGGTTCGACCCAAGAGACCTACGACACAGTGGAGAAATTAGTTCAGTGGTCCGCCAACCGTTAGCTGTGAAACTTGGCCAGTGGCGAGTCTGGATACTTGTTGGGTTAATCGCGTTAATTACGGGATGCTGGCTGATTTGGGCACTCCGACTTATCTTGCTCTAATCGTCTGATTCCAAAGTTCTTAGTTGGGGCGGGAATAACCGCTCAAGGACCAGAAGCGTCACCCACCATCACTCTTTCGTCGCGACAGCATTCGGCGTCACATTCATCTTGGGTTCGAACTTCCCTACTTCAACGTCGCGCATTTCAGCCACAAAGATTTGCCGCAGGTCTTCCCGGCACGAGCCGCATGGGCCATAAAAGTGTTCCAGCACCGTTTTTGAACAACGGGGGCATTCGAATTCAAGATTTTCGTCGCTATTGCTCATCGTCGCATAGTGGCATCTCAAATGCTGTAATTGGGGAATGGAGCGGGAATGACTAGAGATCTCTTGGTCCAAATTTGTTTGGAGCAGCCTGAGGCCGTAGAGGATTTCCCTTTCGGTGAGCATGTATCCGTCTTCAAAGTAGGTGGCAAAATGTTTGCTTTGCTTCCGTTCGGTTCCGATGTTGTTTCGGTGACCCTCAAATGCGACCCAGGTAAAGCCGAATCCCTTCGCCAAAAATATTCAGCTGTTCGGGCTAGCAATTTTCACAAAAAACATTGGAACCGTGTGTTCCTTGATGGATCCGTGCCTGTGAAGGATGTTCAAGAATGGATTGAAGATAGCTACGACCTCGTCGTCGACAAATTGCCGAAAACCTTAAGGTCGCGTTTACAGCAGGAGATCAGAGATCTCGACGACTAACTTTCCTAAAGCCCTTCGTCGCTTTGATTCATGACTGTTCCATCATTCTCGAAATAGAAGTGCCCCCGCTGTGAAGGCGGGGGCGCTTCTGTTCACCTGAGATTAAGTCCTAACGAAGACCGTTACGACTTGACTGCGCGAGGACCGACACGCACATCCACAGGTGGGCTGGTCCGGGTTGGAGTCGCCACCTCTTTGTTAGTTCT
>JAYZKK010000108.1:0-12777 GCA_036163555.1 Actinomycetota bacterium
TTCGCGAAGCGGGGGCGCCGATTGGACGAATACATCGAAGCTCTTCGCGTGGCATGGACCGATGACCGGGCGACCTATACCGGAGAATTTGTTCACTTCGAAAACGCTGTGATGAACCCCAAACCGATCACTCCGGGTGGTCCTCCGATCATTATCGGAGGAGATTCACCAGCCGCGATGAGACGCGCTGCCGTGTTGGGAGATGGTTGGTATGGGTGGTGGGCTCAGCCAGACATCAAGGCTCATCTCGGACAGCTTGGCGAAACTTTGAACGCCCACGGACGCGACTTGAGCGACGAAGATTTCGATTTCAAATTGGGTCTTCCGTTGTCCGAGGTCAACCCAAGCGAGATTGAAGCGAAAGTGCAACTTGCGGCGTCACTTGGAGTGGATGAACTAATCCTCGCCCCGCCCATACCTACAAAAGACTTCGCTACTCATTTGGAGTTAGTAGCTCAAGCTGCCGGGTTGGTTTAGTCAGGAATCTTCACTGTTCGATGCTGCAGCATTGTCATGGGCTTTGACAATTGAGACTCTGTTAGCGACTCCTAGAACACGATCATTCCAGTCAAGAACAGGTAACACGTCAGTGTTGCCGTTCTCCAACATTTGCATTCCTTCTTCAAGAGTTGCCCCCGGATGGGCGACGGGGTGGTCCTCTCTGAGGATCTCCGAAACCTTTGCATCCGGGGCTTCTTCAAGTTTTGTCTCGGCGTCTTTGAGGTGCGCGACTCCTTGAAGTGCACGATCCGCGCTGACAACCAGCAGCATCTCTTCACGACCCCGCTTCATTATTTCGATTGCTTGTCGCAGCGAAGCTGTTTTTTGGGTTGCCGCATATTTAGCTTCAGCAGCTCCTACCAGTGAGACTTGGCTCATCAGCTGATCGTCACCCAACGTTTGAAAACCTAAAGCATCCTTGCGACGCAGTTTGACTTCATAAATGGAGTCTTTCTTAATCGCGGTGTACGCGACCGTTGCTGCTGCGCAAGCAGCCATCAGCGGCATTATCAATCCGAAGTCGTTCGTCATCTCGAAAACAATGAAAATGCTCGACATCGGAGCTTGGGCTGCCGCTGCAAACACCGCGGCCATTCCGACAACTGCATACGCGCCCGCGGGTGCAGTGGAGTCAGGGAAAAGTTGATTAACGATTTCCCCATACGCTGACCCAAGCAGAGCCCCGATAAAGAGTGACGGGGAAAAAATTCCCCCCGATCCGCCTGAGCCCAATGTCAAAGCGGTCGCAAGCATCTTCCCCACTACTAAGAAAAGTAGGAACCGGAATGCAAACTCACCGGCGAGGGCTTTATCGATGCCTCCAAGCCCTGACCCCAACAAATCAATTGAGATAGCACCCAAAATTCCGACCGTTAAGGCCCCGATAGCAGGCCGCAGATCAGCCAGTACCGGAAGAGCGTCGAATTGATCCTCCACGAAATACAACAGCCTCACAAACCCGACGGCGACAACTGCTGCGACAATCCCTAAAACTGCGTACAGGACTAGTTCGCTGGGATGAATCAATTGATGCACCTCGGCAGTAAGTACTGACTCATCGCCGACGAGGACTCGCCATACTGCGTTTGCCGCCACCGCTGAAATGACCACTGTGGAGAACCCTCGTGCTGTAAATGAGCGCAAGATGACTTCAAGTGCAAAGAAGACACCCGCGAGCGGGGCGTTAAAGATTGCAGCGATGCCAGCCGCCGCGCCGGCCGCTACGAACGTCGACCGTCGGCGGTCCGACATTCTGAATGAACGAGCGAGGGTTGAACCTAGCGCTGAGCCGATTTGAACGATTGGTCCTTCTCGACCAGCAGAGCCCCCTGATCCGATAGTGAGCGCTGAAGCTACCGCCTTCACAGACGCGACTCGGGTCCGTATCCTTCCCCCTCGACGGTTAACCGCTTCCATTACTTCGGGAACTCCGTGTCCACGGGCTTCGGAAGCGGCCCGCGTTACTAATGGGCCGACGAGTAACCCACCTAGCACAATCCCGGGCATGAATTTGAATGGGCCGAGGCCATTTGACCAGTTCGCTATCCGTCCAAAAACTTCCTCGTGGAGGTAATCAATGAGATAGTGAAATCCAACGGCTGCCAGTCCACCAACAAGCCCCACGATCAGTGCCATAAAGGCGAACGTTTGGTTTTCGGTCAGACGAATCCCTGCTAGTTGTCGACCAAAGGTACGAACTTGGAAAATTCGTCCGAGGACAAAGCGGGCGCGTTGAGGCATTAATGGATGACGGTAGCTGTTCCTTGTTTAGCGTGCCCCTTAAAACACCTAGAAATAAGGCTCAAATTATTGTTAATGGTGCTTAACATTTTATCGTCACAGTTCGTACAAACGGGCTGGTAGGGTCATGGCGTGGCATACGAACCAACTGAACATCATCCTGCTTTCGAGGAATACAGCGAAGCAATCTTTGAACTCGCCGAAGACGGCGTACCTGTAATTCAGGCAAGGATCTCTGAACGCCTTGAGGTGTCCCGACCAGCCGTAAGTGAAATGGTCCGACGCATGGAGCGAGAAGACCTCGTAGATGTGAAAGCTGATGGAGAGATCACACTCACGAGTGAAGGCAAGACTTTAGCGACAACAATTGTGCGTCGGCACCGACTGGCGGAGTGCTTCCTTACCGATGTGCTCGGTCTGAACTGGACAGACGCGCATAGTGAGGCTGGTCGGTGGGAGCACGTTATTTCCCCAACAGTCGAAGAAGCGATGCTGAAAGTATTGGGTGAGCCGCAGACATGTCCTCATGGAAATCCGATTCCAGGAAGTGGCTACAAAGAACCAACAGGGGCAGTTGTCTTGTCCAAGATTGATGCGGGTGACCCCTTCACAGTGGTGCGGATACCTGAAGAGTTGGAATGGGAAACCGGCCAACTCGAATTTCTTGAAAACACCGGCTTGATGCCTGGCCGCTCTGGAGTCGTGTTGTCGTTTGCCCCAGACGGAACAGCAACGGTTGACGTGGGTGACGCCCCATTCGGAGTTGGCGGCCCAACAGCAGACCGCATTGTCGTAACTCCGGGCGCATGACGAGCTCCGCTGCGCGCGGGGTCATAATTCACGACCTTGAACACTCTTACGATGAAGATCCGGTCTTGCATGGCGTGAGTCTGGATGTCGCGACTGGCCAATCACTTGCTCTATTAGGGCCGAGTGGCTGTGGAAAAACGACGTTGTTGAGACTCATCGCGGGCCTTGAACGACCGTCATCAGGATCGATCACAATCGGGGATGACCTCGTCGCTGGAGATACCTGGGTGCCGCCTGACCGTCGACGAGTAGGCATGGTGTTCCAAGACTGGGCGTTATTCCCTCACCTGTCGGTCGCCAAGAACGTCGCTTATGGGATCACAAAATCATCAACAAGAGATGCTGAAGTAGCTGCGGCTCTTGAGATGATGGACTTATCCGAATTAGCAGACCGCATGCCCGCGACGCTGTCCGGCGGTCAACAACAACGAGTGGCTCTCGCTCGGGCTCTGGCACCGCGACCCGGCGTCCTTCTCTTAGACGAACCCTTTTCCAATCTTGATACCAGTCTACGAATTGAGGTTCGAACCGAAGTCCATCGACTCCTTGCAGACCTTGGAATTACGTCAATATTTGTGACCCACGATCAAGACGAAGCATTCATTGTTGGTGACCGCGTTGCAGTTATGCGCCAAGGCGAAATAGTTCAAACTGATTCTCCGCAAGTTCTCTACCACCACCCAGTTGATCAATGGACTGCGGAATTTGTGGGCACAGTCTCAGTACTAAAAGGCGAAGCGACTTCAGGGACCGCGAGCTGCTCATTAGGTTCTGTTGCCGTGGACCCACAACTTGATGGTTCCGTCGATGTGGTCGTTCGACCTGAACAGCTATCAATTGCGGCAGGCGGTGATGGTGAAGTTCAGTCAATTGAGTACTACGGGCATGACTCGATGATCTTCGTGACCCTTAGAAACGAGCAGCTACGTGTCCGATGCGGACCATCAACGAACTTCGTTCGCGGCGACCGAGTTCACGTGACATTCAATAGCGACCAAGCGCTGGCATTTAAATCTGAATGATGCCCGTTATGCGGCGTTAATCTCTCGATACACAGCAGGCACAACGTTTCGCAGATACCTGCCAAGCTTGATGAAGCTTTCACCAGTGGTGCGGAAGTGATAACTAATCGGTACTTCTTGATACCGAAAGCCTTTTGCCAACAAGTCCAAAGTCAGCACCTGTGCGTAATTGAAGTCATGAATGATTTCGGCATTTTGAGCCGCCGCGAAAGAGAGCGCCCTATAACCCGACTGACCGTCAGTAATTCGTTGACGCGCTACAAGCTGCAATACGCGAGTCAGAACATGGTTACCAAAACGACGATGGGGTCGCATGTGATCGATACGACCCAAGAAGCGGCTTCCAATTACGTAGTCGGCCTCTCCATCCAGAATCGGTTCAACGACGTTAGCCAGCTCTTCTGGCGGGTATTCACCATCCGCGTCACAAAAAACAACTGCTGCGGCCTCACGTTCAACTCCGATTCGCAGGCCCACACGCACGGCCGCTCCAAGACCTTGGTTCTCACCAAGCTGAACTACTTCAGCTCCGCTCGCCCGGGCACACTCAACTGTTGAGTCCGCCGAACCATCATCAACAATGATCAATTCCACCCGACGGCCGTGAACCTGTTCTGGTACACGCTTAATACAGCCCGATACCGCTTCTTCTTCGTTGTATGCAGGCATAAATAGGAGCACTGGGGCATCAGCCGATATAGCTGCAGAAGCCAGCTTCTGTTCGGTCTTGTTAAGGCGGAATCTGCCAATGAGCGAGGGTGTTGGGATAAAAGCCGCGGTCACACCCACCAACAGTGAGTATGCGGTTTTGAGAGCGTGTGCCCCTAACGCAGCAATCAACGCTGCCTCGGGGTCATACCCAAGCACCACATAAGCAGCTACCGCCGCGGCCTCATAGGTGCCAAATCCTCCGGGTGCGATCGCTGCGATCTGAGCAGCCACCGCGACGGTTGTGACCAAAACCGCTTCGGACCACGAAAGATTTATTCCAACCCAAGTGGCCACCTGACGGACCAGAATCGACTCGGCAAGCCACGCAACTGCAGACAGACCAAGAGCGATTATGCCGGGCCGCACAACATCTGGCCGCCGTTGAGCGACCTTGGATAACCATCGCCACCCAAATAATGCAACTCCGACGACCACGGCAAGCAGCAGCCATCCGGCCAAACCAACTAATCCGAAAAAAGCGCTCGGGGCGACGAGCGCACCCAAACCGACAACTGCAAGCATGTCTGCTGAACGGAGCGTGATCGTGGAAACGGTCGCTGCTTCGATTCCGACGCGATGACGGCGAACCACGCTTACCACGCGCAGTGGTTCCCCTAATCGGAAGGGCAACACATGGTTCGCCCCAAGTGACAAATGGATAGCGGCCAGAGCTTGGCTAAATGGCAGTTCAGGCAAGACGCGTTGCCAGGCAATAGCTCGCAATACGAAAGCTATTCCGAACGCGGCAAGAGCACCGATAACTCCGGCTGGTTGTTCCGCAGCCTGTTGAGCTGCTTCTCGAAAAGCTGATCCATCAACGTTGGGAACAACGACAAGTGCTGCTGCTAGACCAACCACGACACCAACGAAAACGACAGCTTTCGTCGATAAACGCTCTCGCAACATCGACATGAAGTTCATGTCACACACTCTACGACGTAAAGCAGGCTTTACATCTTTCCTCAAGAGTGGATAGGTTTAAAGATTATGCTGAACCGCTTACTCCCCCTCCTCATAACACTGACCCTGGTTTCCGCCGCGTGCGGAGGCTCCGAGCAATTACAGATCGACGGGTTAGCCGCAGAAATCAACCCTGAAGAATGTGTAGACGGCTCGGGTAAAGAGGTCACTATTTACTCAGGCCGGACTGAAAATCTCATCGAGCCTGTCCTTGAAGCTTTCGCTTGCGCGACGGGCATCAGCGTTCAGGTCCGCTGGGGAAGTTCGACGCAGCTAGCTCTTCTGATTGACGAAGAAGGTGACCGCAGTCCCGCTGACGTTTTTCTAAGTCGTTCACCGGGACCAGTCGGTTTTCTAGAATCGAAAGGTCTGCTTGGCACCATTGATGACTCAGTCCTCAACCTCGTCGGTGGAGAAAACAGATCAGCCGAAGGGTCCTGGGTCGGATTCTCCGGTCGCAAGCGAGTTCTTGTCCACAACATTGACCTTGTAACAGATGCGGAACTGCCGTCTTCTGTGTTTGATCTGACCGAAGAAAAGTGGCGAGGAAAGGTAGCGATCCCAGGAACCAACGGTTCTTTTGTTGATTGGTTCACCGTCTTTCGTGACCAATACGGAACCGACGTAGCCGCCCAGTGGTTGAACGATATGGTGGACAACGACGCCCGTTACTACCCAAATAACCGCTCAATTGTTGAAGCAGCGGGTCGTGGCGAAATAGAGATGGGCCTTGTGAACCACTACTACAACTATCAAGAAGTGGCAGCTACTGGAGATGAGCACCGAGCGCGAAACCACGACCTTGATGACAACGACATTGGTTCTCTCCTCATCATTACCGCAGCAACTATCTTGGATTCGGCAGAAAATCCCGGGGCGGCGAACGAACTACTTGCATACCTCCTGACAGAGCCAGTACAGAGCTACTTCACCAACAGGACCTTCGAGTATCCACTCGCAGCGGGCGTCCAACCCAACGCGACGCTGCCGAAACTCTCAGCGTTGGAAATCGGTTCGGTTGATTTCGATGCGTTGGGTGGCGGCTTTGAAGAAACCGCCAAGATCATCGAAGCAAGCGGAATACAGAATCAATGACCCAAACGCGAGCACCAAGGGAACTCCGGGTTATTGGCCTGATTTGCTCCCTAGCGTTCGCTTTCCCAGGGTTGTACCTAATTTGGAGAAACTTTACGTCCGGGGCCGACCCCTTAGGTCTGCTGTTCGCTAATGAAACCTTGGAACCCTTTTGGCGAACTGTTCGACTCGCAGTTCTCGTGTCGTTATCAGCAGCAGGCCTAGGCACCGCGCTGGCTTGGTGCACAACCAGAACTGATCTTCCCTTCCGGCGACTGTGGCGCGTACTGCTCCCAATACCATTGGTGTTTCCGACTTTCATCGGAGCAGCAGCATTCATTAGAACTCTAAATCCAGGTGGGCTAGCAAATGACATGTTTGGGTCAATTGGGATAACTGAAACTCCTGAACTTCGCGGACTCTTCGGTGCCTGGTTTGTGTTGACCCTGTTCTGCTATCCGTACGTGTATCTGCCGGTGGCCGCTCGTCTCCGCCAACTACCCGGCTCATTTGAGCAAAGCGCGCTTATTTTGGGTGACACCGCTCCGCAGGCTTTTCGGCGAATCGTGCTGCGTCAAATATCAGGGTCATTGACTGCTGGAACGCTCTTGGTGTTCTTGTACACAATCAGTGACTTTGGTGCCGTGCAACTAATGCGATACGACACACTCACCAGAGCAATCGAGTCCAATTATCTGGCCCGTCCTCCCATGGCGTTCGCCTTAAGTCTCATCTTGTTGCTCTTTGCCGGTTTGGTTGTTTTGGCCGAAAGATCAGTGAATCGTCGTCTACCTGAGGTTAAGAGTCGCCGGACGTCACAACCAATGACATATGTGTTGGGTCGATGGAAAGCAGCTGCCACGGCTTTGGTGGGCGGAACATTGGTGTTTGCTGTGCTAGCCCCAACTGCGGCACTGGTTGACTGGGCAGCTGACGGATTACTGCGAACACAACGAGGGGGTCGCCCTTTGACAATTGACCCCTCGAAAGTGATCGAAGCAACCACAAACACGCTGTCCTCAAGCATCCTTACTGGTTTCGTGGCTCTCATTGCTGTGACACCAATCGCCTTCTTAGTAGGTCGCTATCGCGACCGAATCGGACGCATGGCACATTCAGTAGTCATCGCGACCTTCGCGGTACCCGGTATTTTGATCGCTCTTTCGCTTCGATTTTGGACAATCCGGTCAGGTTTCTTCGGGGACCTGTTGTACGACTCAATGGCACTTCTGATCTTCGCCTATGTAGTTCGCTTTGCTTCACTGGCCATGGGAACTGCCTTAGTCGCCGTCAAGACAGTGCCTGATGGTCTTCATGACGCGGCTTCAACACTCGGTGCTGACAGGTGGAGGCGCTTCCGTAGCGTCGATCTACCTGTAATGCGACCTGGCCTACTAGCTGCTGGCGGTTTGGTCATCTTGTCCACGATGAAAGAACTGCCGATAAGTCTGATAGTCGCACCTATTGGTTTCCCCACCCTAACGACACGCATTTTCGGCTCCTTTGAAGATGCCTTCGTAGCAGAAGCAGGAATCATGGCGGTGGTACTCGTCTGCTCGTCCGCGCTTCTATCGTGGTTCCTCGTGCTCCGACGCGCTGACCACCTCTAAGAACATGGTGAACCCTAGAAACGGACGTCTCACAGGACTTATGTTCGTGGTGACGTTGACCGTAACGCTCGTTGCTGCACTGAGCATTCAGGCTCGAGCCACCTACAACGCTCAAGTAACAGCAGATGAACCTCAGTACCTGATTACCGCCCTCAGCCTCGGGGAAGATTTCGACCTAGACATTTCAGACGAACTTGAAGCCGGGCAGTTCCGTGATTTTCATGAAGTGAACCTAAACCCGCAAACAATCGCACTCGATGACGCAGGTTTGAAGATCAGCCCTCATGACCCCCTCCTGCCATTGCTGCTTGCGATACCAATGAAACTCGGTGGGTGGCAACTAGCGAAAGCCACCCTCTCCCTAATTGCCGGCATCACAGCAGCAGCAACTTTGTGGTTGGCAGTGCGCCGATTCAACGTAGGAACCTCAACTGCGACGTGCGTTGTCACTGCCCTTTTCTGTGCATCACCCCTCACAAGTTATGGGTCTCAGGTGTACCCGGCGATGCCAGCTGCCCTTTGCGTTGTCCTAGGGGTGGCCGGAGTTACTTCAAGGTCATCTAAACCTTGGTCGTGGATTGCTGTCGCAATGATCGTTTGTTTGCCATGGCTAGGAATCAAATACGTTCCTTTGGCTGCAGTGATCACCATTTTTTTGATCTGGAACAAAAAATCCTTACATGACGTGACACTTAACTTTCAGCTACTCACTCTTGCGCTCTCCGCTGTGATCTATCTAGTAGTTCATCATCGGATCTACGGAAGTTGGACGGTGTATGCAACCGGAGATCATTTCGTAAATAGCGAGTGGACAGTTGTTGGTAGCTCACCCAACTACGCAGGCCGCACAAGGCGCCTTCTCGGTCTGATTGTTGATCGCAGATTTGGCATCGCTGCTTGGACTCCCACCTATCTGATACTTCCTTTAGTGCTCGCCCGAACCGTCCGTCGCAGAGATGAACATTGGCAACTCGTCATGAGTCTCTGCGCCGTTTGCTGGGGCATCGCTACCTGGATTGCCTTGACTATGCATGGGTGGTGGTGGTCCGGTCGGCAGATAGTTCCGATCCTTCCCCTGGTTGTCATTTTGCTCGCGGCTGCAGTTGACAATAACCGGCGCGCTTTTCAGGCAGTGGTCCTGACTTCTCTGATTGGAACCATTTCTTGGCTATGGCTCGTTTTTGAAACCTCAACTGGCAGACACACACTCATAGTTGACTTTGAGCGCACAACTAACCCGTGGTACCGACTTTGGAGCTTGTTGTTACCTGATCACCAAGTAATGTCCGCTGCAGATCACTTCTTGACGGCCATTTGGAGCGCGGCCCTGATCTTGGGGTGCTGGTGGGTTTGGAACCGAGTCAGTCCAAAATCTGAATCTCAATCCGCTACCAAAAGCGGTGGTTCCGACGACGCCTTTTGACGGTGCCACTCACACTGCCAGCGAAGGCCTTCAATAAGATCAACCTCGGGTGACCACCCCAGTATTTGGCTGGTCTTGTTTGTTCGCGCAACGGTTGTGGCCGGGTCGCCAGCAGGTGCAGCAACATTTTCGGTTCGCATTGCCGCACCCGATAAGTTCTTGACAATGGCCATTACTTCCTGAAGAGATACCGAGGATCCTCCCCCAACATCGAACGTCTCGTCAGCGGCTGCAACCACAAAACCAGCTGCAACCGTCGCACTAACAACATCGCTCACATAGGTGAACTCGCGACGTTGCTGCCCATCACCCCGACGCACAAATACCGGCCCATCAGGCTTCGTTGATTCAAACATCCGATGCATCGCCATGTCAGGTCGCTGTCGGGGACCGTAGACCGTGAAGTAACGCAAATTGGTCACTTCTAGTCCTTGATTTCGGTACACGTGAGCTAGTTGTTCACCTACCAGCTTGCTCACGCCGTAAGGACTAATCGGTCGAGGTTCGGGTGAGACCTCAAGACTCGTTGCCCCAGATCCATAGATAGATGAGCTGGACGCGTACACAACTCGCGAGACCTCACACTCAAGTGAGGTTTCAAAGACCCGTTGGGTGAGCTCAACATTGCGCCTAGAGCTTTCGACAAACCCCTCACCCCATGAATCTTGGACACCAGGCCGGCCTGCCAAATGAAAGACGATTGACGACTGACTGAATACTTCGCGCGCCGTCGCACGACTCAACGCGCCATCGACAAGTTCGAAATCTGGATTTCTCACCACGTCCAGGAGATTCCGTCTCTTCTGGGTCGGGTCGTACCACGGGTCAAAATCGTCGATACCGATGACCGAACAACCCAATTGGAGTAACCGCTCAACAAGATGAGAACCAATGAACCCTGCAGCACCCGTTACCGAAACCACCGGTGATCCAAACTCTTGGCGAAATTTTGAAATTTCGCTTGGCGTAAACATATTGGGACTCTGTACGGTCATAGTAAGGACTACCTTACGTCGTTACTGTGGCCTGCCGTCAATCCCAACAACGCATAAACATGCTTCTATTGTCAGTCAAGGAGCGGACACATGAGTGACATAGCAGTACTAGGAGCCGGGCCTGCTGGACTCATGACCGCATTGAAGGCCCGAGAACACGGTCATGAAGTCACAGTTTTTGAGGCTTCCGACCGAGTCGGAGGAATGGCGGGAAGTTTCGAGGTCGCTGGACAACGAGTCGACTTCGGAAGTCATCGACTCCACCCAGCTACCGATCCCGAAATCATGTCTCTCATTAAGTCGCTCCTGGGGGATGATTTACAAACTCGCGAACGTCACGGGCGGATTCGCCTCAAGAATCAGTGGATCGGGTTTCCTCTTCGCACCCTAGACATGGTCAAACATTTACCAATTCGTTTCAGCAGTGCTGTCGCATTCGACACCGTAACCAAGCCTTTTAGGCCACGGTCGTCATCTGATTTTGAATCTGAAATCCAACGGCGACTGGGCCCAACGGTGGCCCGAGAATTTTATGGTCCCTACGCGACGAAACTTTATGGAGTGAAGCCAAGTCATCTCACAACAGAGTTATCAAACCGCAGAGTCTCCGCAGTTGGACCTCTTCAAATCATCAAGAATGCTGTCCAGGCCTCACGGCCAGAAGGTCGCATCTTTTATTATCCACGTCGGGGCTACGGACAGATCGCTGAGTCGCTCGCGGCCGCCGCTGTAGATCAAGGCGTCCAACTGGAGTTGGAATCACCAGCGCGGCAAGTCCTGATTAAAGATGACCGCGTCGAAGTCACATGCGGCAACACATCTATTGACGTGAACACCGTGTTTTCATCTATCCCCCTTAAGGCTCTTGCCCAAACACTTGATCCTCCCCCACCGACTGAAGTAGTTACGTCAATTAATCGTCAAAGAACACGCGGCATGCTCATCGCACATTTAGTAGTCCCTCGGAGTCAATACACACCATTTGACGCCCACTATTTCCCAGGATTAGACATCGCAACAGCGCGACTCTCCGAGGCTAAGAACTACCGAAGCGCTGACGATCCTGATGACTTAACTGTTCTTTGCGCCGAGTTGGCCTGTTGGGTCGACGACGAGATATGGGCGTCACCTTCAGAGGCTGTCGGGCAATTAGTTGAAGAAGACCTTCAACGAGCCGGTTTGCCGTCAACCGACCACGTTCACGTCGAAGTACAACGCCTTTCTTCGGTATATCCGGTTTACGAGCATTCAACAATTGACGCTAGAGAACTCATTGACAAGTGGCTTCGTCAACCCAGTCGTGTTGTAAGTCTTGGCCGTCAAGGCCTTGGGGTACCCGACAATCTTCACCACGTTTTAGCAATGGGATCTCGCGGTGCTGCTTCCCTCGACAGGTCAGGGATTATCAACCCAAAAGCATGGCAAGATTCATTAGACGAATTTGCTCAACATGTCGTGCAAGACTGACATCACTGCGAATCACTCCGTTCATCTATTCTGAATCGCGGCTAAACGAACTAATGCACATTGAATTCAAACCAATCCACGATTCGATTTGTTCCCACCACCAGCTATCGGCGACGCTAGAGATATGAATCAACCAACCACCGAACACTTTGACGTTCTCATCGTCGGTGCAGGCATTTCCGGGATAGGGGGCGCATACCACCTGCTGCAGGAATGCCCCGATAAGAGCTTTGTGATTCTGGAGACCATGGACGGTTTCGGCGGCACCTGGAAAACCCATACCTACCCGGGTATTCGCTCCGACAGTGATCTCTACACCTTTGGTTACGGTTTCAAGCCCTGGACAGGGCCACCGATCGCCACCGCAGAAGAAATTCTCGACTACATGGGTGAAGTCATCGAAGAGAACGACATCTCATCGCACATCAGGTACGAACACACCATCGAAACCGCTGAATGGTCCA
>JAYZKK010000109.1:0-17044 GCA_036163555.1 Actinomycetota bacterium
GAGGAATGAGACCAGTTCGGGTTGTTCACCTATTCCGAATATCCGAGCTGACTCACTGATGTCCTCTATCTCCTCCATGAATCCATCACGTTCAGATGCTGTCGGATCCTCCAGGGTGTCACTCGCATAAAGCACGACAAACCGGGCTCCGACGCCACGTTGCTTTAGTCTCAGAATCCTCCCCATTCGTTGAATCATCTGTCTTCGCGTTCGACTTGCATTCACGACGACGCCAAGATTCGCGTCGGGAACATCAATGCCTTCATCGAGGACCCGAGGTGCTGCTACTGCATCTAACTTCCCGTCGCGAAGGTCATTCAATATTGTTTCCCGCTCTAATCGGGCAGTATCCCCGGTAATAATTTCAATTCCTAACAACGGATCCAACCGGTTAATAGCATGGTTCGCGGCCTTAACCGTTTGAGTGAAAATCAGAGCGCCTGACGCCTCGAGGATCACTGGTGCAAAGTTGGACAAGACCTCATATTTTGAGCGACTTGTGGCAACTATCTCACGACGTTTTGAAAATGAATCAAGATACGTAGTTGCAGCTTTCCCATTAGGTCCTGCATCATTTTCTGACAAATAGCTGACTGCGGCTAAGAAAGCTCCGAACGGCTCTTGAGGCATGTCAGGAATCGCTCGCAAGGTTTGTCGAGCGGCGACTAAGTCGGCCTCCATCAGGTCGTATTCATCTCGCTCTTCTTTGGCTAAAGGTACTGCGACAAAAGCCACTCTCGGTTGTGCACATACCCCATCAGCAATGGCCTGGCCAAAATCGTATTTGTAGCAAACTCCCCCGAAATAAGGAACAAGAGTTTTCTCAACAGCGTCATCTGATCGTTCTAGTGTGGCTGTTAATCCCAATCGTTCTTCATATTCATGAATAAGTGATTTGCGTAAGGTCGCTCCCCCAAACCCATGGCATTCATCAGCAATCAAAAGACCCCCAAGATCTCCTGGTGGTAATGGCTTCTTGGCGCTCGCGGAGTGTCGGGTTGTCACCAACACGTCACAATCATCAGCCCTGTCACTAAAACTGTCGCCTAGCCGTCCAATTACACATTGGGGCAAAGCTTCTTTAAGACTTTCGGACCATTGCTCCATCAGGACACGACTAGGAACCACGACCAGCACAAAGAGACCCCGTCTATGAGCATCAGCTGCTGCCTGCATGGCGACATTAGTTTTCCCGGCCCCAGTGACGGCTTCAATGATTCCTCGCCGCCCACACCTCAACCAGCTTGCTAACGCCAGAAGTTGCCATTTGTAGAGAAAATGTTGCGACTTGTTCATAGACCGATCCGTTGAAAGACGCTAAGGCCCAGTGCCTGTAATTCCACGCCATAGGATGAGGTTCCTCTATTCGGAACTTCCGAAATTGAGTCGTACCTCCAACTATGGACTTCCCATCGAACGACAAACCAACCAATATCCGTAATCACCCAACTAAAAACTTCACGGATCACCATTGACCACCACAGATACCAAACCGCTATTTCGGGGAGTGTCACATCGGGCTGCTTTTATAGCTTCAATCACACTCGCCCCAATTGTGGTTGTCTCAGCCCCGGGGATATGGCCCCGACTGGTCACAGGTCTTTACACAACTTCGATAGTGGCCTTATTCGGGGTATCGGCGTTGTATCACCGGGTGAATTGGGGGCCTGTCAACCGTCGACTACTCCAAAAGTTTGATCACGTAACAATCTTCCTTGCCATTGCAGCTACCTACACACCAGTGGCAGCCTTCGTACTGTCCCCTTGGGCCGCGAAGTTGATCCTGATCATGGTGTGGAGTGGCGCCTTTCTGGGTGCGTTAATACGGATCCGATTCTCGCACTCCCCCCAATGGGTCGTTGCGACCCCGTATTTGATCGTTGGCTGGTGTTTGCTTGCGGTCATCAAGGATGCTTGGCAACAACTTGGAGTTGTCGGGTTCGTCCTTTTTCTTGCTGGGGGAATGTTGTACACGGCTGGCGCGGTGATATTTGCGATCCAAAAACCTAACCCCTGGCCAAACAAGTTTGGGTTTCACGAAATATTTCACACCTTCACGGTGGCAGCTGCATCACTTCACTACATAGCGTTCGTATTCGTTGTTCTCCCCAAAGCTCAATGATCTGCGACTAACCGTCGCTGGATCGGTCCTTTTAAGTCACTTTGAATGTGGCAGCGAAGAAACAGTGTGGAGGGAGTTGCACTATCGGGGCAGCATCGTCTGAAGTTTCAAACGCGCTCCGCTGCACAGCATGCGGGTGCTCCCAGGTGTTCTGTGTTGATGGAGTTGGATGATGCAAGATTTCACTAGAAAGAGTGTGAAGGTGTGCCCCGGACAGATTGATTTCTAGGTCAACGGTGAAATCAACCGAGCGGTTTACTGCATAGACGTGTAGCTCGTTGTTGTCGTTCAATATGGCTGCCCCATCCACCATTCCTACATCGCCAAAATCTGGGGAACCTACAGTCGACCCTTCGTAACCCAAACTCAGAGATTTGCCTTCTCGACGATTGACAAACATTCCTAATGCTTCAAAAATGGTCTGCCGTAAGAGCTTGTCCCCGTCGGTCAGAACGGGAGCTATGACGTTCACAATCTGGGCGATGTTGGCAACTTTCACTACATCAGCGTTTCGGATGAAACTCATCAAGAACTGGGCACAGACAAGTGCGTCTTGAAGGTCGTATACCTCTTCAACTAAATGGGCGGGGAATGTTCCGCCAGCCCACATCCCGTCCCTATTTCGAGTGCGATACCAGACGTTCCATTCATCAAACGCTATAAACGGTCGCTTCGACGAACGCCGTTTGCCTGCTACATATCGACATACAGAATCAATTTCTGCGATCTGTTGATCAATTGCCACACCAGAGGTCAAAAATGCTGCAGTGTCACCGGAGTAGTTATCCAAATACCTGTGAGTAGATAAATAGTCGGCGAAGCCCCCAACGGCTTCCAAAGCTTCGCGATCCCAGTTGAGATAGGTCGAGTTGTCAGGTAGCGACGTCCCCGAAACCACAAGCTCGATTGATGGGTCAACCAGTTTCATCATGTGAGCTGCTTGACGTGCTTTGGTTCCGTATTCAACGGCAGACATGTGTCCAATTTGCCATGGCCCATCCATTTCGTTTCCGAGGCACCACAGCGGAACCGTCGAAGCATTCGACTGTCGGTCCAATCCGCGCTGTCTGGTGATATCTGTTGTTAATTGACCATTGGTGTACTCAACCCAATCTGCTGCTTCTTCGGGTGAGCCTGTCCCTAGATTCACAGCGAACATGGGCGACCACCCAATTCGGTCGCACAAAGATAAGAACTCATTAGTGCCGAAACTGTTCGGTTCTGTCGTCCCCCACGCCAACTCCCTACGAGTAGGACGGTCCTCTACATTTCCAACACCGTCTCTCCAGTGGTAATTAGAAACAAAGTTGCCACCCGGGTATCTCATCACGGTGAAGTCAAGTTCTTCTATAGCAGCTAGCACATCTGCTCGACATCCAAACTCGTCAGCATGGACGGAGGTGGGGTCATATACACCTTCGTATACAGCTCTCCCCATGTGTTCTAAAAATCCACCAAAGATTCTGGGGTCAACTGGTCCGACATGGTGGTGAGCGTGGAGATTAAAGGCTGCTTTAGTCACAAGCTGAGCGTAGTTCGAACGGGGTTTACTTCTCCCAGCTGCCCTTCGAGGGCGTGGTCGAAACCTGATTTCAGTGATTTTGTTTGTGGAGCTGATCGGAATCGAACCGACGACCCCCTGCTTGCAAAGCAGGTGCTCTAGCCAACTGAGCTACAGCCCCAATAACTCTCAGAGGGTACCGAAGTAAAGGGTGGACTACGACTTAAGCAAACAAGGGATTTTCGGGGCATGATCAAGGTATTAAATTCCGTTACAACTCAGCGATTCCCTTGAGGAGGGACCCTTAATGACTATGCCCGCAATTTCCTTAGCTGCAGTGAACGGCCGGCGTCAACAAACACTCGACGTAGCCGCTGAAATTGAGCGACGCGGTTTTACAGGCATTTACTGCCCCTCTATGGGTGATTGTGTCGCTCTTTGCCAAGCCATTGCCTCGGTCACCAACGAAATAACTTTCGGGACTTCGGTCCAACCTATTTATTTCAGGAATCCAGAGGACCTCGCGGCGACTGCTGCTTTCATCCACGAAATAAGCAACGGACGCTTCCGACTGGGAATTGGCGTAACTCACGGCCCAGTTCATCAACGCTTGGGGATCACTCCGGGCAAACCTTTAGCTGATACCCGTGACTATGTAACCGCTATGGAAAAGGCCGCTGACCATCACGGAGAACTCCCTCCCATTGTTTTGGCCACCTTGAGAAGAAAAATGGTGGAACTCTCAGTCGAAATTAGTGCCGGCGCAGTGTGGGCAAACGCAAGCCGCAATGACTTCAACAATTCAGTCGCTGACATACCAGAAGACGTTCAGAACAGTGATTTCTTCATTGGCAACATGATTCCAACCGTCATCGATGACGATCGGGAAGCCGGCGCTGCACGGAACAGAAAAACTCTCCAGGGATATGTAGCTCTACCCAACTACCGCAACTATTGGAAACAAGCTGGGTACGTCGAGGAAATGGAAGGCATAGAAGCTGCCCTCGACGGCGGAGACCGCGATCGGGTTCTTACATGCATGTCAGATGAATGGCTATCGAACGCAACACTCTATGGCTCTCAAAACGAAGTGAGGGAAGGTGTAGAAGAGTGGTTCGACCAGGGTTGCAAGACTCCAATTCTGGTTCCTTCCAGCACTAGTGGCGGCCAAATGCATGCCATACAAGAACTGTTCGACTGTTTCTCGTGAGTCAGTCGTCTGGAGTTCTAGTTGTCGTCTGAAATAGACCTTGATGCTGCAGCGGCGCGCCTTGCCGGTGTTGTTAGACGAACGCCGGTGCTTAGGTCACGTCTACTAGATGAACGCGTCGGCGCGGAAGTTCATCTCAAATCCGAACATCTGCAGCGGACTGGGGCTTTTAAGTTCCGCGGCGCGTTCAACGCTGTAGCTGCATTGTCAAACCCAGTTCGTCGATCAGGAATCATTTCCTATTCCTCAGGCAACCACGCTCAAGCTGTGGCGCGCGCCGCCCAGCTATTCGATGTCCCCGCAACGATCGTGATGCCGACTGATGCTCCCCATTCGAAACGGATGGCCACAGAAAGTTACGGTGCTGAAATAATCACCTACGACCGCTACACCCAACGCCGCGAAGATATTGCCGCCGAGGTCGTGCGCGATAGGAACTTAACCCTGATTCCCCCGTTCGATCATCCAGATGTAATTGCTGGTCAATCAACCTGCGCCCAAGAATTGTTCGAAGATTCCGGTCCGCTAGACCAGCTGATTGTGTCAGTGGGAGGAGGTGGCCTAATCTCTGGCAGTGCCTTAGCTGCACACCGCGAAAACGCGAGCTGTGAGATTGTGGGCGTTGAGCCTGATTCCGGCAACGATGTTCAATTATCGCTTCGCGAAGGCCGAATAATCGAAATTGATGTCCCGGAAACTATTGCTGATGGGCAGCAAACGACATCGCCCGGTATCCACACATTCGCTGTGATGCAGCAGCACGTCGCCGAAATAGCGACGGTGAGCGACGATCAGATTCTTGATGCCATGGACTATTTATTTCGATTCCAAAACCAGATTGTGGAACCCAGCGGTGCTTGTGCTTTGGCTGCCCTTTTAGCTGGTGCAGTAAAACCCACGGGGAATCGAATTGGTGTCATTTTGTCTGGAGGCAATATCTCACCAGAACGATTTGTGGCGCTGATGGAGCAACGCTGAGAACTCTCAGGCCTTCATCCTGCCTGGCTCAGCGTTTCAACCTGCCCGAGATAGCGAACCTCTTCATCTCGAGAGGTATTGACATTATTTATCCACGGTTCGAAGAATGACCTCCACCGTTGAGCCCAGGTGTGTTCCGCAATAACCCGCGACCATGCCGCCTCTCCAACTTTTTCCAGTTCCTGTGTGTCAGCAATAAGCACTGGAACCAGGTGAGCTAGATCTTCGGTTGATTCGAACGTCACAACTTCTTCACCGGGAATCAAAACATGGTTGACCGCCGCTCTTGCTTGAACAAGAGATGGCGTTCCCACAACAGCAGCTTCATAGACACTGTGGGAAAGACCAAGTTCAAAAAATGATTTGCGCACATTTGATTGATGAGCCAACGAAACTGGCAGCTCAACCAACAAATGGGCTCCCGCAAACAACGTGGCACGTTCCGGTAGAAGGGAAACGTCAACAGCAGACACGTCGAGCGGCAATTCCGACCAGCCTTCACCTATTACAAAAACGTCATCCAGGTGGTCAAAACTCATCACGGCGTCAATATTTTCTGGGTCGGCGTCTCCTACAACTACAACTCCCCGCCGTTCGGAAGGAACAAAGTTCATTAACGCGGGTGGATGAACTGCGGGTTCAATCAGCGAGAGTCGAAAGGTGCCGAGGTTTGCGTATTCATCGAAGGTCTGCAGATCAGGCACAGCAACCAAGTCATACTCCCGCAAGTCGTCGCTGAGTGCATTTAAATCCGTTATCGCCCCTTGCTGCGACGACCCGGTGTGCAAACAAAGGGCCACCGTTTCCGACGCGCACGTCAAAGCACGGATTTCTTCCCTGTCAGGAACACCAGCAGCTGGAATGACAATCAGCACCTCTGGTGAATACCGATCGAGGCTCCACTCAATAGCTGCTTTTGTGGGTGCTACTGCGACCACTTCGTGCCCCAAAAACCTCAAGGGGTCAGCTACCTGTAACCGCAAAGGTGACTCAGGGGCATCTACTCCGTAACCGGTTACTACTATCCGCATTGTGGGGGCCATCTCTATAGGTCAAGCTGATCGGTCCGCTATGGGGCCTCCCACTTCAGTGTGGAACACTTTCTGATGAATTTCGATGACCATTCGAGGGTTCATTTTGAAGACCTCTCATCACAGCCCCGACTGCTACCAACAACACAATGATTGAAGTCCAGACGTTTACTCGAACACCAAACACCTCGGTGGCCTTGTCGGTTCGAAGTAGCTCAATCCATAGTCTTCCGAGTGTGTACCCAGCTACATAAATGGCCCAGCTGTATCCCTTCCTAAGTTGGGGAAACAACCTCGGTGTAACCATTGCTACAAACCCGGCTACACCCAAATTCCACAAAGCCTCATAGAGGAAAGTCGGATGAAAGGTTTGTGAGTCCGCGTATTCCAGGGGACGGTTCTCACTGTCAATCCGTAATCCCCAAGGTAAATCTGTCGGTCGCCCAAACAATTCTTGGTTAAACCAATTTCCCAGCCGTCCAACCGCCTGTGCAATCGGAATTCCAACAGCGGTGGCGTCGAACATCGCAGCGACGTCTCCCCCTTCTCGACGTACTACCCACCATGCAGCTAACGCACCAGCAGCTACTGCCCCCCAGATCCCAAGGCCACCTTTCCAAAGTTTCGGTATCTCATCCCAGTTACCTTGGAATCGACTGAAGTCGGTGGCGACATGATAAATGCGGGCTCCTATTATTCCCGCTGGAATTGCCCAGGTCGCCATCCGGTGCACCATCACAGGATCTCCGCCTGCGGCTTCATAACGGCGGCTGCTTATCCACACCGCCAGCAAGGCTCCAATTGCAATGCTCAACCCATAAGCACGTAACTCAAATGCACCTATTTGAATGGAGCTTGTCGATGGGCTTGGGATTACAGCAAACATCACATTCTCCTGTCACGCTGAGGATATAGCCAAAGGGTTACTTCTAGAGATAAGACCTTCTGAGAACAGCTTCGTTCGTAGTCCTAATCCGAGGCTAAGTGGTGGAAAGACCCTCATACACAGCAGCAGTAATTCCTCGAATTTCGAGTTCCTGCAACCAGGGAAGCGGATCATCCAACATTCCTAAACTCCATGAGCCGGACGGTAACACGCCCAAAAGTGACCATTCCGCGGCTATCGCTGCGACAGCACCTGCTGCCGACGATGGGTAGTCAATTGCTCCGATCACTTCAGTAGTTTGGACCTCGTCGCGGACGCCTCGAATTTCAACTCGGACTGCACCTGGACCCCCGTCTCTGTGGGGAGGACGAAGCATTGGTAGCCAGGCAGTTAGTCGATCGCGTCTGGTTGCCGCCACCTTGGCCGTAATCCGTTCGGCTTCAGGAAAACTCGCTGACAGCAAAACTGGGTCGGCGAGCGCTGCTCTATAACAATCTCTGGCACCAAGTGGGTCAGGGAACCAGACCAGTTCTCTACCTGCACCACTTGGTCTCTTCATCCAGCTTCCATTACGACGTTCGAGTGCCTCCTGAGTTCTTGCACGATGAAGCTGTCGTTGACACGAAGGCCCACCAGTGCCCATTCGGGCCACATGAACTTCTTCGACGCGATCGAATCTCTCTGCGCCGTGACGTGCAAGCAGGCAACTCAAGCCTGGCGAAAAGGCAGCACCCACGATGACCGACCGGTCAGCTTTATCGGCTGTTGAGTCGAGCTCTAACAGCCCTTCGACATCATTCAACGCATCTGACAAAGAGACAACATGCGAACCATTTCCGATTGCCTCTTCAGCAAGTTCTGTATGTCCGCCGCAGGGTTGAGCCAATACGGTTACGTCGGCTGCTGGAAGCGGGCCAGGAGCAACAACTTCGATATCTACGTCAACCAGTTGGCGAACAAAACCGTGCATCCGTTGAGGACGTCTCGCACCAAGAATCAATCTGTCGACTAGGCCCGAAGCCGCCAGTTGTCGCGCGACTCGCCGACCAACAACCCCTGTACCTATGACAGCGACTGTCGACACGTCAGCGGAAGTCCGGACCGCTTAATTGTCTCCACTTACCTTGGCGCGGGGGAATCCCTCCCGATCCTCTTAATCGCAAGATGGCAGCAACAACCGTTCCTACACCCATTGCCAAGATTGCTCGGCGTAGCACTCGCACGACTACCTCCGCTCAGATACCTAAATCACAGGTTATGCGATATCGGTTGTTCGGAACGTGGGGCTAGCTGGAGTCGAACCAGCGACCTCACCCTTATCAGGGGTGCGCTCTAACCAACTGAGCTATAGCCCCGAACAAGTGTCCGATAGTAGCGGCGCTACTGACGCGTCACCAACGTGATTGTGTTTAAGACGGAGGTTGGTCTTCTTCTAATAGCGTCACTCGTACTCCGCCAACAAGATCACTGATGAGATTGAAGATGATCGTCAACAAAACATTAAATGCAACTCCAGCCACAAATAACACCGCTCCGATGACAGTTGCCCGCTGGAAAATTTCATCTCCATTGATCTCCCAAACCTCGTATGAACCGACTTCGGCGATAAAGGACTCGATGTTGGTGATCACTCCTGATTGCACCGCGGCGGTCCACAACAAGTAACCAGCGATGACGGTTGCTCCATACAGGCAGGCGTACAACAGGACCGAAACCTTCAAAACAGACCAAGGATCAACATGTCTGATGGTCCGGCGAGTTCTCTTTACTCGAGCGCGGCGTCTACCAAGCCATCCAAGATCTTCTTCCGCCAACAAAATTGGTGTTTCATCTGCTGGTGTTATTGGAAGAACTGGTTCAATTTGGCGACCTATTTGGGTGTCAACAACCGACGGTTCGGCTTTGTCAATTACTGGAACTACCCCTGTTTCATCATTTGGCTCCGTGATCTCGGCTGGTTCACTCCTTTTTCGACCGGCCGGAGGGCGCCTAACAACTGGTTTGTCCTTTGTTCGCCATTCTTCTTTAGATGTACGGCTGGGCTTTATTTCGGAGACTTTTCGTCTTCTTGAGCCCCTACGGCCAGTTTCTTGCTGATTTAGTCCAACCGCACGCGCGAATGTTTCATCGTCAACCCCGTCTTCAGGAGGGTTTCCTTGGTCTGGTTGATCGGAATCAGCCACGCGTCGAAGTGTACGGGAGCCCAAGCCTTAGCTGGGCGCGGTACTCAGTTTGCTGCGTCAGTTTCAGCCATTTCATCAAGATCTAACGTGACCGGAGACAAAGCAGCAACTGTCTCCTCCTCGCCTACATTCATAACTCTCACACCTGTTGCGTCGCGTCGTTGTTCCGCTATTTCCGAAACAGCGGTCCTAATCAAAACACCACCCGACGAAACCATGATCACCTCATCATCCATTTCGACCATCCGAGCGCCAATAACTGCGGCGCCACGCGCTTCAGTCAGCTTTATGCCCTTGACTCCCATTGTTCCTCTCCCTTTGCGGGGGTAAGCCTCGATGGGAGTTCGTTTTCCGTAACCTCCTTCGGTGACCGTCAACAAATAGCGTTGGTCATCTTCCGAAGTCGCGGCAGCAGCTACGACAACATCATCGTCTCTCAATTTCATGCCTCTAACCCCGGCTGCACTTCTTCCCATTGGGCGTACCTGGTTCCCAGCAAACCTGATCGCTTGGCCTGCACTGCTGACCAAAACGACGTCATCGTTCTCTCGGACTTGGATGACCCTTACAAGCTCGTCTCCGTCACGGAGGTTTATTGCTATAAGCCCATTAGTTCGATTCTTGTCATATTCAGTAAAGGTCGTTTTCTTGACGACTCCTTTACGCGTCACAAACAGCAGGAACTCATCAGCAACGAATTCTTGTGTGTCGATGACGGCTTCAACGATTTCGTCTGGTTCCAACTGCAACAAATTGATCACGGCAGTTCCGCGAGCTGTTCGTTCCATCATGGGAACCTGATACGCCTTGAGGCGGTACACCTTGCCGCGATTGGTAAAGAACAACAGGTACGAGTGAGCAGTTGTCGTCAAGACGCGAACCAAAATATCGTCTTCTTTCAGTCGTGCTCCCTGCACCCCCCTACCTCCGCGACCTTGGGTGCGGAAGGTGTCGGCAGCCACTGATTTTATGTACCCCCCTTTGCTGAGAGTGATAACCACCGGTTCGTTGTCGATTAAGTCTTCGACTTCCATATCTCCTTCGTCGAACACAATTTGTGATCGGCGAGGAGTGTCATGTTCTTCCCTGACTTCTTTGAGTTCTTCTGTTATTACTGCTCGGAGTTGGCTGTCATTGCTCAGTATTTCTTCTAGTTCTTTGATCCGGGCTTGAAGTTCGAGCAACTCTTCTTCGAGTCGCGTTCTCCCCAATCTGGTTAACCTTCCCAGTTGCATGTCGAGAATGTGATTCGCTTGTCGTTCACTGAAGGAGAACGGCTCCAACTGGAGTTCCCCGAGAGCAGAGACTCGATCTTCGCTCGCCCTGATCAGAGTGATTATTTCGTCGATCAAATCCAGTGCCCGAAGTAACCCTTCAACAATGTGGGCACGGTCTTGTGCTTGGCTGAGTCGATATTCCGAGCGGCGTGTTACTACATCGATTTGGTGTTCGACGTAGGCACTTAACGCGTCTCGGAGATTGATGGTCCGAGGAACACCGTCGATAAGAGCAACCATGTTCGCTGCGAAGCTTGTTTGCAAAGGGCTGTGTTTGTAGAGGTTGTTCAGAACAACACTGGCTGGGGCATCTCGTTTAAGTTCAATGACAAATCTGGTTTTGCCTTTAGCTGACTCATTACGTAACTCTCGGATTCCATCAATGATTTTTCTGTCGACCGCATCGGCAATTTTTTGTTCAATATTTTCGATTGACTGTTGATAGGGAATCTCAGTAACAACTATTTGAGTGTTCTTACCGTCTTCGACAATTTCTGCCTTGGCTCGGATCCGAATGGAACCACGCCCTGTAGTAAATGCACTCGTTAGACCAGCTCTTCCCATAATGAGACCACCCGTTGGGAAATCAGGGCCTTGTACAAACTCCATCAGATCCGCGACTGTCGCGTCTGGGTTGTCAATCAAATGAAGTGTCGCGTCGATAACTTCAGTCAAATTATGAGTCGGAATATTTGTGGCCATTCCGACCGCTATTCCCTGGCTTCCATTGACAAGCAAGTTTGGGAAACGGGCTGGCATTACTAAAGGCTCTTCACCCGACCCATCGAAAGTAGGTGCTAGGTCAACAGTGTCCTCATCAATACTTTCGACCATTCGCATCGCGAGATCCGTGAGTCGACATTCGGTATATCTATAAGCCGCAGGCGGGTCACTCGGTGAACCAAAGTTGCCATGCGGGTCAATCAGGGTATTTGCCAAGCTAAATGTTTGGCCCATTCGAACCATGGCTTCGTAGATCGCGTTATCTCCGTGAGGGTGATAGTTGCCAATGACATCTCCGACGACCGTTGCGCATTTCTTGTGCGGTCTGTCCGGTCTCATGCCGGTTGAAAACATTGACCACAAAATTCTTCGATGAACAGGCTTCAGTCCGTCGCGGGCATCTGGAAGAGCCCGCGCTGTGATGACTGACATCGCGTAATCAAGAAACGATTGTTCCATCTCTTGTTGAATTTCGATTGGCTCTATCGATAAGTGACTTTCGTCGTCTGGGGTTTGGTCATTAGGTGGCGATTGATCGTTCATATTGCTCAAATATCCAAGAAGCGAACGTCGTGCGCGTTGTTTTGGATAAATCCTTTTCGGCTTTCGACGTGTTCACCCATTAGGACGCTGAAAATGTTGTCGGCTATTGACGCTTCGTCGACAGTTACTTGAAGCAAAGTCCGCGTTTCAGGATTCATCGTTGTTTCCCACAACTCATCCGCGTCCATTTCACCAAGTCCTTTTAGGCGTTGGAATTCATTTTTGTGATTAGGCCTGTCGGAGAGAAACTCCGATTTCGCGACGTCATCTTTTAAGTACACCGTGTCATTACCGACCTTGGTCGAATAAAGCGGCGGTTGAGCAATGTAGATATGCCCACCAAGCACTAGATCTTTCATCTGGCGCCAAAAGAACGTCAACAACAGCGTTCGAATGTGGCTTCCGTCAACATCAGCGTCACACAGCAACACAACCTTGTGGTACCGAATTTTTTCGACGTCGAAATTACCTTCACCATCTCCGATCCCTGCTCCTATTGCAGAAATGAGTGCCTGGACTTCGGTGTTTTGGAACATTTTTTCAAGTCGCCCACCAAGCCGTTCAACATTCAAAATCTTCCCCCGAATGGGGAGAATTGCCATAGTTCTGGGGTCTCGGGCATCTTTCGCTGATCCTCCAGCTGAGTCTCCTTCGACTATGTACAGTTCGCTTTCAGCGGCATCCCCCGATGAACAGTCTGTGAGTTTGCCAGGGAGACCTGCTCCCGCTAGCGCCGACTTCCTTATCGTATTTTTTGCTTTTTGAGCCGCTAAGCGTGCTCGACGCGCGTCGATCGCTTTACCGATCGTTCTTTTCGCCTCTTTGGGGTGTTCTTCAAGCCAATCGGTAAGGGCATCATTGGTTGCTTTTTGGACCAGGCTTCGCATCGAGGTATTCCCAAGCTTGGCTTTGGTTTGACCTTCAAATTGGGGTTCTTGGAGGCGAACACTGACGATTGCAGTTAGTCCTTCCCTAATGTCATCTCCTTGAAGATTGTCTTCTTTCTCTTTGAGGAGATTCTTTGCTCGGGCATAACGGTTAACTGTTGAGGTCAGGGCAGTTTTAAACCCTTCTTCATGCATACCCCCTTCTATCGTGCTGATTCCATTGGCAAATGAATGGATTCCGTCAAGTTGATATCCCGTGTTCCATTGGAAAGCTATTTCGACTTCATCGCCCTGTTCCGCGGCGTCGAGGTATCCAACCTCGTCAAAAAGTGGATCTTTAGCGTCGTTGAGATGACGAACAAAATCTCTAATTCCTCCGTCATATTGAAATTCTGCTTCGGTCGGAGAAACATCTCTCTCGTCGCGGAAGACAATCTTCAAGCCAGCGTTCAAAAACGCCATCATCTGAAATCTCTCGAGGAGGGTTTGTGCTCGAAACTCAACGGAATCAAAGATGGCTGGATCTGGTGCAAAGGTGACGCTGGTGCCTGTTTGTGATTCAGGCGAGGCCCCTATCTCTTCAATTGGTCCAACTGGTTGTCCTCCATCATGGAAATCTTGTCTCCATCGACGGCCATCGCGGTCTATTTCCAGTTCCACATTTGTCGACAAAGCGTTAACAACTGATACGCCCACCCCATGCAATCCGCCTGAGACTTTGTATCCACCTCCCCCAAATTTCCCTCCGGCATGCAATACAGTCATCACTACTTCAGCTGCTGATTTATCCGGATATTTTGGATGTTGATCTACGGGAATGCCACGACCATCATCGACCACGCGGCATCGGCCGTCAGCAAGAATGACAACCTCGATGGTTGTGCAGTGCCCCGCCATCGCTTCATCCACGGAGTTATCGACGACTTCATAAACCAAATGGTGAAGCCCTGCTGGACCTGTTGAGCCGATGTACATACCGGGGCGTTTACGAACTGCTTCCAAACCTTCAAGGACCTGAATATTTTCTGCCTGATATGTGACGTCGCTCACTTAACCCCTTTTCGTGACCCAAATACTACCAGTAGGAGGGGACCCAAAGAGGTAGGGTTAAATCCGTTATACGGCTTCTCAAGGCTTCTGACGCAAAATACTTGAGTTATGAACCTTTGACATGAACTTTAAGACCGGAAAAGTTGAGTTTTGGGTCTATCCCTCTCAACTTTTCAACTAACTCTTGTTCTAAATACTTAATTTCAGTTGCCCACCCTGGATGGTCAACATCAACAAGTAAACAATTGTCGACAACCCGGCGAGGCTTACAGTGATCGGCGATGGTTTGGCCGACGGTGTCTTCCCAATGTTGGTAAATGAGGAACATGGCACCGTCATCACCAAAGTCAGTGACGAGTCGTTTTAAAACGTCACGCAACGATCTCGGCTCATGCCATCGAGATGATCCACCCCCGTTAGTTTCCATGGATTTGGCCTTCAACAATTTCCAATGTTTGGACTGGGTCAATTCCATCAGGAACCGTCCCTGTCGCTGAGGTCAAGATTATTTGTGAATCAGGGAGACACTCCACAAGTCTTCTAGCACGGGTTTCATCTAGTTCGGAAAACACATCATCCAATAGAACAACTGATTGATCTCCTGTTGCCTCTTCGACAAAAACGTATGTTGCTAACCGCAACGCCAAAGCCAAACTGCGTTGCTCCCCTTGTGATGCGTGGAATCGAGAATGAAGCGACCCCAAAAGAATGGTCAGATCATCACGATGGGGACCCACCAACGTCATTCCTCTTCTGATTTCGTCGTCCCGCACTCTTGAAAGGACAGCTGCGAGTCCCTCCTTCCAGTCAGTGTCAAGTTGGAGTGACACACTGGTGTTGAGACCCGCCACCCGTTGATAAAAGTCAGAAACAACTGGCTCGATGGAAGCTACGAAATCTGATCTGTGTTGTCCCACGACCTTGGCTGCATCTATTAGCTGCTCATCCCAGACATGTAAGTTGGCTTTCAAGTCGTCAGAATCACGGCCTCGAGCTTGTTTCAACAAATTGTTTCGCTGTCGAAGAATTTGATCGAAGTCGGTTCTCACTGCCCTGAACTCAGCACTTCCCACAGCGATCGTTTCATCTAATAGAGATCGTCTGATCGAAGGTGGGCCTTTGATGATGTTTAGATCGTCCGGACTAAACACAACGACCCGGACCGCGTCACCCAGGTCTCTGAATCTCTTTATTTTTTGCTTATTTACTTGAGCTTTCGAACGCCCCTGCGTCGCTAACTCCACCTCAACAAGTGAGGTTCTGCCTTCGTGTTCAACTTCCGCCCTCAGGTAAGCAGAAGGTCGCCCAGACGCAACTAGGGCATCAACCTTTGCTCCACGAAACGATCGAGCACCACTCAACAAATGAAGTCCTTCGATTAGGTTCGTTTTGCCGTGTCCGTTTAATCCAATAACAAGAGTGACCTTGTCGTTAAGTTCAACATCGGTTGCTGCGTGGTTACGGAAGTCTGTAAGCCACAGGCGCTTAATGATCAATATCTTGTCGGTTTCCTCAAGAAACTCGAACCGGCATCAACAGGTACAAGAAGTCTCCACCTTCACTTGAGCGAAGCACTGCTGGCTTTAACGCATCAAGAGTTTCAAGCACAACTTCATCGCCGGGCGCCGCTTCGAGCCCTTGAATGAGGTAGTCGGGGTTGAAGGCGACGGTTAGTTCATCACCGTTGTATTGAGCATCTACTTCTTCATGTGCCTGACCTACGTCTTGTGTGACAGCCATTAATTCCACACAATCAGACTTCTGGGTGATTCTCAACGGCGTTGTGTCTCGCGCCATCAACTTCACTCGTCGAACGGCTTCTAATAAAGGCTCTCGACCAATGGTTAATTGGTTTGGGTAACTACTTGGAATTAACTGTCTGTAGTTGGGGAACTCTCCCTCAATTAGTCGAGTTATTACCTGAACTTCCCCATCCTCAACAGTTACATCGAAACTGACCTCGCGTTCACCTAACCGAACAGTGACTTCCTCAGATTCGCCTAACACGCGCCCCAGCTCATCGAGAGCTCTTGAAGGGACTAAAACTTTTTGACCCTCGCTCAGAACCGTCGCCTCAGGAAGATCTCGCACGGCCAGGCGATATGAGTCGGTGGCCACCAGGCGAAGTCCCCCATCTTCAGCTGACATCAAGACACCGGTAAGAATGGGCCTCGCGTCATCTCCACTCGCGGCACGGACCACTTGCTTCAAACCGGCAGCTAGATCTGCTGTCGAAACCGTTACCTCATCACCTTTTGGACTGGACAGATTAGGAAAATCATCGACGGGAAGTGTCCGGACAGAAAATTGTGAACGCCCACCTGAAATCTTCGCTTCCTCTCCAGCAACCTCCACTTCAATTGCACCGGAGTCAAGCGAACGAATGATGTCGACAGCTATACGAGATGGCAAAACAGCTTCACCGGATTCTGTTACAGCAACAGGTACCGAAGCCCTAACGGTGATCTCCAGATCACTCCCAGTCATTGTTAAAACATCTTTGTGAGCTTTCAAATGAATGCCAGTGAGAACTGGCAAGGCACCGCCTCGACTACTCACAGCTCTGCTTGCTGTACCAAGTTGTTCGACGAGTGCGTCGCGTTCACATCTAAATTTCACGTCGCCCTTCTTCTTTCTATTTGTTTTCTAAAAT
>JAYZKK010000110.1:0-49644 GCA_036163555.1 Actinomycetota bacterium
CGACACACCAGAATCCAGAAGCGACTTAAGTCACGGTTGAGTTGAGATAGTTGTTCGTGCGTTGCACAAGTTAAAGCTTGAGGTCGACGAGAAGCCATACCTCACATTCGCAGAGGGGTGAGACAACGAACCATGAGCTCAGTTCAGATTCTTCTAAACGATTTTTGATTTTGTCGGATGTTCCAATGGTGAACGACGTAGGCTTTTCTTAGTGCGTCGACAGATACCCGTCGTACTGTCCACAGTGCGCAAGATCGTCCCAGTTGAAGGGACTCTCAGCGCCCCGGTTGTTGCCGAGCCGACATCTGCTCGAGCGCCACTCGAGGCGATCTCACCGCGCGCATGGCGAGCATTGTGGATTGCGTCGCTGGCAACGGTGCTTGTCGGGTTTAACAGCACCGCAACAAATATCGCCCTTGATGACATCCAATCCGGCTTTGTTGGCGCGACCGCAGCAGACGTGGGTTGGGGTGTCGTCGGTTTCTTCATCGGAACGGCCGCATTTTTGCCGTTGGCTGGACGTCTTGCAGACCGAATAGGTCGCAAACGGATCTTCCAGCTGGGATTGCTGGTATTCGCTTTATCCGCGGTGTTCTCCGCAACCGCGGGCACGGTAATCACCCTCAACCTCAGCCGAGTTCTGCAAGCGTTCGCCGGAGCGGCAATCTTGCCGTCATCTTTGGCGTTGGTGTTACCACTGTTCCCTGAGTCACGACGGACTACAGCGGTAGGACTTTGGTCGGCCGCCGGACCACTTGGGGCCGGGGTAGCTCCCGGAGTTGCTGCGCTCATTCTCGCTAGTTCTGGTTGGCGAATCGTTTATCTAGTCAGTGCACCGGTCGCGTTATTGATGTTTTGGGCTGGGCAGTCGCTATTGAAAGAATTACCGACCCCGCCCGATCAACAAAAACTTGACCTTGTGGGCGCGGCCGCGGGGACAGTGGCCATTGGCGCGGTCGTGACGGCCATTATGCAAGGCCGGATATGGGGATACACATCTGCGCTCACATCTGTGGTGGCGGCAGTTGGTGTTCTTTCCTTTGTGTTGTTCGTAGCAAACTCCTTCCGTCACCCTGAACCTCTGCTGAATTTGCACCTGTTGAGGCGACGCGGGGTGATGGTCGCCAATACGGTCAATTTCCTCGTGGGTATTACCTCGCAATCAATCTGGATTGTTTGGCCTTTATTCATGAAGAACGTCTGGAATTTTTCGACCCTGCAAGTAGGCATGGGAGTGACTCTGGGCCCGATTGCAGCGGGATTCTCAACGTTGACATTCAGCCGTCTTGCGGACCGGATCGGCTCTATTGGTTTGTGTCGTCTCGGAACGGCGTTGCAGGTGTTCGCGGTGTCTTGGCATTTCACTCAACTCACCGCCGATGTCAGCTTTTGGTCGGATTTCGCACCGGGGATCATGCTCTACGGACTCGGATGGGGAATGAGTATTCCGTTGCTCAACGGCGTTGCCCTCGAATGGGTCGAAGAACAGTATTACGGCGAAACCAACGGACTTTTCAGCACCGTGCGTTACGTCGCTGCTGCTATTGGTACAGCTGCGGTGTTCGCGTTGTTGACCGTGAATGCGGGCGTGGAAGCGCTGCCGTACTATGACCGGATTTTGGGATTCTTCTTGGTTGCTTCCGCGTCGGGCGCTTTAGCTATGTGGATCAAGATAGGAAAGTCACCCACCCGGAGCGAGATGTCGAGTTGACATAATTATTCGCAATCTGAACTCGGGTGAAGCACATTGGAGTAATGGCAGTCGCGACAATCCTCTCGATGTTTGCTTGGCTGACACTGTTGGTCAATGCAGTAACGCTGCTGCTGATCATTTCTCTAGTTCGAAGGACTGTCACTGGATCCGCGCTCCCCAGCACTTTTCGGGTGGCGGCAAGTCGAATAGCGGTCGGTATAACTGTCGCCGCGAGCCTGGGATCGCTCTACCTGTCAGAAGTAGGTGATTTGACTCCGTGCAGGTGGTGCTGGATTCAGCGAACAGCGATGTACCCCTTGGCGGTTGTGCTGCTTATCGGTTGGCTCACCGGTGACCGTCTCGTGCGACGCTATGCCGTGCCGATGGCGGTGCTTGGCTTAGCGGCTTCGATATGGCATTACCTACTGCAACAGGTTCCTGTTCTGTCCGATGCGGAGTCGTGCAGTCTGACGACACCTTGCTCCGTCACCTATATCCAAAAGTTTGGTTTCGTATCCATCCCATGGATGGCGGGCTCGGTGTTCTTGCTAACAGTCATATTGCTGACAGGGTTCCGTTCGACAGATAGTCGCATCGGATGAGTATCCACGACGCTCTTCGGCGCTGGCTCATTGATGCTGCAGACGCTGCGATCGAATACGCAGCTCGAGATGAAATTGACGAAGGTGCACGCAAATTTCGTGAGGCGATCGAAACGGCTGCCGCAGTCGCTTATGAAAGCCAAATGCTGCCGGTATTGGGAAATTTGAATCGGATTAGAAACTCAGAACGAGCGCAGCAATTTGTGGAATTAGCGCCTTCTCTGCGGTGGGTTCCGTCTCACCGATGGGACGATCAAGGCAAGGAACGAGCGTTATGTGTGCTGTCTGAGGCATTCGAATTGCCTGGAATCGAGGCGGGCATCATGTATGTGGATCAGGGGTGTACTTATCCGTTACACAATCACCCCCCTCAGGAGCTATACCTCACTGTGTCGGGGACAGCTCGTTGGCGGTTCGGCGGTGCAGAGGAACTAGTCGAGATAGAGCCGAACATGACTCTCTATAACAATCCATCTGATTTTCACACCGTCGAAGCTGGAGATACTCCGCTTGTAGCGATGTACATCCTTTGGGGTGATGGTGTTCGAAGCTGACTGATCGAACGTGTAGTTGTAGCGCCCCCGGCAGGACTCGAACCTGCGACGCTCGGTTTAGGAAACCGACGCTCTATCCCCTGAGCTACGGGGGCGAATAGATGACGACCTCGAGGTCTTAATGACTTAAGGAAGCTTTTGTGTCTTCGCAGGCTACCTATGGTTGACCGGTTCGGATTGTTGATTTGTATTGAAGCCTGGGGGTCTGACGTACGTCCGGTTCTTTAGTTTGAGTCCCGGCGCTGGTAGTTCTGTAGTGCTACTTCGACCATTGGACGCCGCTTCTCATCAGTTTGTTCGATGTAGCTTCCGGGATCTTTCTCGCCCATGCGGGCAAGCACATACATCGAATGTGCGGCCTGGGTGTGGGCGGTGAAGCCTTGTGTTTCTTCCGCGTGGTTGACCGCCATCTTCATCATCCGCAACTGGAATGGGTCGTTCCTGGCGACTCCTTGAGCCCACTCAGTGGTGTAAGCAACGAGATCGGTGTCTGGAAGCACTCGGTTTACTAGGCCAAGCTCATAGGCCTCGTCCGCGTCGATGAAGCGACTTTCAAACAACAGTTCTTTGACTTTCCTCGGGTGAAGATCCCATGGCATGCAGAAGTATTGGAAGTGGCTTCCTAGAAACATGGCGTTAGTTGACGCAAAAATGACGTCCATGGCGGATGCGATCATCCAACCACCAAATATGCAGTAACCCTGCACAGCAGCCACTGTTGGTTTCGAAATCTCTCGCCACCTTTTGGTGTTGGCGTAGAACTGTTCCCACGTGCGGTCGTACCAGCCTCGGACTCCCGCATCCCAAGGTCTTTCTGCGCGATCAGCAAGCTCGTCGGGTGTGCCCAAGTCGTGACCTGCTGAGAAGTGGTCACCGGCACCGAAAAGACATATGACGTTGACTTCCGGGTCCTGGGCAGCGCTCATAAATGCTTCATCGAGTTCTTCAAGTAGGAGCCGGCTTTGTGCGTTTCGATACTCGGGCCGGTCGACGGTGACATGTGCCACTCGATCTACTACCTCGTAGCGGATATACCGCCCAGTTTCACCTTGATGCGTTTCAGTCATAGCTCCGTAGTAGCACGCCGCTGAGACTCACATTGAAAAGAGGGGGAGTAATGGCCAAGGTTGATCTCAACAAATATCTGTTCTGCTCCCAATGCTGCAGAAATACGAGGTTGAGGCGAAGTCCTTCGAGGATCTAGTTTGCGTAGGTCACCTTGAGAAAAGAGTCACATGTCAGATGAGTCTCTGGGGGAGACAATGACGTTACCTATTGAGGGTGCCGCCGCTCTTCGCCAAATTCTAGGAATTCTGTCAGACCACGAAATAGACGATTCCGATGGTCGTCTCGATGCTCTTGATCAGCGGTTGTCCCTGGCTTGGAACGGCGAGGAGTGGGAAACGATGACCGCTACCGAACGAGGAATTCCCATGTCACGCCAAGACGCTGAACTGCTGGTTCGCGGCCTTCGTTTCACCGAAATGATGAGTACCCATCTACCCTTCTTCGACCAAGTCTGCGCAGTCAGCGACTGGGTTGTCGGTGAGCTGGACGTGACCTTTCCAGGGGTGTCCGAAACTTGAAACGCGCGATCATTTGAAGGGCAGAAACTCAACTAGTTTTGGTGCCTTCGGTTCAAGATGGATCTGCGAAGGATCGAAATTTGGTTGCGTCATAACTGCAACCACATCGATCAAGGGCTGCCTTCCACGCCGGGCTGTGTTTCATCGCCCAGCGCAATGACGAAATGAGACGTTGCCCGCCAAAAACAGCGACCCTTCTGGACGATGTGCCGGTGAGTTGCGCCAGGTTCGATGGCAATGTTGCGACAGCAGCTGCTCGCACCACCCGATATCCCAGCAGTTGTCCGGGTCGAAGAGGCGGGTTACGGAGGAAGGTCCACGCCTCACGAAGAGCTTCCGACGCACCCAGATCGGGGTGTTCGGTGATCCATATTCGTAGATCCGAAGCGGTTAACGGTAGATCGGCGACACCTAAGAGCTCGCCGATCTTGGACTGTTCTTGAACAAATTGATCAGCTTCGCCAGGAGGGAGAACTTGACAAAAAGTTTGGTACGCCTCCAGGAAGGAATCGGTCAAGGTGTTGTGGACCCAGGCACCCAGTCGCGGTTGGTTCGCGGCATAACGAATGCCTCGTTCAGAGGTTCCCGATACAGGTTTGTGTGCTTCGCGAACCATTTGAACTGCTGCATGGACTTCTGGCATAGACCCATAATTGACGGTGGTCACGAATAGCGACGTGCGGTTGAGGCGGCCGAGTGGGTCTGTTTCATATTCAGAATGGTCGGCGACCCCTGCAGCCACTTCCGGATGCAATGCCTGAAGCAATAATGCTCTGACCCCTCCAACAAAACTTGAAACGTCCCCCATCACTTTCCAACTCACGCTGTTGGGACCGAAGAGGCCGGGGTCGCCCGGATAGAGATGGGTTTGTGACAAAGGTTGTTCTCCCTGTGAGAACAACCGAACAACGCTTGCCGTCAGTCGTTCTTGCAAGGTCATGATGCTTCGACCTTGTCGGCGAGAGAGTCAACAGCTGGCGAAGCGGCATCAATCCACCACTGGTCTTCCCACCGAATCAAGAAATAAACAAGAGTCACCGCAGCACCTTCACCGAATCGAACTTCGATGGTTGCCGTGCCGTCAACTATTCGACAACGACCAAAAGCAACGGGGTCACCGTTCAGTAAAAACGGAAAGCCGGACTGAATCATTGCCTGAAAGGCGGAAGGATCGACATTTTTTCGAAATGACGGAGAGGCGAATTCCCGGGCCTCTTCAAAGGCACCGCGGCTCAGAGCATTGATTTGGGAGGAGATTCTTTTTTGAAGCTCGTCTCTTGTGTTGCCCTCACAATTTGGTTCATTGGCAACGACAGAAGTCGATGTAACTGAAGTTGTTGGTTCGAGGGTGAGCTCGTTTTGTGGCGCTGCTTGAGGTGGGTCTGGGGCACAGCTGCTGAAAACGATGAGAACAATTACTGCTGACGCTGCATGCAGGAGTGACGAAGACATACGGGTGTTTTTGGGTGTCATCAGTGCAGATATGAGTGACACGACGCGCTACCAAGGCTCTCGTTTGAGGTGAGGGATCAGACTGCCATCAACTTAGGCGTTCTTAAAGGGGGGAAAGCCCCCGGGACAGCTACAGAATTGGATTCTCAGCGGCTGGCCCGAAGGCTTGTAGAGGTTGGGGGACCTCTGATGACAAATTTAGTACTAAATAGAAACAGTATTCAACCTTAAATAGGGTGTTCCCTAAAAGAGGTGTGAGTCAGCGCTACTGGTTCCAGCGAGATGCCGCGACCCGTTACCGTGCATCTAAGAGATCACCCAACAGGAGATTGACCTGTGAGTTCCATCGCTCAGATCTTGAAGCCTGATAAATCGAAACTGAAGCGCGTTCTTAAATGGATAGTGGTGGTGAATGCCGTGTTGGCGGCAGTTGGGATCGTGATCGGCGGAAATCCCGATTTCGTGGCGCGGGTGCATGGGACCAGTTTTTTGCTGGTCATCACTGCCGCCAGTCTGGTTGCCATTGAACAGGGGAAATTCAGGACCGAAATCAAATATGTGTGGCCGATCGGATCAGCATGTTCGACTGCCATAGGGGTGTTCGTAATAGTTCTCATTTGGGGGTTCGAACCGCCGGACGCCTTTGGGCGACCTGTTGGGTCGGTAGCAGTACTTGCAGTGGCGATCACATATTGCGCAGTGATCTCAGTGATAGCTGAGCGGGCTCGTTTACGTCTCATTTGTTGGGCAGGAGCGTTAGGTCATAGCTGCTATGTGTTGGTCCTCATCTGGTTCGAAATTAGTGCCATGCCAGGAAGGGTCCTCGCATTGCTTGCCGTGGGTCAGTCTGCGTGCTCCTTGCTTGCAGTGATTGATTTCATCGGTTCTCGTCGAGCCGCGATAGGTGGTACAGCCCCGTTGACACGAAGTGCCCAATATTGCCCATATTGTGGGGCTACTGATTTGGTCAGGTCCGCTAGCTACACCGAATGTGAGGGTTGTGGCGGACAATTTCAGACTATGGATACCTCTGAATGAGTTAACCCGCGCGTAGGTCCAAGTCAGGTATGAGTGGAGCTGCCTGGTGGCCGACCATCTTCCAAAGCCCTTGGTCCTTCTTGAACACATTTACAGCAGCGACCGCGGATAAGGAAGATCCCAAAAGATTCTCTTCGACGAAAACCCAAGCAGTTTGGTCGTCGCCATGACACCTGACGTTCGAAGTTAGAAATTGTGGTGGCTCTGGACCTGAAAAAATTTGCTCAAATGACGTACGAATTTGTTCCCACCCGAAGATTGTTGGCCACCCCGGGTGTGTGCACCAGGCCTCGTCTGAGTTAACCCAGAGTTTGGTCATTCCCTCCATGTCGGCACTTTCGAAAAGCGCGTAGAAGGAAGCGTTCGCTTGCTCTAAGTCCTGCACAACAGCGATGTCCTGTCAGTAAGCCAAGTGGGGTCAGTAAGCAAAAGAGAGTTTGGGCTCTGGACTACCAGTGACCGTGGTGGGTCACGATCACTGGTAGGTCTGAGATCCTCAGGAATAGAGAGCGACCAGCTGTAGCACGGCCATTACGACAATGACTAAGGCGTTAAATCCGCGAAATAGGGGAAATGGGGCTTTCGCGAAGTTCTGTCCCATGTTGCTGTTAGTGAGTTCGCTGTCCATGTCTTTCATCCCGGCAGAGAGATCTGCTAGCACTCCGTCGAACCACAGAAGGGTCCACAGTGATCCCAATACGACCCACGCAGCTATGGCTAACTGAATTGCGCTGGTTTCGAGTGCTTCGCCACCCCAGATGATGAAGGCAAAGGTGCCGAGTACTGAAAACACGTACGGCAATATGACCGCTTGAGCGTCTCTACCCCGGCTATCCATTAGTTGGACCCAAGTATTTTGTTGCATCAGTTGTCTTCTCCTTGTTTTTCAGTCGCTTCTCGACTGTTCCCAACCGAATGAGAACAACCTAGAACCATTAGCCCCTGCTGCATAGGTTGACGTCCTGGGTTTCTTCAGGTTGGATTAGCGGTCGAGTGACTGGTCTACCGGATGATATGCGTACCCACCCGGATCGTGTGGAGACATGAATTTGTCGTACACATCAAGGGAGGCGGGTTCACGTCAAAGTGATCCGGAGTACATAGTTGTTGGGGCAGGGCTTGCGGGGCTTGCTGCCGCTTTGACGCTCCATCGCGCCGGTCGAGAAGTCGCTCTTCTTGAACGTGACGATTCTGTGGGGGGAAGAGTTCGAACTGATGTTGAATCCGGATTTGTTCTCGATCGCGGTTTTCAAGTTTTGTTGACGACATACCCTGAACTAGGCCGCCATTTAGACTTGCCCTCACTGAATCTTCGCCCGTTTGTCCGTGGTGCAAGCGTGTGGGACGCCGGACGGTTCGTTGAGCTGTTGGACCCTCGTAGTTCATTTCGTGGAGCTCTAAACGCTTTACGCACAGGGGTGTTTACACCAGGAGACAGGTTTCGGCTGTTGAAACTAAGTGTTCAGCTTGGACAATCAAAGCATCTCTTGATGACACCAGCCGATGATTGCTCCACGGGTGAATTGTTGGAACGATTGGGATTTTCTAGTCACTCGATGACGACGTTTTGGGAGCCGTTGCTTTCGGGAATTCAACTCACTTCTTCTCTTGAGGGTTCAGCAAGACTCGCTTCACTCATCCTGAGTTGCCTTGTCAGAGGCCCAGCAGCAGTGCCTGCTGAAGGCATGCAAGCGATTCCGCGTCAGATGGCTTCGAAGTTACCTGTGAGCGTGATCCGATTCCGAACAGAAGTCGAAGCTGTTCGTGGATCAAAGTTGTTGCTGAGCGGTGGAGAAGAGCTGTCCGCTCGGAGAGTCGTGATTGCTACAGAACAACGGACAGCAGCACGTCTATTGAGAGAAGACCCTCGTCCAGCAAGGTCCCAATGGCATGCGTATTTTGGCGCCGACGAAGCTCCGAACGACAGCCATGCGATCCACCTCATGGCGGCAGGTCATGGACCTTGTAGAAACCTGGCGATTATGAGCAACGTTGCTCCAGAGTATGCGCCGGACGGCAAAGCACTGATCGTTGTTGCAGGCCCCACGTCAGATAGAGAGCCGCCCTTGACTGAAGCTCGACAGCAGTTGCGAAGCGTCTTTGGTGGCCAAACCGAGTCATGGCAGTTACTCAAGGCGGGAGTAGTGGCTGAAGCTCAGCCAACATTTGTGCCAGGAACCCCCTTGGTCAGACAGCAACAACCAGGGAATTTCTTGGTAGCTGGTGATCATCAAGCCACACCTTCCATACAGGGAGCTTTGGTGTCGGGGCGAGTTGTCGCACACGCTGCTATGGCGCAGTAATCAACCAATTTCTCGCCGGCTATTTCTATCTATTTAGCGCTAAACTCTCGTTGTCGATTGGAGGGCTATTTAGTGAGTGGCACAAGAGAAACTGCAGCTCTTATCGACGTCACAGCCCCAGGATCGCTGCCGTTCGTCGATTTTGCGATAACAGATTTCACTGAACTCGTCGCCGCAACACAACAACTCCAAGCTTCGAATCATTGGGCAGTCAGAACACCAGCTGGACCATTAGTCATTGGATACGAACAAACTCGCGAAATCCTCCGCGATCCGGCTTGGATCACTGTGCTTTCGGGCGTCGGCGCTCTTCAAGCCGAAGGTCAAAATGAAATTGACTTTGAGGCACTCGTCAATAGAGCCCGCGACATGCTGCCAGGAGCAGGCGACCAAGTAGAAATGCGACCCAATTTGTTGTCGGTTGAAGGTGACGACCACCGGCGGTTACGACGTCTGGTCAGTTCATCGTTCACGCCTGCTAGCAGCGAATCGCTGCGACCCTTCATGCGCGAACATGCAGATCAGTTACTCAAACCAATAGTGCAGCGAGGAGAGGGAGATCTCGTCGCTGAATTCTGCAGGCCATATCCGATACCCGTGATTTGTCGGCTTTTGGGTATAGACGATGACGATCATGAACGATTCGGTCGGTGGGCAGACATAATTTTTTCCGGATTAGATGCCGATGCTGAGGCAGTAATAGGGCGTCTCGAGCAAATAACTTCCGCGCAGCGCGAACTTGACCAATACGCCACCGGTTTAGTGGCTGAACGGAAGGGCTGTCCGCATGCTGACCTCGTCAGCGATCTAGTACAAGCAAGTTATGACGAGGATCGCTTAAGCCCCGACGAGCTGGTCGCAATGATCGAAGCAATACTTCTCGCAGGGACCGATACCACGAGAAATCAGCTGGGGTCGTTGCTCGCGGTATTAGCCACTCAGCCGGAACAATATCAACGTCTTAGAAATGACAGATCTCTCGTCCCGGCAGCTATTGAAGAATCTCTGAGATACATAGGCGCAGTTCGCACCACTGCACGAGTCGCTAGCGAGGACCTAATAGTTGACGGCCTGTTTTTCCCGTCAGGAACCACAGTGCTGCTAGGGCTTCATGCAGCGGGACTTGGCCAGCCCGAGGATGGTTTCCGATTCGACCTTGACCGCGCTGACCGAGCACCGCATTTAGCATTCGGCCTCGGAGCACACCATTGTTTAGGCGCCGCGCTAGCTCGAGCCGAACTACAAGAAGCACTTAACTCATTCTTGGATGCCATTCCGGCCTACCAATTAGCAGCCCCTGTTTCTTGGAAGCCTCTCTCCATGGGTATATGGGGACCAGATGAACTTCGATTCCGGATTCTCGCTGACTCAACCGGTGGCAATGAAATCAAAACCTTCGCTGGTGTTCAAACAGGAACAGCAACGCCGGAGGCGGGTTTACCGGCCCCTGACTCGGAAAATCAGTGGATTAAAGATGCTCACGCCGTTCGGAGAGTGATCGTTGCAGGGGTACCACGTTTGGTAAATGCACCGTCCTTCCCCCCGGCCATTCGACTCACCCACACCACACTTCGATTCGGGTGGGCGCTTTTGGGTTGGAAGCTCCTCGACCGTCGCTTGTCGGGAGAAGAAAGAACGAAATCGTTATACCGTCGGCTTCGGATCGCGGCCGAACGGCTGGGGCCAACCTATGTGAAGCTCGCACAACTCATCTCCGCAGCGGAAGGTGTCTTCCCGCAAGCCCTGGTTGACGAATGTTCACGTTGTCGGGACCAAGCCAAACCTTCGAAATGGCTGAGAATCAAACGAATCCTGACTAAAGACCTTGGTTCCCTATCTGATTCTTTCGAATTATTTGAGAAACAACCCTTTGCTGCTGCATCGATAGCTCAGGTACACCGTGCGGTGTTGAAAGATGGATCTGAAGTCGTTGTCAAAATTCAGAGACCCGCGATTCATAAGAAAGTCGTCCGTGATTTACGGGTGTTGGCATGGATAGCTCCCCGACTAGTCGGACGGATACCGGTGTCTGCATTGGCCAACCCACCTGCACTAGTGCAGCTATTTGCCGAGACTATTTCCGAGGAACTGGATTTCCGACTCGAGGTAGCCAACCTGTTCGAGATCCGCAGAGCGTTAGGAGCAGGAGAACGGGGTCGTTGGCTTGCTCCAGATCCAAACTTGGCCATGACAACGACACGAGTCATTGTCATGTCGCGCGTTCCAGGTATCCCCCTAACGCGTCTTGATTCTGAGGAACTCGACGAGGAAGCTGCCCGTAACCTTTTCAGAAACATGGTGGATGGACTCTTGGAAGGCGCCGCTCTGCATGGCATATTCCACGGCGATTTCCATGCAGGAAATCTCTTCATTGGTGAACAGGGAGCAATTGGGCTAGTCGACTACGGGATGGTTGGACGCCTCGATCATGAACGCCGAATCTCATTTCTCCGATATGTAACTGGATTGATGTCGGGTGACGTTCGTACACAGGTCTCAGCAGTGCGGGATCTGGGCGCTTTTCCTCCCGATGCGGACATAGAGGACTTGATCCAAAAACTGCAACTCGAGCGTGTCGATTTTGACCCACTTCAGTTGACAGAAGAACAGTTCGTCTCTGAATTTCAAACACTTTTGAAAGAGCTACTCGCCAGTGGCGCGCGGATCCCCAAAGAACTCATGCTCTTCGTGAAAAACTTCGCGTACCTGGCTTCTTTCATTCAAAAAATGGATCCGGAAATGGACCTCCTCGGCGAATTTTCCGCTATCAGCGCCGGGTTTCTCACCAAACATGGTTTCCGAGTTTCGGCAGAATTAGGACTCGCTGTGCAGGACCTGGAAGTTTCGGAATCCTCTTTTCGTAGGGCTGCTGGAATCAGAGATGACGTTGAAGTATTGACGTGGCGAGATTTATCGAAGCGCAGAGAAGAGATGAAAGACAGATTGATGAACGGCGAGGCTGCTTCTCGCGTGGAAACTCCGAAGGGAAGCCAAAGATGAGTAGCGTCACCAAAATGCTCAGTCTTAGTGAAGCCGCTGAACACCTCGGACTTCACTACATGACGGTCTATAAATATGTTCGTTCGGGAAAACTTGCGGCACAGAAAAACGACGGTAGTTGGCAAATATCAAGAATTGATCTCGACAAGTTTTCTTCAGTCGAACCCGCCCCGGCGGGTAGAGGACGCCGAGCACTCGGAAAAAAATCGGACGTGTTCCGTCAAGCACTTGTAGCGGGAGATCAGCCGGGTTCCTGGTCAGTAATCCACGGAGCGTTGGACGTCGGCGTCGGTGTTGAGGACGTAATTTGTGAAGTCGTTGTGCCGGCCCTTCGTTCGATCGGAGATGAATGGGCTCGTGGCCAGCTTCGGGTATACGAAGAACATCGAGCCTCAAACATCGTTTTGTCGATACTCGGGCGTATGCAAAGTCTTCCTCAGCGTCGTGGTCGCAAACGGGGGAGTGTGCTCATCGCTTGCCCACCACTGGAGACTCACGGCTTGCCAGCGGCCATTTGCGCAGAACTTATTCGTAGCCGCGGCTTCAGTCCTATAAATCTGGGCGCTGACACACCAGTAGACACGCTTGTCCAAGCAGCCATCTCAACTGATGAACTTGCAGCCCTTGTGCTGAGTACTGTCAGTTCTACGCCACAGGCAGCAGTCTTCGACACGGTTAATGGGGTAAGTGAAGCACTGCCCGGGTTGCCGATCATTGTGGGCGGCGTTTGGTCTGATCTGCCTGACAACGTTTTTTCTGTTGATGGTTTTCCAGCAATGTTGGAACAGTTGGAACAACTCAGTGCTTCCTAACCGTTTGTCTCCAGATCAGGCCTGCACTAGTGCAGAGAAACCAGATCAATCCTGTGAGTAGGAAGACGTCGATTCTGGGAATCGTATTCGGACTGGGCGCAGCCTCCGTCTTCGTCTTTGGCGCAGTAGGCCGCACTTGGAGCGACGGACAACAACCCACTTTGTTAATAGCTGCCGGAATTGCGTTTGTCTTGCAATGGATCGCCTTCGCTTTCGCTTGGAGACGACAATCTGAACGGTTCTTCGACCTAATCGGATCGGCAACCTTTATTTCGGTGGCGCTCATATCAGTAGTGATGTCGACGCCTTCCATCGGAGCGCTCGATGTCGCTCTTGCATGCGCTGTGATTGTTTGGGCTTCCCGGTTGGGGACCTTCCTCTCATCTCGAGTCCGAGCAGTCGGATCCGACAACCGCTTCAAAGCCATGAAGAGAGATTTTTTCTGGTTCCTCATGACATGGACCTTGCAAGGCACATGGGTAGTTGTCACTGCATCTGCTGCCATGACGGTCATCGGCGACCAGCATGCCCAACCTCTTGGAGTAGTCGAAATCTTGGGCCTCCTCATCTGGGCGACGGGGCTGCTCATCGAAGTCATAGCTGACCAACAAAAGAAGGAATTCCGGCTTGCCGGCAACACCTCCTTCATATCGAGCGGTTTGTGGTCTAGATCAAGACACCCCAACTATTTTGGCGAAATTCTTTTGTGGAGCGGGATCGCCCTAGCTGCGGCCCCATCGCTGCATGGATGGCAACACATCACACTGTTGTCACCCGTTTTTGTGTGGCTTCTCTTGATGAAAATTTCAGGAGCACCAATGTTGGAAGCCAAAGCTGACCGTCGGTGGGGACACGAACCCGCCTACAACGAATACAAAAAGACAACCCCGCTACTACTACCCCGACTCTGGTGAAATCGATTACTGGTTTCTGGTAACCCAGTCGTCAACGTCAGCCCATTGACGGTCCAACCATTTGACCAATTCGTCTTCGGCTTGCCGTGAGGGCACCTCTGAACGACAGGTTCGCCACAGCTTGAACTTCAGAGGGCGCCTAAGAGGCACAGCCTCACGAAGTTGACTCAACGAAGAAATGTCATCAATCCCAACATGGTTACAAACGACTATGTCTGCATCAGTTGCCGCAAGTGCAGCCAAGGTACCTGCCGTTCGCAGAGGCAAAACCGAACGCAGATTCATAATCGCAGCTGTTCTCGCCGGCGCTGTTTCAGCCACCGCGGCCACCGCGTTGACGAGCTTCGTAGGAGAGAACCGGGTCCCTTCGGGAAATATCACCAAGGCTTCATCATCGTCTAGACCGGCCGCAAGCAAGTTGATGTTTAACAACTCTTGATGGTTATCAGATGAGTCCCTATCAACGAAATAGTTCGGCATTCGGTGTCCCACTACGTCGAGGCAAGGGTCTGACAAAAGTTGCCTTTTTAGAACGAACCGAAGGCGGCGTCCCGCCTTAGTGAGCAGAGCTGCAGTAAGAAGCGCATCACCCTGACTACCGTGACGTGCCAACACAATTAGAGGACCCGATGGGCGCAAGCACTCAATCCCTTCAACGCTCCATCGAAAACCGATCGCATACTTGGCACCAAAGGCCAGACTTCTAGCCCAGATTTGTTGAAGGTGGCTATGGAATCGCAACGAAGTTGCACTACGCAATTGCCGAGGAGGCGCGAACACGAGCCATAAGAAAAATGCAGCCAAGACTCCTAATAGCTCCATAGCGAGCCACCACGCCCCGAACAAAGTGAGTCGACTCCTCGCAAAGGTCCTGTCTCTCACAAGATCGTGTATGCAAACAACGCTTACCAAGACCGGCAAAAGAGTCCAGGTGATGAAGAACGCAATAAATAAGGCTGGAATAGTCTTGGCTCTGCGAGCCCACTTTGCTTTCAAAGTTGAATGCCCGACAGAAAAGTCGAAAGTCATTGATCGATCGGATTCAAATGGGTGGTTCATCTCTGAAACGAATGTTAGTTACATGAAATTTCTGTTCATCGAGGCATGGCGCGACGAGCAACTGCGACCGGGTGAGCCTCGTCAGATAGGAAATCAGGCGAGTTTGGATTGCAGAAAATCCACAACCTGCGGCCAAAGCTCAGCTGCTAGACCCTCATCGAAAGCGCCCATTGGGTTCTCTTCGTTCATGAATCCATGACCTGCGTCATGAATCGTGATTTGAACGTCCTTACCCATTTCCCTGAGTCGTTCCCCCAAATTTTCTGCGGCTTCAGGCGGGAAAAAATCATCAGGTGAGGCCATGTGTGCTTGAACCGCAGCGGTGAGACCTTCCCAACTCGGTTCTTGGTCTCCTTGGGGGAAACCGTAGAACGGAACAGCGGCCTTCACCGCGTCACCGCGATTAGCTGCGATCATGAAACTCAGCAAACCACCCATACAAAACCCGACGACTCCGACACCTGACCCAGATGACGCATCGTGGTTAAGTAAAAAATCGACAGCGCCGCTCATGTCGCGAGCTGCGCGGTCAGGAGGTAAGTCGGTCATTAGTTGACCGGCTTTATCCATCTCGTCGTGACCAGCTAATTCGCCGTGATAAAGGTCCGGCGCCAAAGCGACAAAACCTTGGTCAGCGAGATAGTCAGCGACTCCCTTCATTTGTGGGTTCAGGCCCCACCATTCTTGAATCACCATGACCGCCGGCCCAGAGCCGCTATCAGGTAAGGCCAGATGTCCTCTGGCGTCGTGTCCGTTACTTGCAAATGAAACCATGTCTCCCATGGGCAGGACCGTAGTCGCGACCGATGCCTGATTGCACTCGATATCACAATCCAACAATCCAGAGTCAAACGTTGGGGACAGTGAAAGAATGATCCAAGTCCATGAGAGGTAGATATGAACCTGCGACCCAGCCCAGTAGCTCCATTCTCATACGTTCCAGGGATCGACCCATACTCAGGTGGAGTAGTGGCGTCTCCGGGGAGCGAGATAGTTCACGTCACCCTGGCAGAAGCAGTTCCTTGGCGGGAGGGTTTCGATCGTATTCAGACAATTACAGAGAGTGACGATGTCGATCGAACAGCGCTCTGCGCGATTGAGCTTCGATGCCCACACCCACACTCGTTCGAAGGCTTTATAGAGTTCAATGACGACTACAGGTCACTTCTCAACAATTGGGGTCTCCTCAATGGAGATGACAACCCCATTGCCAGAACCAATGTTGCTCCTGTCGATCATCCACCAGAAGTAACCACCCTTCATGCCTTCAGTTACGTGAGAGAGACATCAGAGAACGAAACTTGGTCTTTTGTAGTTGCCGGAGCTGGGGATCTGATGGATCAAAGCGACCTTCAACCCAGCAGCATCGTGGCAAGAGACCTTGATGGGAAAGACGCTTGGAGACTGCGGGTTGAACAAGTCTGCCAAGAGATGGAAGATCGGATGTCCTCAATCGGGGTCCAGTGGTCCGACTGTTCAGTGATCGATGTCTACTGCGACCAAGACTGGTTCGCTCAGGCTGGCGACACATTGGTGGAGCGCATCGGACCAGCCGTTAATGCTGGCTTGCACTGGTACATCGCCCGCCCTCCCATCGAAGGCCTTACCTTCGAAATGGATGTCAGAGGTGTCAGCACTGAGAAGATACTTTGAACTCAAGGAACCCTGAAAGTCATAAGAACGGGACTAATTAGTTGCTGGTTTACAGCGTTAGCCACGTTGTCTCTCATCTCCAACATGCGAGGACCCATCAGGTGACCCAGTGACACGGGAGGTGGGGTAGTAGGGGGTTCGTTAAAGAACTTCAAAGCCAGGTCATAGTGGTCTGAACTTCCGAGATGCTCTAAACCTGCTGCTGTCGCCGCTTCTTCGTAGGTCTGAACGGGCTCAGGAAAACTGAACTTGGGGGTAGACGACCAAGGCATCGGGTAAGGAAGATCGCCGGACCCAGTGACAGTAACGTCATAGATCACGACTATTCCTTGAGAGCGACAAACCCGAGCCAATTCGCGCATCAACTGGTTCTTGTCTTCGATGTTCATACCGACATGAAGCATGGTTACAGCATCGAACATGCTGTCCATAAAGGGTAGATCTGTAGCTGAGCCCACTTTGAAGTCGACATGACCACCCATACCGACTAGGTCAGACAGCTTGATAGCCGCCTCAATAAATTCGGGTGTTAAGTCGACTCCGGTGACAGACGCCCCAGTGGTATGGGCTAGGAACCGAGCAGCGCCCCCGATTCCGCAACCCACATCAAGCAGCGTGTCTCCGGCACTGAGGTTGATGGCAGATGCAACATGCACGGTGCCCTCGCGTCCGCCTATGTGGAACTCGTCGGCTCCAGCCAAAACATCAGGGTCCAGCTCCTCCATGTCGAAACCCGATTGCGTCAACGCTCCAACGATCCGTTCGACAATTCCATCATTTCCGTAATGTTGTTCAACTGATTCGGCCATCACTCAATCCTTTCAGGGTTGGCAGTGACTTATCTGGCTAGAGGTTCAGACGGCACTTGAAATCCCCAGTCTTTGGTCCGAACCATCTCTTGATCAGCTACAGCTACCAATCCGGCGGGTCCATACAGCGCGCCACCACAGATAATGCTTCGGTCGTCATCGCGTTCCCGCCAGGACTGAAATGCGTATGTTTCGCCAACGCGCACTTCGTCAAAGAACTCTGCCGCGATGTTGCCGGTTACGGCACCGCCACCAGACTTTGCAGGTGGGTCCACGAACAGTACATATGCAGTGACACAGTCGAATGCAGTCCAAACGAATTCTCGTGGAATGGTTCCGTTCTGGTCGGCCCATTGAGGAGCCGGTGACCAGACGGCGACAACGTGGCAGCCGTCACCGAGCGGTCGAATTCGAACCCCCAGACCATCCACTTCATGCCCACAGCCGATGCAATTCGGATAGGGCGGATCCCACCCCATCGGCCGTTCCATAGCAGCGTCGATGGCGTCTTTGGCTATCGGTGAACGCGCAGCAACGTGGAGCGGGCCCAGAGAAGCCGACATCACCAATTCGCCGTCTCGGTGTATCAACGCGCCGTCATCTTCGACAGTGCGAACGAGTGACTCCCCAGGATGCAGGGCTTTGCGGATGTGAACCCTGATGGGGCCATTGGAGTCGCCCGCAGCCAGGCCGGCGACATAGCCGCCCTGCATGGTGTCAGGCATTCCAACATAAGTATCCAATAAGTCGATGGTCGTATCACTCATCTGTGGTGCCCGTAGATGGCGGAGACCACATCGGGATCGGTGGAAGCTTCGATCAGTACAGGCCTGCCCGGTTGACGGTTCTTCACGACCTCAAGCGCAGCATCTATATCGTCGAGAGACGTAATTTTTGCCGTATCGCAACCCATGCTCTCGGCGACAGCACAGAAGTCTGGCCATTCATGAAGTGACGCTGCTGGATCCATGCCTTTGGTTACGAGCTGAATATGTTCGGCCCCGTAACTTCCGTCGTTGTAGACAATCACTATGAGATCCAAGCCGAGGTGCACTGCTGTAGAAAGTTCGGTAAGGCCACCCATCATGTAGCCGCCGTCGCCGATGCAGAGGACTGTCGGACGAGTTGGGTGCGCCACTGCTGCTCCGATCGCAGTCGACATACCCAATCCGATAGCTCCGAATCCGTGGCTGGTGACCAGATCTCGTGGATTCGGCACGGACATCGTAAGAGCATCAAGCATGAACCTTCCGGCGTCGACCACGACCTGTCGGTCTTGAGGAAGGCCGGCATCAAGTTGTCTGGTCAATGTCCGCGGATCAACTGCTCCGTCGTAACTCTTGTCTTCGTATGAGTTAGAGAGGTCGAAATCCTGAAGCTTCTTTTCAAGGTCCGCCGTTCGAAAAGAAGACGGCTGATGCTCAGCTTCTCTCAAGAGTGCGATCATTGCTTCCGCGACTACCGTTGCGTCGCCAACTACCCCCGCATCGACAGTGGCGTGTCGATCGATGTGACTTGGATCAAGATTCACATGTACAACTCGTTTGCCTGCTAACAAGCTCTGATAATCGGTTGTGAAAAAGTTGAGTGAAGCTCCGAAGACGATTAGACAGTCAGCCATTGCGAGCGTTTCGCCCGCGATTTCGTGGCTGAGAGTTCCGTGGATACCAAGGTTGAACGGTTGATCACTAAAGAAACCGGTACCTAATAACGAAGTTGCCAGTGGAGCACCGAGCGCATCGCCGAGCTCGATGAGAACTTCTCGTGCTCCAGACAACACAGCACCACGGCCGGCCAATATGACGGGGCGCGTAGATGAGGCAATGATGCCGAGGGCTGATTCGAGTTGGTCGGGGTCAGGAGCTAAACGAACTGGTGGGGAGTTGAGCGCTGGGCGTGGTTCATAGTCAACTTCGTCCCACTCGATGTTCAATGGAACGTTGACCACTATCGGTCGCCGTTCGGCGTGGGCTCGCCGCACAGCGGTTGATACGTCTTCAGCGATTGTCTCGACATTTCTAACCGGTTGAAACCCTGCGCCCGTTGCTACGACTAATGCGTGTTGGTCAAGATTTTGAAGGTGTTGTTCATTTTCGACTGGAGTGTCCCCAGCTACTAACAGCATGGGCGTCTCGTTCTTTACACCCTCGACTAGAGCAGTAATTGTGTTGGTCAGCCCAGGTCCGTGGGTGACGGTTGCTACTCCCAGTCGACCCGTAGCTTTGGCCCAGCCTTCAGCCATACAAACAGCGTTAGCTTCGTGGGTAGCGCCTACCAGGTTGACCTGATGTTGTCGCTGCAGGTTTTCGCCGATGAATAGGTTGCCGTCTCCGAGAACGCCGAAGACAGTATCGACTCCATGATCAACAAGTGCTTGAGCGACTGCGTCGTGTCCGAGCATTCTTGGTCTCCTTATTTGTGCAAGTAACCAGCCTTTCGGCTCGGTCAGAGAATGGTGACGTTAACTTGGTGGGCCCTATAGGTCGGGACCTCTTTCCAACACAGCATCGCACGCGACGCTGTGTTCATGCTTGAGTTGACACTCCCCACTTGATTCCGTTACGGAGAAGGCTGCTAAACCCTTTAGTTTCCCAAGAACCTCGAAAGATCGGTGGGGTGGTTTGGTCCGAAGTCACTGAACTATCAACGTATGGCTGGCCGTTAGTCGCGGGCGAATGTGTGTGACCGAGGGCAATGTATGCCACGGCACCGCTTCCACGTTCACACACAAGACCCAATGCTCGGTTACGGCCATCCTTAAGCAATGAAGTATCTGACTCGACCTCGAAACCGAACGCTGGGTCGGGATCAACGGGGAGTTCAGTACTCAGCAAGATTTGTGCGTTTGGGTCGAGAACTTCGATGAAATACAACTCGTCTGTGGTTTCGAACGAGTGCGGCATATCGTGCACTATGGGATGGTCGCTGTGGACGTTGACTTCGAACTTCCGAATCGGAGGGTGATTAAGGAAGAAAGCGCCGAGCGTCTCATGATGAGGCATTCTGACCATACGACGCCTCCGCCGATCACCGTCGATTGGTTCGGCTTTTCCTCCGCTGGTGCCGTGTAGAGCCAACCAGCGACCTCCCCGCTCCAGCCATGCATTCAAATGGGTGAGCTCGGCATCGGAAGGAAACGGACCGGATGTATAAGTGATGAGTAGTTGACTAGTTGGAAGCCAAGTCTCTAGGTCACCAAAGTTTGATGAAATAGTGGGCTGCACATGGTCTACCTCGTCAAGAAAACGGAGTAGTTCCATTCGGGCATAGTGCATGTCATGTCCAGCGGTTGAGCCTGGGGGAAACCCTCCGACCACTAAATGAACACCGGGACCGGCAGGTCTTGCCATCAGGCTCCTCCAATAATTGACTTACCAGCTAGGTCATGGATCGCCTGCGCAGATAGCTGCAGGTCTTGTCTCAGAATTTCTGCGGTGTGTTCTCCCAGGTCTGGAGCCCGCACTAGATCTACCGAACTCGCAGATAGTCGAGGCGCCCACCCCATTATTGGTACTTCACCGCGATCGGGATGCTCGATCGTGGTTACGAAGCCGCGTTCGTTTAAATGAGGATCGTCTAAAAGTTCGCTGGTGTCGAGAACGGGTCCACCGGGAACGTCTTGGGCTGCGAGGATCTTTGTGACTTCGTGTTTCGTTAGCGTTCGCGTCCATGCTGATATTTCATCTCGCAGCGCATCATCATTTTTGAGTCGATCTCGACTTCGAACGAATCGGGGATCGTTTGCAAGCTCTGGTTTCTCCATTGCGGAACAGAGGTTGACCCACATCTTTGGGGTAATGGCCATGATCATTACGTAATCGTTGGCACCGCCGCCCTTGCATGGGTACAGATTGTTTACTGCGCGAGAACCGTTACCTATCCGATTTACGGGCTCGTCGTTCCAACCGGGTGCCATAGCCATTCGCGTGCGCATGTAATACGTCATCGCTTCCTGCATCGCGATCTCCACATATTGGCCGTCACCGGTTTGAAGTCTCTGAATGTAGGCAGCGAGAATTGCCATCCCGAGTTGAACACCAGTGCCCGAATCCCCAGTAGTAGGGCCTGGCAGGAGAGGCTCATCATCGGGCCTTCCGGTTATCGATAAAGCCCCGGCCATTGCTTGAGCGACGCCGTCGAAGCATTTGCGATCCGCGTACGGACCCTCGGAGCCAAAACCCTTAACGGAGGCATAAATAATTGACGGATTTACCTCTCGAATCACGTCATACCCGAGGTTGAGTCGATCAACGACTCCAGGGCCATAATTTTCGACGAAGACATCATAGTGGGGAGCCATTTCCAGTAGAAGTTGCCTCCCCTGTTCATGAGTGAGGTCTATTGCGACGGAACGCTTATTGCTGTTCCACTGCAAGAAATAATTTTGAGGAATGATGTCTCCTCCGCGGCCCGGATCACCCCGTCCGGGTGGCTCTATCTTGACTACGTCGGCGCCGAACCAGGCGAGCGCCTGAGTGCAGGAAGGCCCGGCCTCATATTGAGTCATGTCAAGGACACGTAATTCTTTGAGAGCTGTCATCTCATTCCTTTGTTGTTATGACGTTAGGCTCTGCACCCGACCTTGGCTAGAAGATGGCCGCTACGGTCATGACTCCAACCTGCGATTGGATTAAAGATGCGTCTAGGGCCCCTACTTGGATTTGAACAAAGTTTTGAAACAGTCGTAACCGTCGCCCGTGAAATGGAAGCAGTAGGTGCCGGATCGGTGATGCTGGCAGAAGCAGGTCGAAGTGCTGTAACTCAAGCTTCAGCTGTGATCGCTGCGACTGAGTCAATCGAAGTAGGGACCTACGTCGTGAATGCTTTCGCAAGATCCCCATGGTTGACGGGACTCACTGCAAGAGACCTGGACGAAATGAGCGGCGGCCGTTTCGTGATGGGAGTAGGTACTGGAAACCTTCACTTCAACGACTGGTACATGGGCGTCGATTCCTCGAAACCGCTTGCTGCGATGCGTGACTTTGTTCAGATAGTGCGTCAAGTAGTCGCGGCTCCCGTTGGGACCCGCGTGACATATGACGGCCCTGTGCACCAGGTTGCCAAGTGGAGAGCAAGTTTCCCTCCTCTGCGGGAATCTGTACCGATCTATCTCTCAGCCTCGGGACCGAACATGATGCAACTAGCAGCAGAAGTAAGTGATGGGATTGGCGTGGGCATCATGGCGTCGGTGGACTTCATGCGCGACACAGTTCGACCTAACGCGGTTGCTGCTGCGGAATCGGTGGGCAGAGATGGCTCAGAACTCGCGTTTCCAATGGGAGCTCTTGTCAGTGTGAATGAGGATTCCGAAGCTGCTCGTGATGCCGCCAAAGCTGCAGTCTGTGGATTGTTTCACCCTGTTCCTCACCCCTACTACGACTCCCAAATACGTCAACAGGGATTCGTCGAAGCGGCCGACATGCTCGCGGATCTCATGCCCAAAGGAAATACTTCCGAAGCGATGAAGTTGATGCCCGAAGAGATCATCGACACCATGACCATTAGCGGAACGCCGTCAGAATGTGCCCGGCGCGTCAGTGATTATGAGGGTGTCGCGGACCAGATCGTGATGATGCGAGTGGCGCAAAGAAATGAAGCAGCAGGGGTACACGCCTATGAACCCATTTTTGAGCTGATCTCTGAAACCACGTCGTAGTAGCGAAACTATGGGAGGGCGGTCTGTAAGCCATCTTTGGTGAAAAGAATCGTTCGTGTGGAGTTAGGAGCCCTGCCGCAGCTACTCTGCAGCGATGACCGAACGCATAATTCCAGCCTCACAGCAGGCCATGTACGACAATTTTCACTTTGCTCCAGGCGTAAAGACCGGCAACTTGTTGCTGATGTCTGGACAAGTAGGCAGTGACGCTTCGGGCAAATGTCCAGAAGACTTCACTGAACAGTTCCGGCTTGCGTTCCAACACATTGAAGCGGTTCTGACAGAGGCCGGAGGAGATCTGTCCAATATTGTCGAACTGACGAGTTACCACATAGGGATGCGAGAGCATCTGAGAGAATTCATAGCGGTCAAAGATGAGATGATCAGCGAGCCTTACCCGGCGTGGACTGCTATTGGATGCACAGAACTTGCCATGCCTGGAGCGGTTGTGGAAATTCGGGCACAAGCTGTTCTTGGCTAATAAGGGTGCCTGCCTCGTACGAAGTAGCAGTCATTGGTCGGGGCCTCATTGGCTCTGCTGCGGCGCGTCATTTGGCAGAGGCAGGACACAAAGTTGTTGTCATCGGTCCTGATGAACCACCTGACCGACGAACCAGTCAAGGGCCGTTTTGTAGTCACCCCGATGAAGGGCGAATTACACGGATCGCCGGGCGAACCCGTGTCTGGTCGGAGTTGGCTGCTCGTTCGATAGCTCGTTACGCAGATATTGCTAACCGATCGGGCATTGAATTCCATTCGACGTGTGGGCTAGTTAGCTCCTCGCCGAGGATTTCTGAATGGCTCGAAAATTCTGAGTTAGCCGGAGGTAAGGCCCGTGCAGTTGATACTGACTGGGTAGCAGCAGAGACAGGGATTTCTCTGACGAATGGGCATCCCGTTCTCTATGAAGGTGCCCCCGCTGGATACATCAATCCAAGGCGCCTAGTCAACGCGCAAACCAACCTTGTGGAGCAAGCGCACGGCCTGGTCATTAGAGAATCGGCGTCGACACTTACCGAGCACCTTGACGGGTACAAGATTGATGGAGATTGCGGATCATTGACCGCTGAACGGGTACTTGTAACTACGGGAGCCTTTGGTTCAGAACTTCTCAATCGACCGCTTGATCTCCGGCGCATGCCTCGAACAACTGTGACCGCAGAAATGTCCATCGATGGCGATTTGCCAAGCCTGATATGTGTTGATCCGCCAGATAACAGACTTGAAGAGATCTACTGGGTGCCCCCAGTCCGCTATCCAGATGGGCGGATAGCACTCAAAATCGGTGGAAATTTACGTGGCTCCGAGCCAGTTACCCAAGAAGCGTTGACTCAATGGTTTCAAAGCGACGGTGACCCGATCGAGGTAGAAGCGTTAAAGAACTCATTACTCGGCCTATTGCCCGGTGTAGAGATCATCAGTTGGGCACAGAAACCTTGTGTAGTGACCAACACTTCAACGGACCATCCCTACATCGGTTGGGTCGAAAGCGGTGTCGCCGTTGCCCTAGGAGGATGCGGAGCAGCTGCGAAGAGCAGCGACGAACTGGGACGCTTAGCTGCAGAGCTTTTTAATTCCGAGAACTGGAATGATTCGCTTCCCTCAAGTGCGTTCGATCCAATTTTCAGTTGACGACGCCCTGATCTTCATATCCACATCCGAATTAGATGAATCTATGTCTCAGTGTTGGTTGGCTCTGTGTCGAGCATGCGCAAGAAGAATTGGACCGCTGGGCCGATAACGACGACAAACCAAACTGTTCCCCATCCGATGGTCCCTCCCATCACTAGGCCACAAGCCAGCGCAGCACCTTCAATTAAGGTTCGAGCTTTCCAAATAGCAACACCACGGCGATCGAGTGCGGTCATCAGTCCATCGCGTGGCCCAGGCCCGAACCGAGCCCCGATATAAAATCCTGAGCCGATTGCGACGACAATTGGCCCAGTAGCCGTGCACAAAGCTCGTATGACTGAATTGGACGGGTCGCCTCCGATGCTTATGGTCGCGTCGACGACCAACCCGATGACCAACACGTTTGCGAGTGTTCCAACGCCCAACGGTTCTTTGAGTATTACGAGAGCGATCAGTAGCACTATCCCGATAACAATCATGGCTGTGCCGAATGTTAAGAAGGTTTGTTCAGCGAGGCCCTGATGCAAAATGTCCCAGGGTGGTAGACCGAAATCTCCGAGAACGACAAGCCCTAAGCCGACGCCGAAGAAGATAAGACCAACAGCTAGGCGTAAGTATCTCCAAGGGATCGAAGTTCGCGCAGTCACGGCTGATAACGCTAGGGGGATAGCGCGATTTTCACGCCGCTACTCGCACTTTCCTAAAGGTCAGATTCACGCGGGGTTCCTTCACCTTTTTGGAGCGAGGCACTTCGTGCTCCCAAAGCTGTTGTGTTGAGCCGCGCATTATCAAAACGTCCCCAGAATCTAAGACTATGTCCGTGGCTTTCAGGGACCGATCTTTGCGTCGCAGGCGGAACTTACGGGACGCACCAAAACTTACCGAAGCGATTACCGGAGTAAGTCCTAGTACTTGTTCGTCATCTGCGTGCCAATCAACTTTGTCGGAACCATCTCGATACAGATTCGCTAATACCGAGTTGAATTCTTCGCCAGCTAATTCGATGACGCGTTCTCGAATACTGCTCAGAGTCGGAGTCCATTCAGTCGGGTTCATCTGGATCCCTGACCAGCTGTATGAGCAGTTTGGATCTCCATACCAGGCGTTCAGCCGTGGGACATTGTGTACTTGCCCGAACATTGAAATCTTGTCTTGGCTCCACTCGAGGTCCTCGACTAACTGCTGACATAGCAGGTCGCCGTCAGGTTGCACCCACACAGATTTGTGAAGAGTGAGATCAGCTCCAGGTAGCTCAAATTCTTTTACAGAAGGGCCTTGAAACAGCGACTGTTGAGAAAGCAATCTGTGACTGTTCACTAGAAAATGCTGAATCCGCCGTCGATTTTTATGACATCACCGGTATGCCACCTGCTTGCATCGCTCATCAAATAAACGGCGATAGCGCCAAAGTCGTCTGGTTGTCCCCACCGACGCATGGGAATTCGGGGCATCACGTTGTCCACGAACTTGTCCCAGCCGAACAACCCGGATGTCATATCTGTCTCTATCCAGCCGGGTATGACTGCGTTCGCAGTGATTTTGTATCGAGCCATTTCAACTGAAAGCCCCATCATCATTGCCAACATCGCGCCTTTAGACGCGGCGTACGCCTGACCTTTAGGCGAACCTTGGATAGCGGTACCGCTTGAGGTGAGTACGAGAGAGCCACCTTCACCCTGAGCAACCATTTGTCGACTAGCTGCACGCAGGGTGTAAAAGACACCGTTGAGATTGACATCAAGTACAGAAAACCAGTCGTCGTTGGAGTGCTCAAAGAACGGTTTTTGGTTTTGTGTCCCGATACCGGCATTGGGGAAACAACCGTCAATCCGGCCATATTTTTCTACCACTGACGCCATGCATTCTTCTACTTCGTCCTCATTCGCTACGTTGCATTGAACTGATGATGCGGAAGGATTAATTGCTTGAAGTTCTTGTTCGGCTGCCGCGTTTTTTTCAGGGTTTGTTCCCCAAACACTGACGTCGGCCCCTGCGGCGGCTAGGGCTCGAGCAAAACCGAGACCAATGCCCCCATTTCCTCCGGTGACCACAGCGACCTTGCCGGTTAAATCGAACCCTTCGTAGCTCATAACGCTTTCCTCCGAAATTTCGTTCGTGACGAATACTAGAAGGCGGAGGTTGGGCGAAGCCGACAACTCTCTGGAAGACTCTCAAAATGGAATTTGAGACTGTCAGAATTGACGGCAGCGGAGCTGTTCGTCATCTCGTGCTGAACCGCCCAGAAGTTCACAACGCTGTGAATGCCCAACTGGTTGCCGACGTACACGAAGCTGCCCGGCTACTTGATGCCGATGCATCAGTTCGAGTTGTAATTGTTCGAGGTGAAGGCAAATCTTTGTGTTCAGGCGCTGATCTGAAACAACCCCGGACAACTCCCCAAGACGCAATGGTGGGATCGAAACAGGGGGCGTTGATGTACGACACGCTTATGCATATGAATCCGATCACTATCGCGTTATGTCACGGGTACATGATCGGGGGTGGCGCGGTGCTGCCGGCAGCATGTGATTTCAGACTTGGCAGCCCGACTGTGAAACTAACTCTGAATGAAGTCAGCATTGGGTTCAATCTGACCTGGCACTCACTTCCCGCGTTGGTCAATCTTGTTGGACCCCACAAAGCCAAGGAAATGCTGATACTGGGTCGCACCTATGAGATGACGGAACTTAATGAATTTGGTTATTTCACGGCAACGGTCAACGATGACGATGGGTTGATACCAGTTGCTGAAGAACTTGCTGCTGAGGTAGTGAAACAGCCTCCGGTACCGGTGACGGTTACAAAAGCTTCAATCAACGCGCAGGCAATGCCGATGGGTCGCGCTGTTCAACACATGGATCATGTTGCTGTTGGATACATGGGTAAGAGTGACAATTCTCGAGTGGCGAGAACGACGTACTTCGGTGACGAGCCACGTGAATGGGGTGACGATTAGGTCAGTTTGTTTCGCGGGTTAGACCCGTGCGGAAACGAACTGATTAAGGCCTAGCGCAGTGCTTATGTCAGACATCGAATCGAGTCGATCGGATGGATGACGAGTACCTGTTCCATCCGCGATTCTGGTCATCATTTCAAAGTTCGCTACGACGGCAGAGGCGTCAAGCATTGTCGCGGTGTCCGTCGCTTCAACTAAAGCTGAACGGGCAGCGGGTAGGGCATCAAGATCATTGATTGAGGCGTCGACCAAAGCTGCCAATTCTGGTGCATGTGGAACGGCGTCGTTTTCGCTAGCGTCACCGCGCACTAGTGACAGATCTACTTCGAGGTCATTTGCGGAGCTGCTCGCACGGAGCATCATTGAATGGGCAGCAGTTCAGTAAAAGCACTCCCGAAGAGCTGATAGTCGGCCAGCGACAAATTCGATTTGCCGTCGAGACAAAGTGCCTCTGCTCCAATTCAGGTCGACCATCTCACGCATCGGTATGTATTGAGCGCTGGCAAGAGTCGCCAAAGTATCCATGGCGGCGGGTACTGAACTCAACGCTCGTATCACCGGAGCAACGGCGGGAAGTCCTTCGTAAAACGGTGCGAGCTCCGGTGTCATATCTTCAAGGTGGACAACCGGTACCCAATGATGTTTCGCGGGTTTCGACGGCTGATCTTGCCTAGACGGCTCTCCATCGAGAGCTGCCGGAAATTCTGGGCGTTCAATCCCCGCCAACTCGGCAAATCGAAGAACCGAAGCGACACTCATAGCTACCTCAATCACTTCTACCCATTGTTGAGGAGTGACACCCGTGGCATCGCGCATAGTCAGGTACCAGTCCTCAGTCAATGTTCCTGCATGTCGAGCAAGGCGGTAAACAGCGTCTTGTAGTTCAGTACTAATGACAGGATTTGTTGAAATGCGGCCGCTAGACGACGCGCTTTCCCACGGTGGGATCGGATCAGCATCGTCTAAAGCTGCGCGGACGACCTCGGCAATCGCTAGTCGCTCGGCGCCATCCCACCATGTCCCCGGAGCAGCAAGTTTCTCCCAAACATACGCGTGGGCAGTCGTTAAATCAGGTCGGACTTGGAGATCCGAGGCTTGATGACACGCCTCAATAATTGATGTTGGAGTTTGGGTCATGGATGCTCCCGAGCCAAGGTTTCGCCTTTTCCCACCGTAGTTGCCGCGAACAGGGCACGATAGTGGCATGGCATGGATTGAAATTGTCCCAGATGAAGAATGGTCCGATGATGAGGCCCTCGACAGCCTGTACGGTCGAGTTGTCGATAAGAACCACGGCCGCATTGATTACATCATGTCGATCCACTCTCTTAATCCGAGAGGGTTAGCTGCGCATGATGGGGTCTACAGATCAGCTATGGCGGGTACCCGGAGTTTGCGGAAAGTTGAGCGAGAGCTGATTGCCCTCGTGGTGAGCCTCGAAAACGAATGTCATTACTGAATTCACCATCATCGGCGCGGTCTGCGCCGACTACTGAAAGACGATGCCCTACTCGCGGCAGTAGAGCAGGACTGGCGGTCTGCTCCACTCAACGAAAAAAGAAAAGCAATGCTGACCTATGCGACGAAACTCACTCATACACCTTCACAAATGACGTCTGGTGACGTCGACCAGTTGCGTGCAGTGGACTTCAGTGACCGGGATGTCCTCGACATAGCTGAAGTCACGGCCTACTACGCCTACGCCAACCGAATAGCTGACGGTTTGGGAGTACCTTCAGAAACTTGGATCGATGATTGATCGCGCAATTGCTGAATTTATGAGTCGGTTTCGAAGTGAGGAGCAACCTCTTCAGCAAAACGATTGATCGCTTCCAACCGTCCCTCGTTACCTCGCCCTAAAACAAAAAATGCGGCGTGTGTTAACCCGACATCGGAGTACTGACCAATCTGATCAATAATTTGTTCTGTATCTCCGCCGATCTCACCTTGGGTGAGGTCACCGCCATCAAAGTTGAGTCTGAAAAGACTCGTTAGCTCAAGTTCTTGATTATCGCGACCCAAGAGATCACATTCCCTTTTCACTGCCGCCCACTGTTCGGAGAGTAACTCCGGGTGAGCGAAAGCAGAGTGAAACGCGTCACCGAATACGGCGGTGCGTTTAAATGCTGCTTGCGAGTGACCACCCACCCACACGGGGATGTGGTTATCGACGGGTGTTGGGCTGAAACCAATGTCGCGAAACTTTGTCCAGGACCCGTCGTAACTGGACAACCCTTCGCTGAATAAAGTTTCGAATACTTCGAGTGTTTCGTCAGCCCTTAAACCTCGTTGGTCCCAGGGCCGGTTGACCGCCTCGAATTCTTCTTTCATCCAACCCACCCCTACGCCCATGATCGCCCGGCCATTGGATAGATGATCAAGAGTTGCCCAACTTTTTGCTTGCTGTACTGCACCGCGGTAGCCGAGTATCAGGACTGTGGTTCCGAGGAGCACCCGTTCAGTGATTCCGGCAACAAATTGGAGTGTTCCGATGCAATCCAACCAGGCACTTCCGGCCTGAGGGAAGCCACTGTTGTCGTCGGCATACGGATACTTCGATTTCAAAGTAGCGGGATCAGGCCAAGCAATATGGTCACTTGACCACAGTGATGCATAGCCAAGGTCCTCAGCGGTTGTGGCGACCTGGATCATCGCCTCCCGACTTGGATCGCGCCCTGCATCTGGCAAATGAACACCGAACTTCATGGACTTCCCATCGTCGAACTGAAAGGGACCCTAGAAGATCGGGGCTACTCCGCGCTGCACGACATGTTTGAAAATCTCTACGCTGCAGTTCATGAAGAAGGAAGAGTTTTATAAAGATGCTCGTCAGGATCTTCCTGGTCCGTTAGCGAGTGTCAGAGTCGTCGATGCGACGACGGCATGGGCGGGCCCGATGGCAGCGTGTCTCCTTGCGGATTACGGCGCTGATGTGATCAGAGTAGCGATGCCTGGTGATGAAGGGCTGCCCTGGAAACCTCTGATTGGTGGTACGTCACGTTCGTTCGGTGAAGAGACAGTGAATCGCAATAAACGAAGCGTGGCGATTGACCTTCGAGAACCCGCAGGTGCAGAAACCTTCCTGACCCTTGTCGCTTCTGCTGACATGGTCATCGAGAATTTTAAGCCTGGGACGCTTGCGGGATGGGGAGTTGGGTACGACGACTGCCGGAAGGTGAAACCGGACATCGTGTACCTATCGGTGAGTGGTTGGGGGCAATTCGGACCTGAATCCCAACGCCCTGGATACGATCCGGGTGCTCTCGCCCATAGCGGATGGATGGCATTGAATGGATCAAAAGATGGCCCACCGTCCAAAGCTCCAACCTTCTTAGCCGATGATCTTGCGGGTCTACATGGTGCGTTGGCTGCTCTTGCAGCGCTACGACATCGAGACGCTACAGGTGAGGGTCAGCACGTTGATGTCTCACTCTTAGATTCGATCATCTACCAATCAAATGGGTACCTCACGTTGGGAGCGACTGGCGATCCGCTCGAAAGGTGGGGAAGTGAAGTCAGAGTGTGCGCCCCAACGAATTGCTACCAATGTGCCGATGGTCATGTGTTCATGGCCCTGATACTCGACTCTCACTGGGTGAGACTTACCGAAGTACTTGGATGTCCGGAGTTAGGCCGAGACCCCCGATACCTGACCAATGAGGACCGAGTAGCCAACAGATATGAAGTTGATTCGCTGGTGGCTGATTGGTGCCGGGACCGCCCCAAAGAAGAAGTTCTCTCTGCGATCGATGCTGCCGGAATTGTTATTTCTGCGGTGAACACCTTCGCTGATGCAGCCCAAGACCCACATGTACTCGAACGTGATTTATTGCAACACACCGAGTTGATCGATGGATCTTCGGCCCCGTTAACCGGCCCGGCAGCGAAGTTCAGTCGAACGCCGGTCAGCGTGCGACACGGCGCTCCCTCCCCAAATCAGCACACCGACGAAATTTTGGCTGAAGTTGGGGTTACGAAAGAGCAGCTAGACCTGCTGCGACAGGCAGGAATAATTGATTGACAGATCAGCACTTGATGTCCCTCCTTAATGTCAACATGTAGGCATGAACTCCATTCTCGTCGCAGCCGTAGTCCTGCTTGCTGTCGTCGTCGGTTACCTCGTAAGTCAACTGCGCGCTCGCTCAGTCAAGCCTGATACTTCGGAACCTAACGTGCGTCTAGACACTGAGGGGTTAGTCACTGCTGTCAAAGAGGCTGTTGATGCTCAAGTCAGTAAGGCCGCGCAATCCGCGCTCAAAACCAACAATGAATTAGCGGGCCAATTAATTGACGAACGAAGCCGAACCCTAGAAGAGCAGACGAAAAGTCTCTTGCAGCCCGTAGCGGAACAGATGGACCAACTGAAAACCTCGGTAGGGGATTTGAAATCTAGTTACGAAAAAAACAAGGGTTCTTTCGATGCTTTGAACGAAAACCTGATGCATCAAATCAGCGAATTAAACACTCGAACCGGAGCGCTTGCTGGTGCTCTCAAGTCGCCGTCTGCCCGAGGTGCGTGGGGAGAAAATCAGCTGCGGAACATCATCGACCTCTCAGGCATGGCGTCGTTTTGTGACTTCTCTGAACAATCTTCAGCATCAAATGACGATGGTGTGTTGCGTCCAGATTTGACAGTGAGGCTCCCAAATGGAGCCTTTCTGGTCGTCGATTCCAAAGTTCCGCTCTCTGCATACCTACGAATGCAAGAACTCGATGACGCGGCAGCCAGAGAAGCTGAGCTAAAGGGTCATGTCAAAGCCGTGCAGGCTCACGTAAAAGCACTAGCGGATAAGCGGTACTGGGCGCTCTTTGATGATGCCCCAGACTTTGTCGTGATGTTCGTACCAGGAGAGTCCTTTTTGGCTGACGCTTTGAGAGCTGAGCCTGGCCTAGTAGACGAAGCGATGCGTCAACGAGTCGTTATTGCATCTCCGATGAGTTTGATGGCACTGCTCCTCACGATCGCGCGTGGTTGGCAAACAACTCAATTAGCCGAAAACGCCAAAAAGGTTGAAGAGCATGGCCGCGAACTGCACCATCGCGTCGGGACGACCCTGGCCGCAATGGCCAAGACAGGACGTGGATTAGAAACGGCAACGAAGGCATACAACGAAATGGTGGGCAGCGTGGAAAGCAGAGTGCTTCCGACTCTTCGGCGCTTCAGCGAGTTAGGTGTGTCCGGTGATGAATTACCGGAAGTAAAGCCGGTTGAAGCTGCGACACGGGATATGACAGCGCGAGAACTCGAAGCTGCTGAGGGCGCAGACGATCAAAAGGATTCCGAATCTAACTGATGCTTCGAGAAACTTCGATGAATGGCTCGATGGTTTCGAGGTTCGCATCAAGGTGTTTGTTGCCCTGCCTTAAGAACGGAATCAATAGCTGAGTTACTCCAGCTTCTGCATAGGCCTCGACCATTGATGCATCCATTTGGTCGTTTACAGCACCGACATGGATTTCGAGTTCATCAATCGAACGACCTTCTGCCTCAAGAAAGGTCGCCAACCTTGAGATCATCTGACCGCTCTCTTGGGGAGAGAGATTGATTCCGTACCAACCCTGACCGTAACGGGCGGTGCGGCGAAGCGCCCCGTCGGAATGTCCCCCGATACAGATCGGGATCCCACCTTCTTGAACTGGTTTGGGATGCATGCGACATGCGGGTAGGTCGTACATGTCGCCCGAGAACGAACTCAGTTCATCGTTCCATAAGGTGTTGATCACTTCGAGGTATTCGTCGCACCGCTTCCCGCGATTCGACCACGAGGCTCCACATGCTTCGAACTCCTCCCAACTCCATCCGACGCCGACTCCGAAATCAAGACGACCATTCGACAAGAAGTCGAGAGTCGCATATTCCTTCGCCGCATAGACGGGATTATTTTGGGGGAGGATGCAAATCCCTGTCCCCAACCGAAGAGTTGATGTGCAGGCCGCCAAGAAGCCGATGCTGCTGACCATGTCCATCAGTCCAGAACCCTCAGGAAATCTGAATACGCCATCAGACGAACCCGGGTACTGAGATTCGTATTGGTCAAATATGACGACATGTTCACCTAGCCAAAATGAATGCACACCTATCTCTTCGGCCTTTTGGCCGAAATTTCGCAAGAATTCTGGGGTTGCGACTGGTGACCGCAATGGGGTGAACAAACCGATCTTCATCGAAGTACTTCTTTCCTAGAGATGAGGTCACCTTTGTCACAGTCTTGGTCAGTGACCACGCAAAGAGCGTAGTCCGCTGAGTGCTAGCCGCTTCGAGTTCAATCCGCACACAGATCCGGCGACATCCCACATGTCAGCACGGCTACGGTCGACGCATGGCAAGAATTTTTCAACAGATGGTCGCCCGGCCCGACTCGAGCCGGACAGCGCTTCAGCTTGAAGAGCAAGGATTCGATGGAGTCTCCTTCGTTGATTCTCAGAATCTGTCTGGTGATGTTTATGTCGCTATGACGACAGCGGTCCAAGCGACAGAAGTTTTACAAGTCAGTTCTGGGGTAACTAATCCGGTGACTCGGCATCCCGCAGTTACAGCGGGAGCTGCGGCCAGTGTGAATCGGCTTGCCCCAGATCGTGTGCAACTAGGGATCGGCCGTGGAGACTCAGCACTTGCGCATCTAGGAAGGGCACCTGCTCGAGTTAAAGATTTCGAACGCTACCTGTCTGCCTTGCAGACCTATCTTCGTGGGGAGGAAATACCGTTTGAGAATTTGAACTTCGGAGAAGCATTAGCTCCTCCCGTCGACGAACTGGAATTAGCAGATACCGCTGGTACCAGCAAAATTGCTTGGCTACCAGGTTCAGTGGGGAAGGTACCTGTCGAGGTATCGGCGACCGGTCCCAAGGTAATCGGGGCCGCTGCAAGACACGCCGAACGGATCATGTTTGCATTAGGAGCTGACCCGGACCGAATCAGTTGGGGAATGGACACAGCTCGCGCTGCTCGCAGCCAAGCAGGGCTTGATCCCAACGATCTTAAATACGGTGCGTACGTGAACGTGGTCTGTCACACAGATATGGAACGCGCTCGAGATCTTGTTCGCGGAGGTCTATCGACATTCGCTCGATTCTCGGTAATGCACGGAGAGGTCGTAGGTCCAGTCTCGGACGCGCAACGCAAAGTTATGAACGACCTCCATGAAAACTACGACATGAACAGTCACACCCGCGCTGACAGCCAACAAGCGTCGGTATTGACGCCGGAGTTCGTTGATAGTTACGCGATAGTTGGAGCTCCCGAGACATGCATAGATCGAATTGCGGCGCTCAGCAGATTGGGCTTGGACAAGCTGATATTCGTCGGAGCCACCATGGGAACTAATCGTGAAACAGCAGCTGAGTCTGATGCACTAATCCGCGATGAAGTGCTTCCCAATTTGAGCCACTAGATCGAATCTAGAAGTGCCCTGCTGTACATATTCGCAGCATGGTCCCACGTCAAGATTGCGTGAGAGCGAGCGGCATTCACATCACGCCATAGACGCTGGATTGGCTCATCGGCTCTCATCGCATTCGCTCCACTTGCCTCGTACAAGCGGTCGACAGCGTTGGTCAAGGCCCTGACCCCCCAGCCACAGTCGCGAATTATTGACGCATTAAGCACCGGGTCGACATCGTCGACGCCACCCAGATGATCTAAGCGAGCAGCAGCATCGTAGATCAGCAGCTCTGCGGCTTGAATTTCTGCAGTTGATTCAGCCAGCCGATAGCCAGCAGCAGGATCGTTTCTCTGAACACTCGATAGAGCAACGAGAAAATGATCATCAATACGTTCCTGGAATCGACGGACCGCTGCCTTCGCGGCACCAATCACAGGCGCAGCGAGCACCAAAATCGCAGTGGTTCGCCATGGGCACGTATAAAGAGGGCCGCCATAGTGCAACTGACCGGGCGCTTGGCGGGCCATTGTTTCTGTCACATGTAACACACGGTGTGCAGGGACCGCTACCTCGTCAGCTACGACCAGATCTTTGCTTCCTGTACCGCGAAGCCCGACCACATTCCATGAATTGTGATCAATGATCACCTCATCTGCCGGTAAGGCACAAATAACCGGAGCGGGTTGATCACCTGGCAGCAAGCCACCGACACTCAACCAAGGTGCGTGATCACAACCAGAACCGAAACCGAACCGGCCGGACACAATGACGTCAGTTCCTTCTTGTCGGAACTGTGTTTTGGGCACGATGGACGCGCTGATGAGATTTGTTGGGTCGGACCAAATTTCGTGCTGCCCTTCGGTAGGCAGTTGCGCAAGCATCCATCCGTGAGCGCTCCAAACAGCAAGACACCAAGAGGTCGCCATGCAGTATTCGCCCGCTACCGCAACAGCACGCATGTGATCTTCGATGGATGACTGCGCTCCACCAAAGTCGGTCGGTTGCAGAAGACGTGCAGCTCCGATGGCCTTAATGTCGGCGGCGTTCTCAGGATCAATGCAGCCAGCCTCATCAGCTAAGGCCGACTTTTTCTCCCAAGACGGGCCCACCGAATGCAGACCATCTATGACACTTTCAAGATTCACAACCTCCACCCTAGGGACCCAAAGGGCCGCTGAGCTAGCAACAAGAGAGATTCCCGGGCCGTCTCGTAGCTAGTGTGGCCGAAGAAGATTTCTGATTAGGGGAGCAATGGGACGGTTAGACGGCAAGGTAGCAATCATCACGGGCGGCGCTAGAGGCCAAGGCGCAGCTGAAGCAGAGATGTTTCGGGACGAAGGCGCACAAGTAGTCATCACAGATGTTCTCGAAGACGAAGGCGGCAAAACAGCAGGAACACTGGGAATCGAATTCTTGTCTCACGATGTGTCATCAGCCACAGCGTGGGAAGCCGTTGTTTCAGATGTGATCGCCCGCCACGGCCGAATCGATGTTTTGGTGAACAACGCAGGAATTCTCCGAGGCGCGCGTCTTGTTAACACCAGTGATGAAATCTGGGATCAAACAGTCGCAATCAACCAGACCGGTGTGTTCTATGGAATGAGGGCTGTCGCACCGCAGATGATTGAACAAGGTTCGGGCTCAATTGTGAATATCAGCTCCGTAGCCGGGCTAGAAGCCACATTTGCATCGATGGCGTATGGAGCGACGAAGTGGGCGGTTCGCGGAATGAGCAAAATCGCGGCGCTCGAACTAGGTCGACACAACGTGCGGGTTAACTCCATCCATCCGGGACTAATCAATACCGATATGACCTCAGAGTTCGACAAAGATCGAATGGTCCGAGCCATACCTCTGGGACGAGAAGCGGAACCTACAGAAGTCGCTGCCGTAGCACTGTTCTTGGCTTCGGACGATTCGAGCTACTGCTCCGGCCAAGAGTTCACTGTCGACGGCGGCATGCACCGCTAGGTGACCACAACCTTCGACGCCCTTAAAGTTCGTCACTTCCCGCTGATATTTGCGTCTGGATGGACGTGGAGTCTTTCGCGTTGGGGAGTTTCATTCCTCGGTCCCTTCATAGCGAATGATCTCACCGGATCTGCTCGAATGGTTCAGCTCGCGGGAGTAGCTCTCTGGTCCCCGCTTTTGCTAGGTGGCGTGGTTGGCGGATGGGTATCAGACAGGTTTGATCGCAGACGCATCGTGATAGGACAATTCTTTGTAACTATTCCCGGACTCGCGATCTTGGGGTGGGTTGAAATCAGCGGCAGGCTTCAACTCTGGATGATCTATCCAGTTCTGTTCGTCACCGGTGTTGGGTGGGTCTTCGACATGGTCGGCCGTCGTGTGATCATTTATGACGTCGTCGGGCCAGAGAAAATCGATAATGCATTGGCGTTGGAGTCAAGTGGAACAGCGGTAGCGCTGGCATTCGGAGCACTGGCTGGAGGGTCACTTATTCAAGCTGCAGGTGTTGGATGGGCACTGATAGTGATGGGTGCTCTCCAAATCATCTCCTTGACAACTTTCAGCCTGGTTCCCTCAATTACACAGCGCAACCAAGCCGCTGCTGCCGGAGTGTCAGCATTGATAGAAGGCGTCAAAATGCTCCGCACGGAGAAAAGCCTTCTGTCCATTCTCGGTGTAACAGCATTCGTCAACTTTTTCTTTTTCTCTTCAAGCCCTCTCTTGCAGGTCGTCGGGGGCAAGTTCGGAGTAGGCCCCGCACTCTTAGGTCTCCTAGCAGCAATGTTGGGTATCGGTATGTTCATGGGCTCTCTAGGAGTCGCTCGGTATAAGCCTCAGCGGCGCGGAATGATCTATGTCCTGGGTTCTTATATCGCCTTCACCTTTATGGTCGGGTTCGCGCTTTTGCCCTGGTACCTCCCATCAGCGATGTTCCTAGCCTTAGCGGCAGTAGGCATGGGTTTCTTCGGATCAACTCAAGCGATCCTCGTGATGGACGCAGTATCGGAAGAGCGTCGAGGCCGCGCTCTGGGGTTACTAAGTAGCGCGATTGGGGTACTGCCACTGGGCATGCTGGCAGTAGGGGAGATCGCCGAAGTCTTTGGGGCATCAACAGCTGTGATCATTTCGGTTCTGAGTGGAGCCTTGTTGATGACGCTATTCCTGCGCGTCAGACCAGAAAGCATCTATCAACGCCAACAAACTGAACAAGCAGCAGCCAGCTTGGACAGCAGGTCAGAACTTCCCGAAAGTCGTCGCCCGACGATCTTCGATCTGAAGGCGTTCTGATTTATACAGTCGACAACCAATCCCGCAGATCAAATAACGAAGCATTCGATATTTCGTGGCCCATCGGGTACTCAGCGTAATGAGGTTCGTTGCCGGCTTCCGTTAAAACATCACGAATCCGACGACCACGTTCAATATCGACCATCGGATCGAGGGTGCCATGTTGTACCAGAATGTCCGAAACTACAGAAAGGTCGTAGTCAAAATCAGGTATGTCCTGAAGCATGCCCGAAAGACAGGCCATAGCTGACGGCGCAACAGTGATCTCTTTCCAAAGGCCCACGGCCAGAGTCATAGCGCACCCTTGGGAGAACCCGATGAGGACTACCTCAGATCGAACAAAATTACCCGCTGAACATACTGCCTCAATTGTTTGGTCGATCGACCGGACTGAGGACTTGAAGGTTTCAGCATCAACCACCCCATCATCATCTCGTTCATACCAAGCAGCACCAAAGGGCACCAAGTCAATCGGAGCGCGCAAACAGACCGAAGTGAAGCGTCCATCAGGATCAATGTGTTGCACCAGCGGCGCCAAGTCATTTTCATCGGCGCCGAACCCATGGAGCAGAACCAATAGTCGGTCGCCAGGTCCCAGAGATCCAACGGGATTGATCTTCAATAGTCCCTGAGTTTCCTCCATCGGACCCCCTTACTAAATGAATATGTCGGTGATAACCCCACGTTAGGGGAGACCATTGCCCGCTACTACATGTCTTGGACCGCACCTAAGAGATGATTTGAAGCGACGAAACTCAATAGCTGCCATACCATGGCGGCGAACATGACTGACACAACGGACCACTTTGACACCCCACGAGCGTGGGCTGTGGCTGTCGGCGCGTCCATAGCTAACGGAGTTGCCTTCGGCGTCCTATACACCTTCGGTGCCTTCGTAGCTTCTATGGGGAAAGAGTTCAACACGAAACTTGGACCCACTTCCATTGTGTTTGGTCTATCGATGTTCCTGTTCTTCGGAATGGGAGCAATATCGGGTCGCTGGGCCGACCGCTACGGCCCGCGGCCGTTGCTCTTAGTCGGTGGAACTCTGTTTTGCTGCGGGCTGGTAGCCACATCATTTGTCACAGCGATATGGCAGGGCTACATCGTGTACGGAATCGGCTGCGGACTTGGCGGAGGGATCTTCTGTTCTCCATTGTTTTCAACCGTCGCAACCTTCTTCGTGAAATACAGAGCCCTCGCGCAAGGAGTGGCCGCTACTGGCTCGGGGTTCGGAACACTTTTGTTAGTCCCGTTTGCCAAGGCGATCATCGATGCAGAGGGTTGGCGCAATAGCTACCGCATACTGGCCGTGATATCGGCCGTCGGCTTTTTGATCGGCCTAGTCATGGTCCGACGATCACCATCGCAGTCCCCGGGGGTTGCCGGAGGACATGTCCGAAACGTCATGCGGACCAGAGAATTCAAAACCATTTCCGTTGCATTTGGTCTGATGTCAATGGCGCTGATGGGTTCCTTTGCCTTTGTGATCAAATTTGCCGAGGACGATGGCATCACACCTTCAAAGGCCGCCTTGTTGATGAGTGTCGTGGGTGCATCAAGTATTTTGGGTCGACTCCTCCTCACTGCGGTAGCAGGGAAACTGGGGTCGGTGCGGTTGCTGCAAATAGCACTCATGGCGCAGCCAGTCGCATACTTTTTCTGGATTATCGCAAATGGTCGTTACTACCTGCTCGTAATTTTTGCGGCCTTGCTCGGCTTGACTTATGGCGGATTCGTAGCCTTGGCAGGTGATGTTGTCGCCTTCTATTTCGGGTTAGTAGGTATCGGCGCAGTTACAGGAATGCTTTTTTTCTACTCGGGTTTTGGCAGCTTGGTGGGACCGCCGATCGTAGGGTTCTTAGCTGACCTGACCACCCTCCGAATTTTGCCCGTAGGGGCAGTTTTTGTGATGGCATCGCTCGGAGCAATCGTTTTACTCACAGCATCAACCAAACCCGTTGACTTTGGGACGGGTCACCCAACCCCACCGCCTGAAGATGAAATGACGGCTCGAAATGGAGCCACGACCCGGCGGCCAACAGTGTTTGAACTCGAACCGGTCTGATTAGTGGCGAGAAACTAGAGTCATTCAGGAGGGGCTGAACAAAGAGGGGCGAAGGCAATGTCGGCAGTAAGTGAGATTTTTCCAGGAATCAGCATTATTGATTCCGATACCCACTGGTCAGAGCCACACGATTTGTGGACCAGTTTGGCGCCGGGCAAATACAAGGACTTGGTGCCCCAGATAAAGGAACACAACGGCCGTCGAAAATGGGTTGTCAATGGTGACATACCGATAGCAGGGGATTCAGCGGTCAGCGCGATCATGCCAGATGGTGAAAAGATGCTTGGATTGCGGTTCCTCAAAGCCGACATTGACATGGTGCACGCCGCTAGTTACGACTGTGATGCGCGGCTCGACCTGATGGACCAGATGGGGATCAGCCACGGGATTGTCTATCCAAATGTTGGTGGATTCGGAAACCAAAATTTTCTGCGCGTTCAGGATGAGGGGTTACGGATTGCTTGTGTCGAGATCTACAACGACTGGATGAGTGATCTGCAGCAGCGTTCGGGCGGACGGATTCTTCCCATGGCTCTGGTTCCCTGGTGGGATATTGAAGCCTGTGTCGCCGAAGTTGACCGAATGCAAAAAAACGGGGCCAAAGGAATCGTCATGTGTTCCAATCCCCACGACTCAGGTATGCCCAATTTCGCTCAACCCGAATGGCGTCCATTTTGGGAAATCTGTGAAGCCCTAGAGATGCCAATCAACTTCCATATCGGAGCTTCTGAAGGTGACATCAACTGGTCCGGCTCCGTCCCATATGACACCTGGTCTGGCGACGTCAAAATAAGCCTTGGAGGTGCAGCAATTTTTCTTGGCCAGTTGCGCTGGATGGTTAACCTCTTGGTCAGCGACGTGCCGGAGCGTTACCCCAACCTGAACTTCGTTTCAGTCGAGTCAGGTGTCGGATGGATTCCATTTTTGTTAGATGCCCTCGATTATCAGTGCGGCGAAACCGCGCCGGAACATTTAGCTCACCTGTCGATGAAGCCTTCCGAGTACTTCAGACGCCAGTTCTACGGCTGTTTTTGGTTCGAATCCAAAACCCTTGCCCCAGCGATAGACCACATCGGACCCGACAGAATCATGTTCGAGACGGACATTCCACATCCGACTTGCTTGTACCCACATAGTGTCGAGCGTGTCAGAGAAGCGATAGGCCAACTGGCGCCCGAGGTGCAGAAAAAAATCCTTCAAGACAACGCCGCTGAGTTGTATGGAATCAAGGTCTAATCCTTGATGACGTCCGTCAGCCAGATAGTAGACGAACCAGGAAACGGACTAGTCGAAAGTTTTCCACTGCCAACAGACCAAGACACGCTTCTTCGCCTGTTGGAGAAAGTGTTCGACCACTGGCAGACGGTGCAATTCGGGCCGATCGTGCAGGGAGCGGCCTATGAAATCAAAGCACCTCGTGCTCCACGGATCACCGTGTTCGATGGTTATGCGACGCTCGATTTTGGCCAATGGCACATGCACATATGCATTGGGGCGACAATCGGTGACCCGTCGAACCCCACTGAGCCCGAGGTGGCAGCAACACGGCCTTGTCAGCGAGCCGAGCTATACCGGTTGGTTAAAGAAGACGCGCCGGTGTCGTGGGGGCTCAGACTCTTTAACGGGGCAGATGAGCAACTTATGACCGTACTGTTGCCTAATCCATTTCTTGACGAAGACGAAATGCCGTGCTCACCCGATTGGGAACGGCTAAGACTTTGGGACCAGTTGAGGGCGGAGTTTTTGAATCTCGGGCCAGATCCTTTCGACCGCTCGGGACACCGGTTCGTGCATGGTTAACCCCAAGCACGCCCACCCCTCGAGAAGCTAACTTTCGCAACTATGGAAAAGCCGCTTTCAGATTTAATGGTTCTGGATTTGACCAGAGCGTTAGCAGGGCCAATTTGCGGTCGACTCCTAAGCGATCTAGGAGCTCGGGTCATCAAAGTTGAGCCGCCAGACGGCGATTTAACGCGTTTGCTTGTACCCCGCGTCGATGGCTTGTCGCCATACTTCGTTCAATACAACGCAGGCAAAGAATGCATCTCAGTCGATTTGTATTCCGAGCCGGGACGAGAACTTTTTCTTCAACTTGTTCAACACGCCGACATTGTCTTGGAAAATTACAGACCTGGCGTCATGGACCGATTAGGTATCGATTTTGATCAATTACAGGCTGTGAACCCGAAGATCGTTATGGCTTCGGTAAGCGGTTGGGGACACAACAACTCACGCTCAGGTCAAGGAGCATTTGCCTCGGCGATACATGCAGAAGCAGGCGTTACGGAGATGGTGGCGCGACGACGTGACGAAGAACCGCGAAATGATCCCATGTCACATTCTGATACCTGCACTGGCTTGCACGCGTTAGGGGCTGTGCTGGCAGCGCTCCATCTGAGGGACCGCACTGGTGAGGGACAAAAAGTTGAAGTGTCCATGGCTGAAAGCACCTTGATGGTGAATGACCTTGCGGCCATCGAAATGTCGGGGCAGGACCCCATGGTCGGGTTCAAGGGTGGCCAAAATTGGTCACCGGTACTTCGTATGGCGAACGGTCGCTATGTGAGTATCACGACTGACATCACGACGAATGACGGCTTCCGGTACCTGGTTGAAGCTATGAATCGACCGGAACTCGCACAAGACCCTCGTTTCGCAGTTATTGAAGACCGAGTAATGAATCGTGAAGCCTTAACGGAAATTCTTGCTGAGTTCGTCGCAACCTTTGAGGACGCCGCTGCGGTTGAAGCGGCCATCGGTCCACGAGGGGTCATCGCTGCCGAAGTGCGATCCGTCCCAGAATTAGCGGCGACTGAATGGGCGAAAGAACGAGAAGCTTTCGTTGATATCGACACCGGTAGGGGAGAAATGATCACGGTCCCTCAATCACCATGGCGGTTTCGCGGTGTTGAAGCTGGTGTAAAGCCTCGAGTTGGTTACAGAGGACAGGACAACCGTGAAGTCTTGAACGAAATACTCGGATTGAGTGCGTCTCAACTAGACGATCTCGAAACAGACGCGATTATTAGTAGTCGCCCACCAAGATGGTCTCGGGACTCCTCGTAGCGAGTTAAATCCCAGGGATAGAAGAAAAGTCTGGGTCCCGCTTCTCTACGAATGCCGCCACAGCTTCAGTATTGGCTGGTGCACCCAATAGCGTGGCGTATGCACCATTTTCGCGTTTGTGAGCGGCCCAAGCCTCGTCAGGTCGGCCAGCTCCCATGAGTAACTCTTTTGTTGCAACGAGAGAAGGTATCGGATTAGCTGCCAATTCACCCGCTACAGCAATCGTCTCCGACATCAGATCTTCTGGTTCGCAGACCTTCCAAACAAGACCCATATCAAGGCATTCTTCGGCAGAAAACCAACGCCCAGACATCAGAACGTAAGCCGCGTTTTGCCAACCCATCCGGTTGGCAAAGGTATAGCTACTTCCGGCCTCTGGAGCTAACCCCAACTGGGGGAACGGAGTGCGAAGCCGCGCAGCAGTTGACATCAGAACGAGATCGCAATGGGCCAGAAATGTCATTCCGATCCCCACGCCGAGACCATTTACAGCTGCTATCAGAGGTTTCTTAAACTCGGTTAGTTGCTTCAACATTGATGGGAACTCGTGACCTCCTCCATCTCCAGATAACCCATCTTGCATTTCCTGAAGATCTTGACCTGCAGAAAACGCTCGCCCTTCCCCTGTTATGACCGCGACGGCAACTCCGGCGTCAACTTCGGCTGCTGCAAGCGCATCCCGAATTCCTGCGAATACGGCGTTGTTCATGGAATTCAATGCCTGTGGTCGATTGATTGTTATCACTCTTACTCTGCCAAGGTCTTCGGTGGCTATAACTGGGTCGCTCATAACTGAATCTTGACATGGTCTGCGCGACTTTTCCTAGAGCAGACGTGATAGAGCGGCTATTTACTTTTGGCCGTGATTAACGGGTTGTAGCTAAGGTGTCCAGATCTCAAAGAAATGAAAGGCGCGGTGGGGGAAATGAAAATTTTTCAACGACTGATTCAACTAAAACCCGAATGTGTGTTTGAAGGTTTAGGTAAGACAACGGAGATCGTCGCTTATTTGAATTCGAATACCGATCTGACTTGGTATGGCTGGCAAGGACTAATGGGAATGCCGCTGGGAACAGTAGCTGTAAGCACCCGGGTTGATAATTGGGCCTCTTTCGTTGAGACCCAGGCGGAAATCTTGGCTGATGAGAGCTATTTGGGAATGGTCGCCTCAACAGCAGGAATGATGGAAGGGCCGGCTCAGGACAACATAATGACCCCGATTGCAGGCTCGGCGAATATGCCAGCGGAGCCAATGGACTTTCTCTTTAGCAATGTCGCCAAAGCTCCCTACAGCAACATTCCCAAAGCTATGGATTGGTCTCAACGTTTTTGCGAAATGGCAAACGGACTTGCGGGCACGCCAACAGCGGGTCTCATGACCAGTCTTGGCGAAGGTGGAGCAACCTTTGCTCTCCTGATGTACTACGAATCAATTGCGCAATATGAAGAGCGTCAAACCCCAGAAGTGTTTGCCATCGAAGCTCTTAACGCGTTGCAGACTGAAGCTGACTCGTTATTCGATATGTCGAGCAACTTGCAGTCAATGGCGCGTCGAATCGCATAAGAATTCACTCAACACAGATCCTCATACCTGGTTCGTGATGGAATACGGGTATGAGGATCTCTGTTGCTTTTCCCCCCACCCCGGAAACACCTGCTCACATAGAGCTAGCTGAAGAACTCGGGTACCAAACCGCCTGGGTGTATGACACCCCGGCGCTGCAGCTAGACGTCTGGATGACTCTTGCGCTCGCCGCTGAACGCACCGACTGGATTCGACTCGGCCCGGGGGTCTTAATTCCGTCCCTCCGACATCCCATGGTTACGGCTTCCGCTATAGCCACTCTCGTCGATTTGGTTGGTGAGGAGCGTGTGATCATCGGAGCGGGAACCGGTTTCACTGGACGGCGAGCCATGGGTCAAAAGCCGCTCAAATGGGCTGAATTTCCAGAGATGATTCACCAGGTTCAAGCGTTGCTTAGGGGAGAAACTATTCGGTACGACGGTGAACTGATTTCAATGTTGCATTGGGATAGCCAGGCACCAGATCGACCGATCGAAGTTCCATGGATCCTCGGCGTCAACGGACCAAGAGGACTGAACACAGCCGCTGAAATGGGTTGTGGTGTGTTCACTTCGCGACCCCGCCCCGATGCCAACTACGAAAAACTTGATGACGTTATTTTGTTAGCAAGCGGAGCGGTTATGAGTGGAGATGAAACAGTTGACTCTGCGCGAGTGATCGAAACGGCGGGACCATGGGTCAGCGTCGCGTACCACGCGTTTTTAGAACAAAACGATCAACGTTTAGAAACACTGCCCAACGCCCAACAGTTCAGAGAACTCGTAGAACAAGTCCCTGAAGACGAGCGCCACCTCCATGTCCATGCGGGACATCTGACACACCTCAACGACATAGATCGAGAGGTGGTCGTCGGTGATTCGATGTTCCTGTCGCCCTTCACATTGCACGAAGCTGAAGTCAAAGACCGCATTGATGAACTCGAGTCACATGGAATAACTGAGATTGCCTACCAACCTATGGGTGACATAGAACGAGAAATGAAAACGTTCGCAAGGGCAGCTGCCCTCACATAAGCCCAAAGAAACAAAACCTCAAATGGTCAGTGGTAGCTCAGGTGTTCGCTAACTCCGGGCCTCCTTGACGGTGTCAGCGATGGCATCGGGGTCTGGAGGCGCGCCATAAAACATCATGGTGGATCGATCGGCGAACTTGTTGCGTTCCTTGAGTTTTCGCCCGACTTCTTGAGGAGTCCCCGAAACACAGAGCAGATCAACAAGGTCATCGCTAATCCTCTCCGTCATTTTCTTCCAGTCACCCTGCTTTGACAATTGGTTCAACTCGGGCTGCAGATTCTCATAACCATGAAAGTTAAGAACACCGGCATAAGCGGGGGTTGAACCATAAAACGCCAGTTGAGCCGCAGCCTTGTTACGCGCATCTTGCACTTCTGCGTCGTCGCGGCCCATGGCGACAATGGTGAGGCACGCGACTGTCACGTCTGTCGTTTCTCTACCTGCTGACTCTGCTGCTCCTCGCAAGACAGGAAGGGTTTCTGCTTCCATGTGGTCTGGCGTATGGAATGGGTGGACAAAAAATCCGTCAGCTGATTCACCGATTGTTTGCACCATCTTCGGACCAACCCCAGCCACATAAATCTGAGGTCGATCTACCTCAAGTGGACCTGGAGTAAAGAATGGTGTCATCAACGTGTGGGTATAGAACTCACCTCGGAAGTCGAGCTTCTGACCAGTTTGAAAGTTGTCCCAAATAGCGTGGAGAGCGGAAATATATTCCTTCATTCTCGCAGCTGGTTGCGACCAGCTTTCGCTGTAGCGCTTGGTGATGTGTGGCTTTATTTGGGTGCCCAACCCCAAGATAAATCGACCTTTTGATAGACGTTGCAAATCCCAGGCAGTAACTGCACATGTCATCGGGTTGCGTGCAAAAGCGACAGCTATAGCTGTTCCAAGTTGGATGTCATCTGTTTGGTGAGCAGCGAGTGCCAGTGGGAGAAAAGGATCATGGGAGGCCTCAAATGTCCACGCTGCGTTCAAGCCCATTTGCTCAAACGTCACCGCTTCAGACGCACACCCATCTGGGGAGGAGGCGGTAGTTGCACCATCAATTATGAGTTCTGTCATCGCAATTCCCGTGAGTCAGTCGCCATACCAGTCGACACCGCCTTGACCGTTTTGGCGGGCTATCTCTGCTTGAGCCATGGTCAGCTTGGCTAACTGGTTCATGTGAACCTCGTCTGGTCCATCTGCGATCCGCATCAACCGTCCCATGACGTACATTTCGGCAATGGGTGTGTCGCCGCTGACTCCCTTACCGCCGAAGATCTGCATAGCCCGTTCAGCTACGTCATGAGCGAGTTTCGGTCCAACAATTTTCACCATCGAAATGTAATCACGGGCGCCCTTAGCTCCCGATCTGTCCATTTCTGCGGCCGCCTTAAGCACTAACAGTCGAGTTTGTTCAATGGCGCAACGCGCTCGAGCGATGTCTTGTCGAACCGAAGAGAAGTCTCTGAGTTTGCTGCCGAAAGCTTCGCGTTGCTCAGCTCGGGTGCACATCAGATCGAGCATCCTTTGTGCCATCCCGACATTGGTCATTGCGTATTGGAAACGCCCAGGCCCTAGTCGACCCTGAGCAATTTCAAAGCCTCGGCCCTCACCCAAGATGATGTTGTCGACCGGTACGCGGACGTCGTGGTACGCGAGTTCGCCGTGGCCTGCTGGGGAATGGAAGTTACCGAACACAGATAACGGGCGAACGATTTCTAGCCCAGGAGTGTCCTTAGGGACTATGACCATGGAGTGTCGCTGATGTCGAGGGTTGTCCGGGTTTGAAACACCCATCGTGATAACGAATTCGCAAAGTGGGTGGTAAATATTGCTGCTCCACCACTTACGACCATTGAGGACGTAGTGATCACCGTCGCGGTCTATCTGCAACTCCATGTTTGTAGCGTCGGAAGAGGCGACCTGAGGTTCGGTCATGCCGTAGGTCGACCGTATCCGCCCTTCCATCAAAGGCCTTAGCCACTGGTCCTGCTGCTCGGGGGTCCCATATTTCGCTAGTACCTCCATGTTTCCGCGATCGGGGGCTGAACAGTTGAATACTTCAAACGACCATGGGACCCGACCCATGACTTCCGCGAGCGGGGCGAATTCTAGATTCGTGAACCCCGGGCTCCATTCGCTGTACTCAGCAGGCAAGAACCAGTTCCAAATGCCGGCATCTTGAGCTTTGCTTTTCAAATCCTCAACGACTGGGGGTTGTTGCCACATGTTGGCCGGATCTTCGATGAACGCGTGATGTTCGGCTTCTGCTGGATAGACGTGCTTCTGCATGAACCCTTCAAGCTTCTCTTTGTGCTCAAGTGTCTTTTCGTTGTAGTCAAAATCCACTTTCAAACTCCCCTTTGAGTTGGATCGCTGAACCGAATAATTCCACAAGACGGCAGGTCCATGTATCGCGAATGGACTCAGATCAGAGATCGGCTATGGTGTGGATTCGTCCAGTAGGGCTGAGGAGATTCCGTGGAAGACGACAATTCTCTGGTTCCAGCGATGATCGCTGTGTTCATCGGTCTTGGTGGAGCGTTGGCTGGCGTGGCGGTTGTCCTAGTAACCGTTCTCGTGCTGATCTGACTGCTGACTGCGGCACAGATCAGTTCTCTAGGACTCCAAGTCGGGCATGTCTTGAAGCACGCTTCCTGACCATGATGGCTGCCGCTTTTCAATAAAGTGCATCACACCTTCGGCCGCATCTGGTTGGCTTCCGAGCCAAGGGATGAGACGGAGTTCTTTGCGGAAGGTCTCGTCGATTTCGGGACGCAGGTTTTCCCACATCATTTTTTTTGTAACAGCGACTGACACCGGGGCTGTATTAGCGGCAACATCGCGTGCCCAGTTGAGAGCTGTTTCCAACACCTGGTCAGTTGGGAGTGCTTGTGCTGCTAGACCAATTTGTTCAGCTTCTGTGCCCGAAAAGAATCGGCCGGACATCAAGAGGTCGCTAGCAACCTGTAAACCAACCATTCGAGTCAACAATTTGGTCGAACCCAATTCTGGGGCGATGCCTCTCCGAACAAACGCGAACTGGAGTTTTGCGTCTTGGGCTACGAACCGCACGTCGCATGTGAGTGGGAAAGTGAGACCGACACCGACTGCGTGGCCGTTTATTGCAGCAACAACGGGTTTTGATACGTCCCAAGGCATTGTTGTTGGGGTGCCTTGCTCATGGGGGTTTGCGTCAGGTTTGTCGGCAAAGGTGTCTTCGCCTTCTGAAAGGTCTTGTCCGGCACAGAATGCCCGTCCCGAACCTGTAATGACCACAGCGCGGACCTGGTCGTCTGTTTCTGCGTCGGAGAGGACTGAGCCGATCTCGGCAGCCATTTTGGTGTTCCAGGCATTGAGACGTTCCGGGCGGTTCAACGTTAGAAGGGCAACGCCTTGGTCAACTTCGTAGAGGATCGATTCATAGGTCATCGTCGCAGAATAGTTGTGCGAAGCTTGTTCCTGACGAGGAAAGAGAGTCCCGTGGGATTAGCGGATAGACATTTCGAGGTACTTGAGACCAACGGAGTGAGGCTGCGTTGTGTTGTGGAAGGGGAGGGGC
>JAYZKK010000111.1:0-3670 GCA_036163555.1 Actinomycetota bacterium
CAACGATGCTTAATTGGACCGTTACTTTGCGTAAAGGTCTCAGATTTAGCGACGACCAACCGGTCACGGCTCAGGCAATAAAAGAGGGATACGAAGAGTTCCTGAAGAAGGGTGAAGTGACTCGAGGATTACTACGTGATGCTCGGATTAATGCAGTTACCGTCATTGATGATCGTCGTCTGATGTTTGACCTAGCTGAACCCAACCCTGCTCTGGATGTTGTCTTAGCCGGGCCGATAGGCAGAGTTTTTTCTATCGCGGCAGCAAGATCTGACCCGTCTGCATTTTTGCGCAGTCCTGTGGGGACTGGACCCTTCATCATGGAGCCCTGGGAAATCGGTCAGCCAGTCAAGCTGGTAGCTAACCGTGAGTACTGGAGAACAGGTCTGGACGGAAAATCGTTGCCCTACTTAGATGAACTGACTTTTCGTGAAGTAGTGGACGAACAAGAACGAATCGAGTCGGTCCAACGCAAGGATGCAGATTTTGCGCAGTCTCGCTCAACGTTGGCCATCTCTCGGGCGCGAGATCTTGAATTAACGGTCATATCTCGGAATGAAGACAATGTTGGCGTGGTGCTGTTTAACACGGTGCAATCACCAGTTGACGATGTCCGCGTCAGACGGGCGCTTCAGATGTCGACAAACCAAGATGTATTGATCAAAGCCTCACTCGGCGCTGGTGCTGGTGATCCGGCTACCCAGTGGTTTGCTCCACAAAGCCGCTGGTGGTCGGGATTAGTGGCTGAGACGTGGCCAGGCTCTGACGTAACCGCTGCGAAACAACTATTAGCGGCCTACGTCAACGACGAAGACCGGTCCGATAAACGTGCACCGGGTTCACAGATTTCGATCGATCTTCAATGCACAGACGACATTCATCTTTCATCGATGATTCGAGAGCTAGCGCGTCAGTGGGAAGCGACAGGATTTGTCGAAGTTGAAACCGAAACTGTTACCCGGAGCGGTTTGATCCAAAGAGTCTTAGGGTCGGTGACAGATCGACCTGGTTTTAGCGGCGACTTCATGGCGACGTGTTGGCGGGTAGGCGGCGAATCTGACCCGGCGATGATGTTTGGTCCATTATTCGGACCTATTCGGACCTCACCCCTAAACGTCAGCAACCTTCACAACGAGCCCTTAACGACTTTTGTGGAACTGCTCCAATCAAGTTCAGTTGAGACTGTGCGCCAAGCTGCGGTTGAACAGATCATGTTGGAGTTGACAGAACAAATGCCCATGATCTACCTATCCCACGCGCAGTCGGCGGTTATAGGGCATCCGGGAACTAAAGGATTGGGCTATTGGCAATTACCGAATGGTAGTGAGGTTTATGGTCAAGTAGCAGGGGTGGGGCGCTGGTCAGACGTCTGGTTGTCCGGTGAATAACGTCGGCACGTCACTGGACTTGTTGGGTTGGACGAGACAAGGAACAACGCACCCCGACTTAGGAGAAGATCAAGGAATCAGCAGAGTCGTCGTAGAACATCGAGGTGCCTATGAGTTGTTAGGTCCTTCCGGCTCACATGAAGCAATTTTAGATACCTCGTCGCGAGAGCAAGCTCACGACCCAACTGACTATCCAGCAGTCGGAGATTGGGTTATCCACACGTTGCACCCTATTGATAATCGACGGGTCGGCATTACCGAAGTCTTACCCAGACGGTCACGTGTGCTTCGACGAGCATCAGGCGCTGCTCCAGTACCCCAAGTCGTTGGAGCCAACATCGATGTACTCGGCGTAGTCATCTCCACGGACCAAGACCTCGACGAACACATGATTGAGCGTTACTTAGTGACCGCCGAAGGAGGGGATGTATCACCCGTTGTCATTGTCAACAAGAGTGACCTAGGAGGTGCTCAAGAGATCCGAGAACAACTTGTAGAACGAGGCGTTCAATGCCCCATTCTGTTGACGAACGCACATAAGGGCGAAGAGTTGAATGAGGTCGTCAAGCTATTGGACGGTGGTGCCACTCTCGCGTTGACTGGAGCATCCGGTGTGGGAAAATCGACGCTGGTTAATCAACTAGTAGGCGACCCGATGCTCGTCACAGGGTCAGTTGATCGAGAAGGATCCGGACGTCACACAACAGTCCGCCGAGAGTTACTCGTGGCTGAACACGGTGTGGTGATAGACACCCCGGGATTAAGGGAGGTCCAGATATGGGACGATGCTGGGCTAGACCACGTCTTCAGCGAAATCGCGGAAGCTGCATTGAACTGCAAGTTCACTGATTGCAGCCATAGGGACGAACCTGAATGTGCAGTGACCGCTGCATGCAATAACGAACAAATAAATTCAGATCGTTTGCTTTCCTATCTCGCTTTATGCCAAGAAGTACATGAACTGAGCGATGAGATCGAGGAGTATCAAAGATCTCAACGTCGACGTCGAGATTCTCGTTCAAGCTAGTTTCCTCTGAATTGAGGAGTCCGCTTCGCCATGAACGCCTCGACACCCTCCCGGTAGTCGGCGCTATCGAAGCAAGCATCTACTAATTGGTTGATCTCATCAAAATTTCTGAATGACTCTGGCTTCGTCCACTCATCTGTAGCGGCCTTTGCTGCCTGGATAGTCAGGGGCGCGTTTTCGCACACAATGTTTAGCCATTCAGTGGTCGCCGCTTCGAGCTCTAATTTAGGAACCACCCGATTCACCAGCCCCATAGATAGAGCCTCCTGGGCGCCGAACCGATCTGCGAGAAACATAATTCTCTTGGTTGATGAAGGTCCGATCAGCTGAACGAGTCGGCCAAGTCCAGCAGAGCGGTAACCGAGCCCCAGACGGGCAGCCGGGATGGCGAATTTGGCGTCGTCGGAGACAATCCGTAAATCAGCGGTAAGAGCCACAGCAAGTCCGCCACCTATGCAGTAGCCGTGGATCATGGCAATTAGTGGCTTGGGCATTGTGGTTAACGCCGTGTAGGCCCGGTCTGACACGTCGTCGTAGTCTTGATTTGCGGAACTGTCAGTTCGTTTGTCGTTGAATTCGCTGATGTCAGCGCCGGCTGCAAAGGCTCTGTCGCCTTCACCCCGTAATAAGACCACTCTGATTTCTTCGTCCGCGGCGAGCTCATTCGCCGAATCGAGCAACCCTTGCCACATATCGGTGCTAATTGCGTTGTGGCGTTCTGGATGGTCGAGAATGATGAAGCCAATATGGCCGTCTCGTTGAATATGCACGTCTCCGCTCACCGATAGAACGGTACACGGCATTCGGAACTGTCGATAGGTGAGTAGTCTCGGCTCGATGCTCAGACATGGACGGCACCTCCTTTTCCTTCTGCTCGTGGCTGGCGCTTCTGCGGGTTGCGCCGGAACTCCCCCCAGTGCTCGGCTATCACCATCATCGACAACACCCATAGAAGTTCCCTCCACAGAGGGATCTGAAGCTGTTGAAGACAGGGTCTTAGATAGTGGCGATGGTCAAGCTGTCGTGGCCACAACTACACAGGCAATTGAGGAGTTGAAGAGATGGCCTCTGACCGGAATTCGAGATGAGCAAGTCGGAAATTGGCCAGTGCTGATTGTGAAAATCGACAACCATGACCGAGCTCGACCCCAATCAGGAATCAACTCCGCAGACGTTGTTTTTGAAGAAATAGTTGAAGGTGGTCTCACTCGTTTTGCAGCCCTGTTTCACTCACAGCAAGCAGAGCACGTTGGAC
>JAYZKK010000112.1:0-4193 GCA_036163555.1 Actinomycetota bacterium
TTGGACGTGCTTGCGACTCAAATGCCTGTGGCGGGGGAGAGAGTTGCCTCCGCGAACAGCCATCAAGTCGTATAGAGCGATTCCTATGCCTGCATAGAGGCGTTCTCCTAGATTTCGCAACGGATATAGAAAGTCGACTTTATTGATCAAGTGGGGAGCGATTTGAGAAATTAAGAGGTTTCTCTCTGATAGGGCTTCCCTGACGAGACCAAACTCGAGTTGTTGCAAGTAGCGCAATCCACCATGAATCAACTTGCTTGAACGGCTGGAAGTTCCGGAAGCCAAATCCCGTTGTTCGACAACGGCAACAGTCAATCCTCTAGAGGCGGCATCGAGGGCACACCCGATACCAGTTACGCCACCTCCAATAACCAAAACGTCTAGATGTTGTGTCTCCAGACGCCGCATGGCGTCGCGCCGGTGTAGGGGTCCCAGATCGTCGTTGGGAACACTCAGTTGATCTGGAGGAATTAGACCATCATCCACAACAGCAGGTTAGGGCTTCGAAAGATCGAACAATCTCATCTAGCTGGAATCTAGAGTCGTGGGAAGTGGATAAGAACGAACGCATATGGAAGCTACTCATGTATTTGCGAGCTTGCCCTGCTCCTGTGAGTTGGACAGAGATCGTCCGCGATACGGATTTGTACGTCGATGATGATTCGAGTTCCAAGAAGACTTTTGAACGCGACAAGAAAGATCTGCGTGAATGCGGCATCTCCATACACACCGAAAATATCGGCGGTAATGACGAGGCAGCTGGAGGTACTAGATATGCGATCAGAGACGCCGACGTCTTCTTAAACCTTGACCTCTCCGATAGTGAGAGTCTGGCGATTGAGATGGCAGCATCGATGGTTCAATTTGATGCAGCTTGGGAGATAGACGCATTAGCGAAACTGGGAGCTGGAACTGTACCGACAGCGCCTCCGCTTAGAGCACAGTTGAGTGCACCCGACGAACTAGTAGTTGTGCACGACGCAGTTGACCGGAACTGCCTTATTAGTTTCGTCTATGGAGGGCAGCCCCGTGAAGTTGAACCCGTCTTGGTTTTTTGGAGGCAAGGAGGGTGGTATCTCCACGGTCATGAGGACGGAACTGCCAAAAACTTTAAGGTAGAACGATTCCAAAGCTCGGTTACGGTCGGCGTGGCTGGCTCAGCCCCAAATCACCAAATACCTGACCCGGCTGAAGCGATGGCAGAAGACCCACTACTGCATGGACCAGAGAGTGGTCTTGTCGCACAGGTCTTGGTTGACTCGCTTCTAGCTAGAAAGGTCGAACGTGATCGCGGGGGAGTAATTGAACGGCGAGCAGACGGGTCAGTGGTAATTGAAGTTGAAGTTCGCAGCCCCGGTGCTTTCCGGTCATGGCTTTTCGGTATGGGGGACCATGCCGTAGTTCTCAACCCTCCAGAAATGGTCGATGAAGTAGTCACATGGCTACAGGCTTTAGCGAGCGCACGGTGAGAAAGCGCCGCACGAATGATGCTCGTCTAGCGTTGCAATTGGCGATGATGCTGTGGGCTTATGAGCACCAGCCGGTGAGCGTCTCGGAGGTAGCTGACCACTTCGGACTTGATTCAGATGATGCCTACAGTGAGTTGTACCCCTTGCAGGGAATAGAAGTAGCGGTAAATGAGGAGTTCCACAATCTAGGTGTCATCATTGATGAGGATGGAGAGATCTTTTTCGACATCAACCCGCTGTTCGGGCGCCCTCGCAAACTTGACCGTAGCGAAGCTCTCGGTCTTCTTGCAGTAGCGAACGCTGCCCTTGGGTTACCAGGTACCAACGTTGAAGCACTCAAGACAGGCGTCTCGAAACTTGAGCGGGCCCTGGGTGTTGGGTCATCCGTTGCAATAGATATTCAAGACCCTGAATTCCTCAAGGTTATTGAGCAGGCCACACGGGATCATGAATGCATCCAAATCGAGTACTACGCCAGGTGGGCGGATGAGGTCTCGCTTCGAACAGTGGAACCCTATGAAACAGTCAACGTTTCTGGCGATTGGTACTTACGTGCTCATTGCCGACTTCGAGACGATCACCGAACTTTCCGCGTTGACCGTATCGAGGCCGTCGAATTGACCGGAGAGATACATACTCGATCCGATCCCGGGAATGAAGCCTTCACCGCAGAAGAGGAAGCTCCCGTGGTCACGATCGAAATGCCCAGCAGTTCTCGATGGATGATTGAACCATTAGAAGCCGCAGTTATAGAAGACGAAGAACAACTAGTGGTCGAAATACCTGTTTCGAGCACCATTTTTCTTGAACGCTTGTTACTGCGACTTGGACCGGAGGCGCGTGTGGTGGGTAAGGGGTCTTTCGGCGATCTCGCCTCCATTGCGGCTAAACGACTACTGAGTCGCTACGAGAAGTCGTGACAGCAGACTAGGGTCCGCCCATGCTCAGACTTCGTTCCCGATGCCGGTCAGTTGTTGGCAGAGTGATACGAAGTATCTCCAAGATGCTTAATCGAACAGCATCGATTGGTCCCAACGATCATGCCGCCCGCTCCTATAAGCGGTTCGGGCGCGGATCGATAATTAACTGGCCCACGGGCAACATGTACGGAGAACGTTGGATAAGTATCGGCGAAGACACGATGATCGCCGCTGATGTGACCTTGTCGGCCGGAATGGTACCCAACCAAGAGATGATGACTGACCCAGTCGTGATCATCGGAGATAGATGTTTGATAGGTCGGGGAAGTGCGATTGTTGGTCACTATCGAATTGATATAGGCGACGATGTTTTTACCGGAATGAATGTTTACATAACTGACCAAAATCACGGCTACGAAGACCCAGATACACCGATCGGAATTCAAGATCCACAAGACGATCCCGTAGTGATAGGCGAAGGTAGTTGGATCGGATCTGGAGCTGTAGTCCTACCCGGAGCTCGAATTGGGAAACATTGCGTCGTTGCCGCGAACTCTGTCGTGAGGGGAACGTTTCCTTCATACTCAGTTATTGCGGGAGTCCCGGCAAAGGTGGTGCGAGCCTATGACGGAACGAAATGGGAACGGCCGCAAAACTGAATCAGCTAGTGGAGCTATCAACTAGGTCTACTACTACGGCCCAGTGATCGGAAGCTGTTACTCCGTCAACAGGATCAACTCCCGCTAGATGCGCAGATTTTATGTTGCCCAATGGGGCGGGCCGCGGCCATGACACAAAGACGTAGTCGAGTCTGCGTTGAGGCCAAGTGGCTTCGGCCAGGTAGGGGTTTTTCTTATCCCACGTCCAACCAGGAGTGTCGTTACATTGAGGCCAGGCGTCCGTCATGGCTAAACCTTCAATAGGGGTAGGCGCTTCCCCTGTGATCATTCGAATCTCTGCAGAGTTCGGGGTGGCATTGAAGTCACCAGCTAGTAGAACAGGGTGGTTTTCAGGATCATGTCTAGCCTCGACTAATTCAAAAATGGTTTTGACTTGCTCTTGTCGTCGTTGGCTTTGGTCAAATCGGTAATCCAAGTGAGTGCAGATAACAGGTATATGGGTTCCATGTCGGTCCAGAAGAGCTGATAGGGCCCATCGCGCTCCGGGACCACCAGTAGGTGGTAATTGAGTGCATTCGCTTTCAATGATCGGGTACTTACTTAAGATTGCGTTGCCGAAGGAGTGGCCCTTCCACCAGCGTTCAGGCGTCCTGACGTAATGCATTCCAAGTGCTTTGGCGAGTTGATCTGCTTGATCTGGTCCGTTTTCAGAACTCCAGACCTCTTGTAGGCAGACGACATCAGCGTTGAGGGCCTCTAACGTGCGTGAAATAGCCAACTGTCGAGGTTCCCAATCTCCGAACCGCCACCACAAGTTCCATGTAACTAAGCGCACCTTGTCACCGTATCTGGGTCTCCTAGGTTTGGCTGGGCGAATGCGGGCATTCGCAACCGGTTGAGTACCCCAGAACTTTCTTTACCCTGTCGGGCTTATTGATTAGTTCTGAGTGTCCCATCATGCCCGTACACTCGCCGACAAGACTTAAGGTGAGCAAACTCACCGACGATTCATCAACAAACTCAGGGAGGAGTTGAGGTGACAGAGAATCGACAACGAACTTCAACTTCGTCATTTGGAGTTTCTCGACGCGAAGGACATGACTCGTCGGCGTTTTATGCCCGGTTCAATCCGCCAGTCTTGTCTAGCGATGAAACCGTTAATCCGATCCCTGATTTAGGAGATG
>JAYZKK010000113.1:0-27608 GCA_036163555.1 Actinomycetota bacterium
TGGGCACACTTGCCTCCTGGAGGATTCAGTGTTTGAAAGGTTCACCGATCGAGCTCGTCGAGTAGTTGTTCTGGCTCAAGAGGAAGCGCGCCTTCTCAACCACAATTACATCGGTACCGAACACATCCTGCTAGGGCTGATTCACGAAGGCGAAGGGGTTGCGGCTAAGGCACTGGAATCTTTAGGGATTTCTCTCGAAGCAGTTCGGAACCAGGTCGAGGAAATAATCGGTCAAGGTGGTTCATCACCAAGTGGTCATATCCCCTTCACCCCAAGAGCAAAAAAAGTCCTTGAGTTATCGCTACGTGAAGCCCTTCAACTGGGACATAACTACATCGGAACCGAACACATTTTGCTTGGCCTAATACGAGAAGGTGAAGGAGTTGCCGCACAGGTGCTTGTGAAGCTCGGCGCTGACCTCTCTCGAGTTCGTCAACAAGTGATCCAATTGCTTTCTGGTTACAGCGGATCGGGTCAAGGAGAAGGTTCCGAACCCGGGAAAGAAACTGTCGGAGGTTCTGCTGAACGAAGTGATGGGCCACAAGGCGGGTCCGCCATTCTCGACCAATTCGGTAGGAACCTCACCCAGAATGCAAAAGATAAAGCGCTGGACCCGGTCATAGGCAGAATGCGCGAAACCGAGCGAGTCATGCAGGTGCTCTCACGGAGAACGAAGAACAACCCCGTGCTCATTGGCGAACCGGGAGTCGGGAAGACAGCAATAGTTGAAGGCTTGGCGCAGAAAATTGTTGCCGGTGAGGTGCCAGAAACTTTGCGAGCGAAACAGCTTTACACGCTTGACTTGGGCGCTTTGGTGGCAGGTTCTAGATACCGAGGAGACTTTGAGGAACGCCTCAAGAAAGTCCTGAAAGAAATCAAAACCCGGGGTGACATCATCCTGTTTATTGACGAATTACACACCCTGGTCGGAGCCGGCGCAGCTGAAGGTGCTATTGACGCTGCTTCGATTCTCAAACCGATGCTTGCTCGTGGCGAACTGCAAACAATTGGCGCGACGACCTTGGAGGAATACAGAAAGTACTTAGAAAAGGACGCTGCCTTAGAAAGACGATTCCAACCAATACGTGTTGAAGAACCAACGCTGAGTCACACCATAGAAATACTCAAGGGACTACGCGACCGGTACGAATCTCACCATCGGGTAACGATCACGGATCAAGCCCTTGTAGCTGCAGCCAATCTGGCAGATCGGTACATCGCCGACCGACACTTACCTGATAAAGCGATAGACCTCATTGACGAAGCCGGATCTCGACTGCGTATTAAACGCATGGAGACACCACCGGACTACACAGAGATCGAAAATAAGATCGCTGAGGTAGTTGAAAAGAAAAAACAAGCTGTCGAAGATCAAGATTTTGAATTGGCTGGCTCGCTGCGCGACGAAGAGAAAGAGTTGTTGGATCGTCGAACAGAGTTAATGGAGAAGATCAAATCCGAAGGTGTCGATCTCTTCGACGAGGTTGACGAGGAAGCAATAGCTGAAGTCCTCTCGATTTGGACGGGTATCCCGGTTTACAAACTCACAGAAGAAGAAACACAGAAGCTTCTCAAGATGGAAGACGAGCTTCACAAACGGGTGATAGGTCAACAAGACGCAATCACAGCTGTGAGCCAAGCAATTCGTCGCACCCGTGCAGGCCTGAAAGATCCCAAAAGACCTGGTGGTTCATTCATCTTCCTCGGACCTTCAGGTGTCGGGAAAACGGAACTTGCTAAAACACTTGCGGAATTCCTTTTCGGAGACGAAGACGCATTGATCAGTCTTGACATGTCGGAATACATGGAAAAGCACACCGTGAGCCGACTTGTCGGGTCCCCGCCCGGATATGTGGGCTACGAAGAAGGTGGACAGCTCACCGAAGCGGTCCGACGTCGACCATTTTCAGTAGTGCTGTTTGATGAAGTCGAGAAGGCTCATCCAGATGTCTTTAACACTCTCTTACAGATTCTTGAAGAAGGGCGACTGACTGACGCTCAGGGCCGATCAGTCGATTTCCGTAACACCGTGTTGATTATGACTTCAAACCTCGGCACGGCGGATCTACGTAGAGCAAATGTTGGGTTTACCAAGGCTGATGAAGCTGTGAGCTACGAGCGGATGAAAGACACCGTCAATGATGCCCTAAAGGCACATTTCCGACCGGAGTTCCTCAATCGTGTTGACGACACCATTGTGTTCCATGAACTTTCTATGGCCGAAGTGACCGAAATTGTAGATCTGATGATTACTCGAACTTCGGAGCAACTGAAAGCTCAAGGACTGGGTCTTGAACTCACGGATTCGGCCAAAAACTGGCTTGCCCGCAAAGGTTACGACCCAACCTTGGGCGCTCGACCTCTTCGACGCGCGATTCAACGCCACGTTGAAGACGCGCTCTCTGAACGCATTCTCTACAAAGAATTCCAAGCTGGCCAAATAATTGTGGTCGATGCCGACGAAGACGCGGACGAAATAGTTTTCCGGTCGATTGACGGGTTCGATCCGGGGCCTGTTGAACTCGAAGACGCAACAACTACCGAATAGAACGCAGACGTCAGATCACTAGACGGCCAGTCATCTTGTGTAAAGGTGACACTGCGGAATCTCCGAAATCCCTCCCACTAGTGCGGAATTAGCTCTTAAAAGTGCCACAGTGTTGATGTGGAAATCACATGGTCCATTGTCTTGGCTGCCGGCTCCGGTTCTCGATTTGGAGGGAACAAACAACAAGCATTGCTCGGGCATCAACGAGTTGTCGAATGGAGTGTCGCTACAGCGCGCAAGTGTTGCGAAGGTGTCGTACTGGTCGTCAATGCGGACATCGTCAACGACAACGGTTTACCGAGTGCGGAAATTGTCGTAGTCGGTGGGGACAGTCGAAGCGAGTCGGTACGCAATGGCCTCCAAGCAGTCCCGCCCGAGGCGACAATCATAGTTGTCCAGGACGCAGCACGACCGGGAGCGTCAGCTGACCTCTACCGGTCAGTTATCGAAGCCGTGCACGAAGGTGCCGATGCTGCGATCCCAGGGCTCGCCGTGAATGACACCCTCAAACGAGTTATAGATACGCCGAGTGGAAAAGAAGTCGAGGAAACAGTAGACCGTGACACCCTGATGGCTATCCAAACCCCACAAGCATTTAGACGGCAGATGCTGGAGGCCGCACACGCCAGCGGTGAGGATGCCACTGATGATGCAGGACTCGTTGAAGCGATTGGTGGGACCGTGAAGGTCGTTCCCGGAGAGCTAGCTGCCATCAAGATAACGACCCCGAACGATCTCGACGTCGCCGCCGAATTGATGGGACTCAACTTATGATGCGGGTAGGCCAAGGCTACGACGCCCATGGGTGGGCTCAAGACGGTCGACCCCTCGTGATAGGAGGAGTTCATTTTCCTGAGCACAGGGGCCTCGAGGGCCATAGCGACGCCGACGTAGTCACCCACGCTGTTATCGATGCCATCCTCGGAGCCGCTGGCTTGGGTGACATAGGTCAAGTCTTTCCAGACACAGGCGAAGAATTAGATGGAGCAGACAGCATCGAAATGCTCCGTGAGGTATCGGCGATGATTAACGAGGCTGGATGGGCGGTTGCAAACGCTGACTGCACTGTTATCACCGATACGCCGCAAATAGCTCCCGTCAAAGATCAGATGGAACAGAACTTGTCAGATGCAGCGGGTGGCAGTGTCACTGTCTGCGGGAAACGAACCGAAGGAATTGGCGCCTTAGGTCGAGGCGAAGGCGTTGTAGCGATAGCTGTGGCGCTACTGGAGAAGAAATGAGCCGCCCTCAAGGCCGCCCTAAATCAACTGGCGGACGAAATCAGGCAGCGACTCAGAAATCCAAAGACCACAGATCAGTACGCAACACCAAGAGAGGAGGTCCCGGACCCAATAGAAACCGAAATGAACGCGACAAGAATCAAAACAGATCTCGCAATAGACCAGACAACTTGGGTGGAGATCACATCGAAGGGCGACAAGCAGTCCGCGAACTATTGCGGGCGGGCACACGACGGGCTCAACAGGTCCTTATTAGCGAGGATGTACATGACACAGCGATCTTGGCCGAAATAGCTGACCTATGTGAAGAACGAAGGGTTCCAATTCGCCAACTCACTCGCCGCAAACTTGATGATTACGCCTTAACCGAGTCGCACCAAGGAGTCATAGCTCAAGCGGAATCGATTCGACCGGTTGAAATTGAAACCTTTACTTCAGGCTCTTCACAAATCCCCCCGCTACTCATTGCACTTGATGGCGTCACCGACCCCGGAAATCTAGGAGCGATTCTTAGAACTGCTGAAGTCGCGGGAGTCACCGGAGTTGTGCTCCCTCGCCATAGAGCGGTCCGCCTTACTCCTGCAGCCGTAAAAGCAGCGGCGGGTGCTGTAGAACATCTTCCCATTGCCTTGGTTGCAGGCCTGCCAGCGATTCTGAAGGAAATGTCAGAGAAAGGTCTTTGGATAGTAGGCCTTGATAGCAACGCGAAAAATTCAATTTATGAGATGCGGGTTGCCACGGAACCACTAATGATCGTTCTTGGGGCAGAAGGTGAAGGACTCTCCCATTTAACGAAAAAGAGATGCGACCAACTCGTCTCGATACCCCAAATTGGTCAGCTTGAATCACTGAATGTTTCGAATGCCGCGGCTATAACGATCTATGAAGTAAAACGTCAGAGAGAAATCGGTCACTGAACGACATCAACAACCGCCCGCTGGGGTTTACGCTAGGCGTGCACGGCCCGAGTAGCTCAACGGCTAGAGCACCGCTCTTGTAAAGCGGAGGTTGTGGGTTCGATTCCCACCTCGGGCTCCGTGACACCGGAAGGAAAATAGTGAACTTGGAAGAATCGCCTCATCAGAAACTGAGTCAACGTGACCTAGACATTCTTGAATTTGAACAGTCATGGTGGGAGTCAGAGACACCGAAAGATCAAGGTGTACGCGAAAGATTCCAGCTAACCGAACCCGAATACGCGGCTGCGTTAGATCGGCTGATCGCCTCAGATGAGGCGTTAGCTGCAGAGCCGCTGCTTGTGCGACGATTAAGGCGGATGCGTGATCGTCGACGCCAACAACATTCAGCTCGCCGTACAGCCGACCAGGAGGTCGCCCGATGAACGGTCCCATGTCAAGACCTAACAACGCCGCTGCTATAAGAGGAGCGCTACTGGTAGTCGCTGCCGTAGTAGTAGGTATTTATTTATTGCGCGGCACAGACACGCCCACCCTAGATTCGGCTCCGTCTGCCTCGCCTACCACAGTCCAAGCAGCTGAAAATGAAGCAAGCGCTTCAGATGATGGGACAGGAACCACGACCGAAACCACTCTTCCGGGGATAACCGTTGCCACATCGACCCCCGACGATGGAACTGGTGCAGACGATTCTGATGCAGGGACCATGGTGGGATTTGAAGGTCGTCCCAACAGCCAAGTTTCGGTTCAGGTAGCGAACTCGACCACGGTGAGAGGTGCAGCCGGACGAACCACTGACGTTCTAAAAACTAAAGGATTCATTACCGGGACCCCAATCAACATGAAAGGCACGCCGCTGGACCGAACTCGGGTCCACTACAAACCGGGCAACATTATCGAAGCGGGTAATATCGCGGAACTTTTGGGCTTAGACGCTAAAAACGATGTCTACAAAATGCCGCAGGACGTGGCTGCCCTTGGAGATAAATTCGACAAAGATATCGATATTCTCGTTGCTTTAGGCATAGATAAGGCGAGTGCCGAGTAAGGCATTCCGCCCACAAAATTCCGTTGCGCATTCTCATATGCCCTGACAAATTCCGCGGCACAGCAACGGCCCTAGCCGCAGCACAGGCAATAGCAGCAGGTGTCTCAGGGGCAGCTAGGGACCTAGTTCTCATACCGCTCGCCGATGGCGGTGAAGGAACTCTTGACGCGCTGGGTGGATCCAATCGCGTTTCTTATGTCAGTGGACCACTCGGGGACCCGGTAGAAGCAAGATGGCGCATTTCTGGAGGCACGGCAGTTGTTGAAATGGCAGAGGCCAGTGGCCTAATAGTGGCCGGGGGAGCCGAAGGAAATGATCCAATATCGGCAACTACATCAGGCACAGGCGAACTGATTTCCGAGGCCAGAACGGCAGGAGCAAAGCGAATAGTGGTTGGTGTTGGCGGGTCGGCCTCAACCGATGGGGGTTTAGGGGCGCTACGAGCCATGGAACCTCTCGTCCGGTTCTCAGGCGTTGATCTCCTGGTTGCGTGCGACGTCGATACCAGATTTCTTGAAGCACCCTCTGTGTTCGGACCCCAAAAAGGAGCTACCAAAGCCCAGATCGAATTATTGGAGCGGCGTCTCCGACGATTATCAGACGTGTATCTCGAAGAGTACGGCACCGATGTGACTGACCTTCAACGCTCTGGGGCTGCAGGTGGCCTAGCAGGCGGACTCGCTGCAATTGGCGCCCAACTGGTCAATGGTTTCGAGCTCATAGCTGAAGAAGTTGGGTTGGAAGATGCGATATCTGCTGCCGACATAGTCATCACTGGAGAAGGCCGTCTGGACACAGAATCGTTCAACGGAAAAGTCGTCGGTGGAGTCGCCGCTATGGCAAAACAGCATCAAATACCAGTCGTGGCTGTAGTCGGGTCATACGCCCCGGATGTCGTTCTTCCCGACGGCATGACGGTGCATTCTTTGGTTGAAACCTTCGGACCTGATCAGGCATACGAGCAGACAACACAGTGTCTAACCAATCTAGGAACCCAAATACTCAACAATCTTTGACCAAAGTTATGCAGGCTTGACGCGGTGCGAAGGCTGTGGCTGCTGCCAGTATCCAGATAATTCAACCCTCTAATTCCAGACAGAATCCTTTGGCTAGAGGTTGCAAATGGAGGGTGTTCGCTGATTGGCTATTAGCACTCTCTGGGTGAGAGTGCTAATGCCCTAGTACCCAACAAAGAACTAGCTCCCAGTTAGTTCGGATATGGGTGCACCGAACCACACACAACGGAGTCAAATTCAGATGGCAAAGATGATCTCGTTCGACGATGAAGCCCGCAAATCACTTGAAGCAGGAATGAACCAGCTTGCAGACGCTGTCCGAGTAACGCTCGGACCCAAAGGACGGAACGTTGTCTTAGACAAGAAGTGGGGCGCTCCGACTATTACTAATGACGGGGTCTCGATCGCTAAAGACATTGAACTCGAAGATCCGATTGAGCGGATTGGCGCAGAATTAGTCAAAGAAGTCGCAAAAAAAACTGACGATGTCGCCGGTGACGGCACCACCACAGCGACCGTTCTTGCATGGTCAATGGTTCACGAAGGTATGCGTAACGTTGCTGCCGGTGCTAATCCGATGTCGCTCAAAAAAGGTATTGAAGCTGGCGTCGAAGCTGCGGTAGGTGCGATCGAAAGCATGGCCGTTAGTGTCACCGAATCCAAAGAACAAATAGCGCAGGTAGCCGCTATTTCAGCCGCTGATCGCGAAATCGGTGACCACATCAGTGAGGCCATCGAAAAAGTCGGCAAGGATGGCGTGATAACAGTCGAAGAAAGCCAAACCTTTGGTCTGGAAATGGACCTGGTGGAAGGCATGCGGTTCGACAAGGGCTACATATCTCCCTATTTCGTTACCGATGCAGACCGTCAAGAAGCAGTTCTAGATGACCCGTATTTCTTATTTGTTCAAGGCAAAATCACTGCGGTACGTGATGTTGTTCCGGTTCTAGAAAAGGTGATGCAAGCTGGAAAGCCCATGGTCATTCTCGCCGAAGACGTAGAAGGTGAAGCGCTCGCGACAATCGTTGTCAATAAAATTCGCGGGACGTTTAAGTCAGTTGCCGTTAAAGCCCCTGGCTTTGGTGACCGCAGAAAAGCGATGCTTCAAGACATGGCCATCCTTACTGGAGGTCAAGTTGTTAGTGAAGATGTTGGCTTGAAGCTTGAAAACACCACACTCGATTTACTCGGTACTGCTCGAAGAGTAATTGTGACCAAAGATGAGACGACCATCATCGAAGGAGCTGGTGATGAAGCCGATGTTGCGGGTCGCATTGAACAGATCAAAAATGAGATTGACAACACTGACTCGGATTATGACCGCGAGAAATTACAAGAACGACTCGCGAAACTCTCAGGCGGCGTAGCAGTATTGAAAGTCGGTGCCGCAACCGAGGTCGAACTTAAAGAGAAAAAGCATCGGATCGAAGATGCTGTCAGCACGACGAAAGCAGCCATTGAATCGGGAGTTGTAGCAGGCGGAGGCGTCACCCTTTTAAGGGCTCAAGCTGCTGTCGAAGCTGCAGCAGGTTCTCTAGATGGTGACGTGGCGACAGGAGCAAATCTGGTTGCCCGCTCCCTTGAGGGGCCACTCAAACAAATCGCTGAAAACGCCGGCTTAGAAGGCGGCGTCGTAGTTAGCCGCGTTAGGGGCCTAGACGGCGGTCATGGTCTGAATGCAGCAACCGGCGAATATGAAGACCTAGTAGGCGCCGGAGTTATCGATGCGGCGAAAGTCACTTTGTCAGCATTGCAGAATGCTGCTTCTATCGCTGCTCTATTCCTGACGACTGAAGCTGTCATCTGTGAACAGCCAGAAGAGGGTGGAGCTGGGATGCCTGCAATGCCGGACATGGACTTCTGATCTTCTCAACTTCCCAAAAACCCTGGTCCACAGACATCCCTCAGAGCCAAACTTCTACTCTTGCTAGATTCAATCTTTGCAGTCTCGGATTGGTGCAGTCATGCAGCCTTCACTCCACAAAGCTTGCCAACCGCTAGCCGTCATGGTCGGGGAATGGCGTGGTTCAGGAAGCGGCCATTATCCGGGAATTGAAAAATTTGAGTATCTCGAAGAAATTGTGTTTGGCCATGTAGGGAAACCGTTTCTCACATATTCACAAAAGACAAAAACAGCGTCTGATGGACAGCCCCTCCACTCCGAACAAGGCTTCCTAAGAATTATCGACGACGAGACCCTGGAAATGGTCGTTGCGCAACCGACAGGCATTGTTGAAGTTCACAATGGGTTCTATGCGGCTAACCCCCAATCCTGTGTTGTGAATCTTGAATCGACACAGGTTGCAACGACGACTACAGCGAAACCGGTAGAACAAGTTCGTCGGCTTTTGAGGATCGAGGACAATCGATTGACCTATGACCTTTCGATGGCGGCCGTCGGCCAACCAATGCAACACCACCTCGAAGCTTCATTGGAGCGCGTAAAGACCACATAGTGACTCAGATAAACGAGGGTGCGAAGAAACCCGAGGTCGGCAGTATCCTGTCGATATGAGGCGGGGTCGAAGCGAAAAGCTCATAGTTCAACGGATCCACAACGGTGCGATCTCACGACTCCCAGACGAAGTGGTGGTTGAAGAACCACTTGAAATTCGACTAGATGGAAATCTGGTCGCGACAACGATGCGTACGCCAGGGCACGACTACGAACTCGCTGTCGGTTTTTGTGTCACAGAAAATCTTCTTGAAGATGTCTCCGTGACAGGAGTTCGATACTGCGGTGAAGGTCCAGCTGCAGAGTACGAATACAATGTCGTGACGGTGGAGACTGGAGGACGAGCCCCGGTTCCACAACCTCGGCTGGGCAACGTCAGTTCATCATGTGGTCTGTGCGGATCAGTTGCATTGACCGAATTATCTGCACGAATGACTCCGATAAGCGAGGCAACCACCTTTGATATTCAGGGGTTGAATCGAATGTTGCAAGAGGTTCGAGGTCGACAGGAAATGTTCGGTCGAACAGGAGGCCTTCACGCGGCAGCCGTTTTTGGAGCTGACGGTGCGATTGAGTTGGTGCGTGAAGACATTGGTCGACACAACGCCGTTGACAAGGTCATTGGCAACCGTTTTCTCGAAGATAAATCTGATGCAAAGCAACTGGGGCTTTTCGTGAGTGGGCGCGCCAGCTTCGAAATGGTGCAAAAGGCATGGGCTGGAGGTTTTGGAACCCTGATTGCCGTATCTGCCCCCAGCGCGCTCGCTGTTGAACTAGCGAAAAAAGCCAACATGACGATGATTGGGTTCGCTCGCGAGGATTCAATGAACATCTACACCGGTGAGATTGACCAATAAGACCCCTAAAATCAGTGCATGACCCAACCGCACTACGTGTCGACATCAGTTGGGTGGGGTGTTCTCCACCTATTTTGCAAAGTCACTGACACAACCGACGAGCAGCGAATAATCGCGGCTGTCAAAGAAGTCCAGGATGGCGACCATCAAGTTCTTTGTATAGCGCTGTTTGGACATAAAGCGGATATTGGCTTCATGGCGCTAGGACCAGACCTATGGAGACTTCGGAGCCTGCAAAGCAAGCTTCAGCAATCCGGGTTGGTTGTAGCTGACAGCTACCTCTCAATGACCGAAACATCTGAATACGCACCAGATTTGCCAGAAGAAATGAAGATGCCTCGACTACATCCGGAACTTCCGCCAGACAACAAGCACGCCTTTTGTTTCTACCCAATGTCGAAACGTCGCGAAGAACAAGGTAATTGGTACACCCTTGAGTACGAAACTCGACGAGAACTCATGTACGAACATGGAAAATCGGGAAGAAATTTTCGCGGGCGGATCCTGCAAGTGGTGACCGGTTCGACAGGTGTCGACGACTACGAATGGGGTGTCACGCTGTTCGCTGAACACCTAGATGACCTTAAAGAGGTCGTATATACGATGCGTTACGACGAGGCCTCCGCAATATACGGCGAATTCGGTGCCTTCTACACCGGTTTGCTTGACGAGGTAGAAGTAGTCGTTCCACAGGTGCTGAATGGGTGAGGTCTAGTTGTTGTAGGTCTTCGGGTCTTCAAGTGGGATCCGTAACCATTCGACAATTTGACGCAACTCGTCATAAGCAGCGAGCCGTGCCTCAGTGGTGCCGTGCTTTTCAGCATTTCGGCACGCATTGTGCATCCGCTGGACTGTTGTGCCACCGACATGCAACATCCCCTCGCTCCCACCGGTAGCCCACTTAGCGAGCACGTATCTAGCTAATCCACCAACCGGTATGCCGAGTCGCTTTGATAAACCGCCCAGTGTTTCTAATGGATCCAGTAGGCCAAAAGCGGCTACTTCTTCTTTGAAATTGGCGTCTGGGTCGTCAGCATCCCAAGTGCCGCTCCAAGGAGCTAGAACCACAGTTGGCGTTCTCGTCGCCGATGAATCGTTTGACTGTTCAGCCATCAAGGCCCTCCGAAAGTTCAGACTTTTCTCTCGCCAATATTCCCAGAATGATGCCGATGAGGGCTGCAAGTGCTGGTGTTGCTCGCCCAAAGGATTTCGCTCCCTTGGGCGATCTTGCAAACAAAGCAATGGCGAGGTCGAGAATATCTATGGCTATTCCTTGACGAAGGGTTTCTTCTAGTTCTTCAGCCTCTGCGTCTGGCCGATCTGCTTGGTAGAGCTGATAGGCCAGAACTGCGTTCCTTACGCCAAATAGGCGGATCACATATTTAGTTTCGCTAGTAAGAGGAGAGTTGATTCCCCAGGCTTTGCCGATAACGCTGGGGGCTAATACCGATAACCAACCAACTGTGGCTCGACCAGACACCAGTAACCTTCGTAATTTTTTGGGCTGCATCTTTTTATCTTCTCATCCCTCTTTTGCAATTCCTCAACGGCCGTCGGCCTAATAGCCTGTAGTTAGGAGGCAACGATGTCTGATTACATAGCACCCACCGACGACATGTTGTTCGTCTTGGAGCACATCGCGGATCTACCTGAGTTGGCTAGCCGTGAAGGATATGGTCATTCTGATCTTGAAACGGTTGAAGGTCTCTTGGATGAGGCCGCCCGTTTTATGGAGGAGCAACTGGTTCCCCTCAACCAAAAAGGTGACCAAGAGGGGTTGGTTGTTGAGAACGGGCAAATATTTCATCCCGATGGGTTCGCAGATGCCTATGCAAAGTTTGTTGAAGCTGGGTGGAACGGTATAGCGCTGGATGAGAGCCACGGTGGTGGTGGGATGCCGTGGTGCGTTGGTCTAGCAGTCCAGGAAATGATGACTGCTTCAAACATGGCTTTCAGCCTTTGCCCGTTGCTAACTCAGGGAGCAATTGACGCTATTAGTCACCATGCGAGTGAAACGTTGCAAGAGATTTATCTTCCCAAGATGATTAGCGGAGAATGGTCGGGAACTATGAATCTGACTGAGCCCCATGCCGGGTCTGATGTGGGAGCTCTGACTACGAAAGCAGTCCCCCAAGCAGATGGGACTTGGCTGGTTTCTGGGACAAAAATCTTTATTACATATGGTGAGCACGAACTGTCGGAAAATATTATCCATCTCGTTTTGGCTCGAACTCCTGATGCTCCGCCGGGAACGAAGGGCATCAGTCTCTTCATAGTTCCGAAATTCTTGGTGAATGACGATGGAAGCCTGGGAGAGCGAAACGATCTGCGTGTTGTTTCAAGTGAGCACAAGATCGGGATACATGCGAGTCCCACCTGTGTCATGTCTTATGGTGACGAAAGTGGAGCCGTGGGTTGGATGGTCGGTGAGGAAAACACTGGAATGCGGGCGATGTTCACGATGATGAATAACGCACGATTGTCAGTAGGGCTTCAAGGTCTTTCGTTAACTGATCGTTCATATCAGCAAGCCCGTCAATACTCACTCGATAGAAAACAAGGCAAGGCCATTGGAGCTCAACTTGAAGCCGGTGAGTCGTCACCGATAGCCGACCATGCTGATGTTCGTCGGATGCTGATGACGATGCGAGCGAACGCTGAGGCGATGCGATGCGTCATGTATGCAAATGCTGCTGCTATCGATTTTGCGAACAGTAGTCGCGACGAAACCGAGCGTGAACATTGGGATGCTTTAACTGCGGTGCTGACTCCGATATCCAAGGGCTGGGGTACGGACTTGGGCGTAGAGATGACCTCTTTAGGTGTCCAAACACATGGAGGAATGGGTTACGTCGAGGAAACGGGTGCGGCGCAGCACTGGCGAGATGTGCGGATCGCCCCTATTTATGAAGGCACTAATGGAATTCAAGCAGCTGACTTGGTGTTCCGGAAACTGCCGCTTGGTGGAGGTCAGGTATTAGAAAAGTTCATTTCTGAAATCGGCCACTTAGCGGAACAACTCGTGGAAGATGATCGTCTTTGTTCTATGGGACATGCGTTGTTGGACGGGAAAGAACAGTTCCGCGAGGCAGCGGTCTGGTTGGGAGGGCGACTAGCCGGGCAACCTAATGATGCGGCCGCGGGTTCGGTTCCCTTCATGCGCGTAGCCGGTGTCGTCGTCGGTGCCTATTATCTGGCGCGATCTGCTCAGGTAGCCCAGAAACTTCTTGATTCGGGCAAAGGTGACCCCGACTTTCTCAATGACAAGATCACCATTGCGTTGTTCTATGCGGAGCAGATACTTCCTACTGTTGCGGGCCTAGTCCCAACAATCACCCAAGGAGCCGATCGTTTCTTCACTATTCCCAATGATCGGCTGTAATGTCAGCTGACCTTGAAGCGCTCCGAAGCAACCTTCAAGGGTTGCAACGCGTGCTGGTCGCTTTCAGCGGGGGAGCGGACTCCGCTTTTCTCGCTTGGGTTGCTAACGACACTCTGGGATCTGAGGCTGTTCGTTGCTTCACTGCGGTGTCGCCGAGTCTTGCCGAAAGCGAGTTAGAAGATTGTGCTTCCTTAGCTCAAGAATGGGGGCTCAACTGGTCGCCTATAGAGACCGCTGAAATGGAAAACGCCGCATATCGCCTCAATGACAGTGATCGTTGCTACCACTGCAAGTCGGCGCTTATGGATGTTGTGATGCCAGTCGCTGATGAACATGAGCTGGTTGTCGTATTAGGAGTTAATACTGACGATCTTGGTGATCACCGGCCAGGACAATCTGCGGCTCAACAACGCCACGCGCGGTTTCCGTTAGTTGAAGCTGGATTCTCAAAAAAAGACGTGAGAGAGCACAGCAAAGAGCTGGGGCTCCGGACCTGGGATAAGCCAGCGGCTGCGTGTTTGGCATCCCGGATCCCTTACGGAACGCAAGTCAGCGTGCCGTTATTGCGGCGTTTAGATCGTGCTGAGTCGGCACTGAAGGGTTTGGGTTTTCATCAACTTCGAGTCCGAGATTACGGGGAAGTCGCTCGGCTGGAACTGGATTTGGACCAGTTGTCTATGGCGTTGGACCGCCGAATCGAAATTGTGGAAGCTGTTCGGTCGGTTGGCTATCAGTACGTCACCCTGGACTTGGAAGGTTTCCGCTCGGGAAATTTGAACCGTTCGATCCAATGAATCGGTTGCAAGAAATCGGGTCGGAGCTTGCTCAAGAATTAGAGATTGCGTTACCAGTATGGGTAGAAGATTCGATACGTCGCGTATATCAGGCATGGACCGGAGAATGGCCCGAGGCCATAGCCGACGAGGCACGGCTAGCCGGTGAAAGTTGCAGGGCGGAGATAGGGCCTGTCGTGCGGCAGTTATTAGAGTCTGACGTCTCGGTGCAACAGGTCAATCCGATGTCAATTCTTCGCCGCGCTTCGCTGTATCCGACAGAAGTTTTGAAGCGAAACGGTGTTCCCCATGTTCGGCGAGACGAGTATTTGGAAACCGCTTTTCCTGAAGATGTATATGGATTGACGCCGACAGCTTTCCTTGACTTTGGACAAACCTCTCATGAATTAGGAATAGCTTGGGGTGCAGCGAAAGCCCACTCTCATCTGGCCCGGCGCCGAGAAACTAAGTCGTGATGTCCCGAATAGCTGCCTATGTTCCCAATCTGATGGACCGGAGTCGTTTCGGAGATGGCGTGCAAATTGTGCAGACCTTGGAGGAGTTGAAGTCTGTCGATGCTGATCTGGTTTTCGTGGATCTATCACGATCGCAAGCCCTCGAGCATCTGCCTTTGCAGTCACAAGTGATTGGTTTCGCTCCGCACATAGACACAGAAACTCTGGATGCTGCGAAAGCGGCGGGTTGTGCAGAAGCGCTGCCGCGTTCGATTTTCTTTAAACGTCTACCAACCCTTCTAGGGGCATCCGATGAGTGAAAACAGTCTTGTTCGGAGGCGGGAAAAAGTTATTGGTGACAAAAGTCTCGCTGCACGGGAAATCCCGAAAGCGCTGTCAGAAATCACCGACGACTTTTTAGTCGATCTGTATGCACGAGAAGTCCGAGATGATGACGGCGTTGCGTTGGTGGCATTGGGTGGGTACGGACGTGCAGAACTGGCCCCGTCAAGTGACCTTGACTTAATGCTGATTCATCAGGATAGAGATGATGTCGACTCTCTCGCCGATCGACTCTGGTATCCGCTATGGGACGAAGGCTTCAAATTAGGTCATTCGGTGCGATCGGTCGAACAAACCTTGAGGCTGGCATCGACGGACCTTGAGACCGCAACGAGTTTGCTAAACGCGCGGCTTGTTGCGGGAGATTCAACTCTTCTAGAAGAACTACTGGCCCGGAATGAACAGCAGTGGGTGACACACGGCCTGGACCGTTTAGACGAATTGGCGCGCAACGTAAACCGTCGTCATCGACTTTCAGGTGAAGTCGCGTTTTTGCTAGAGCCCGATCTCAAACAAGGTCGAGGAGGGCTACGAGACGTTCACGCAATCGATTGGGCCGTTCGGGCTGGGGTTGAGGTCCTTACCCACGACCATGAGCGTTTAGCCGAGGCGTACCAAATCTTGTTAGAAGCCCGCGTCGAGTTACATAGGATCAGCGGAAAACGGGGAGATGTGTTACTCCTCGAAGAACAAGACTCGGTTGCCGAAGCCCTCGGCGACGATGACGCGGACGTTTTGATGGGCCGAGTGGCAGCAGCTGCTAGGACCGTTGCTTATTTAAGCGATGAGACGTGGCGACATATAGACCGAGAATCGACCGAAGAAATTTCTGTTGAAGTAGAGGTAGCGGGTCTCACAGTTGTCGACAATGAAATCGTCGTCTTGGGTGACCCATCGACGGACCCCTTGTTGGTGTTGCATGCCGCAGTGCAGGCGATGTACTCGGGCTTGCCGTTAGCGAGGGAATCACTCGGCCTCTTTGCTGAACGCCAAGCTGATCTTCCTGACCCTTGGCCCCAAGGGGCTCGCGATTTGTTTGTAGAGCTACTTAAAGGAGGACACAGAGCGATTCCAGTAATTGAATCTCTCGACTATTTCGAAGTCTGGACTCATTTGTTACCGGAATGGACGCCGAATCGGTCGCGTCCACAACGGAACGTTTACCATCGCTTTACCGTCGATAGACATCTCTTGGAGACCGTGGCCGAAGCAGCGCGTTTAACGCATCGTGTGCAGCGGCCCGACCTGTTGTTGGTGGCAGCACTACTACACGATGTAGGTAAGGGTTATCCCGGGGATCACACAGAAGTGGGTATGCGTCTTATTGGACCCATAGCCTCTCGCTGCGGTTTCCCCAAAGAAGACGCTGAGGTGTTGAGCCGCCTCGTAGAGCACCACCTGTTGTTGCCTGACATAGCGACGCGGCGAGACCTCGAAGACCTTCAAACAATCCGGACTGTGGCTGAAAAGGTACAAACAGTTGAATTCTTAGAACTATTGGCTGCTTTAACCGAAGCCGATTCAATCGCAACCGGCCCTACCGCATGGGGCGATTGGAAAGCACACCTAGTTGAATCGCTCGCAGAAGGTACAGCGGACTTCATATCCACTGATGGATCGACGCGCCGTAAGAGGCGGTCATTTATCACTGACGAACTTGAAGCGCTGATGGCTGAAGAAGAAACAGTTGTCCAAGGGTCCGGTGATACGGTCACGATCGTCGCGCCAGACCGCGCCGGAATCTTTAGTAGGGCTGCCGGCGCTCTTGCGCTTCGCGGTTTAGATGTCCTGCAGGCAGATGCCTACTCAAGTGATGCTGGTATGGCGATCTCTCAATTCAGAGTCGCCGAACCTGACACTCCAGTGGACTGGGATCGAGTTACCGACGATGTTCATCAGTGTTTGGACGGGCACCTAGCGATCGACGCGCGAATTGCTGAAAGAGCAAGGGTCTATCGAAGGCGAACTGCACTAGCTGCAAAACCGGTTGGAACGAGCGTTATTTTTGACATTGAATCAGCGACTGATGCAACCATTATCGAAGTGCGAACCGAAGACCATATTGGAGTTCTGTACCACTTGACGCGGACTCTTGCTGAAATGGGACTCGACATACGCTCGGCGAAGATTCAGACAATCTCTAATGAAGTTGTCGACACGTTTTATGTAACTAGCTCCGACGGCCCGACGTTGGATGACTTACACAGACGAGAAATTGAAGCAGCTCTGCGACACTCATTGATGAGGGTCGAGTAACTAGGGTCACTGAGCGCGACTAACCTTCCGCGGATGTCAGAGTCAGTGACAGGTCAAGACCTACTTAACTGGGCTGAAACCCTCTCTGGTATCGCCCGGACTGGATTGGGATTTACCGAAAGCCTCTACGAAAGAGAGCGCTACGAAGAGATCCTTAAAGTTGCTTCTGAAATGCGTGGCGCAGCCGACGGCGATATAGCTCCAGAGGTTGTAGTTACCGAATGGATGCGAATGGTAGGTCAAGGGGTTGCTGGCTACGTGACCCCCAAAGCTGCTGTAGGTGCTGTTGTAGGTAACGACCAGAACGAAATTCTTCTTGTCCAGCGAGCTGACAGTGGTGTTTGGCTTTATCCGACTGGCTGGGCCGATATTGGTTATTCGCCAGTTGAAGTTGCGATGAAAGAGGTTTACGAGGAAACGGGTATTCATTGTGAGCCCGTCTCACTGATTTCGATTGTGGATGGGATGCGGCAAGGTTTCACGCGGATCCCTCTGTTTTCGATGGTGTTCCACTGCCGGGCTGTTGGCGGTGAATTAAGACCGCATCCGTTGGAAACTAGCGATTGTGGATGGTTCGCTCGTGACTCTCTACCAGAACCTCTTGCCGGATTAGAAAACTGGGTCGACGATGCCTTCGCAGCGATCGAAGGACGAACGACGGCAGTTCGATATGACAGTCCACGGTCTAGACCGTGGGAAGAGGAAATTGAATAAAATTCTCAGATGAGTGGTTATTCGTCTTGTTGGCGGAGGAACTTTTCGACTTCGTCGATCATTGCTTGAGGGTTGTCGGCCATGTCAGTCAACTCATCGGTGGCCTCGTCGAGTAACTGCTGAGCATATTCTGCGAGGTTCGGGTCGCTTTCAACTAGTTCGTTGATTTGTCGGTCGTAACTAGCAGCTGCAATTTGCAGATCGGTCGCGCCCAAAGGAATGTCCAGGAAATCCACTACCTGCTGCACCAGAGCGAGAGCAGCTTTGGGTGAGGGGTTGTGGCCGATGTAAGACGGAACTGCTGCCCAAAATGAGAGGCTATCGAAGCCTCCGCGGTGGAAAGCGTCATTTAGTACACCGATTATCCCGGTAGGCCCCTCGTATTGAGAGGGAGTCAGTCCAAGCTCAAGGTTAATTACCTCGTTGTTTGAGGCCCCGATCACGTCTACTGGAGCTTGGTGGTGAGTGTCGGTTAGCAGTGCTCCGAGAGTGACCACAGTTGATGCTGAAAGTTGAGTCGCTACGGATAAAAGTGCTTCAGAAAAAGTGCGCCATCTCAACCTAGGTTCGATACCAAGGATTGTTACAAGTGGGCGGCCGTCATCAAGTTCCCCAACCCTCACCTCGTTTACCGGCCAATCTATGCGGCGGTCGTCGCCCTCTAACCGGACGCTTGGACGAACGGACGCGAAGTCATAGAAATATTCAGGGTCTATTGTGGCTACTCGTTGACAGTCGTAACGACGTGTCAGATAACCAACAGCCTCGGTTGCTGCATCCCCAGCGTCGTTCCAACCAGTGAAAGCTGCGAGGAGCACCGCATCTTGCAAGACGGGATGTTCGCTCCACTCGACGTGTTCCACGACGAAAAGGCTATCTGCGGATCTCGCGATCCGTACCATGAAGACGTTGAAGGAGGGTAAAGCTATGGCCATTGAGATCAGTATTTGTGACAACGTCGATGAGACTGTTGTTGCGGCACTTGGCAAGTTGATACCGCAACTATCGGCTTCATCATCGTTGCCCAGCGCGGAACAACTTTCAGAAATTCTTGATCATGACGCGTCAACCCTTCTGTTAGCTCGCGAAGGTGACACGATCGTGGGTTCGATGACGCTAGTCGTGTTCCCAATTCCTACAGGGTTAAGAGCTTGGATCGAAGATGTAGTAGTTGATGAACAGGTTCGAGGCCAAGGTGTGGGTGAGGCCCTCAATCGGCGGGCTATGGAGATTGCTTTGAAGGCAGGTGCTAAAACAATCGACCTGACATCCCGGCCGTCACGTGAAGCTGCAAACAGGCTCTACCAACGACTTGGTTTCACTGCTCGCGACACCAATATTTATCGCTACCAGGCATAAGTTCATGGACCCGAACGACGACCAGAGTCTTTACGAATTAGTCGGAGGTATGTCGTGGTTTCATGAATTGTGTGACCGCTTTTATTGCCGCGTCGCAGATGATGAACTTCTACGCCCTCTGTACCCAGATGACTTAGAACCGTCTAGGCACTGGTTAGCGCTTTTTCTTGCACAATATTGGGGGGGTCCAACTGACTATTCGACACATAGAGGGCACCCCAGGCTGCGGATGCGACATGCACACTTTCGTGTCGGAGCGGCTGAACGAGACCGATGGTACGAACATATGGCAGCTGCTTTAGCTGAGGCTCAGATCGATGTAGGACTTCAGAAGCAGATGCTTGAATATTTCTCAATGGCAGCGGGTCACCTAGTCAATACGGCTGATTGAATCGGAACAGATGAACGGTGCCGAGTACGGTTATCGGCAGGGGGTTGATGATGGATCAAAATGCTATTGACTTAGGTCTTCTGCTCGTGCGGTTAACCGTAGGAATAACGCTTGCCCTTCATGGAATCGCAAAATATAGAGGCGGAATTGACGGCGTGGGTCGGTGGTTTAAGAGCGAAGGGCTCTCACCTGGACTGCTGCACGCCCACTTAGCGGCCGCAAGCGAAATTATCTTTGGTTTTGCTATCGCCGCTGGTTTGCTGACGCCCCTAAGTGGCATGGGGTATGTCGGGGTCATGGTTACAGCTGGCTGGGTTGGGCACCGCAAGAACGGATTCTTCATCATAAAAGACGGATGGGAATACGTTTTTGTTTTGGCGGTAGCGGTCTCCTCACTTGCCTTGCTAGGCCCTGGATCGTGGTCGTTGGACAACGCGTTAGGAGTCCAGATGAGCGGCATGGGGTGGTTCGCGGTGACGTTGCTCGGCGGCGTGGGTTCCGCCGCAGCTCTGCTATTGACTTTCTATCGGCCTGATGGAGACCAATAGGCGAGGTCGTAAACTCATACGTTGCACTCCATGCCCAACCAACTTTGGACCCTACGGGTCAAACTCCTTCGTTATTCAGGCGTCTCGGCAGTTGCTGTCGTCGTCACACAGACTTGTTTGTGGTTCGGACTCGTGGTTGCCAAATGGCCTGCTGTGGTAGCCAATGTTGTTGCAGTCAGTCTCGGAGCTATTCCGGCCTACTTGTTGAATAGATCTTGGGTATGGGGACGAAAGGATTCCCACTCAGTCCGTGATGAAATATTGCCGTTTTGGCTGTACAACTTGGCTGGGCTAGCGATTTCTTCGACGCTTGTTACTTTGGCTGACCTTTGGTGGGCTTCAACCGCTCTGGTGATGTCAGCCAATCTGACTGCGTTTGCAGTTCTCTGGTTGGGCAAATTTTTTGTTTTGGAAAAGGTTCTCTTCAAACGATCGTGACGAATTTATGAGAAATGATTTAGAGGCTGCCGCACGTTCGGCTCGAGGTTTTATGCCCCATGAAGAAGGCATTGGCCTGTATGAAACAGCTCTCCAAGTAACCGGTCCAGGCCCAATTGTCGAAGTGGGTACTTACTGTGGGAAGTCGACGATTTATCTGGGAGCGGCGGCGATCGAAGTTGGGGCAGTAGTTTTTACAGTCGATCACCACCGTGGCTCTGAAGAGATGCAACAAGGATGGGAACATCATGATGCCGAAGTTGTCGACCCTGAGACCGGAAGAATCGACTCTCTACCCGAACTGCGTCGCAACATAGAGCAGGCTGGACTTGAAGATGTAGTTGTTCCCGTTGTCGGGGAGTCACAAACGGTGGCACAGCACTGGGCAGGCCGTATTTCCATGCTTTTCATTGATGGAGGGCATGGTTCCGACCCAGCTCATGCCGACTTTGAGGCGTGGACTCCCAAGGTCGCAGCTGGTGGGTTTCTGGCTATCCATGACGTATTTGAGGACCCTGCTGATGGTGGACGTCCCCCGTATGAAATTTATTCGCGGGCTATAGAAGAAGGTGGTTTCGAACACTTCTCAAGTATTGGGAGCCTTCGAATCTTGCGGCTGCCCACTTGAATTCCGTCGGTTTCAGTAATCAAGTGACGGCAGTCCCTCTCCGATCAGTAACCGCGACGCGTCCGATTTGTTACTAAGTGCGTCTGCTGCCAGTACGACAGCCGCGCTCGAATAGGTTGAGCGTTCACCGTCTGGGAAAGTAATGGTTTCGGGGAACACCATCCCAGTGAAATAGGCACCATCTTGGTCTCGTAACGGTTGGATGCTCTGAAACAGCCTGTGGGCCATGGTGTCATCCCCTATAGCGAGATAAGCCATGGCGCATTCGCATGTTTCGGCGGTTGTCACCCAGGGTTGGTCAGCGACACATCTCACCCCATGGTCTGCGACGGTGAACTCTTCGAATCTAGATGACATGCGATGTGAGGCTATATCTGCTGTGAGTGCTCCAGTAAGGACGGGGTAGTACCAGTCCATAGCCCATCGTTTCTTTGGTTCGAATTGTTCTTCATGGTTGCGTAACAGGCTGGAAAGGCGAACTGCCGCGAACTCCCACTCAGGTTGTTCTTGATCGAGATGGGCCGCGGTCGCCAAGCCGCAACGTAAGGAATGGCAGATAGATGAGCTTCCGGTCACCAATGAGTAAGACCATGGTGTGCCACTTGTGTGAATTGCCCAAGGAATATGTCCAGAAGCAGTTTGATGACCCACAACGAAATCCAAGGCCTGTTTAACGACTGGCCACATTTCTTCCAAGAAGTTCATGTCGCCGGTTGTCAAATAGTGGTGCAGCACACCTGTCGCTATGTAGGCGCAACAGTTGGTATCAACTTTGGCGTCCTCGACTTCATTAGTGAGGTAGTAGTGGTGCCAACTGCCATCAACGCGCTGAGTTTTAGCTAACCACTCATATGCGCTTTCAGCTTCGGTGACGAAACCTGCAGTAGATAGGGCCATTGCTGCTTCAGTGTGATTCCACGTGTCGGAGTGTCCGTTGGGAAACCAAAGAATCATGCCGTCCTGTGTCTGTTGGTCGACAATTGTCGATGCTGTTGCCGTGATTTGTTCAGCGGTCAACGCGCCAGTTGATTCAGGCTGCATTTCTTTTCTCCGCAATAGGTTTGGTGGCGTAAAGCACCACCGACTTGCCGATTAGAGGGTTGAGAAGTCGATCAAGCAGTCTCGTGACCAAAGGTCTCTTCACGATGTCCCAAACAAGAAAACGGTGGTATGCCCGCACCAACCGGTTGTGATTATTGGTGGGACCGACAGCACATTTGAGCCACCAGTACGGGGAGTGCAGGGAATGAGCCTTGCCCCACCCTTTTGGCTCTAGGCCCGCGCTACTGATCTTCAATCGAAGTTCTGATTTTCGGTAGATGCGCACATGCCCGCCGACTGCTTTAGGCGCGTGGTACTCATCGTTTAGTCGCCAACAAATCTTCTCAGCCATCCATGCAGGCACCGTTACAGCGATGCTCCCACCGGGTCGCAACACCCGAACTAGCTCGTCTATAGCCCCCTTGTCATTTGGTATGTGTTCGAGGACTTCTGAGCAAATAATTCGGTCAAAAGTTTCATTTGAGAAAGGGAGTTTCAGAGCATCGGCAGACACGGGTTGACCCTCGACGTCTGCTGCTAACTCACCCGCATTGATCATCGCAGCAAACGTATTTCTGACGTCAACTAATTCTTCAAGATCTTGATCAAGTGCAACGATGCGGCAACCGCGTCGAACTGTTTCGAAGGCGTGACGACCAGCCCCACAGCCCATATCCAAGACAAGGTCACCAGGTTCAGCTCCCAGCCGGTCATAGTCGACTGTGAGCATCAGTGGTTCATTTCCTGAAGTAGTGCCCGATAATGCTCAACGGTTCGTTCGGCTGTGATCGTCCAAGAAAAATTCTGTATCACTCGTTCCCTACCGGCAGCACCGACTGTTGACCGCAAATCTTTCTCCGCTAGGCCCCACTTGATTTTCGCGGAGAGAGCCTCACTGTCACCCGGAGGCACTTGGAGTGCAGTAACCCCGTCATCACCAACCACCTCAGGTAGAGCTCCGCCTGTTGTAGCGATGAGTGGCACACCACATGACATTGCTTCTATCGCTGGAAGAGAAAATCCCTCATAAAGCGATGGAACAACAGCTAATTGGGCCTGGTTGTAAAGTTCCACGATTCGTTGATCAGACACGCCACTGACGAACTCGATGCTGTTTGACAGATCAAGTTCTTTTATTAACTGAGTGGCCTTTGAGTCATATTTCGGTTTGCCGATCACCACGAGATGAATTGTGTCGTCTTCGGCTCGAAGTTTGGCAAGGGCCTCGAGTAAGAAAGCAAGGCCTTTCATAGCCACATCGGCGCTTGCGGTCGTCATCAACCGACCTGGAACAACATCAATGTCCGTTAGAGGGCGAAATTGTTGGGGGTCGACGCCGACATGGACAATGTGCAGACGATCAGGATCAACTCCATGGTCTTCAACTATGTCGCTATAACTGTTGGATGAGACCGTAAGGATGCGTGGCAGCTTCTTGGCAACTTTCGTTTGCATCGATGTAAAGGCGTAAAAACGATTCTTGGTGAAACGTTTCCATGGCGTTGTTGCATGTTTGGTTTCGAGGCGGCGGTCAACTGTGATCGGATGGTGGATCGTCTCTAACACCGGAAGCCCGGCCTCGTGAATTTTCCAGATACCGGTTCCCAAACATTGGTTGTCGTGAACTAAGTCGAATTCTTTCAGTCGGCCAACCAATTCTCGATGTGCCCTGAGGCTAAAGGTGAGTGGTTCGGCGAAGGTAGCTGCAGATGTAACCAGGTACTCCAATACGTCGAAACGATCTTTAAATTCGCTGAGTCGGGGAATCCGAAACGGATCCGGCATTCGATATAGATCAAGGCTTGGCAATTTTGTTAAGCGTATTCCTGGGTCCAGATGCGGGTACGGGGGCCCGGAGATGACCTCAACGTCATGTCCGAGTGCTACTAATTCTCGAGCCATGTGGCGGGTATAGACGCCTTGCCCCCCTGTGTAGGGGTGACCTCGGTAGGTCAAGAATGCGATACGTAATGGGCCGTCGTTGAACATCAGATAGTTTCGCGAGTCGCTGGGACAGGGGGATATCAATGCTACCGGCCGGTAACTCTATGAGTCACTAGGTGAGCCGGGACAGTTATTTTGGGGAAAGCCGAAAAGGGAGATCATGTGAGGGCGCTGATTCAACGGGTGAGTAAGGCCTCAGTTTCAGTTGAGCAACAGACTGTCGGCAATATCGGACCAGGGCTTTGTGTTTTTGTGGGTGCCACCCATGATGATGACGAAGCAACTGTTCAAAAATTGGCCTCCAAGATCTGGAACCTACGGATTTTCGAAGATGATCAGGAACGGATGAATCATTCGGTCGGCGAGATAAACGGTGAAATTCTGGTTGTGAGTCAGTTCACCCTCTACGGCGATACAACTAAAGGACGACGTCCATCGTTTGTGGAAGCAGCATCGCCGGAGGTAGCCGAGCCATTGATCGAAAAGCTCTGTGAGTCACTGGAAATGTTGGGAGCCAAGGTCGCCACCGGCCGATTTCGGACCCGTATGGAGGTCGAGATTTTCAACGATGGTCCGATCACCCTGAGTATCGACGTCTAGAACCCACTAGGGCGCTCCCTCCAAGGAGCAGAGCGGCGAGTATCGAAATTGGTAATTTCCCGAATCTCGTTGCCCACGTATCTCCAGTTCGCAGTTGTACTTGGCTAGTCAACACCGTCTGCTGTTTCAGGTTGCTGCGAGCTACTACTTTCCCATCGGGAGCGACAATGGCCGAATAACCGGTCGTCGATGCTTGGAGAACCCATCGGTCGGACTCGATAGCCCTGAGCCGGGCGCTAGCCAAAGACTGTTCGGGAACCAAGGAGTTCGTATAGGAGGACGCCAGGGTCGGATTAGTAATTATTCGCGCTCCGGATCGAATACCGCTGCGCACCCGTTCCGGGAAGTACACCTCAAAAGAAATAACGTTTCCGATCGGACCTAATCGCGACTTGAGAATGCCTGGGCCACTCCCGGGTAACGCCTCTCTGGAGATAAGGGACAGATCCGCAAAATTCTCAATGAGACCGCGAAGAGGTATGTATTCACCAAACGGAACTAGATGTACTTTGTCGTAACGGTCGATGAGCCCCATACCGGGATCGATCGAGACGGACGCGTTCCGAAAGTTGTCACCATCAATTTCTGAAAAGTTTGCAACAATCACCGTGTTGAGATCGGTTGCAAGTTCGCTAAGAATCGACAACTCCCGACTTTGTTCGAGAGGCGCGAAAGTCGTCACACTACTTTCCGACCAGACCATCAAGTCCGTGTCGACGGGATTCGCTTCGACTGCTGCCAAATGTCGGTCAAGAACAGCTACCTGGTCACTAGTAGCTGCTCGAGTCCCCAACTCTCCACCTGCCTGAACAACACTTGCCATGATCAGGTCTTCGGCTCGTCCAGTTGGCGCGACCTGAGCAACTCCCACCAGAATGCCAAGCGCGACTAGCGAACCTATTACCGTGCGAAATCGGGTCGACAAAGCACCCTCGACCATGATTGCCACGAGACCAATTGCACCTATGAGGAGAAGCGGACCCCCTACCCTGACGACATCAACGAGGTAGGTGTCGATTGGCCCCATGGCCAAACTCGACATCGGAACTCCTCCAAAAGGCACCACCCACCTGATGGCTTCACCGATGATCAAAGCCGAAGGAACAGCGCCTGAACGGCCGCGGCCAACCCAAGGAACCAAGGCCATTGGAACCGCCATGATCAAAGCCTGAACAGGGGTTGCTACTACCCAACCCGGGATTGTCAGATCTGTCATCCACGTCAACGCAACGGTGAAATAACCCATCCACAGAGTGAACGCATTGATTAATTGACGCCGGAAGCTCGCGTGCCGCGAGAACTTTAAATAGATTCCTAGGCAGATAGGAGCAAGCGCCCAGAGTCCGTAGGGAGGTAAAGACAGGGAAATCAAGGCCCCCAAAACGAATCGACCGACCGGGGCTAGTCGGTTCATAGTGTTTTGAGGTAGTCGACTGTTGCCTCGGCAGATTGATTTCCCTGGTTGATACAGGCAGGGATCCCGATGCCCTTATAGCCGGCGCCGGCCAAAAACAATCCAGACATATCGGATCGAAGATCACGCTCAATTGCGGCAACAAGACGGTCATGACCAGGCGCGTACTGGGGGAAGGCATCGATCCATCGCGATACCCGCCATTCCACCAAATTACCTTCAATTTTCAAGATGTTCGCTACCTCAGTCAACAACGTTTCAACTAGTTCGTTGTCATCAAGAGCGAGTGCCCTGGTATCGCCTGCTCTCCCTGCAGAAACTCGCAGGATGACGTGTTCCTCGTCCGCCCAATGTGGCCACTTTGAACTTCCCCAGCTCACAGCTGTCGCAAGTAATCCTTCACCCCGAGGAATCAGCATGCCCGAGCCATCAAGGGAGTGTCCTACATCGCTCCGCTTAAACCCCATTGTCACCATCGCTACTGACGCATGTTCTATAGACGACAACCGATCAGCCGCGGGTTGACAAGTAGCCAGGAGATGAGCGGCTTGATGAGCAGGGGTAGCCAATATGACAGCGTCACACTCAATAGACATTTGTTGTGTCGAAACAACCAAGTTGTCCGTGTCTCTGGTTATGGAGGTCACGGGTGTGTTAGTTCGCATATCTGCGTCTCGGACACTGTTCACGAGAGTTTCTACAAGTTGACCCATACCGTTTTCAAAGCCGAGAAACACAGGGCTCTGTGAGTTAGGGGATCCTTTTGCTTGTGCCTTAAGACCTGTTATCAAACTTCGATTTCGGCGAGCCGCTGTTTCGAGCTGGGGTGCTGCTAAGGCCGCGTCCAGATGATCAGTGTCGCCAGCGTTGATGCTTCCTATTAGCGGGTCCACTAAACGTTCTGCTATTTGATCTCCCATCCTGCGTCGAATAAGCCCACCAACTGATTCGTCGTCGCCTGGCCAATCATCGGGTAAGAAACGATCGAATCCTGCTCGTATTGCCGCGAGCGGACTGACTATCCGGCTTCGTAGTAGCGGAAGAAGCTTGGTGGGAACTCCTAAGACAAGGCCTTCGGGGAGCTTCCTTAAGACACCGTCGACCAATACATAAGCGCTCGAAGTGGCAGGACTAATTAGAAAGCTGTCCAATCCAAGTTCTGTGCAAAGTTCTATCCCCCAGGGCACTCGAGTGATGAAGGCGTCGGCTCCTTCATCTACCGGTCGACCCAAAAAATTTGT
>JAYZKK010000114.1:0-6764 GCA_036163555.1 Actinomycetota bacterium
GATGTGGTTCTAGACCGTGCTCAGGAAAAAAGAATGGGTCCCTCGCAGCGACTATTCCTTCAACCGCAAGTAAACCGGCGTGACGATGATCTGGGTGGAGGCGGTACTGCCTCCAAGGGTCGTGACCGAGAACCACCTGTGGACGTAACTGACGAATGACCCGTGCTACCTCCGACCGCATGGTGAGATCACTTTGCAATTCGCCGTCCACCTGGTCTAGGAAAATTACCGAACCTTTGGAGTCGATGCGACGAGCTGCCGCTATCTGCTCAGACTTACGGGTAGCTACCAAAGCGACTTGATCTACTTCGGGGTCCCAAGTGCCTTTTGAACCATCGGTGCACACGAGGTGATGGACAACAGTGCCACTTGCCGCCCATTTGGCCAAAGTGGCACCACACTGGAACTCGGCATCGTCTGGGTGGGCGATGATCGCTAGGGCTGAGTCAGGTCTCGGAAACGGATTATTCACTTCAACAAATCCGTATCTGAAGTTTCCACGAGCCCATCAAGGTCCTCCGGTGTATCAACGTCCCACTGCAGGGCTGGAATTTGCAGGACTTTGAGGTCCAATCTCTGACGTATGGCTTCATCCATGTGACGGTAAAGAGAGCCATCTCCATAATGAAACTTGAAAGAAGTGCCTGTAGGAAGGCTGAGAACGTTGGTGCCCTGCCCATGACGGTCGGGAACTATAGAGACAGTCTGTGGGCTTGCTATCCCATCAAGTGACTTCGCATGTGGAAGGTCAGCATGCGCAATAATAACGTGAGCAAAGTGACCGGTTACATGATCCATGGCTTCAGTGATCGCAGGGTTCAAGCCTTGTTGCTCAACCCAGATAACTTCGGCTTTCTCTGACTTTGCCCAAGTAGCGACCTCATCGTTATCGCAGATGACGTGGACGGACAGCCCGGCGGCAGATACCAAGACGCGATGAGCCATAGTTCGAGCTAATGCTTCCCGTTCAGAAGCGCTCAACCGCTCGCTAAGACGATTTTTGGCTTGACGGAAGTCCTTAATGGGCACAAGCACTGCTAGTGACTTCTTATCGAGAGCGTTGGGCGTTGCCATTGAGGGTAATTCTATTGGCCTGATGGCCCGGACTCATTAGTGCATTCGGTTTCGGTGTCGATCTATGCGACTGAGCGCCCTACGCTGACGTTGATCATGACTTTTCTCCGGCGCCGATTTCGAGGTAACCGACAGCGGCAGACCCGTTGTTTGCCGCCGTTGAATTGGGTCCAACCTTGGTGGGTTTATCGTTGGAGAGAACAGAACCAGCAGACAGCGATCGATACTCCACAGTCCAACAAAGTGGCACGCTCTTGGACATTACTCGGGAATCTGGAAAGCTCGGAACGAATCGCGGTGGACCGTCGCGGCCTAGTTGCCGTACGACCCGGTTCGTGGTCACTTGATTGGTGGCTTCGCGTGGATGATGACTGGATTTTTCCTTCTGAGCATGGAGCAGTTCGGCAACGTTTGATTGACGGCGCGCCCGTTGTTGAAACAGTGATACGCGCTGCAGGTGGCGACCTCATCCACCGCGTATATGCCACTAGAGCCAATTCGGAATACTTGATAGTGGAAGTTGATAACCAAGCCAGCCGACCGGTTGCACTCGCATGGGCAATTCGTCCGTATGACCACCTTGGCGGTGGGCGAGTCGAACACATTGAACTTGATGACCGGACGCTGCACGTAGATGGTCAAGTTGGAGTTATTTGCGGCCGAACTCCCGGGCGACTCATTTCCGGTAGCGGTGGAATAGACCCCGCGCTGTCGTTGGATACGACAGAAGAAGGCCCGACCTCGGTTGTCTGTGAACAAGGAATGGCGAGCGCTGCCCTCATTACGCCATTGGTTCATGGAGCGACTTTGCGATGCATGGTTCCACTAGGAGCGCCACCCGACTCGCCCCCAACTTCGAAAATACCGACTGCTAGTCAGGTTGCACGTGGGTGGGGTCATCACGCTGTGAATGCCAGCCGTTTTGTGCTTCCTCCCGGGCACTTAAATGACGTCTTTGACGCTTCGCGACAATCGTTGCTTCTGGCATCAACGGGTGAAGACCTTGTGCCCGCGCCGGGAGGCCCCCCACATACTGCAAGTGATGAAACTGTTGTGTTAATAGGCCTCGCGGAGTGTGGTTATGAGACCGCGGTCCGCGAGATACTCGTATCCCGAGCAAAACGTCAGGACCGAATGGGACTGGTGACACACAACGGTATCGATGTGACATCGGCGACGTTGACTGCGGCCGGAAGGGCACTGGAGCTAGCCCCCGACAAGGCGTTGTCCAAAGCGTTGTCAGAGTTTGCTGCTGACGGGGCCCGGTGGATTCTGGCGAATCCTGATCCAAGCGCTAAAGAAGGTCTACTTTCTGCGAATCAGATATTGAAAAGTGTGGGGGCCGATAAGGCAGTTCGCGAATTGGAAGAGCTAATTCCTTCGGTCATAGTGCCCGATACGCAAGAAAGTGGCGACATCGAAGACGTAAATGTCTTGGAGATAGCGCGGTCAGCCTTTGATCAAATACCTAGCGACCCCGAAACCGCTTTCGTGAAACTGGAGCGGCTCGCATCGTTAGCGTCACCGACTATGAACTGGCCAACCTGCCTTGATTCGTCAACCAAGAATGGCACTGTGGGTGCCGGACACGATTTGCGCGTTAACGCTTGGTTCGTTCGCAGCTTCTTACGTTTATTGGTAGACGACTCATGTAACCAACTTCGCCTCGCACTGGTGTGGCCTAAGGAATGGTTAGGACTGGGCGTAGAAGTTCACGGTTTGCCGTCGCGATACGGCAATGTTTCCTGGGCTGTGCGATGGCACGCTGATCGCCCGGCCGTGTTATGGGAGGTCGATGGCGGCCCAATAGATCTCAAAGTCCAAGTTCCCGGCCTCGATCCACAATTTCAAGGTGAAGGTCCCGTTGGGGAAGAACTTTTGAGCCCTGTCGGCTATGGAACCGAGGTGCAGGACTCTACCGATGCTGATCCCGAGCCCCCAGCTTCGGGGACATTTAGTTGAAGCTGGGTCACAGCGGCTTCAACAATAGGCGGCTACCGTTCCCTCATGGCCGATCGCGCCCCACCTAATCTTGACCAAGAACGGCATTACTGGGAACAGGGCGATTCGGTGGTAGTCGGCATAGATGAGGTCGGCAAAGGCGCATGGGCTGGACCTTTGACTATCGGCGCCGTTGTTCTGCCCGTCGCTGGGAGAGTCAACGGCATCAGAGACTCGAAGATGCTTACCCCCAAAGTTCGAGAGGAGCTCTTTGGCCGGATTGATAATTGGGCCCGGTGTTGGTCGGTTGGTCACGCAAGTGCTCGAGAGTGTGATGAATTGGGAATGTCTGACGCACAGCGGCTCGCTACTCGACGAGCCCTGGATGAGTTGCCCTTAGCTGCTGATCGAGTCCTACTGGACGGCAACTGGGATTATGTTGACTGGGCACCTAGTGCCACCATCGTAAAAGGGGACCAGACATGCCTTTCGATCGCAGCCGCGTCAGTTATGGCGAAAGTTGTCCGCGACCGCATGATGTCTGTAGCTTCAGACGATTTTCCTGCTTACATGTTCGAGAACAACAAAGGGTACCCAGCGCCTCAGCATCGGATGGCTTTAGCTGGATATGGACCGTGTGTAATCCATCGAAAAAGTTGGGCGTTCATGGACGACCTGATGTGGAGCAATTATGAGCGATACGATCGGGCTCAAACTGATCAAGGATCTCTATTCGCTGCATGAACATGGCAAATGAAGCACAGCGCGAATACTGGCGTACACGCCGGGCGTGGGTAGAGCGGCAGGAACAGATGGACCTCCAGCTGGGTGTATTCGGTGTTGCAGCGATTGAGGCTCTACAAGAGATTTCCCAAATGGACGTTCTCGATGTTGGTTGTGGCTGTGGCCAGACAACGCTGCAGTTGAAAGACCGAGCGGGGGACGGACGTGTTGTTGGGGTTGACATCAGTGAGAAGCTTCTTGACGCAGCTCGAGGCCGAAGTCGAAGCCGAGGCGATGTTGAATTCCTAGAGGCTGATGCCCAGATCGACCCGCTCCAAGGTCCGTATGACGTTATTTTCTCTCGTTTCGGGGTTATGTTCTTTGGGGATCCAGTTGCCGCGTTTCGCAATTTGAGAGCTTCGGCTTCTGGTGGCGCAAAATTGAGTTTCGTCTGTTGGCAAGGACCAGAAAAAAACCCTTGGATCACGGTGCCTAACCGCGCGGCCATGACGTTAGTGGAGCTACCTTCCCGCTCACCGGATGCACCTGACCCCTTTTCATTCGCAGACCCGGACAGAGTTACAGAGATTCTTCAACAGGCGGGATGGACGAACGTCGATGTCGAAAGCTTCACTGCAGAAGTATCACTTGGAGGTGGAGTGGATTCCCGACTCGCCGCACTCCACGCATATGAGTTCAGTCCAGTCAAAGCAGTCGTTGACTCCAATTCAAATCTGCAACCTGGGCCAGTTGTTGACGCTGTAGAAGTGGCCCTAAAACCGCATGAGAAAAGCGGGGTAGTAAAGCTTCCAGGAGCTGCTTGGGTTGTTACCGCCCACACTTAGTGAAGGTTTGGGCTAATTAACTAGGGCTTAGTCGGATCTTTGGGTTCCGACCCGTATTTCTCTAAATGGGCTTGTGGTATCAATACCAGGTTCCTTTGGTAGGCCCAGTACACGCTCTCCGACAATATTTCTCATCACTTCATCAGATCCACCAGCGATGCGCATCGCTGGTTGACCGAGCAGATATCCCGCCCACGAGAAAGTTCCCCATTCGCCGGTATCAGCGATCAAGCGAGCTTCCAGTACATCGGAGACAAAGTTGCAAGTTGCTTGCATTTGTCGGGTCAACCCCATCTTTGACAATGACATCTCAGGCCCAGGAGTTTTCCCTGCTTTAAGAGCATCCATGGTCCGTTGGTTTGACCATCCCAGAACTTTTCCATACGTAAAAATGTTCATGAGCTGCTGACGACTTAGAGCATCTTCATTGAGTTCAAAGTGCTTCAACATGGCACTTAGTTTCGTATAGCTACCCCCAGTGCCTCCGCTACCTGAGCCGATCGAAGCTCGCTCATTCATCAGAGTTGTAAGCGCTACACCCCAGCCCTGATTGACGTCACCGAGTCGATGCGTGTCAGGAATTCGAACGTCCGTAAAGAAGACCTCGTTGAAGTTGGCTCCGCCAGTCATCTGCCGCAAGGGTTTTACTTCTACTCCCGGCGCATGCATATCAACCATGAAACCCGTGAGTCCTTGGTGTTTCGGTAGATCGAAATCTGAACGGGCTATTACCTCTCCTACATCGCTGTAGTGAGCCCCAGACGTCCAAACTTTCTGGCCATTCAAGATCCACTCTTCTCCGTCTCGCTCGGCACGCATCTGTAAGCTTGCGAGGTCAGAGCCGGCCCCTGGTTCTGAGAACAGCTGGCAAGAAACTAGGTCTGCTCGATACATCTTGGGTAAAAGATCAGCCACTACCTCGGGATTGCCATGAGCAAGAATGGTTGGCGCGACCATTCCTAAGCCGATCCCGAAAAAGCCACTGTCAGGTACTTCGTATTGGCTTTCTAAATTTGCCCAAACACGCTCAAACCGTCGAGGGTGGCCACCGCCACCAAGTTCAGCTGGTCCTGAAATCCATCCGAAGCCGGCATCAAACTTTTTAGCCCGCCATTCCTTTGCAGATGCAAGGTCTCGTTGCTCCTTGTCGCGGTCCACTTCTTCGAACATTGCTGCATTGTCCGGGCCTTCTCCCCAAACAAAAGCTTTCTGTTCAGCTTTACGCGACATGTTGGCCTCTAGGAAGGCAGAGGCCTCATTGGTGAATTGTTCTTCGGTCATCTCAGACATTGGAGATCTCCAGGGCAGTTCAGAAGTAGCAAATATATTCTCAACCTAGCCCGTAACACGACTAATCTTCCTACTCATGGGTCAACCTGTCCGAGTTGCTGAAAAAATTTCTCCTACGAGCCCAGGAACAATTAGGTTCGAAACCAATCGTCCGCTAACAGGTATGGGGCATCGCTATTACCGCAGCGAAGCCGATGCTTTAAGTGATGAAGACCCTGCTGATGTTCTTGCTGCTCGACTGTTTGCTCGAGGAGGGGTTGATTACCTTCATGTTCATGGGAACGTGGCGACGGTCGATCTCGCCAAGGGATTCACGTCGGAAGGAATCGTTGAGATCATCACCGGTTTATTTGCCCATTATGAGACATAAATAGAGCAAATCCGAGCCAGAGTTTTAATCGAACATACGTTCGGTTAAAGTTACGGAATGCAAAATGCATCTTCCGGAATTTCTTTAGTGAATGACATTCATCAGGTGTCTTCTCCGTTAGTTCTTGCTCGGCGTCGCACTTTTCCGGTAGTTGATGAACTAGCAGGTTTATTTACTGATGGAGGCATAAGGCAGGGGTCTACGACTGAAATCACGGGAGCAGCAGCTCTTAGTCTTGCTAGTGCTTTGACTATTGCCGTGTCTCGTTCTGGAAGCTGGATAGGAGCTGTAGGTCTTCCGATGTTGGGTTCATCGGCAGGTTCCGATCTAGGAATCAAGTTTTCTAGATGGGCATTTATAGATCACCCTAGAGATCAAGTAGGAGCTGTCATCCATGCCTTAATGGCAGGGGTCGATCTCATCTTGCTTGGGCCAGATGTCAAGTTGCGTCCTGATCATGGGCGCAAAATAGTTGCATTGATGCGTGAAAGAGGTACCTCAATTATCACTGTTGGGAGGGC
>JAYZKK010000115.1:0-3059 GCA_036163555.1 Actinomycetota bacterium
CAGTATCGAGGATGTCCCCAATTTTCTTGAGTCCGGACTGCCCCTGTTGGTAGGTGTTGTAAAGCTGAACCATTTGTTGGATTGGAGCGAAGAAAGTATTTACGAAAAGTACGAACGCCGTGAGCTCACCTACTTGAAGTGAACCATCTACAACCATCCAGCCACCTACTAACAAGACGATGGCCTGAGCGGCGATTCCTATACCTTCAGTTACTGGGCCGTAGATTGCTCCAGCACGAGCGGTGTACAAGTTGGCGTCGAGGTAAGCGCCTACGACGTTTCTGTGGGATTCAGCGTTTTGTCGACGACGGTTAAGCGCCGCTATAACCCGAACCCCTGCGAGGTTCTCTGAAAGGTCGGCAAGAAGGACTGCTATTCGATCCCGAACGTCCGCGTATCCGCGTTCGCTGACTGCTCGAAACCAAATCGTCATCGCGACTAATGGTGGAAGAACCAGAACTAATAACAGGACAGCTAGAACAGGGTTGTAGGAAAACAGAACGAATGTCACGACTGAAATAGTCAGAGCTTGAATTACCAGGTTGACGAAACCCTCGTTGACCAGCAGAGTCAACGCTTCAACATCAGAAGTCATTCTGCTTAGAAGCACCCCAGACTTCTCCGATGTGTACCAATCCAGTCCCATGCGTTGGAAATGACTGAATAGTTCTAAGCGGACGTCGTACATGATGTCTTCGCCGAGTTTCCCGTTCCAACGTTGCCGCAAAAAGCTGGTCGCCCCGTTTACAACGATGATTAATCCGAACAAGGTGACGGCCATATACAAAGAGGTTCGATCTTTTTGCATCACTCCGTTGTCGATGCCTTGTTGTGTCAATACCGGTCCCATAAGAGCCGTAATTGTTTCAATGGCGAGAAGAAGCAACCCCCAAAGTGCTGCCATGCGACGATTCTCAAAAAGAGAGCGGAGATTCAAACGTGACGTTCGGTGCGCCAATCGATGAAAAGTAAATTCCGGGTCGGGATGAACTGGCTCTCTTTTCAAAATCTCGGATGCACCATCTTGCATCTCAGATGGAACGCCAGCGAATGGTAAGCCCGCACTGGCGCTGGACTGAGTTGCGCTCGGTCCTCCGAATGCTCCGCCTCCAGGTGGACCCATCATGACCATGATTCGTCCTCCTCTACCGCTGATGCCAGCGTCTCGACGTAACGAGGTTCGCGTTCAAGAAGTTGCTGATGTGTTCCGTCGGCGACAACACGACCGCCGTCAATGAGGATCACGCGATCGGCAAGCGCAATCGTAGATAAGCGGTGAGCGATGACGATAGTGGTTCGAGCTTTGAGGAGGTCCTTCAATGCATGATGAATGCGCTCTTCGATTTCAACATCTATCGCACTAGTGGAATCATCCAAAATAATGACTTTGGAATCTTGTAGAAAAAGTCGAGCCAACGAGATTCTTTGACGCTGTCCGCCCGAAAGGTCGTAGCCCCTTTCTCCAACGATGGTTTCGTAACCATGGTCTAGACCGAGAATGAATTCGTGGGCCTGAGCTGCTTGTGCCGCAGCCTCAACTTCCTCACGTGTGGCTCCCGGGTTACCGTAGGCAATATTTTCATGAACACTTGTTGAAAATAAGAAGGGTTCATCAGGAACGAGACTTATCGCTCCTCGGAGACTTCGCTGGGTCAGAGAAGTTATGTCGTGACCATCCAAGCTAATGGCCCCGGTCTGTAACTCATAAAACCGCATCAACAGGCGAGCGATCGTTGACTTTCCTGATCCGGTGCGACCAACGATCGCGATGGTTTGGCCGGCAGGCACTTCAAGGTTGAAGCCATCCAAAACAGTTGGCGGACTTTCAGCGCCCTGTGTGCCACCGACTGTCTCAGTGCCGTAGGCGAAGCCTACGGCCGAAAAAGAGATGCTTCCGGAGGATGGAATCAAGTCAATAGCCCCCGGCCGGTCATCGACACCTGGAGGTTCATCAAGAATTTCGTAGATCCGTTCCGCCGAAGCTTTTGCCCGTTGTCCCAATATCAGCAGCATTCCTATAAACCGAAAAGGCGCCTGAAGAAGCAAGATATACAAGTTGAACGAGATCAGATCACCCACCGTTAAAGCGCCGTCGATTGTTTGAAGCCCCCCCACTAAGAGCACAGTGGCGAGGGCAATCCTTGGAAGGTTTTCTATTAACGGAGTATGAGACGCTCGAGTTCGATGTTGCACCAGGTTGGCCCAGCGAAGGCGTTCCGCGCCCCTAGCAAGTGCCTCAATTTGTTGACGTTCAGCTGCAAACGCCTTCACCACCCTGACTCCGTTAACCGACTCGTCGACCACAGTTGCTATTTCTGCCTGACGCGATTGAACGACCCACGAGAGTGGGAACATAATCTTCCGTAAGCGTTGACCGATGGCGAACACCCCGGGCAACGCGATCATCGTTACCGCAGTAAGAGGAATACTTATTGCCGCCATCAGGCCGATCGCGATGACAAAGCTAAAGAATTGAACCGCCATTATTGGAGCGAAGGCCATGAACATTTGAACTGATCTGATGTCGGAATTAGCTCGACTGATTATCTGTCCACTCTGAACGCGATCAAAAAAGGAAAATGATAAACGGCCGAGATGTTGGAAAAGAAGTGTTCGCAACTGGTATTCGACTTTGAAAGCCATGCCATAAAGGCCGTAGCGGTAACCAAAAGTTGCGGATGCTCGGGCAACTCCGAGGATCAATAGGATGATGACAAAGAAAGAAAGGGCGCTGGTTCGTTCAATGAGTGCACGATCCACTGCGAGACCCACGACTCGAGGTACCAAGATTTGAGCGAGCATCGCGATTATTGCGGCGACAACCGACCAGATGATCCGCCAGCGGTGCGTCATCACAATCGGGCTTATGCGTCTCAACCAACCCAGTGAACTATCACTGCGAATTGTCTCTTCAACCGGTGGATACGTGGACCATTCGCGCACCGGTTCGAAAGAGGCGGTGTCGTGACGCATTGACACGAGGCTACCTTGGCGTTAGTCAAGTGCGGATAGAGAATGATTCGCGGAGGTGTTCACTATCGATCCCCTTTTGGGCCTAG
>JAYZKK010000116.1:0-4836 GCA_036163555.1 Actinomycetota bacterium
GATGTAGTCGCGGCGCGAGTGGCTGACATGATTGAACCTCCAAATGCAGTGTGGACAGTTGGTGCATTAGCGATAGGACTTAGCGACGAATCTGGGGAAATAGTGGTGGTAGCTCAGGAACTGCCCGACCAAGATGAAACTGATCCTTCTGAAGCTCATATCCACATCAGTTTTGAGCAAGCAAAAGCCTTTGTGGATCATGCACTGTTCCTTATCGAATATGGTCGCGACTTCGGTCGACAGAATGGCCACAAACGCATCGGTGAATGAAGACAGCGCCGACGTCGGCAAGCACCCCTCAACAAGCTTCATCGATCTAGATGTTGCGCGCAATATCCTGCAACACGGCCAAATAGAAGTGGTTGCTCAAATGCCATACAGCTCAAATGCCACGTTTCTTGTGCGGGTAGAGGACAACGAAACGGCTGTAAATGGCATCTACAAACCGATTAAAGGTGAAAGACCCTTGTGGGATTTCCCGAGAGGCCTTCACCGGCGCGAAATTGCGACTTACGAACTAAGTGAAGCACTGGGTTGGGGCGTAGTACCTCCCACTCTTGAACGGGTCGGACCTCACGGAACCGGCTCAGTTCAGTTGTTCATTGATGCCGACTTCAGTCAACATCACTTCACTCTGGTCAAAGATGTACGGCACCATCCGACCCTTCGAAAGCTGTGCGTACTTGATCTACTGGCCAACAACACGGACAGAAAAGCAGGGCACTGTCTGCTCTCTAAATGGGGAACTATTTACGGAATCGACCATGGCCTATGTTTTTCAACTGACTTCAAGTTGCGAACAGTCATTTGGGAATTCGCGAACCAGCCCATCGAAGAAGAAATAATGGGTGACATAAGTCGTCTACTTGAAGGTGTTGCTTCCACAATCTCTTCATGGCTTGACCAAGATGAGATTGATGCACTAGTCGAACGAGCTCGACGGCTAACAGCCTCACCCTTCTTCCCTGAAGACGATGGCTACCGCTGGCCTTGGCCGCTCATTTGACTTCTCGCTGGGTTGTCTATCCATCTCCGTTACGGGGAGAACGTTACCGAGATTTCAGCGACTCAATAAGAGCGGGGATTACTTTGTGGACATCACCAACAATGCCCAGATCAGCAACACCGAAAATCGGTGCCTCAGGGTCCTTGTTAATAGCAATGATGTGTTTCGATCCCTTCATACCAACTAGATGTTGGGTAGCACCTGAAATTCCACACGCCACATAGACGTTTGGCTTGACTACCTTGCCGGTCTGCCCAACTTGTTTGGAGTATGGCACCCATCCCGCATCGACAATTGCTCGCGATGCGCCTGAGGCTGCCCCAAGCAAGCCTGCAAGCTCGTCGACCATTTCATATGCCTCAGGTTGACCAAGGCCACGTCCACCGGAAACAACTACTTCGGCATCATCCAATTGTGGGCCTGAACGTTCTTCGACATGGCGCCCCGTTACAGCAGCTGAACCAGCTATACCAGGGTCAACTGCATCGACTGTTACGACCTCTGCCTCACTGCCGCCAGTGGCTTCCGCTTCAAAGGACTTAGGGCGGAAAAGGGCCAGCGCTGGACCTTCATTTCTGAACGCTGTAAAAACGTTTTGCGTACCTCCAAAGACTGGTTCTTCGACAACCAGAGTTCCATCCTCTACCGAGGCACCGACATTATTTGTGACGACTGGTTGATCTATCCGAACTGACAGACGAGCAGCGGTATCGCGACCGTCAGGTGTTTGACCAAAGAAAACCGCATCGGCGGAGCTGGTCTCCATGTGAATCTGCAAGGCTGCCGCTGCGTGCACCCCCATAAGTTTTCCGTCAAGGGATCCCGTTGTATATACCTTCGAAGCTCCGTGAGCCCCGAGTTCCGCCGCCATAGTGGCTCCGTCACCCGCGACAAATACTTCTACATTTGTCGCCAGACCGCGTGCCGCTGCGAGCAATTCAAGTGTTAGCCCACTGGGGGTTCCCTCATCGCCTTCTCCGAACACAAGGATGGTTTCAACAGACATTCGCAACCTCCTCAAACAATCTTGAGTTCACCAAGGAACTCAACAATCTTTTCGTGGGCATCACCTTCGTCTTCGATGACTTCGCCCGCTTGCCGTTCTTCTGCATCGGTAACTCGGACCGTTTCCTGACGCGCTCCAATTTGCCCGACCGCAGCAGCATCAATGCCGAGAGCCGCTAAATCCAACTCTTCGACCGGCTTCTTTTTTGCCGCCATGATCCCTTTGAAAGATGGGTATCGAGGTTCGACAACACCTGCGGTAACTGACACCAATGCGGGGGTTTGGCATTCAACATCGTCGTATCCAGCTTCAGTTTGACGTTGAACTTTTACCGTGTTCCCGTCGACCTCAATTTGTTTGGCAAAAGTAATCGATGGCATCTCAAGTACACCGGCGATCATTTCAGGCACAGTGCCCGTGTAGCCGTCAGATGACTCGACTCCAGCTAAGACCAGGTCGGGGGACATTCTCGATATCGCTGCACCAAGCACCCGCGCGGTACCAAGCGCATCACTGCCAGCTAGAGCGTCGTCGCTGATCAGGACCGCATCTTCAGCACCCATGGCCAGTGCTGTTCTCAGCCCACTGACCTCTCCGTTAGGAGCCATCGACACCAACGACACTTCACCACCACCAGCCGCCTCTGCAAGCTGGAGGGCCATTTCAACCCCGTAAGAGTCAGACTCATCAAGGATCAACTTGTCATCCCGTTTGAGGTAATTGGTAGAGGGATCCAACTCGCCCGGCAACGCAGGGTCTGGGATCTGTTTGACGCAGACTACGACCTTCATGCGTGGATTCTGCCGCGCGGTTTCTTCATATCCAAATCAAAAATAGAAAAATTTGGCTTATCACTCGGCAAGATTTCCGATCATTCATTAACTCGACACACAATTCGACTGTTCCCCGAAAAATCGGCGACACTAGATAGGTGCGGATATTGCTTCTCGTTAACGGATCGGCATCATCCGTCACGGCTAGAACTCGAGTGCTGATTCAAGCAGCGCTCGCGGAACATCATGACGTTGAGTTAGCAATGACCAGCCGTCGGGGTCATGCCTCTCGGCTGGCGCGGGGTGCGGCTGCTACGGGGACCGACCTGGTGGCAGTCTTGGGTGGGGACGGAACCCTCAACGAGGCCGCAAATGGTTTGGCTGGAACCGAATGTGCCTTGGCTGCTTTGCCGGGAGGTTCCACCAATGTTTTCGCGAGAACTATCGGATTGGCTGACGACCCCTTAGAGGCAACGAAGCAGATTATCACTGCGATATCTAAGAACTCGATCGAGCCGATAGGTCTTGGGGAGGTCGCTGGTCGGCATTTTCTCTTTCACTGCGGCAATGGTTTCGATGCGGCTGTTGTTCAGCAGGTTGAGCGTCGATCTGCGCTGAAACGTTACGCCGGGCATCCATTGTTCCTATGGGCCGGTGTCGATACCTGGTTCCGTCACTACGATCACTCAACACCAAGGATGAAAGTGCGACACGCCCTCGGTGGGGTTGATGACAGCTATTTCACGATCGTGCTCAACACAGACCCATACACATATTTAGGAAGCCGTCCGTTGTCTTTGACACCGTCGGCCACCCTAAACAGTGGCCTGAGCGTCGTCGCTCTTCGAACCATGTCATTTGAGACGATGGTCAGGTTGCTTAAAGATCTTTTTCAGGGGAACCCCCTTGAAAACAGTGACGACCTTCACATCGCCAATGACATAGACGAGCTCTCCGTGACCGGGTACAAACCATTCCCGTATCAGTTAGATGGTGACTATCTGGGGCGCGTCAAGGAACTGAACTTCAAGTGGTGTCCTCAAGAACTTCGTCTAGTTAAGCCAGTCGAATCGTGAATGTTGACTAACTTCCGAACTCAAGTATTTGCAGCACCTCATCAGGAACGTCAGTTATCAAACCGTCAATACCAAGGTCCACCAGTTCAGATACCCGAACTGGATCATTGACTGTCCACACATTCAACCCGATAGCTGCTTTCAGTGTCGCCTCCCTCAGGGCTTCATCAACCAAAATCTCGTGGGGATGGAGCGCATAATGTCCGCGTTCAACGGCGTGAAGCAACACAGGTAGCCATGGTTGTCTCCAAAACAGTAACCCCGTCCGGAACTCCGGAGCTTTGTCTCGAACCTGATCTAAAGCACCATGATCGAAAGACGAAATTATCCAGCGATCTGATGGTTCTGATCGCGATCGCAACATATCGATTAGAGCCTCAGCCGTGCCGAGGGCTACCGACGGTTGATCTTCAATGCCCTTTATTTCAATGTTGACTCTCAAACCCCTACACACGTCCAGCGCAGCCGAAAGAGTGGGAACATAATCTGGTAATTGGCTGGCCGTTGTTCGTTCTATCGAAAGTCCCTTGATATCAGGGTCGTGGTGAACTATTAGCTCCCCATCGCGGCTCCTCCATACATCAAGCTCAACTCCGTCGACTCCCATTTCAGCGGCCAATGCGAAGGCCTGAACGGTATTTTCTGTTTCCTGTCGAGATGCCCCTCGATGCGCGTAGACGGCTGGGCGGGGCAGCATTTCTCAGTCCTGATCGCGGTGTTTATTGAACGGGGCACAGCCGATAAAAAGAATCTCTTGCTCGGACATGTGACCGACCGTAACCTGTCGTATCGCTGTTAGCACGCCAACCCGGTCGAAGCGGTCCTTGGACTTATCGACTCGGCGTTCGAGCAGTTTCTCGCCGCTGATATTTGTAGAGTCAGCAGTGGCTTAAAAACTCGCGAACCCCCTTTCGTGAGTAGCACCTGGAGGAAATGACGACGTGAGCGCTAGAGGGTCCATGCTGCTAGAGAGCG
>JAYZKK010000117.1:0-5537 GCA_036163555.1 Actinomycetota bacterium
AATTAGCTATTTGCTCACTCGTTCGGCGGAGTTGCCGCTCTACAGTCCGAATTGACATGGGGCAGAAAACCTAGCTGACAAAGCCTGCGTTTCCTACATCGAGGCTTTAGGGCTTCTTTCCAACACACCTGGCAAGGATGCCTGGCACAAAATCAGTAACTTCCACATCCACAAATCCTGCTGATCGGAAATAGTTCTCACATTCAGCGCGAGTGTGGGCCCGTCCTTGGCTCCCGCAAATCAATTCATTCATACCCCACATGGCTGCGTCGACTGGGCTCTTACGATCGTCAGCAAGCATCTCTCCAATGAGATGCATCTCACCCCCTGCTTCCAGAGCACGGAAAGCCCTAGCTACGACATCTCCAATGACCTCAGCGTCGTAAATAGGCATATTGCTAGCCATCACAACTACATCCACCGGCGACGGAAACTCCCCTTCAGTGAAATCAGCACCTACCGTTGAAACACGATCCTCAACGCCGGCATCATTGATGTATTCCTGAGTCGCTACAACAACGGGCGGTAAATCCAACACTGTTGCCTTGAGCCCCTCGAACTGTTCTACCGAGGTGATGCTGTAGGCACCTGACCCACCACCCAGGTCAAGTAGGTGCTTACGGTTAGACAAATCAACCGTTCTCACAAACCGCCTAGCAGCGCCGAATCCAATACTTGAAGTCGCTTGATGATATTTGCGCGCTGACTCAACGGTTAATTCGTCATACATGCCGAGTTTGGTTGAGTCTGGTTCCCGCATCTTTTCTGTCATCTGGAACCAACCCGACACATCGGGTCGGGTGAACATCATCCAAGGGCCTGCGTATCGTTCCTTCCCTTCAACCAGATACGCCTCAACGTCGGGCGCATTACAAAGTTCATTGCCATCCCAATCGAGAAGTTCAAGGCTCAGAGCGCAAGAAACAAGCCTGTCGACATCAATGGGTCGCAGGCCGGTTGCAGCCACTAGAGCTTCTTCTGTCCTACATCCGCCGCTCACCTGGGTGAACAGCCCTACATCAAGGGCGGCATACAAAACTGCTGACGCTGTATAGGCCCTCGCTATCTCCTGTAAACGCGTGGTGTCTATCCGATTGCTCATTTTTCGATTTCCTCAACTATTGCGATTCTGGTGTGTCCCCAACACGAAAGTAGTCAGGTTTCCCGAGAGCCCAATATTCTCCCCACACCTGCTCTCCTCCTGCTACATGAAATGTTTCACCTGTCACGAACGAAGCCATGGCAGGAGAACCGAGAAATGCTACAGCCTGAGCAACATCTTGGACATCGCCTAATCGCCGTTGTGGATTGTGATCGAAGGAGGAACGAGCTTCGTCGGGGTAGTTCACTAAACCTGGGCTGCGCACAACACCAACTGCAACTGTGTTAATTCGTATTTGGTGGGGTGCCCATTCCACACTTAACGAAGCTGAAAGGCCCTCCGCGCCGGCTCGCGCAGCAGCCGTGTGAGGAATACCCACCGAAGCGCGGCCGGTGATTGTCCCGATGTTCACAATCGAACCCGCAAGCCCTCGCTCGACCCATGTTTGTGCTGCTTTTTGCATGACATACCAGGGTCCATACAAGTTCGTCTCAACTACAGCAGCCCACCCCTTCGCCGAAATCTCACTTGCTGGTGCCGCGAATTGGCCACCCGCATTGTTAACAACTAGGTCCAATCTGTCGGACTTTTCCCAGATCTTTTCAAAAAGGCCAGCTACCTGTTCGGGGTCACGAACATTTGCTTGGGCCGTAAGAACATCGATGCTGTGAGTTTCCAAGGATTCTCGCAACTGTTCCAACTTGTGTTCATCTCGGCCGCACGTCACGATTCGAGCACCTAAACGCCCTAGCAGCATGCAAATCGCTCTACCAATGCCTCCAGCTCCCCCAGTTACTAGAGCCACTTGCCCCTGGTAAAGGTCGTCCCGAAAACCGTGAGCCAGTGATGCGAGCTCATTATCAGTCCACGAAGAATAAGGATCAACCGCCATAATCACACGCTAGATGCAACGGTACGAGCCTTGCAGGGCTCTGACTCAAAGGATCTGGTGCCCGGAGCGGGATTTGAACCCGCACGCCCGTGAGGGCAGAGGATTTTGAATCCTCCGTGTCTGCCATTCCACCACCCGGGCGGCAATCGCTGAGGTTACCGGTCAAAACGGGTATTTTTAGAGGTTGTTGGCCCATATTGTCCTCATTCCCACCTAGCGATCAATGTTTCCCGTACCCTCTACCTTCAGCCATGGTCCATAAGTTTCGCATGACCATGTGAAACCTTTCGGACCACAATGCGGTCCAACCCACAAGAAGGTGACCGCATAGGGAGGCTGCGTGCTGGCATTCACATTTCCTGGTCAAGGCTCACAGAAGCCCTCAATGGGTTCGGAGTGGGTTGAGCATGAAAGTTGGGAACTGGTCGACGAGGCATCTACGGCATGTGGACGTGACGTTGGTCAGCTCCTGCTTAAGGCTGATGCTGACGAATTAAAACAGACACGCAACAGCCAATTAACAACCTTCGTTCTCAGCATGGTGGTTTTGGATGCCGTTGAGCGCACCGGTGTCGCCCCCAACCTTGCAGCCGGCCACTCACTGGGTGAGTACAGCGCTCTTTGCGCAAGTGGTGCTCTCTCCTTTGAAGACGCCGTCCGGTTAGTCGCGGAACGTGGAGAAGCCATGCAAGTAGCCGCCGACGAACAGCACGGCGCCATGGCCGCGATACTCGGCTTAGATGACGATCTCGTGGTAACTGCCTGCGCCAGAGTAGATGGTGATGTTTGGGTAGCGAACTACAACGCTCCTGGTCAGATCGTGATAGCAGGGTCCCCGACAGCAGTGGAAGATGCCAGCGAAAAGGCCAAAGAGTTGGGTGCGAAAAGAGCTATGGGACTGCCAGTGGGCGGAGCGTTTCATACGCCGTTTATGGCACCAGCGAGAGATCGCTTGCGTAAAGCGCTCGCCGAGGTCGAAGTGCGAGCGCCAGCCATACCGGTAGTCGCCAATGTCGATGCAGTTGCTAGAGATGACGCTGACGAATGGCCACAGCTCCTAGCAAGCCAGCTCTGTAGTCCCGTTCAATGGAGACAAAGTCTTTATGCACTGCAGGAATTGGGCTGTTCAACCTTCGTTGAGCTAGGCCCGGGAACAGTTCTCACTGGTATGGCCAAACGCACATTAAAAGAAGTGAGCACGTTGTCAGTCGCAACACCAGAAGACGTGGACGCTTTATTGGCTGCCGTTACCGATTTGGACTCTTCTAGTCAAGGTAGTGGTGGAGCCGGAGAACATCTTTACGTAACTGAACGCTTGGTTGTGAGCCCCTGTGCTGGGGTGTTCGTTCCAAAACAAGGAATCAGCGGCGACCAGCCGATTAACGTCGGTGATGTGGTCGGATGGGTCGCTGAAGAGGAAGTACGATCACCTTTTGCCGGACTTCTCATGGAGTTCATGGCTTTAGAGAGCGAACGTGTTACAGCCAGGCAACCAATTGCATGGCTACGGACGAGGTAGGAAACCGCCGATGACTTCAACAGCCATAGCCGGCGCTCGTATGCTGTCCGTTGGCACAGCACTTCCAGACAACGTAGTGACTAACCATGATCTAGAACAGATGGTCGACACGAGTCACCAGTGGATTGTTGAACGTTCAGGAATTCACGAACGACGTATCGGCGGCACCACGTCTGGCCTAGCTGCGGAAGCAGCACAAATGGCAATTGAACGTTCAGGTGTCGACCCCGCATCTATCGACTTACTCATCCTCGCCACCACTAGCCCCGATCGGCAAGTACCAGCTACCGCCTCGACAGTCCAAGAGCTACTGGGACTGCGTTGCGGAGCAATGGACTTAAATGCTGCCTGTTCGGGGTTCGTGTACGGCCTGATCGCCGCTCATGGTTTCATCCAAATGGGGCATAGCCGGATCCTGGTGATCGGCGCCGAAACCCTTTCGCGGCTAACCGACTGGACGGACCGGAGTACCTGCATTCTGTTCGCTGATGGCGCAGGCGCCGCCATTATCGAGAAAACTGACGGACCAGGAGACCTGCACGGCTGGCATGTTGATAGCAATGGTGCCCTTGAAGAGGCGTTGTTTTGTGACTTCGACGACAAGATCCAAATGGCAGGCCAAGCAATTTTCAAGAATGCAGTACTGGCAATGGAAAATGCGGCCAGGAAATCACTTGAAATGGCGAACCTATCTCCCGACGCAATAGATCTCGTGATTCCTCATCAGGCCAATGTTCGAATCGTTGAAGCATCATGCAAGCGTTTAGGAATTCCTTACGAGAAGGCCTCCATGGTAATCCACAGGACAGGCAATACTTCGTCTGCTTCGATACCGTTGGCACTTGAAGACGCCTGGACACAGGGCCGAGTCAATAAAGGCGACAACCTTCTCCTAGTTGGATTTGGAGCTGGTATGACTTCAGCCGCCGCTGTCATCACATGGGATGGCATATGAGTGCGCCCAGAACGGTGCTCGTAACGGGTGGCAATAGGGGTATTGGACTCGCTTCGGCACAACTATTTGCAGAACTAGGCCACCGCGTTGCTATAACCGCCCGCAACCCTGGATCAGTCGACGATCGAATCCTGTCGGTTCCCTGCGATCAAACCGATCCGTCTGCCATCGAAACCGCATTTGAAACAATCGAAACTGAACTCGGTTCAGTCGAAGTTCTTGTCGCCAACGCTGGCATAACCCGTGACCAACTACTTCTCCGAATGTCCGATGAAGATTTTTCTGAAGTGATAGAGACCAACCTCACCGGCTCCTATCGGATGGCCCGCAGAGCTACCAGAACTATGCTCAGGGCTCGCTGGGGCCGCCTAATTTTCGTTTCTTCGGTAGTTGGGCTCTTGGGTTCTGCCGGCCAAGTCAACTATGCCGCCAGTAAGGCTGGCCTAATAGGGATGGCGAGATCGATGGCCCGGGAACTCGGTTCACGCAACATCACCGCAAATATCGTTTCACCTGGTCCTGTAGCAACAGAAATGTTCGCTTCTTTAACCGAAGAGCAACAGTCCGCGATTACAGAGCAAGTCCCTTTGGGGCGAGTTGCTCAACCCGATGAAATAGCTCAAACTGTCGCCTTTCTCGCCTCCGAATCCGCTGCCTACATAACGGGTGCTGTAATCCCGATTGATGGTGGACTTGGCATGGGGCATTGACCCAAACCATCTACACTTCGCATTGTCCAATGACACAAGGAACACCTCAATGAGTGACAACTTCGAGCGATTCAAAAACTGTGCCGTGGAGGTGCTTGCAGTGGATGCGTCCGCTGTAACCACCGAAGCAAGCTTTGCCGATGATCTTGACGCAGACAGCCTAGATTTAGTCGAGTTGGTAATGGCTCTTGAAGAAGAGTTCGACATTACCGTCGAGGAAGAAGAACTGTCCGATGTTGCCACTGTTGGCGACGCTGTGGCTTTGGTTGAGTCGAAACTGTGAGTGAAAGGCGCAGGGTAGCCATCGTCGGCCTAGGGGTCGTTTCCTGCGCTGGCACTGGGCTAGAAGCATTTTGGCA
>JAYZKK010000118.1:0-26328 GCA_036163555.1 Actinomycetota bacterium
CGCTAGCTCATCGGGTAGAGCAGGGGACTTTTAATCCCAAGGTGCCGGGTTCGAGACCCGGGCGGCCTACGTTTATCTCGCTATAGATGCCAGTCTGGCATTGGTTAATTGAACTAAGTCTTGTAGCCGGATGGAGATATCAAGGCCGCGTCTGCCGCCGCTGCAGTACAGGAGTCCAATCTTCGAAGACGAAAGGTCTATGACCGTATCGAGAGTGGTTCGGGTTCCCAATGGACTAATGCCGCCGCGGACATATCCGGTTATCCGTTCTGCCTTATCTAATTTTGTCATGGTTGCGTTCTTGTGATCGAGAGCCGCGGCCGCGGCCTTGAGGTTGAGGGTTTTGGAAACCGGGATCACAGCTATTGCGGAGTAATTTTCGTGTGAGCTTCCTAGGTCGATGACGAGCGTTTTGAAAACGGAATCAACCGGCACGCCTAATGCTTCAGCGGCCTCAAGTCCATACTGCTGGTTGCTTGGATCGTGTTCGTAGTGGTGAACACCGATTGCAATTCCAGCAGCTTCCGCAATACGGATCGCTGGTGTCATATGCCTTCAACTTTACGGCGTTAGTTACTCACGGGACGAGACGGATGTTATTACGACGCCTTAACCAATATTCATGATCAACTTCGTCAGCTTCATGTCGTCGGCGGCGTAACCGAGCAATTGCAGCATGCCGTCGAGCTGATGTTTCCATATGGCTTTGTCGACTCATGCGTTCGTCATTCATTTCACGGATTCGCGTTTGGACTTTGAGTCGGCTTAGATCACTGATCGCGTTCTCATTCAGTGTTTCTTGCTCGAATAATGTCGGCGTCTCCATGTGACTAGTTTCACAAAGGGGTGGGACACCCTCACTCAGAGTTAACGCCCGGAGTGGCCAAACCCTCCTAAGCCTCTTTCAGTGTCATCAAGTTCGTCTGACTCTTCCCAAGCGACCTCTTCAACTTTTTGGATCACCAATTGAGCAATTCGATCCCCTCGATGAACTTCATAGGGCTCACTCGGATCAGTATTGACCAATAGAACTTTAAGCTCGTCTCGATACCCACTATCGATCAATCCCGGTGTGTTAAGACACGTAATCCCATGCCGCAGAGCTAACCCGCTACGTGGCTGAACAAAACCTGCATAGCCAGAAGGAATAGCAACAGCGATGCCGGTGCCTACTAGCGCTCGTCCTCCCCCAGGGGCGAGGGTCACTTCTTCATTAGCTATGAGATCCGCGCCGGCATCACCTGGTTTCGCATAATTCGGCAGCGGAAGATCAGAATTGAGACGTTGAACTGGGATAACAACCACACCCTGACTTTAGGCACACTTGGACGATGCTGCAGGCACCCCATGTAGAGGTCGTAGTCCGCCTAGCATGATCGCATGCTTGTTTGGATGGACCTTGAAATGACTGGGCTAGAGCCTGCGCGTCACGTCATCGTCGAAATTGCGACCATCATCACTGATGACCATTTGGAGACCGTGGCTGAAGGACCAGATTTAGTTATCCATGCAGATGAATCCGAGCTGGCAGAAATGGACGAATTTGTGAGAGACATGCACACAAAATCAGGACTTCTTGATCAGATACGTACGTCTTCGACAAGTTTGAAAGAGGCCTCTCAAAAAACACTCGACTTCATCATGGAACATGTGGAGAAACCTAGATCGGTGCCATTGTGTGGAAACTCGATCGGAACCGACCGAAGGTTCTTAGACGTCTACATGCCTGACATCGAAAACTTTCTGCATTACAGATCCATTGATGTTTCAACCGCAAAGGAACTCGCCCGACGATGGAATCCTGCCGTCCTAAAAGGGGTGCCGAAGAAAGAAACTTCACATAGGGCGCTTGACGATATCCGGGAAAGTATTGCCGAGTTACAGCATTACCGAGAACATCTTTTCAACCTTAGTGAGAAATCGAATTCAAATTAGATAAGCCGATAAGATCTCCCTAATGGATCGCCCCATGCGTGAAGAACAACGTCCCCCTGATGACGCGATAATTGAGTTAGCTCCAAACATTCGACGACTCCAATTGCCAATGTCTATGCCGGGCCTAGGACACGTCAACTGCTACATACTCGACGACGAACGTGGTGCCGCGCTAGTTGATCCAGGGTTACCGGGCCCTACCAACTGGAAGGCTCTCATGAGAGGCCTCCAACAGGCAGAAATCCCTCCCGAGCGAGTCCATTCGATAGTCGTTACTCACAGCCATCCGGACCATTTTGGTGCCGCGGGGCACTTTCACGAGAAGTATGGCTGTGAAGTCATCACACATAAGAATTTTCGAATGTGGTGGAACTTGGATGAGGAAGATGACGAGCCGCTACAAAATGTTTCTTCTGCTGACGATAACGCTCAACTTCGCGACGATCCCCTCTTTGCCGGTCTTGAGACCGGTCCGAGAGGGCCTACCCCTTGGGGCGGCGAGCGCTACAAGATGCCGTGGCACCGTCAACTTGGTTACGCGATGATGAGAAAAGGTTGGGGTGGGGCTTGGTTCTCAACTCCAAAACCAACAAAACGGATTGAGGATGCGGACCGCATCAACCTCGCCCGGCGTGAATTTGTAGCTGTCCACACTCCTGGACATACCACTGATCATCTATGCCTATACGACCCCGAGACGGGCCTAATGCTTTGCGGAGACCACGTCTTACCCACCATTACACCCCACATCTCTGGTTTCGGTCCAGCAGCTGACCCCTTGAAGGATTTTTTTGAAAGTCTCGATCGCGTCGCGGCCTTCGAGGGTGTCAAATTGGGTCTACCCGCGCATGGCCAGCCATTTACAAACCTTCCGCAACGCGTAGAAGACATCAAACGTCATCATCAGGAGCGTCTCGACTTGCTTCGCGAGGCTTCCGACAAGTTGGGTCGGGCTTCCGTTCAGAAGTACATGAAGGAACTTTTCCAACAACGTTCTTGGGGTCCAATGGCTGAGTCGGAAACATTTGCCCATCTTGAACACCTACGGCAGGTTGGCGAAACTGATGCGGCTCGAGCTTCTGACGGCGTACTGGAATATTCATTCAAGTAAGTCTTAGCAGCCGAAAGATTCCTCATAAGTGGAAGCGTGCCTCAGGCAAGCTACCCTCATGATTTGCATCGTTAATGCTTGGTCGTTTTTATTCGTTTGACCCGACCTTGGCATTTGTGATGGCCTTTATTTAGTAATCCTCTTAGGCAAGAATTGTTTGAAGATCATGCGTAATTATTTATCCCCAAGTTGGCCGTGTGCTCCATACACGGTGAAGCGCGCGCTTTGTCATTCCGTCGCGTCCAACTCGCGCGTGTCAACAAAATTCAATAACGGCTTTGCTTCGATGCGTCCGGCTACTTATTTCACCGGGATTAAGCATCAGGCATGGCGGCCTTCGGAGGAGCAGGTGTAGCTGCAAAAGCACATCAAAGAATCCACTGAAAGGCCGCCGGTTTACCGGCGGCCTTATTGCTTTTATCCCCCAAACCAAAGAGTCCTTAATCAGTCAACAGAAAGAACAACGGAGAATCCAATGCTTGAGCTCCTCATTGAAACCGAAGACGAATGGAATGTTGCTGGTCGCTGCAACGACAACAACGGCACCTTGACCCATTTGTTCTTTTCGGACAACACCAATCATCAAGCGCGAGCAAAGGCGATGTGTGCTAAATGTCCTGTCTCCACCGAATGCCTTAATGCTGCCCTTAGCCGTCAGGAGTTATGGGGTATCTGGGGCGGCGAATTGATCGAGAACGGACGGATCATGGTGGGTAAGCGTGGTCGGGGACGTCCACCCAAAGAACCTCGTCCAGTTGTTGCTATCAACGAAGTTCCGGTCCCTCCGGAATTGATTCCTGCTTAATCGATAGAGGAGTTGTTGCCCCCCGGCTTCTCCTTTGACAGACCACCGGCGCGTAACCGCTGAGGGCTTCCGAAATGGCCGCCCAACAGCAAGCCGCAAGAACCGGTCGGGTCGAGGAGCCCCCGGGTTAACTACCCGGGGGCTCTGACGTGTTCAAGAGGTACCGTGGCCCATAGAAGTCCCTCAATCCGACGCTCGAGAGCAACATGGCCCCTTCTTGGAGACGACCACTAATAGGTTTCTTGTGTCTGTACTTGGTGGGTGCATCGATCTTCTTATTGTCAGGTGCAGGCGGTCGGTCATACAACGTGAATTCAAATCTTGGCGATCTTCGCGGAGGAACTAACGAGCCTCTGTACCTTCTTGAATTCTCTACCTTCGGCGGAGATGAGAGGTCTCTTTCTATATTTGCGGGTCGTCCTCTGATCGTTAACTTCTTCGCATCCTGGTGTACCCCCTGCGTCAAGGAAATGCCTGATTTCGAACGACTTCATGGGAGCCACGGCGACCAGCTCAATATCCTAGGTCTCGCGGTTGAAGGTGCCCGCCCTGCTCAAGAAATCGTTGATTCAACTGGCATCACCTATTCAGTCGGCCTGGATGAACATGACCTTCTTGAAGAGTTCGGTGGGTTCGCCATGCCGACCACCGTTTTTATTTCGAAAGAGGGCGATCTTCTTGAGAGCCACAGCGGAGTACTTGATTACTCTGGTCTCGTTGTCTGGGTAGAAGAGCTGTTTGGCGATGAGTGACATAAATTTGGCATTCGCTTTTACGGCAGGGATAGTCGCCACGATTAACCCTTGCGGGTTCGCCATGTTGCCCGCCTATATTTCGTACTTCTTAGGGATAGAAGCGAACTCAAGCCCAAATATTGGGACAAGTATTGCGAGAGCCTTAGTCACCGGGACGGTTGTTTCGTCGGGCTTCTTGATTGTCTTTGGTAGCGCGGGATTATTAATTTCTTTGGGTTTCACGGCTATCCGAGAAATCGTCCCTTGGGTAGCTATCTGCGTCGGATTGGCACTGATCGCTCTTGGCTGCTTGGTAACTACTGGCAGACGAATAGATATTGCTCTACCTAGGTTTGATGCTGGGACCAGAGAGAGAAATCTTCGGAGTCTGGTGGCGTTCGGGGTCTCTTACGCAGTGGCATCTATCTCTTGTGGGTTGCCAACTTTTATTGTTGTTGTTTCAACTTCGGTTACTGGATTTAGGTCAGGTCTGACAGCATTTATTTTTTACGCAGGTGGTATGTCGGTAACTCTGTTGGCTCTCACCGTTAGTTTGGCTCTTGCTCGCTCTACTTTCCTTGAAAAGCTCCGATCCGTAGTCCGTTACGTGGACCGAGGTGCCGGGATTCTGATGGTGGTAGCTGGGGCTTACCTAGTGATCTATTGGGTACTCGAGCGGACAGGCAGTCCGTCTACTTGGTTTGTTGCGTTGGTTGAGGGGTGGAGTTCAAATCTGAGTAACGCAGTCAGCGACGTTGGGGGTGTCCGGACCGGTGTTTTGCTTAGTGTGGTCGTCGCGCTTGGGTTACTGGTGTGGTTGCTGCAGTCAAACCCGACTTCATCAAACAAATCGGCTGAGGGGGCCAAGTAGTGGCATTACATCTTGGGCACCATGATCTCTTGGACGAAGACCGGCCGTTCGAAGCTCTGCTTTCTCAACCAGGGGTAAGTGAGGTACTGCACCTAGGTTCACGTTTCGGCTTCATGGCCTTCCACGGGGGATGGCTGGAGGAAGTTACCGACGACATTGCGAGCGCCGCTGCAGAAAGATCCGGGGCTTCTTATTACGGAGTGTTGCAAGGACCTAATGATCAGTGGCATATCCCCTCTCGTCTCGTGAATCCTGCGGAGTCAAAAAATTTAGACCTCTTTGTCAACCATGTTGACGTGGTTGTAGCGATTCATGGCTTCGGACGGCCCGACTTGCTCCGCTCCGTTCTGCTGGGCGGGCGAAATCGAGATTTGGCTGAATTCGTTGCCTGCCGCTTAATCGCCCAATTACCGCATTACGAGATTCTTCACGATATTTCTTCCATGCCGGTTGGGCTACGCGGTCAACACCCAAAAAATCCCGTAAACCTTCCTCGTGGCGGTGGCGTACAGGTGGAACTGCCCCCTCGTATCCGCGGCAAGAGCCCGATGTGGACTGGGTTCAAGGGCCCTGGACGAGTACCTCACCATGAAGCCTTGATAAACGGATTAGCAACTGCTGCTCGGGATTGGGTGGATCGTTATGAAAAGCCCTAGATCTCAGGGGGCCACTCTGCTCATGCTCCAGCCGGTTTCACTTCTTTGATAGAGAAGCCGGTCATGTAGGCGGTGGGGTCGCCCTTGCCAAAATTCGATTGCGTTCGCGAAAAGTATGTATCCGCCCCAATAGTTAGGACGACGCGGAAGTTCGTTACCTAGTTCTAGGTCTAATTGGTCCCACGCTCGTACTAACTCATCTCGGCCACTAACCACTCTGCTCTGTTTCGAGATGACCGCCGAAATTTGTGATCCGCGTTCCCGCGCGGAAAAATATTCATCACTCACTTTGGCACTTGTTTTTTCAATATGGCCGCTGACTCTTATTTGGCGCTCCAATTCCAGCCAGCCAATAAGGGCTGCTGCTTTATTGTTGTTTTCTAGGTCCGTAGCTTTTGCACTCTCGTAATTCGTGTAAAAGACAAGGCCGCCATCAATTTGGCCCCGAATCAAGACGTTGCGCGACGAGGGTTCCATCTGTTGATTGACAGTTGATACCGTCATCGCATTCGCGTTATGGAACTTAAGTTCTTGCGCATAGCTGATCCAAGAATTGAGCAGATCCATAGGGTCATCGGGCGCGTCGGATTCCAGTAGTCCCTCGCTCATCAGGAGCTCTCGGATCTGTTTTAATGAGTTTGGTTCCGGCATCACCGCTTGAACCCCGCTTCTCTACTAGGCACTATGCCATGGCAACACGATCTATAGCTGCCGTAGTGGCCGCTGCGATTGTAGGAGCGGGTTCTCGTTGGGCCTTTAGTTCCTTGATCGGTGATTCATGTGGCCTACTGGTAGCAAACATCATCGGGTGTGCTCTCATCGGTTGGGTGTCAAGTTCGCGTCAGTCACGTTGGGACCAAGCTTGGTTAACAGCTGGCTTATGTGGATCATTAACAAGTTTTGCGGGCCTGGCGGTATTGCTCGGCGTCGGCCTAGAAGAACAACGATGGACATTTGTGGTTCTCTGGGGGATGGCGACGCTGGTCAGTTGTGGGGTTAGCTTTGATCTCGGTCGTTTATTCGGGAACGCAAGATGATCATTGTCTTGTTTGCTAGCTTCGCAGGTCTTGGTGCCGTACTTCGCTGGAAAGCTACCGCTCAGTGGGGGAAGTTCGGAACACTGATCCTCAATTTGGTTGGCGCTTTCGGACTCGGCCTTATGTCAGGTCTCGATGGTTTGCTGCCCACGGTGCTCGGTACAGCCGGCGTCGGCGCAATGACGACGATCTCAGGAGTGGCGCGAGAAGTCCACAGCCTTAGCTGTATCTCACGATTCCGGGCGGCTATTTACCTTGGAGGCACCCTCGTCGCGGGGGTAGGTGCCGCTTGGATTGGAGTCCACTGGTGTTTATGACTATTTCGGGCCAGGTATCGACTCGAAACCAACATAGGGACGGAGCGCATCGGGAACTGTTATCGACCCATCGCTCTGTTGTCTATTTTCCATAAGAAACACGAGCGTTCTAGAAATCGCGCACGCGGTCCCATTCAATGTGTGCAGTAACCCTGTTCCTTGATCGTCTTTATAACGACTGCCCATTCGTCGTGCGGAGTAGTCGGTGTAGTTTGAACAGGATGTGACTTCGCGGTACGTACCTTCCGACGGCAGCCATACTTCAAGGTCGTATTTCTTTGCTGCGGCCGCGCCCAGGTCTCCTGAGGCAACGTTGATAACTCTGTACGGCAATTCGAGGGAAGACACAATCTGTTCTTGGATAGAGCGAAGGATTTCGAGTTCGTCCCAACTCACCTCAGGGTCGCAAAACGAAAACATTTCTACTTTGTCGAATTGGTGGACGCGGAAGATGCCTCTTGTGTCTTTGCCGTAAGTCCCTGCTTCTCGACGAAAACATGAAGAAAATCCGGCGTAGCGGACCGGCAGGGAATCTCTTTCAAGGCGTTCACCTCTGTGTAGGCCTGCTAGCGCTACTTCAGAAGTCCCTATAAGAAAAAGGTCATCCCCAGCTATTTCATAGACCTGATGCCTGTCGGTCGGGAAAAATCCAGCGTCGATCATCATCTCTTCACGCACTAATACTGGAGGAACTACTGGCACAAAGCTGTGCTCTTCGAGGATGTCGAAAGCAAATTGAACGAGTGCAAATTCAAGCCGTACAGCGGGGCCCATCAGGTATGCGAACCTGCTTCCACTATTCCTGCCAGCCCTTTCGCTATCAACTAGCCCGAGTAGTTCACCCAGTTCCGCGTGGTCATGCAATCTCGGTGGCGTCTGCTCCCCTACCTCCTTCTCAGTGATGAAATCAGCTTCACCTCCGACAGGGACTGATTCGTGCGCTGGATTGGGAATCTGAAGAGCTAGCTCTCGCATTTCTTCCACAGCCGCAGCTTCTACTTCCTCGAGCTTTTCGAGTTCGGCCTTCAGCCTGCTCGCTTCAGCTATTTTCGATTCCCGCTCACTCGGTTCAGCTTGACCAATTTCTTTTGAAGCTGCATTCTGAGCGGCTCGAGCTTCTTCAGCATCATGCATCGCAGTTCGTCGGCGTTCATCTGCCTCCAAAGTCGCGTCGATAAGTGATGGTTCTGCACCTTTTTTTTCCGCTCCGGTTCTATAGGCGGATTCTTCTCTTAGACGTCGAAGGTCAATCACAACAGTTGAAGGTAGCGGGTATATGGCTCTGCAGAGATCCGATATTGGCTAGGAGCCGTCAGATCCCTTAACAGAAGGCGCTGATATCGCATCCGGAGGGATTTTGCCAAAAAACCATGGACGTTCCCATTGCGGCAAAAACCAACATTGCAAGAATGACACCAGTGATGAACAGGTAGCTAAACACCTTGCTGTCGAACTTGAGGTGCATGAAGTAGGAAACAACTATTTGAAACTTGACCACCATAAGGATCAACAATGATGGGACTTCCAACACACCGAAGTCCCAGAAATATGTGGCGACCTCAACCGCCGTGAGTACGGCAAGAAGCAGAGCAACTTTGATATAGCCGACATCACTCAATCCATGGTCATGATGTTCCTGGTGTGTCTCTTCTTCTGAAACAGCAGCTGTATTCATATGACCATTTGTCCTAAGGAATCAGGTAGACGACCGCGAAGATAACAATCCACACGATGTCAACGAAGTGCCAGTACAAGCCAATTATCTCAATAGTTTCTGCGCGCTCGGGACCTATCTGCCCTCCCGAAACAAGTACCCACATAGTCACGAGCATCACAATCCCAAGCGAGACGTGCACCCCATGAAAGCCGGTAAGGGTGTAGAAAGCTGAGGACGAGATGTTGGTGGTAAAGCCCAAACCCTCGCGATAGAAACTGGTGAATTCGTACACCTGGCCGGCAATGAAAATAGAGCCAAGTGCCGCAGTGGTAAGCAGCCACAACTTGCAGCGATCAAGTTCTGCACGCTGGATGGAAGTGACGGCTAGCACCATGGTTAACGAGCTCATCAGAAGCACAAATGAACTCACCGAAGTGAACGGGATGTCGAACAGATCTGCGGCCGTCGGACCGCTGGTAGCAGGCCCAACACGATTTCGCAGTAGCAGATAAGTTGATATCAGAGCGCCAAAGAGCAAACAGTCGGACCCCAGGAAAGCCCACATGGTGACTTTCTCATTGGTCAGACCCGTATTGGTCGGCAGATGGTGGTGGTCATCCCATTCGGTTCGACCATAAGCCAAATTAGAGGTGTCAATTTCGTCGATGTCAGCCAACGGGAGCCTCCTCAGCTACTTCAGCATCGCCACCTTCATCTCCATCAGGAGCGTTGGTGTCTGGACCATGATCATCTCCATGGTCATCATGACCAGCATTGGGGTCGGTGGCGGGTTCGAGACTCCATCCGAACATGGCCCCCAGGAGAAGCACAAGCCCTATGCCGGAGACCCACAGATTGTAAATCAATCCCAACGCAATCAACGGCAGCCCTGCAGCTAGAACGATCGGCCAATAGGAAGGTGAGGGCAGGTGGGGATGTTGATCCCCTTTCTGAGCTATCTCGTTTCCATCCGCTACTTTACGGAGCTTGCCATTCTCATCTGGTTGGTACTTCTTATGCCAAAAGTCATCAATATCGGTGACGACTGGCACGTAGTCAAAGTTGTGTTCTGGTGTAGGGCTAGGGATCGCCCACTCAAGGGTTCGGGCATCCCAAGGATCAGCTGGCTCCTGCGGAACGGTTCCGGCTTTATAGCCGAGCCAGGAACGAACGATATTGACGGCGAAAACGATCATTCCGATCAAAATTACGAAAGCTCCGATAGAAACTACGGCGTTCCAAAAGTCGAAGCCGTCTTCGGGACCGTATCTGCTGTGGCGACGAGCCATCCCCTGAAGGCCGACTATGTGCATCGGGCCAAAGGTCATGTTGAAGCCCACCAGCAAGATCCAAAAGTGCCACTTTCCTAGAGATTCGCTCAGTCTGTAACCAAATGCTTTAGGCCACCAGTAGTACATCCCAGCGAACAGCCCCATAAGAGCGCCACCAAAGAGCACATAATGAAAATGAGCGACGATGAAGTAAGTGTCGGTTTGCTGGGTGTCCGCGGGGGCAACCGAGTGCATGACTCCTGAAAGGCCGCCGATGGTAAACATCGAAACAAGGGAGATTGAGAACATCATCGGCACTGTAAATCTGAGGTTGCCGCCCCACATCGTTGCAATCCAGTTCAGAATTTTTACACCCGTTGGAACTGCAATGAACATGGTGGTAGCAGAGAACGCGGCCACACCGACCGGGCCAAGACCAGAGACAAACATATGATGCGCCCAAACACCCCAACCCATGAAGCCAATAGCAGCTCCTGATATCACGATGACTGAGTAACCAAATAGTGGCTTTCGCGAAAACACCGGCAAGGTCTCCGAAACGATGCCGAACGAGGGGAGTATGAGGATATACACCTCGGGGTGACCAAAGATCCAGAAGAGGTGCTGCCAAAGAAGGGGATCAGCGCCCATCGCTACATTAAAGAAATTCGCGTCAAAGGTCCGGTCGAAGCTAAGCAGAATGAGGGCCACCGTGATAACGGGTAGAGCAAACAAAAGCAGGAACTGGACTACCAAGATCATCCAAGTGAACACAGGCATGCGCAACATCGTCATACCTGGGGCACGCATATTTAAGACGGTGACGATCAGGTTGATCGCTCCGACCAGCGACGCTATTCCTGCAATCTGCAGTCCTAGAGCATAAAAGTCCATGCCTGCACCCGGGCTGAAAGTAACGCCGGTGTTGGGGGCGTACGCAAACCAACCACCATCAGGGCCGCCTCCGAGAAACCAACTCAGATTCAAGAAAATACCGCCGAATACGAAGAGCCACAGCCCTAAAGCATTCATACGTGGGAAGGCAACATCTCGAGCACCAATTTGTAAAGGCACTATGTAGTTAGCGAAAGCAGCTGCGAGCGGCATAATCACGAGGAACACCATCGTTGTCCCATGCATCGTGAAAATTTGGTTGTATTGGTCGGCTGTAAGAACAGTGCCGTTTGGTGTGAACAGCTGTGCTCGTATCAGCAGAGCTTCTATGCCACCCCAAAGAAACCAGAACATGGCGACGGCGCCATACATAATGCCGATTTTCTTATGATCGACGGTGAAAAACCATGCCCGCCATCCACTGGCATTAGTCGGGCGCGCAAAAGCACCTGTCGAAAAGCTGGTATCTCCAGATTCAAGTTCGAGGATTTCTGGGCGTTCCTCGGTTATGGCCATAGGGATCGATCTCCTGAAAGCCGCTGCGGGCGGGTCAACTTGGCATCAACGGTGGGGGTCCACCGAGGGTCATTAGATAGGTAACAAGATCGTCGAGCTCGCTGTCTGAAAGAGTCTCGGCGAAAGAAATCATGCCCTGGCGATTTTCTGGGCGAGCGGGTTTCTGTCCGGGTGCATCGCGAATCCATTCTCTGAGGTCTGCAACATTTACAGAGCCATCGTCTTTATAGAGTTCAAAGAGTGCTCCAGCAAACGAAGTTCGAGTCATCAAGTGGGTCAGGTTGGGGGCATATCCTGACGTCAAGTTCGCATTCCCCCCGGCCGCCGACTCATACAATCCATTGATGACGTGGCAACTGACGCAGTGCCGGCCAAACAAGTCGTAGCCTCGTTTCGCCGCCGAGGCCGTCGGTGTCGTTGCCGACACCAGTTGCTCTTGCACCCAATTGTTGTAATCCTCATCAGTAAGCACCACTGCCCGCATTTGCATGTTGGCGTGGCTTAAGCCACAAAACTCTGTGCATTCACCGTAGAAAATACCTGGCACTGGTGAACTAATCCTCCAGTGATGAACACGCCCTGGGACAGCATCTTTTTTGCCGTTTAGTTGAGGTATCCAAAATGAGTGGATCACGTCATTTGATCGAATTTCTAGATTTACTTCTTCGCCGACCGGAATGACAATCTCGTTAGCAGTGACTATGTCGTCAGTCCCGTCTTGGTCTACGTCATAACTGAACTGCCACCACCATTGTTGTGCTTCAACTTTTATCGTCCGTCCATCGCCCTTACTGCTGAGGTCAAAGACCCCAGGGACAGTCACCACGGCAAGGAAAACCAGCATCACCACCGGAATCAAAGTCCAGGTCAATTCCGCTTTCTTATTGCCGTGTATTTGTTCCGGCAGTTCGTCGGGGTCATCACCAGGCCGCTCTCGGAACTTGATAATGACAAGCACCACGGCAACTGCAACAAAAATGCCGACGGCGGTCGCCAAATAACCAGACATCCGCATTATGCCGTCGATTTGTTTGGCATTTTCACCGACTGGATCAGTCGGGTCTATCCGTCCGGTCGCACACGACGCCAGGGCGGCGGCTATTAGGAGGAGTCCGCTAAGACGAGTTACCCGGCCTATTAGTGAATGCCGCGTTCTCCCCGTTCTGGTTGTGCTGCTGGTTGATTTGTTGATTCTCGCGTTCATTTGATCACCACCGGGGCGTCAAGCGCTGGAGCTGAGTGTTCTGCATCGCCTTCTACGTGATTATCGTCACCGTGTTCTTTGTCATGGTCATGGTCGTGGTGGTGAAATTCTCTCTCACCTCGTGCTGTTGCGACTATTCCTCCGACAATAAGAGCTAACCCTCCCAATACAAGGACCGACGCCACGATAGCCGTGCGGATATTCGGCTTGGCATACAAAAGAAAGGCGAAAGCCAAAATCACGCTCGCCGCGATCATGGCGAACCAGCTCGCTCCATTTTTACTGGAGGTCAACAAAATTCGGGATATCAGTACCACTGGAAGAGCTATCGAAAGCGCTCCATACAGGGGAATTTCGAAAGGTGCCAGAATCCGTTTGCGTTCTAGAGCATTTGCTTCTCGGTCTGTAGACAAATGTTCCGACCATGCACTGAAGGTCCATTCAACTGCAGATACGAGCATGGCAGAGATGCCGACTATGGCGATAAAACCATCAACAACAACGCCGACCATTAGTACGCCCAACCCAATGGCCCCCATCACCGGCCACCAAGCGGGAGTGGCGGGATGACTACGAACTCGTTCTCGGTCTATTGAGTCACCATCTCCGATTGTTAACGCCAACCCCGCAAGCAGCGCAAAGGCGGCGGCGGCCGTGCCGAGAACTATTGTTCCAAACATCACAATGTGGCCGTTGCCGTCCATACCTGTCACAAGCCCAAGAGCTACCGCTGCTGCTGTGGCAAGGGTTATGCGACCGGCGAAGTACCTACTTGCTATTCCGAGCATGCGTCTCCTACTTCACCACGTAGACCGTGTACCAAGTCACAGCCCATACCAATGCTGCGAAATCCCAAAAGAAGACTGCAGCTCCAAATGCCGTACTCCCCTGCTGTCCGACGCTGCCTCCGAGAGACCGAAGTCCCATTAACCCCAGATAAAGGAGTCCGATAACAACGACCGCCAGAGCAAGGCCCGTGGTCGCAAAGGCAAGGTTCTGATATTCACCAGCGCCGATTTCTAAGCCCATGCGATTGAGGCTGTACATGACCATATTTATAAACCCAAGCCCCAAAATAAGTGTCGTGGCAATAGCGGTCCAAGCGTGCGCTGTGTCTCTACGTCTACTAGCCCACAGGGCCCAGTGAGCGGTGACCATCGATGCCACGAGGGTCAACAGCGCGTAGTCGAATTGGGGGTTTGGTACAGCTAAGCCATCAAGCCAATCGTGGCCGGGGTGGGGTCCCGAAGCATGGCGCCGGGCCATGTAAAAACCGAGGGCGCCAGCCATCATCATCGATGTCGCTGCGCACGCAAACCCAGTTGCTACGAGCTGCGCTCGTGGCCGTTGAGCCTGCCCAGATGCCAAGGTTGGGGTGGTATCTGACATTAGACCGGCACTTCCTCAGCCTCAGGCTGAACCTCAGCAGAATCGAGTAATGGTGTACCAGAAGTCAACATTGGTAAATCATCTGGTTCGCCCATGGGTGGTGGTGAAGGCAACATCCATTCGGGAGATTGAGCTCCCCAGGGATCATCTGTTGCTTGTGCACCCTTTTTCAGGCCTACAGACACAAACAAATTGAGCAGAAGTAAAACGACTCCAGCTAACAGAATCGCTACTCCCGCAGCGCCGATGGAACTGAGGCCTGCTGCACCGCTGTCATCAACCCAACCGGAATAGATGGCGGTCGCTGATGGGTCTGCGTATACGAAGTCGGGCTGTTCTGTCAGGAGGCCGGAAAGTGTGGGACCAATAAAGGCAAGTAACGCTCCCGCACCGATAACGATGAAGTTCAGTAGCCCAAGTAATTCGTTCAGTTGGCGACCCCAAATCTTGGGTGCCCACCAATGAAGAGCAGCTAGAAGGCCAAGCAGTCCGGCACCGTAGATCAACACGGATTGTTGTCCTGTGACCCAAGTGGTCATGCGAAGCTGTGCATTCCCGTCGTTTCCTCTACCGGCTATCTCTAACCAATCGCCTGCCGCGCCGAGCAGACCTACAAAGGCTCCTACCAGCACTAGTTTCCCTGCGCCAAAGGCCGCTATCAGTGAAGTGCTGAGTTTCGGTAATTTGCGATTTTGGATTACCGCCAGCCCTAAAAGACCTAGAAGTCCGACCGTGCCGAGAAGTGCCCCGCCATATAGCGCTACAAGAACGACACCTTCGAATCCGTCAATAATGTCGGCCCCTTCTCCTGTAATTGCAAAGTTGGTCCATGCTCCAAATCCAAAGAGGCCGACCAGTCCGATAGTGAAATACATGGCTAGGGGTTCGAATACCCGCCTTCGAGCGGCAGCGAGAACTATTTCTGCAGCAACGCCGAGGACCGGGACGACATAAATGAATAGTTGTGGTGTTCGATGAATCCAGTCGATTCGTTCCCAGATGCCGTAGTTCCCGAGTAAGAAAACTCTTCCGTATCGGTGATCTATGTAGAGAATCGCTATCTGGCCCAGCAAGACAGGCAGGCTCACAATCAGCATTGAAGCTGACACCAAAGATGACCATGTGAACGGTGGGGTTTCGTCCATGTATAGGCCAGGGGACCTCATGGTCATGATTGTTGTTGCAACACTTATGGCACCAAGTAGTAGAGCGACCACAAGCCCACTCAATGCCAATAGGTGTAGGTCAACTCCGTTGGCCCATCCTCCGTAGGGCCCACCATTGCCCAAGTACGCACCAATTAACACGATGGCTGATATTTTCCAAGCCCAAAAAGACGCTGTCGCGGCTCTTGGGAAGGCCAGATTTGATGCGCCAATCTGCAGCGGCACCAGGTACATCGATATACCAAGGAAGACCGGGATCAAGAAAAGCAAGGTCAGAGCTTCACGAGAGAAAGCAAAGCCTTGAGCGAAACTGTCGGAACCAAGGCTCACAAAATCAGTTGCTGACGTCAGGTCCAACCTGACAAGTAGATCAAAAACAGCTCCCAAAACAAGAAACAGCAACGAGCAGACGATAAAAAGTCGGCCAGTTCGTTTGTGGTCAGCAGTCGTCAACCAGCCGAAAGGTGTCGGGTCTTCCACAGGCACGCCGGGGGAAGTTGGATCCGTGGTGTTTTCGCTCATCGTGTCCTGCTGATTACTGCCTCGATAACTGGGGTGTGGTGCCCACCCGAAGGTTGACTGTGCCCGAATGCGCGATTGAACCCGCGCAGGTGCTGAGTGTGCACTTTACTCACCAGATTGCCAGTCATGTAACTCGAAAGCTTGTTCTCTCATGGTCTTTTCAGCACTTATTTTGCTTGGGGATATTCATGTGGATGGCCCGTATGCCAACACGTCGATAGCAACGGCAATAAACAACGCCCCTAGGTAGACAATTGAGTAGGTAAACACCTTCATGGCTTGCACCGAACTGGGTCGGCGAAGCAGCTCAATCGTACGCCACAGGAACACTAAACCGCCGGCTACCGCAACTGATAAATATAGAAAACTAGTCCCAGCGACAGTGTGAAACCAAAGTGAAAGTCCGATGACTACAACCGTGTATGCGACCATCCTGAGAGCTGTGCTCCGGATGCTGGTCACCACTGGGAGCATTGGTACCGAAGCTGCTTCGTATTCATCCGCGTATTTGATAGCTAGAGCCCAAAAATGTGGCGGAGTCCAGAAAAATATGATGGCAAACAAGATAAACGAGCTGAGGCTAAGCGAGCCGGTTACCGCAGCCCACCCAATCAGAGCAGGGGCAGCACCAGCAGCACCGCCAATCACGATGTTCTGTTTAGAAGTTCGCTTCAACCAAAGGGAGTAGACGAATACATAAAACAGACAGGCCCCCAGCGCCAAGACTGCGGAGAGCCAATTTACCCACAACAAGAACAAGCAAAAGGCCAAAGCTTCTAACGCGAAAGCGAAGATCAGCGCTGCTCGCGGAGACACAGTGCCAGTTACTAGCGGACGACCTTGAGTCCGTTGCATGAGCCGATCTATATCTCGGTCGATGTACATGTTGAATGTGTTAGCGCCACCTGCGGCAAGTGCCCCACCACCAACTGTTAACAGCACTAAAGAAATATTTGGCATACCGCCATTGGCAAGGATCATCGAGGGAACCGTGGTAATCAACAGCAGCTCGATTATCCGCGGCTTGGTCAGCATGACAAAAGCGGAGAGGGTTGCACCCGCTCCTCTGCCACTAGTTCTGATGGTTGTTATGCCGTGCTCCATCGAGCGCCACGATACGGCCCCGAAGGCCGTGTGCCCAACTAGAGGCACTGATTCGTTCAGAATGTTATTTGAGTCCTAAGTTCAAGACTGTGAGAATCGTTAATCTGAATGCTCGCCAATACCATCTGTTAACTCAAGTAGCCCTCTGGTTACTCGCTGTAATTGTGGTGTCCGGGGCTGCGGTACGGCTTAGTGGTAGCGGTCTGGGATGCAGCGATTGGCCAAATTGTGAACCAGGCTTGCTCGTCCCTGAGGCAGATTTTCATGCATGGGTCGAATTCGGGAACCGACTGGTTACGGGCCTTGTTTCGATTGCTGTCGTACTTGCAGTCTTAGGTTCTCTAAGACGAGTGCCAACCTCGGTAAGCCTTACTAAATGGTCTTTAGGACTTGTGGCTGGCGTCGCGGCTCAGATCGCGCTTGGCGCCGTCACAGTCCTAACTCATCTGTCTCCTCCTGTCGTGATGGGCCATTTTTTGCTCTCTATGGTTTTGGTTTGGAACTCCGTGGTGCTCGAAGATATGGCTCGACCTGAAAGGAAGGTTTCCGATAGGCCGTCATTGCATAAAACTCTGCGTTCTCACGCCCGTGCAGTAGGCATCGGGGCAGCAGTAGTGATCATCACGGGCACGGTTGTCACAGCTAGCGGTCCTCATGGTGGGGATGAGCACGTTGTCCGCTTAGGTTTCTCATTTCCCGATGTGGCACGAATCCACGGATCCGCTGTGGTGCTCCTCGTCGTCTTGGTCCTCACGCTATTTCTTAGGACACGCCATACACAGAAGGGCCTGTTCAAACGACGGGTCACCGTCGTTTTGATCACGACAGTTGGTCAAGCGGCCATTGGTTATACGCAATACTTCACCCAATTACCTGTCTTGCTTGTGGGTTGTCACATAGCAGGTGCCACACTTTTGTGGATGGCAATTATCCGACTACTCCTAGCTAGCAGCGAGCACTCAATCAAGGCGGTTTGATTTGCTTTTTTCTTGGTCCAACGCCATCAGCCAGACTGAAGTGGAAAGCGTTCCAGTTATCACGAGCGACGAAACTCCCGCTGCGTCAACAGATGAAGATGTTCCTTGGGTTGTTTTGGTCTGGAACGACCCGATAAATCTCATGAGCTATGTGACACATGTTCTCCAGAAGCTATTTGGGTACAGCACTGAAAAAGCCACTCAGCTAATGCTTGATGTCCACCACAAGGGCCGGGCAGTTGTGTCAAACGGTACGAGAGAGAAAGCAGAGCTAGACGTATTCAGACTTCATGAGTACGGCCTGTGGGCAACCATGCAGAAGGACTCCTGAGACCATGTTCGATCGGCGCTTCCGGAAAAAACGGAACGGATCTGTGGAGATCAAAATCACTGAAGACGAGCGGTCATTGCTTGCTGATCTAGTCGCTCAACTTCGCGAATTGGTTCTTTCGACCTCTCCCGAAGGAGAGGTCGACCCCTCTCTTCGGCGTCTATACCCCACTGCCTATGCGGACGATAATCAACGTGAGGTGGAATACCAGCGATCAATGAGAGACCAGCTTTTGGAGCGGCGACTTTCCCATTTTGATGTGGTTGAAGCCACACTTCATGATCAAGAACTCGACCAGGACAGCCTCAGTTCTTGGATCATGAGTATCAACGATTTACGGCTCGTACTTGGCACCCATTTGGATGTAAGTGAAGACGAAGAACCAGTTTTTTTAGACGATGACGACCCTCAACAGCATCAGAGTGCGATCTACCATTATCTGAGCCATTTACTTGGCGAGTTAGTTGAACTGGCAAGCAACTAGCCAACCATTTCCAAGATCGGTGGTTTCCCGACTTCGGCGCCCTAGTCTGGGCCTGCTAGCCCCCATCGTCTAGCGGCCTAGGACACCGGCCTTTCACGCCGGCAGCACGGGTTCGAATCCCGTTGGGGGTGCCAAATTGTCTCCGGCCTCTTGGTCCTGTGATAGTCGTCTCAGTCAGCCGGTGGGAAAGATAGTTCAATCGTTGTACCGGGCTCATCTCGATCGACTATTCGCACTTGACCCCCAAAACTCTCAGCTACGTGACGCACGATTGAAAGACCTAGACCGGATCCCGGCAAAGATCGCGCTTCTTCTGTCCGATAAAAACGCTCAAAAACATTCTCGCGTTCCTCAACTGGTATGCCTGGTCCACTATCTGAAACAACTATTACGCCGTTCTGAACTTGGACTTGAATCAGAGAATCCGGTGGGTTCCACTTCACCGCATTATCAATCATGTTCGACACAGCTCTTTCGACCAGAGCCGGCGGCGCCATGATCTGGCACGAATCAGCGGTGTATGCGATCCGAGATGAGGTCCGTCGCCTGTGGCGCTGCACAACCGCGTCAACCAGTTCGTCCAGTTCTATCCTCTCAGCTTCATCCATTTGATGTTGATCTGTCGCCAGATCAACCAGTTCAGTAACTAGGCCGGTTAGTTGGTCTAGTTCGAACAACACATCATCCAAAATCTGTTGACGTTCATCGGCATCTATCGAGGAGCTCCGCTGCATGTATTCCAAGTTGGTGCGAAGACTCGTAATCGGAGTGCGAAGTTCATGACTGGCATCGGTCACTAGTCTGTGTTGCTGTTCTCTGGAGAGACTCAGCGCACTCAACATCTCGTTGAAGCTAGAAGCCAGTTGCCCGAACTCGTCGTCTCTGTTGATGTCGAGCGGTTGGTTGACGTCTTGTGTATCGGCGACTCTCGTAGCTGCTTCGGTGAGGCGTCTAACTGGGCGTACGACGCGCCCTGCGACAGCGAACCCAATTAGACCCGCTCCTGCCACCCCTATAACAAAGATTTGGATGCTAATCCGCCACAAGGCTGCAAGTTGTGTATCTACTTCATCCATCGGACGCGCAATCATTACAGCACGACCATTTGCTCTCAGAGGAAGGGTGAGAACCCGCATTCGGTATCCGGCGATCTCGGTAGTTGTGATTCGCGCTCTGAGATGTCTTCTCGCAATGGACAGATCTTCAGAAGTGATTGGGAGCGGCTCCACATTGCTTGCCCAGATCCGACCCTTCGCGTCAAAAATTTGGACCAACACATCATCAGGCGAGTACTTCCCGAACAACCGTCGGTCGAATTCTTGAGGTCGACCAAGTTTTTCGCCCAGTTGCGTGACCTCATTAGCTCTTGAACGCAATTTCAAATCAATGCTGTCGACAGCTTGCCCTCTTGCCATATACAGAAAAGACCCGGCCACACTTGCCACGGCGATAGCGACCACCAAAGCAACTAGGACGGCTACCCTCGCTCGAAAACTCATGAGGACCTAAGGACGTAACCAATGCCGCGGACCGTCCGTATCAATCTGTGGCTGCCTCCCGCCTCCGTCTTTCGGCGAAGATACCCGACGTACACTTCCAAACTGTTCGATGCGAGCGCTGAGTCATACCCCCATACCGCTTCGTAAATTTGATCACGAGTCAATACTTGATTCGGGTGTTCTAGAAATAATTCAAGTAGCTCATACTCAGTCCGCGTGAGATCTAATAGTTGGCCATCTCGATGGGCTTGGCGCGCCTGTCGGTCAAGAGACAGATCTGCGAAACTAAGTGGCGCTTCTTCAGACTGGGACTCTAGAGATCTGTTGCGTCTAAGTAATGCTCTGATTCGAGCTAACAATTCATCAAGCGCGAACGGTTTAGCGAGGTAATCATCAGCGCCCGAATCCAAACCCAATACGCGATGCTCAGTTTCATGACGAGCTGTGAGTAACAGGATTGGTAGTTCCGAACCTTGAGCACGCAATCTACGGCACACTTCGATTCCTCCAAGTTGAGGCATCGTTAGATCAAGAATCATGAGATCTATCTGATTCGATATTTGAATCGCCTGCATGCCGTCTGCAGCAGTCACAACTTCGTAGTTCTCAGATCTGAGAGCGCGCGCTAGTGCCTGGCGAATTCTCTTGTCGTCATCGGCTACACCAATAACGGCGTCAGTTCTGGTTTGCAGGTCTGACGAGTTCATCAGATATTGGTCTACTCCCTGAACATGAAGGTTGAATGAGAATTCCGCGGTACATCCGATCTCACACTGCGGAATATGCTCTCCGCCATAATGACCAATCCATCTCTCCGATCTGAGTCGGCTGCTTGCTCCGGTCCTGTTAAGACTTTCTGGAGGGACATGGTTGCACTCCTGGTTTTGTTGACAGTCGCTTGTTCGGTTGAACCGTCTGCTGCACCGGTTATTACGTCGACCACTCTGTCACACGCATCAACCACCACTTCGTCAGTCGTAAGCAACCAGACAACGTCTACGACTTCATTGGAGCCACCCGTGACTTCAACCTCCGTTGTCAATACCACCACCACTGAGCCTTACCAAGGGTGGTGGGACCCACGAGGTGTCCGGCGTGCTTGGGGTGACACTGTCCAGGGACTTCTAACTTTTCGCGGCTCACCAACACGGTCGTGGTACGGACGTGGTCCCGTTCCATTGATGCCGGAGGTGTTATGGCGTTTCCCCGAAAAAGGCAACTTGTGTTCGCTGTCCACGACTGGAGGTCGCACAACGAATTGGTGCGGGATTGGATGGACAGGGCAACCAGCAGTTTGGGAGGTGGGAACCCAAACGTGGCTGGCTATCGGCGCGTACGACCGAAGCATCCATCTCCTCGATGCATCCACGGGTTTACCGGTGGTCGAGCCTTTCGTAACAGGTGACATCGTGAAGGGCTCCCTCACCGTGGACCCTGATGGTTTTCCTCTTATCTACAGCGGTTCACGCGACGGGCAACTGCGGATCTTGGCGTTTGATCGACCTGACCACCTAACTGAGCTTTGGAGTTTGGCTGGGGATCAAGTCAATCCGATGATGTGGAACGACGACTGGGATGCCGCGCCTCTAATCCTTAACGATCACCTCATTACTGGTGGAGAAAATAGTTGGCTGCATGTAATCCGATTGAACCGCTCCACAGATAGTTCGGGTCTGGTTGTTGTGGATCCGGAAATAATTTTCCAGACACCTGGTTGGGACGATGAACTGCTTAGGGCGCTGGGGGACAACAACGTCTCTATTGAAAACTCTGTGGCGATGTCCGGTGATACGGCCTGGTTTGCTAATTCCGGTGGGCTCGTCCAAGGTTGGGACCTAGCGCCATTGCGGGACGGTAATACGCCGGTACGAAACTTTCGCTGGTGGATGGGTGATGACGTCGATGCCACCATCGTCATTGACGAAGAAGGTTTTCTTTACGTCGCCGCGGAATATGAGCGCAAGACTCAAAGATCTCGCGAGGTTGGGCAGCTGGTGAAGTTAGATCCAACGAAGCCTGAAGCGCCAGTGATTTGGTCTCTCCACGAAAACCGGACGTCGCCGGGTGGTATTTGGAGTACCCCAGCACTACATCAGGAAGTGATTTACGTCACCACAAACTCCGGCCGGTTGATGTCAATAGACCGCCATTCAGGAGAAATTTTTTGGACCAAATATCTTGAAGGGCCCCTGTGGAGTTCACCTGTAGTTGTTGATGACATTCTGATCGTCGGGGATTGTGGGGGATATCTTCGTGCCTACAGCGTTCAACAACCAGAGGTCGAACCCATTGAAATTTGGCGGATTGAAGTTGGGGGCTGCATAGAGGCAACGCCGGCAGTTTGGGATGGCCGAATCTTTGTCGGTTCCCGCGAAGGGGGATTGTTTGCCATAGGCGAAAGATAAGGAATTTGTTCTAGGGTGCCGTCATGGATATTGGTGTTTGTGTCGCGTCACACGTCGGCGACATTGACTATGTGGTACGAGCTGAGGAACTGGGGTACTCACACGCTTGGTTGGCTGACAGTCAAATGCTTTGGTCGGATTGTTATGCGGCGCTGGCTCTAGTTGCTGATCGCACGTCAACGATCAACATTGGCACTGGGGTCTCGGTGTCTGGGACCCGTCCCGCGCCAGTCACCGCAGCATCGATCGCGACCATCAACGCGTTAGCGCCAGGCCGGACTTTTCTCGGTCTGGGAACCGGCAACACGGCTATGCGAATCATGGGGCATAAACCTCAAAAAATCGCTGAGTTCGATGACTACCTCGAAACACTGAGGCCATTACTGAGAGGCGAAGAGGCAAACCACTCTTTTGGGGGGCAGGTAAGACCTATACGTCACATCATGCCGGACAAGGGGTTTGTCAATTTTGATGATGAAATACCGCTGTATGTATCTGGATTCGGCCCAAAATCATTGGCCTTAGCCGGCAAACATGGCGATGGCGCGGTTATGTCTATACCTCCGGACGCTCAAGTAATGGACAGAATGTGGCAAATGATCGAAAGAGGAGCCGTTGAAGCCGGGAGAGAGCTAGTCAGAGATGACTACCTCACTGTGTCCTTGACGACAATTGTGGTTCTCGACGACGGAGAGACGCTTGAAAGCCCACGGGTGAAGGCGGAGGCCGGGGCCATGGCAATGGCATCAATTCATTACTCCTACGATCAATACCGACAATTGGGACGATCTCCGGGAAGTCGTCTCGATGGTATTTGGGATGATTACACCTCGATGTTGGAGGACTACGACCCCGAAAGAATTCACCAGCGAATCCACGCAGGACATAACTGCTGGGTCATCCCTGAGGAAGAACGGTTTGTTACCCCAGATCTAATCGACGCGACATGCATCGTTGGAACGGCTGAAGAAGTAATTGACCGGCTGGGTCAACTCGAAGAGCGCGGCCTCGATCAACTCATGATCCTCCCGAACTTCGATCCCAGATTCGAGGTCCTTGAACGAATTGGTCGGGACATTATTCCTCACGTGTAACTATGAGTAGCCAATGGCAGAGATGGTGATTGGTTCACCTCGCTGTTAACCTAAAAAGTCGTCATTACGGTGACACGCCACACCACTTCACCAAGCTGAGAGTTCCTATGAGTAACGTCTGTCAAGTAACCGGTCGCAGGCCTACAACCGGTTTCACCGTTTCTCACTCTCACCGTCGTAACAAGCGATGGTTTAAGCCAAATATTCAGAAGAAGAAGTTCTACGTGCCCAATGAGAAGCGTCACGTAACTTTGATGGTGAGCGCAAAGGGCATCAAGATCATCAACAAACGTGGAATCGAGTCAGTGTTAGCTGACCTTAGACGTCGTGGGGAGAAAGTCTGATGGCGAAAAGCGATAAAAGACCAGTGATTAGACTGAAATCGACAGCCGGAACTGGTTACACATATTCGACGCGTAAAAACAAAACAAACAGTCGTGAACGAATTGAACTGAAGAAGTACGACCCGGTAATTCGTCAACACGTCATCTTTAAAGAAGAACGCTGAGACATCCGCACTGAGGCTTTCATCGAGAGATGGTGGTTGCCAAACATACTGAGCTGTCATCTGCACAGGCGCGTTCCATGGCCGTATCAGCTCAGGGTTTACAAGCGCCAAGTTCCTTCTCTTCTTCTCGCCTAGATGTCAGACACTTGAGATGGGCTTTCCAAAGGTTGGGTGTTCTGCAGATTGATGCTGTAAACGCGATCGCCCGGTCTCATCTTCTTGTACTTCGGGCACGTCTCGGCGGTTCTCATGACCAGCTCTCTAAATTGCTTAACCACACGGCCTATGAACGTCACGAATTAACTGAATATTGGTGCCACGAAGCAAGCTATTTACCGGTTAACGATTTGCCCTTGTTCAGATGGCGCATGCATCGAGCCGAGCAGGGAGAAGTCTGGGGAGGAATCCGCAAGTTTGTTGCCGAAAATCCGGGGTTCGTTGAGGAGGTCGCAAATTATGTGGCAGTGAATGGCCCTATCAACGCAGGTCAGTTGCAAACGAAACCTAAGGGTGGGACTTGGTGGGCTTGGTCGGAAGCAAAGGTCGCCCTTGAATGGTTGTTTTGGACCGGACAAGTGACGGTAAGCAAAAGGGAGAAATTCACACGCTTCTACGATTCATCTGCAAGAGTTCTCCCGACGCAGGCTTTGGATGACTCCGTTCCCGAAATCGAGGCTCATCATGAGTTAATCCGTCGAGCCGGGATACACCTCGGTGTTGCGGCCGCGGAAGATCTAATTGATTATTTCCGATTGCCGAAAGTTGAGGGGCGCCAGCGCGTCATGGAGCTGGTCGAGAACAAGGAACTTCTTCCGGTTCAGGTTGAGGGCTGGGACCGAGTTGGATATATCTCGGCTGATGCAAAGGTCACTAACTATGCATCTAAATCCGTACTTTTGAGCCCGTTCGACCCGCTTGTTTGGTTCAGGCCACGAACCAAAAGACTGTTTGATTTCAAATACCGGTTGGAGATCTATATTCCCGCCGCCAAACGTGTACACGGTTATTACGTCTTACCGTTTCTTCACGCCAATCAGTTGTGCGCAAGGGTTGACGTGAAAGCTGATACCAAGGCCGGAGTTCTAAATGTCCCAGCGGTTTACGCTGAAGCTGACCGAATGAGCGATGATGCGATTGAGACTCTTGCATCTGAACTTTGGGCGTTGGCAGCCTGGCGGAATCTCGAGACGATAAAGGTTGGTCAACGGGGCGATTTGGCTCGGCGACTAAAGAGGGTCATCCACAAATCATGAAGGCTGTCTGGCGCGGACTCACAATGGCATGCGCTTTCTGCGGTTGTCGTGGTTTATTCAGAACGTGGGGCATGTTTTCCATGGTCGAAGACTGCCCGAAGTGTGGCTTGCACTTTGAACGTATGGATGGTCATTCTTTGGGTGCAGTAGCCGTAAACACGGTAGTGAGTTCCGCGCTTGTTCTTGCAGTGGTGTTTCTATCCTTGGTTGTCTTCGGTACTGATGTTTCCACTTCGTTTTTGCTTTTGGTCGCAGCCCCGGTGGGTCTACTATTCCCAATCTTGTTCGACCCGGTGTCACGAACACTGTGGAATGCGTTCGAGTTAATGATGCGTCCTATCCAATCCGGTGAGCTGAAGTCACAGTCTCAATCCAACGAGTAGCGGCGAATAAAGCCCAACAAGTTGCAATACGACATCTGCCACGCCAGAATTCAATCCCTTGCCGTCAGTTCTTGGGTGGCAAGCACGGTTGGTCCCGTGGTGAAGTCTGGAGTTCACGCCGGCCTGTCAAGCCGGAGGTCGCGGGTTCAAATCCCGTCGGGACCGCGGTCGGGTAGCTCAGTTGGCAGAGCGCGCGCCTGAAAAG
>JAYZKK010000119.1:0-5442 GCA_036163555.1 Actinomycetota bacterium
GCAAATTCTTTAAATAGCAGTGCTTTGCCTTCCATGACGGGCATCGCAGCTTCTGGGCCAATATCTCCGAGCCCGAGGACAGCGGTGCCGTCGCTAACAATCGCCACGGTGTTTTTTCTGATCGTCAGGTCATGAGAGGCCGCCTCATCTTCATGGATAGCCATACACACCCGAGCGACTCCTGGTGTGTATGCCATTGATAAGTCGTCGGCATCTCTCAACGGAATTCGGCTTATGGTCTCAAGCTTGCCGCCCTCGTGGATCTTAAAAGTTCGGTCAACTGCGCTTATTACCTTGATGCCTTCCAGCCCGTCAACTGCCTCACAAATTTTTTCGACGTGCGCTTCGCTGGCAGCATCGACCACAACTTCTTCACGCAAAGATCCAGCGGTTACGGTAAAGCCTCGGAGGCTACGAATATTTCCTCCAACGTCGCCAATCGCTGTGCAGAGTCGGCCAAGGGTGCCTGGTTCATGAGCAAGCTCAACTTCTAATGTGGCTGAGAAAGCAGCCGTTGGTCGCGACATCGGGTCTCCTGGTGCGGGATGCGAGCGCTCTATTGTGGCGGGACGATCCGACTTGTCCAAACAGTCCTACCGCATTTGTTTTATGGGCCCTCGTATTCAAAACCCAAATCAGGGGCGGTTAACAGCGCGTAAAAGCTGATTCCGGCTTGTTTTGCTAGGTCTTCGCAGGTGCCACCGCGGTCCACAACCGAAATAATCATGATGGGTTCTGCGCCGAATGCTCTGACTGCTTCTGCTGCTTCTAAGGGTGACACTCCCCGAGTAACAACATCTTCAGTGATGGCTACACGGTCGCCTTTTCGCAGCGCTCCGGCTATTCGTCCCTCTACTCCATGGTCTTTCGATTCTTTTCTAACGCTAAAGCTTCTAATCTCAAGGCCGCGGTCAGCGGCTATGGCCGACACACCATATGCGACGGGGTCAGCGCCCATGGTCAACCCGCCCATTGCGTCTATCCCATCAACTTCATTCAAGATGATGTCGGCGACAAGTTGGATACCTTCCGGGGTACAGACGGTTTGTTTACCATCAATAAACCAGTTGCTTTTCCGGCCCGATTTCAAAACGAAGTCACCTGTACGCACCGCGTGGGTTAACAAATGTTCTCTGAGTTTTGTTCGCAATGGGTCGAGTTCCGTCACTAGTCCATCCACCTTGCTTGACCATTCCCCCCAACAACCTGCCCAACTACCCAGGCTTCGTGTCCATTCTCATTGGCAAGGTCAATAACTGAATCAGCCGCGTCACTCGGGACCACCAGCACCATGCCGATACCTAGGTTGAAAACATTCCGCATTTCTTCCTCAGAAACAGGTCCTTCGCTAGCAATCTGATCAAAGATTCTTGGTCTCCGCCAACTTCCTACATTCAGTTGTATTTCTACTTCATTGCCAATCACCCGTTTCAGATTCCCGACGAGACCCCCACCCGTTATGTGTGCCGCCGCGTGAACTTCGTACTGTCGAAATGCACTCAAGACTGTGGGGGCATAAATGATCGATGGGCGAAGCAGTTCCTCTCCGAGTGAAACGTCCGCTCCAGGCCATGCGGGTTGATCCAGAGCACGGCCGTCCATAAGCACCCGACGGGCCAAGCTGTACCCATTGCAACGCAAACCTGGCGAAGCAAGCCCCACTAAAATATCTCCCTGGATAACCGAAGATTTATTGGGTATGTCGGCAAGCTCGGCTATTCCCACCGCGAACCCCGACACATCAAAATCGTCTTCACCCATCGTGTCTGGGTGCTCAGCAATTTCACCCCCTGTTAAAGCACACCCTGCTGCGATGCATCCTTGGGCAAAGCCAATTACGAGTTGTTCGATGACGTCGGGGTCGACTTTCCCGACAGTTAGTTGGTCTAAGAAAAATAGTGGTTCGGCGCCGGATGTGACGATGTCGTCGACGCACATTGCAACCACGTCAACACCAATCGTGTCGTATCTCCCCAATGTCTTCGCTATCAGTGTCTTGGTTCCGGCTCCATCGTTCCCGGACACCAGTACGGGCTCCCGATATCCCTCAGGTATTGCAACAATTGATCCAAATCCGCCAACGTCACTAAGCACTTCCGGTCTAAAGGTTGACCGTGCATGTGGGATGAGTCGTGCCACGGCTTCGTCTGCTTGACCTATGTCAACTCCAGACTCGGAGTAGGTGATCTCAGAACTCATTGGCCGAGCTTCATTTGTGAGGCCGATATGAATGCAGATCCCTGTTCATCTTGCCTTTTCCCCAAGACCTCCCGACCAATTTCTGCCGGGATTTCGACGGGATACTCTCCATTCAAACAAGCTGTGCAAAATCCGGCACCTGCAGCACCAGTTGCGTCAATCAGGCGGTCAAGTTCTAAGTAGCCGATGGAGTCAACACCCAAGTATTCGCGTATTTCGTCCATCGTTAGATTTGCTGCAAGAAGCTCAGCTTGTGTACCTGTATCCATGCCGTAGAAGCATGGCCATCTATAGGGCGGAGATGAAATTCTAAGGTGTACCTCCGCTGCTCCAGATGCGCGGAGCATTTCAACTATCGCTCGTGTGGTGGTTCCACGGACAATTGAGTCATCCACGACTATGAGGCGTTGACCCTCAATGTTGTGTCGAATTGGGTTGAGTTTCATCTTCACTCCCAAGGCTCGCATTTCTTGAGAGGGAGCGATGAAGGTCCGGCCTATGTAACGATTTTTCACCAGCCCGTCTCGATAAGGGATGCCGCTTGCCCGAGCGAACCCTTGAGCGGCAGGGATGCCGGATTCTGGGACAGGCATCACTAGATCTGCAGTGGCCGGGGCCTGGTCAGCTAGTTGTTCACCCATTCGTTGTCTTGCCGCATGTACGTTGCGGCCATACAAAACGGTGTCTGGGCGTGAAAAATATACGAATTCGAAGACGCACAGCTTCGGGTCAGGATTATCGAAAGGCTGTTCCGAGGTCCACCCAGCTCGATCTATAACGACCATCTCACCGGGGTCAATTTCTCGGACAAAGTGGGCTCCCACGGTGTCCAACGCCGGGCTTTCCGATGCAACTACCCAGCCATTCTCGAGACGCCCCAGACACAGTGGCCAAAACCCTTCTGGTCCTCTAGCACCAACCAAATGGTGACGGTCCATGGCAACAAAGGAGAATCCCCCCTTTAGTCGCGGCAATACACGTTTTAGTGCCCAGGGAAGTTCATTACCTTCAGGTGCATCTTCACTCATCAGTTCGAGCGCAACTAGTTCAGCTACCAGATCACTGTCACTTGTAACAGTTCCATCGAGCATCCCACTCTCGGCAGCAAGATCAGCCGTGTTAACCAGGTTGCCATTGTGGGCCAAGGCAAATTCGAGGTCTCCCACGTCACGATAAAACGGTTGTGATGCTCGCCAAGAACTTGAACCCGTCGTTGAATAGCGAGTGTGACCAATCGCGATAGCACCTTCCAGTGCTGCGAGAATTCGATTGTCAAAGGCACTGGAGACGAGCCCCATGTCTTTTACGACCGTGACGTTAGCGCCGTCACTCACGGCGATCCCAGCAGATTCTTGTCCTCGATGTTGTAGGGCGTAAAGACCGAGGTACGTCTGATGAGCGACAGCACTGCCTGGGGCTAACACCCCAAAAACGCCGCAAGCTTCTCGAGGTTTGTTGATTTCTACTTCACCGATTTCTTCCGTCATGCGCTGACGGTTCCTTGGCCTAGCGCTTCTGGCAGCCGGTCGACCGACGCAGCCGTTAGGGCATCTAGAGGTACCTTCACGGCGGGTCCGAATTCCAACGAGGAGCCACCAGTTCGGCCAATTACCTTGGCCGGGACTTTTTTGTTGGCTGCTTCTTGCAGGAATTCTTCTAAACCCTCGTTTGGAACTACGACGAGTACTCGGCCACCAGATTCGTTGAACATCGAAATATGGTTGTCATAACCGTCCAACTGGGCGCCGACACCCGTGTTAATAGCCATCTCCGCGGCTGCTACGGCGATGCCTCCTTCACCAACGTCGTGTACTGCTTCTAGTCGCTGTTTCTGAACTGACTCAGCAACAAAAGCTGCAGTTCTGACTGCTTGGTCAAGATCAAAGGTGGGAAGGGCACCATCTTTGCAACCGCCAATTTCCCAGGCCCACCGGCTTCCTCCCATGGATACATCTGATCCGGGTTCTTGTCCTAATAACAACAAGGGCAAGTCCGAGGGCAAACCGATATCTGGTGGAGGTTCTGAAAGAGCGGGGTGCATACCGATGACCCCGACCACGGGGGTAGGAGCTATGTCGACGGTGTTGGTTTCGTTATACAAACTGACGTTGCCGCCAACCACTGGTGCGTTAAAGGCAACGCACGCTTCAGACATGCCATCAACGGCTTCTGATAGTTGCCACATAACTTCTGGGTGCTCCGGATTCCCGAAGTTCAAACAATTGACGACGGCGAGAGGGTAGGCACCTACACACGCGATGTTCATAACAGCTTCAGTGACAACCATCTTCGTGCCCTGATATGGGTCTACGTAACACCACCGGTGGTTCCCATCTGTGGAGAGAGCTAATCCTCTTCCGGTTTCGTTGCCACTGGTCGGATGTCGAAGACGGAGGAGCGTGCCATCACTCCCGGGGCCGACCACCGTATTGAGGAATAACTGGTGGTCATATTGGCGGTAAACCCAAGAGGGATCACACACCAGTGCCAGCAAGTTCTCCACGCAATTGACCGGACCTTGAGAGGCGTCGGTTAACCGTCGTTGGTCCAAATTATCTGGTGGAGCGATCGGTCGGTCATATTCGGGAGCATCATCATGCAAGGTGGACGCTGGTAACTCCGCTAATACTTCACCGTCAAAGCCGTTGAGGATTCTTAACTGCCCATTCCCGGTCACGCGGCCTATCACACTCGCCGTTATTTCCCATTGAGCTGAAATTTCAAGGACCCGCTCAAGGTGTTGAGGTTCAACGATTGCGAGCATTCTTTCTTGCGATTCTGAAGTCATTAACTCAAATGGCTCCATCCCCTCTTCACGCGAATGAATGGCTGAAACATCAACGTCCATTCCTGCTCCGCCCCGAGACGCTGTTTCGCTTGTCGCACAGGTGATACCAGCACCTCCAAGATCTTGGATGCCGCTTACTAAGCCTTCATCTAGGAGTTCAAGGCATGCTTCTAAAAGCCGTTTTTCTTCAAAAGGGTCTCCGACTTGCACACTCGGTCGTTTATCCGCATCTTCGGAGTTCTCATCAAAGCCCGCTGAAGCGAGAACACTAACGCCCCCGATGCCGTCTCGGCCTGTGGAGGCGCCCAATAGGATTGCGAGATTCCCAACGCCGCTGGCTTGTCCGAGTACAAGCCGTTCTGATGGGAGTACACCCATCGCAAGAACATTGACGAGTGGATTACCTTTGTAGGTTTCATCAAAGACAAGCTCGCCTCCGACAGTGGGGACGCCAA
>JAYZKK010000120.1:0-3359 GCA_036163555.1 Actinomycetota bacterium
AAACTCTTAACAAACACCACTCTAAAACTAAGGACTCCAGTCGATCTTCCAGGGGTAGCTTGGGGGGCAAGGCGTCACCGACAACATCGGCGGCCACTTGGTCCCAGGCGGCTAATACCAGTTTTACGCGACCGGACAGATCCACACCTTCGGCGACATCGCGATCGCACCCGACATCACCGCCCTCACCACCAAAGTCTTTGACACCGACACGTTGAACGGTCGGTTGATTGACGTCGCACCAGCCGGCATCGGACTGTGTGCCTTGGGAGCTGACGGCGGGCTGTTCGACATGCTCGGCGCCCAACACAACACCGTGCTGCGGGCTCACACCAACCCCAACACCACCGCCATCGACACCACCGGATAACCCCACCGAAGTTCAGGTGTTTTTCAGGTCAATCCAGTACCAGCGAAGTGTCTGATGTGAAGGCTCGCTCCAATCTTCACGATGGAGGACTCCGCCATGTTTTTCGATGGTGCCAATGGAGGCAACGTTGTCTGAGCGGCAGGTCAACAAGGTCTGCTCTATTCCTAGTTCTCGACAATGGTCAAGGACGGCGCCCAGCATTTTCGACGCTACGCCTTGGCGTCGGAACGACCGGGCAACCGAGTAGCCGATGTGTCCGCCTTCTTGTTCTAAGGCCGGTGTTAGGCGATGACGAAGATTGATGACTCCTTGCAGCCTGGTGTCGAATTCCCAGAACCACGTTGAGTTCTGGACCCAGTCCTGAGCGACAGGTTCACCACGGACCGTGGTTTCGATCAGACGCTCTCCCTGACTCCAGGCATCCAGTAGGCCAACAGCCTGTTCAATCGGCGTGCCGCGACCACAAAAGTAGCCCTGCAGTTCATGTGGGTCCGCGTCGAACTCGCTAAGGAAGGTCTCGAGAGCGTCCCCATGTTGTAGTCCCAAAGACACAAGTCGACCGGGTGTTGCCGTTGACGTGGTTTGTTTGTTAATACCTGAGAACATAGCGAACAATTTTCATTCGATGATTAGCGGGCTCTGCCGCCACTGGGTCGCCCTATTTCAAGTTTGTGCAAGCAGTGGAAGTCGATAGGCCCGAGCCGCCGTGTCGTGAAATAGATCTCGCTTCTCGTCGATCGAACAACTGGCAGCAATGATTTTGAAACTGTTCCATAAAGGAACGTAACCAGCGCCGCGTTTGTCGACAGGGAAATTGGATTCAAACATGCAGCGATCTGCTCCGAACACCTCGATCGCGTATTGGATTGGATCAGCCCAGGCTTCGGCGAGTTCCACCGAACTTGCAGGCCGGTCGCGCTTGTCCCATCGAAAACCCATCATCGGCATTCCAATGCCACCGAGTTTCAAAAAGACATTGCTGCAGGCCGCAATGTCAGCCATTTGGGCCTTCCAGTATTCAAGAATTTCTTGTCGTTGATCCTTGTAGGGACCGGTGCCCAAAATGCCGCCTAAATGGTCGAGAACGATGGGCGTATCGGGACATGCGCGAGCTACGTCAACGAATTCAGATAACTGCGGGTGATACACCATCGCGTCATAGGTGTACCCCAGTTCACCAACACGACGAACCCCCTCAAGGTATGACGGATCATCCATCGCCGCGTTCGTGTACATCGCTAAAGGGGGGTGATCATCCTGAGCTGTGATGTAGCGAACACCGCGAAACCGTCCCCGACCAGCCGTTTCGTGGGCCTCCAGAACTTCCTCAACAGCGGCTCCTAAAGAAACATCAGCGTTGCCTTGGATCGCCTTGATCTCCGCACCACCTGATGCGGCGCTTTCCTCAGCAAGATCGATGACAAACTCTGTCTCTCCCACCGGTCGAAGATGGGTTGGGCCATCTGTTCGATATTCGGCGTGACATTCGAGAAAAACGGTGCCGACAACGTTGTGACCACTCCCAGTGTCCTCCTGGAAATCATTGAGGGTGTACGGCCATCCGGTATGACCCTTGTCGAGCCACAAGTGGTGGTGAGGATCCAAAATGGGAAGTTCAGGTTCTAAGACGTCTTCCACCACTGTCGAAATCCACTGAGCATGCGCCTTGCCTGATCTGTCTTCCGCCACAGCACTACCTCCCCCTACCTCAGTCAGGCCGGTTCCAAACGACCCTGGCACCGGAAGCCGAAGCGTTCATACCTTAGAGGGTGGGCGTTCCAGCAAAGGCAAATGCTCCTCGACCACGCGACACCTTGTGGCAAGCGTCTCTAATGATCATGTCCTTCGTGGTCAAGTTCTTCCTCATCATGCTCGCTGTGGTCATGCTCGCTGTGGTCATGCTGGCCATGATCATGTTCACCGTGGGTGTGTTTCAAAAGACCATTGGCGTTCAGCAGCAGCAGTCCCGCTGTGAATAGCGCCGCGCTTGCCACCACCATTCGAGCCGCGCGAGGCCCCGTTTCAGGGTTGTGAACCGAAGGCAATGTGTCCACAGTTGTCACATAGATAAAGGTTCCAGCAGAAAAAAGTAAAACCAAACCGGTGAGCGACTCATCAGCTCCAACAAGTAGCAGATTGGCGACGATCGCTCCCACCGGAGTCGCGAGTGCAAACAGCGCAAACCCACCGACAATAGACCGTCGGCTGGCTGTTTCATGAGAAGAGAAAACACCGAGGCTCAGCGCGGCAGGTACGCGGTGTACCAACACACCGAACGCTACAAGCAAAGAAATCGACGTTTCTCCAGATGCCGTAGCGGCCCCGATGGCTAACCCGTCACCAATAGCGTGCATAGAGAGACCGATCGACATCACCGAACCTGAAGCCGGGTGATGGACATGACCATGGCCATGGCCTTCCTCGTGACCATGATGTTCCTCGTGAACTGCGTGACTAAGTCCCATGCTTTCCAACACCAGCATGAACACAAACCCGGCTGCGACCGCGACCCCCAAAATGAGCGGACTGTAGGCGAAGCCATCCTCATCCATCACCATATGGAAGCCCTCAGGCAGGACCACCAGCAAAGCCGACCCCAGCAAAAGACCCGACGCCACAGAAGTAAGAGTCTGTAAACGCTTTTCAGTAAGTCGTTCCGCCGCGGCCAAGCCACCGAAACTCGTCGTCAATGAGACAACAACAACGATTAAAGAGAGCCAGAAAATAACCACGAACTACCTCCATCGGACATTTATATGAGAATGAGAATCATTATCATATACTTCACCAGTCAACTAATGACGACAAAAATGGAAAAATTAAGAATGGTAATTACTCTCAATGCGTAGCCTGAGTCCTGTGAACACAGCGATCAGCGCTTCGGGCCTTGATTACCACACGATTAACACGGGTCGGTGGGACTAGTGACCGATGCACAAGTCGATGAGAAAGTCGCTTCGCTGTTACACCAAACGGGGCATCGTTATTC
>JAYZKK010000121.1:0-5876 GCA_036163555.1 Actinomycetota bacterium
CGGGAAACAGCGATTCGTTCAATTCAGAACACCGGTATCGAAATCACTGGCATCAAAGACATGACTCCAGTGCCGCACAACGGATGTCGACCACCTAAGCGTCGGAGGGTCTGACACATGGCACGCTACACAGGACCGAAGGCACGAGTTTCTCGGCGACTAGGGATCAACGTTTGGGGTACAGCGGGTGAGACCAAAGCCCTCGAAAATCGGCCGTACCCGCCAGGTGAACACGGTCGGGGACGCAGACGCAGTCAGAACTCCGAGTTCCTTGTCCAGTTACAAGAAAAACAGAAGGCTCGTTTCACCTACGGCATCACAGAAAAACAGTTTCGGAATACATATGACGAAGCGGCAAAACAACGAGGCGTTACAGGTGAAAATCTTCTTCGCCTTCTTGAGCTCAGGCTCGACAACATCGTTTATCGCGCTGGCTGGGCAGCAACTCGCCCACAAGCACGTCAGTTCGTAAGTCATGGACACATAAATGTCAACGGTCGACGGGTCAACGTGCCCAGCTTCCGTGCCCGTAAAGGTGACGTGATCGAATTACGGCCCAAGGCCCGTGAAATGGTCACCATCCGATGGAATCTCGACGTCCTCGATCGTGCTGCTCCGATGTGGCTCGACGCGGGCGACAATGGCCAACAGGTCACTGTCCGAGAGGTCCCAACCCGTGAACAAATAGAAATCCCAGTTCGCGAACAGCTCATAGTTGAGTTGTACAGCAAGTAATCCACCCCTGGCCCAATGGAGATATCGTGAGCATGCTCACCATGCAGCGCCCAACAGTTGAAGCCCTCGGAGACGAGCAAGATAACCGACAGCGATTTGCTATCGGCCCGCTTGAACCAGGTTTCGGTCACACAATTGGCAATTCCCTGCGACGCACTCTGCTGTCGTCGGTGCCTGGTGCGGCTATCACTCAAGTCAAATTCGACGGAGAAGCAGCTCTGCACGAGTTCGCAACCATCGATGGTGTCGTCGAAGACGTCACCGACCTCATTCTCAACCTCAAAGACATTGTCTTGCTCTGTCACAGCGATGAACCTGTAGCAGTTCGGCTCGATGTGTCAGGCCCATGTGACCTCACTGCCGGTGAGGTTGACTGGGGCACAGACGTCGAGTGTGTTAATCCAGACCTTCACATAGCGACCTTAAGTAAGGGCGGACGTCTCGGAATGGACATCACCGTCCAAGAAGGACGCGGCTACCTGTCATCAGAAAATCAAGAGAGCACTTCAACCATTGGTGTGATCCCCATCGATGCACTATTCAGTCCTGTGCGACGAGTTTCACTAGAAGTAGAACCAACAAGAGTTGAACAATCAACAAATTATGATCGACTCATATTGGACATTGACACTGATGGGGCCATGAGCCCGCGAGACGCACTGGCCTCCGCTGGAGATACGCTGCGCAGCCTCGTTGGACTTATAGCTGACATGAGCGAAGAACCTCTCGGGTTAGAAATCCAAGAAATCGCCATCGTCGAAACATCGTCACCCGAACTTGAACTGCCAATCGAAGATCTAGATTTGAGTGAAAGACCACGAAATTGTCTCAAACGCGGCCAAGTCAACAGCATCGGTGAACTACTCGAAAAGAGCATCGATGATCTAATGGCGATCACGAATTTCGGTCAAAAGTCGCTTGACGAAGTTGTCCAAAAGCTTGATGAGCGCGGGCTAGCTCTCAAAGGCATGACCCCGACGGTCCAATAGGAGCACCCTGATGCCAACTCCGAAAAAGGGTCGCCGACTCGGTGGCAGTTCAAGTCACCAACGCTCAATGATGGCCAATTTGGCCGCATCGTTATTTGCAGCTGAAGCTATCGAAACAACTGAAGCTAAAGCTAAGGCACTTCGCCCCTATGCAGAAAAGCTAATCACCAAGGCGAAAAAGGCCAGCGCCGGTTCCAACAGCCTCCATCGACATCGCCAACTTGTATCCAGCCTTAACGGAGATCAAGAGATGGCACAGAAGCTGGTCGATGAAATTGGACCCCGATACGAAGATCGCCCGGGTGGTTACACCCGAATTCTCAAATTAGGTCCCCGCCACGGCGACAACGCTCCCATGGCTCTCATCGAATTGGTCTAAACCCCCACATAGAATTCGGCTATGCCCGAATTAACGGAACTAGAAACCCTTCGAGAGTTCGACACCCCGACCATCTGCAACGCGATAGAAATTATTGTTCCCGAACGGCGAGTTGAAGGTTTCACAACGAAGCCATTCATCTGCCATGACCCGTCCTTGCCCCCAATGGTCGGCTATGCGCGGACAGCCAAAATCAGGGCAACCACACCATCGGGTCGAAACAAGGTCGATGACATGACGATGCGCGTCGACTATTTCAAACACATAGCAGAAGGGCCAGCACCCACCGTCACGGTCATAGAGGACATTGATGAACAAGTTGGGTTTGGCGCCCATTGGGGTGAAGTAAACAGCAACCTTCACAAAGGTCTGGGCTCCGTTGGAGTGGTAACAAACGGCTCCATACGAGACGTTGACATGTGGGCTGAAGGATTCGGGGCTTTAGCTGGTTCCCTCGGTCCTTCCCATGGGTGGGTCCACGTTGTTGAATATGCGATCCCGGTCGAAGTCCACGGCATGGTCGTGTCACCTGGTGACATCATTCACGCGGACCGTCACGGTGCTGTCGTGATTCCCGACTCGGCGGTCTCAGCTATTAAGAGCACCGTAGATCGCCTCGAAAAAGCAGAAGCTCGTCTAATTGGTCCTGCTCAGCAACCAGAGTTTGATATCGAGGAACTCATCACCATTCTCGATCCTGACGGTAGAGACCACTAATAGCGCTATCCAGCGGCGGTCACCGGTTCTGTATCGCGACCAGAACGGAGCAATGTTCCAGGTCGAGCATCAGTGAACTGTCCATCGAGCACTGCCTGTTCACCATTAATGAATACATGGTGGACGCCTACAGCTTCGCTGTACAGCCGCCAGGCGCCGCCAGGTAGATCCTCGCGGACTTCAATTTCAGCCGGAGCGACTTTGTCTGCATCAAAGATGACTAAATCGGCGCACCACCCCTCTTCGATCCGACCACGATCTTTCAGGCCGTATAAACGTGCCGGAACATCGGTGAGCTTTTGGACCGCACTTTCAAGGCTCAGCATGTTCCTATCTCGAGCCGCTGCGAGCAGATAAGTCGAATAGTTGAATGTCGCTAGGAAATCCAAGTGAGCACCGGCATCGGACGCTCCTATCAAACAACGTTCGTCGTTCCATAGGGCCTGTCGGAGAGCCCAAGACTCCTCGTTGTCGCCTGCCGCTGGAGGGTAAAGACCGGTTTTGAGGTCATCCTCAACAACTATTTCGCATAAGGCCTCCCACGGGGTCTTCCCCAATTCCTCAGCGATGTCGCCAATGGTGCGACCTTCAAGATGCTTCAGATCCTCCTTGGTCACTTCCCCTACGGTGAGACGTTCCCAACGGGCAACGCCACGAAAGGCACTTGGCTTTTGGGCATCTTCGTTCAATTCATTGCGACGCTCAGGATCGGACAACAAGGCCAACTTTTCCTCGTTTGGTAGAGCCATAGGTTCTGACCAACCATGCAACGTGTCCAACAAGAAACCACTCTCGAAACACAATCTGCTTTCAGCAGGCATGGGGGCCGTCAATGCTATGACCCGGCCACCTTGTTCAGCCGCAAAATCTGAAGCTCGAAGCTTTTCTTCGATTACGTCGGTTTGTCGAGCGTTGGCGAAAATCACGTTCCAGTTAAGAGGTCTATCCGCGGCAACTGACATATCTGTGAGTAACTGGTACACCTCGTCGTCGAATCTCTCGATAGTCGGTATGAATTCGAGAGCGACCGCAGACGTGTCCCGCAGCACCGAACACAGTTCCACGAGTTCAGTTTCTGAAGCGTGACGGGAGGGCACAGCGTCACCATCGGCATCGTTATGCGTCTTCGCCCAAGAAGAACTGAACCCCAATCCACCAGCCGCGATACTTTCAGCCAAAAGTTCCTTCATGGCTCTAAGTTCATCGTCAGAGGCCAATTCACCCACTGACCGTTCACCCATAACTGTTCGGCGTATTGCGCTGTGGCCGACCAGGAATCCAGCGTTGGGCATCAAACTGCCGTCGATGGCGTCAAGGTATTCGCCGAACGTCCTCCAGTTCCAAGGCACTCCTTGTTGAAGCGAAGTCAAGGGCATTCCTTCAACCCTGGCCAACATTTGCATCATGTAATCGCCATGTTCTGGTTCCAAGGGGGCGATAGTGAACCCGCAATTGCCGCTTATGACGGTGGTGACACCATGCAACGGAGATGGCGACAACGTCGTGTCCCAAAAGACTTGTGCATCAAAATGTGTATGAACATCGACAAAGCCGGGAGCAACAACAAAGCCCTCTGCGTCGATTTCACGGTCGCCTCGGCCGGAAACCTTGCCTACGGCAACTATGCGTCCGTCACGTATAGCGACGTCAGCGAGCCGTCCAGGATTCCCTGTCCCGTCAACTACGAGTCCATTTCGGATAACAACATCAAACATCTTTACCCTCCCACACCAATATGAAACTACCGTCCTAGTGGTGACCTTTGCCCAAACTGTCCGAATCGATCTTGCCTACAAGGGGACCCAATTTCGCGGTTTTGCCGAAAACCCAGATGTTCGGACCGTTGGGGGAGAACTGCGGACAGCGCTTGAACAAGTACTTGGCGAACCGATCGAGTTGACGGTTGCAGGCCGAACAGATGCCGGTGTTCACGCGATGGGGCAAGTCGTCTCCTTCCGCACCAGCAGTCCTCGTCTTGACTGTGAGCGTCTCACTGCTGCTCTTAACGGCATATGCAGCTCCGACATCCGGGTACATGCAGCAACACCAGTAGGTGACGATTTCAATGCGCGTTTCTCAGCGACTGAACGCATGTACCACTACAACGTTTTGAACACCCCTGTAGCTGACCCACTTTGCGCTGACATCGAATGGCACATTTCTGAGCCACTCGACGTTGCTGCAATGAGTGACGCGGCGAGTTTTTTTCTAGGAGAACACGACTTCACGTCTTTCTGTCGACGTCCCAAAGGGCAGCCTGAACAGCCCCTTATCCGAAACATCCACTCGGCACACTGGGTTCCCCAGACACGACACCGGATCCAATTCGAAATAGCAGCGAACGCGTTTTGTCACCAAATGGTTAGATCGCTGACCGGCTTTTGTGTAGCTGTCGGCCTGGGAAAACTTGAAGCTGAAACGTTCGAAACTGTTGTAGAAGCCAAAGATAGGGCTGCTGCACCCCCGATAGCTCCTCCTCACGGGTTGACGTTGAAGAATGTGACCTACGGAGAAACTCATGAACAAGATCAATAAACAAGAAATCACTCGTTGTTGACGTTTGCCGTTTCAACCATACGCCCGTAGCCTTAATCCTCGGTCACTTCACACCTGTAGCGGCCAAACTGGAAACAATGATGTTTTCGAAAACTTGAGAGGTTGACGCAGAGTGCGTACCTATTCCCCCAAAGCGAGCGAAATCCAGCGCCAATGGTTCGTTGTGGATGCCGAGAACCTTGTGCTTGGTCGCATGGCGACTGAAGTAGCCCGCATTCTCCGTGGGAAGCACAAGCCAACCTTCGCTCCGCATCTTGACTGCGGTGACCATGTCATCATTCTTAACGCCGCCAAGGTAGTCCTCACCAACGAAAAAGCCGAAAAGAAATTGGTTCACCGCCACTCGGGGTATCCAGGTGGTCTCAAGTCACAAACATACGCTGACCTGCTTGAACGGCAACCCGAAGACGCCATTCGCAGGACCATTAAAGGCATGCTCCCCAGCAACCGTCTCGGCGCTCAGATGCTTACCAAGTTGAAAGTATATGCCGGCCCAGAAC
>JAYZKK010000122.1:0-6610 GCA_036163555.1 Actinomycetota bacterium
GAAGTAGCCGATGGCCCCTATCAGGTCATAGTGCTTTCGATAGGTGGCAACGATTGGCAGGGTTTTCGTGGAGGCCCTTCGGACAAAGGGAGCGCCGAGTGGATCGCGCAATATCAACAGAGGGTCGAGAAAATGTTGAAGACCGTCGACCGAATAGGTCGTTTGGTTGTCTGGGTCGGGATGCCGCATTTTCGGATCCCTTTCATGGTGCCTTTACCTGATGTTGTGAACCCAATCACTCAAGATGTGTTCGGTGACGGTGACCGCTCTGCTTGGGTAGACGCGGCAGCGATCGTCTCACCCGACGGCATCTGGACCAAAGATATTTTGGATGAGAGTGGTGAATCAATTGAGGTACGGACAGATGACGGTACTCACTATCAGTCAAATGGAGCTCGCCTCATCACAACTGCTGTGGTTGCGGCTATAGAGAAAAGAAGTGACTGACCTGGTGAACCAGGAGGTCAGCCCCTGCCGCAGTTTGGTCGTTTGCCGTGGTTGGCTTTGCTGCGGCGAGCGCGTAGCTTGAGTTTCTTTTTGCGCTTCGACATGTCGTCAAGGCTACAGGGGACTTAATCGATTCCCTAGAGATAAGGAACTCGACTATTTAGCTGACGGCGCCCACGTCTTTTAACTTTTCGACGTCTTCGCTTGAAAATCCCCAATCGGTTAGCACTTCGAGGGTGTGTTGTCCTGGTGCGGGCGGCGGCATTTGTACCTGACCGGGAGTCCGACTGAATTTAGGGGCTGGTCCGGGCTGGGTAACACCATCTACCTCGACAAATGAACCCCGTGCCACGTTGTGCGGATGTTGTGGCGCTTCAGACAAGTCAAGAACCGGGGCGTAACACACGTCGCTGCCCAGCATCACCTCGTCCCACTCATCGCGGGTTCGGGATTTAATTATTGCTGCGAGTCGAGACTTCTTCTCAGCCCAACTTTCCTGATCGTTGCGGGCCTCTGTTGAGGCCTCTGTTAGGCCTGTCAATTCCAGGAGCTCGTCGTGAAATTTGCCTTCGATAGAGCCGATGGACACAAATTTCTCGTCTGAGGTCTCGTAGACCCCGTAATAGTAAGAACCGCCGTCAAGGACGTTGTCCTCTCGCTCATCTGACCAATGGCCTGAGGCATGCATTCCGTAGATGGAGCCCATCAAGGAAGCAGCGCCTTCGGTCATCGCGGCGTCGACAACTTGACCTACTCCCGAGCTTCTTGCTTCGAGCAGAGCTGCGCATATTCCGAAAGCAAGATAAATTCCACCGCCGCCAAAGTCGCCCACAAGGTTCAGGGGAGGTGATGGTTTGTCTGCCGAACCGATGGCGTGTAGGGCTCCGGTTAGGGCGATGTAGTTGATGTCGTGGCCCGCTGCGTGTGCCATTGGGCCATCTTGGCCCCAGCCAGTCATTCGGCCGTAAACCAGTTTCGGGTTTCGTTCGAGACATTCCTCGGGGCCCAAACCGAGTCGCTCTGTAACGCCGGGACGAAAACCTTCGATCAAAGCATCTGCTTCTTCAACGAGTTTAAGAACGGTCTCGACGCCATCAGAGTTCTTGAGGTCGACCGACACTGAACGGCGACTCCTATTTAGGACGCTGTATTTTCGGCCTCTGTCTATGCCAAGGTCTACTTGAGCCATCCGATCGACCCGGACAACATCAGCTCCCAGGTCCGCCAAGAGCATGGCGCAAAAAGGCCCGGGCCCGATGCCAGCTAACTCGATAACTTTGACTCCGCTTAGTGGTCCCACAACGTCCTCCCTAGGAACTAGTTCTCAGATTCTTTCACAGCGTGAGGCGGCCTTCACGGCTGATGGGTGACTTGAGTCTGAGCGGCGGTAGCCTCGCTTGCCAATGGAAAGATTCGGATTCGTCGGCCTACCCAATGCTGGTAAGTCTTCTCTGTTCAACGCTCTAGCTGGAGGTGGAGCGCTTGCTGCGCCTTACGCGTTCGCCACCACCGATCCGAATGTCGGTGTCGTTAAGGTTCCTGATCAACGATTGGATGCTCTTGCTCAAATGAGTGAAAGTCGGAAAGTTGTTTACTCAACAACAGAGTTTGTTGATATAGGAGGACTAGTTGAAGGGGCTAGCCAAGGAGAAGGACTTGGCAACAAATTCCTTGCTGGGATTAGAGAAGTTGATGCTCTTGTTTTGGTTCTTCGAACGTTTTCTGATGAGGATGTGCCAGGTCCGACTGACCCGATCGAACACCTTCGTGTCGTAGAAATTGAGCTTACGCTCGCTGACCTAGAGTCCGTGGAAAGCCGCATTGACCGCCGCCGCAAAGCGCTACGTGCCGAACCCCGAGATGCTGTATTGGCTGCAGAAGTGGATGCCTTAGAGGAAGCGTTGATTTTGCTTTCAGAGGGAACGCCGCTCTATCAATCCGATCTTTCTGATGAGCGCCGGTCAGCCTTACGAGAACACTTTTTGCTCACGAACAAACCGGTGATGGCGGTGTTGAACATAGGAGAAGATCAGTTAACCGAAGCCAACGAACTCTCTTCTGCTTTAGGTGCAGCACTTCCGGGTGCAGAAGTCTTGCCGCTCTCGGTTCAGCTAGAAGCTGAAGCGGCTTTGCTGCCTCATGAAGAAAGAGCTGATCTGCTTGAAGGTTTGGGATTAGGAGAGGGTGCCCTACCACTATTTGTGCGGGCGGCGCATAACCTGTTGGGACTGCGAACTTTCTTGACGACTGGGGAACAAGAATCTCGGGCTTGGACCTTCAAAGATGGATGGAAGGCACCCCAATGCGCTGGCAGAATTCATACAGATTTTGAACGTGGATTCATAAGAGCTGAAGTGATTGCCCATGATGAATTACTTACATTGGGATCTTGGTCCGCGGCGCGAGATGCCGGCCAACTTCGTTTAGAAGGGAAGGACTACCTGATGAGGGATGGAGATGTGGTCGAATTTCGCTTCAATGTTTAACGGCAAGAAAGTTCCGAGATCGCTAGAGAGCCCATCTGTTGCCCTGATCACTTGAAGCGTCCTGGGAATGACAAAATGTTCTTAGGTTGTTGCTGATGGATGAATCTCGGGAAAAGTTAACTAAAGGAACTCTCTACCTAGTGGCCACCCCGATTGGCAATTTGGGGGATATCTCACGCCGCGCCTGCGAGGTATTGGAGAGCGTTGACATGATCGCCTGCGAAGACACTCGTCGCACAGGAAAACTTTTAGAACTTCTGGGTCTACGTGCACAACGGCTCATGGTTGTTAACGAACACACTGAGGCTTCTGCTGGAGCAACCATCGTCGCGTTGCTGGAGCAAGGTCAAACTGTCGCCTTGGTGAGTGACGCGGGGACGCCTGCTGTTTCGGACCCAGGACAGCGTCTCGTTAGTTACGTCGTTGAACATGAACATCGAGTGTCAGCGGTTCCGGGTCCCAGCGCAGTAACAACAGCCCTAACATTGTCTGGGCTTTCCACTGATCGATGGGCGATGGAAGGTTTTCTTCCTCGAAAAGGTTTGGAAAGAGATCGCCGCCTTGCGGCGGTTGCTTCTGATGACCGGACTACGGTCATATTTGAGTCACCCAAGCGGCTGAAGAGAACACTTGCTGACCTTGCTAGTGCATGTGGATCGGACCGACGAGCGGCGGTGATGCGCGAACTCACCAAGTTGTATGAGGAGAGTGTTCATGGCTCGCTAGGTGATCTGTTCACAAAATTTTCCGATGATGTGAAAGGGGAGGTTGTGATCGTGGTTGGTGCTGCCCCACAGCTAGAAATAGGTGACGAGGTCATCGTTGAAGCCCTAGAAGCCGAGTTAACAAACGGTGTGACCAAAAGCAGAGCAGTGAGTCAAGTCACCTCAAACCTAGGGGTAGCGAGAAACCGCGTATATTCACTGGTTCACGAGATTGGTGAATGAACCCTTTGCTATGAAACCCTGCCGGTTGGCTAGAGCTTGGTCGGTACCATGGCAGACGTGACCACCCCTTACTACGTCACCACTCCTATTTATTACGTAAACGATGCGCCCCATATCGGACATGCGTATACGACCATTACGGCTGATGCCGTGGCTAGGTGGAATCGACTCTTAGGTCGCGATGTCCACTTTCTCACGGGAACTGATGAACACGGACTGAAGGTCCAGCGAGCGGCCGAAGACAACAATTGTTTACCAATCGAATGGGCTGACCAAACGGTAGTCAGATTCAAAGATGCTTGGACCCAACTTGGAATATCGAATGATGATTTCATTCGAACTAGTGAGGAACGGCACTATTCGGCGGTACAGAAATTGCTGCAAGCCTGTTATGACAACGGAGACGTTGATCTTCAGACCTATGAAGGTCTTTATTGCGTTAGTTGTGAGGCTTACTTCAACGATGCCGACCTAGATGAAGGGGACTGCCCGATTCACGGCCGACCGGTTGAGCACGTAACTGAGGAGAACTACTTCTTTAAGTTGAGTCGTTACGAGCAAGCTCTCAAAGATTGGTACGCCTCTCACCCTGACTTCGTTGTGCCTTCAACGAAACGAAATGAAGCCCTTGGATTTATCAACCAAGGCCTCGAAGATTTCTCTATCAGCAGAACCTCTATCGACTGGGGCATTCCGCTTCCTTGGGATTCCGCTCACGTCACCTATGTTTGGTTTGACGCGTTAACCAATTACATAACGGCAGCGGGGTACGTCGATAACCCTGAGATGTTCGATACGCGTTGGCCCGGAATTCATCTGATTGGTAAAGATATTTTGCGCTTCCACTGCGTTTATTGGCCAGCGATGCTGATGAGTGCTGGGTTAGCTCCACCTGAACGGATCCATGTTCATGGGTTTTTGCTGGTCGGAGGAGAGAAGATGTCGAAAACTCGGTTAAACCAGATTGCTCCAGCTGACCTAGTTGAGGATTTTGGCGTTGATGGAGTACGGCACCACTTCTTACATGGTCAAACTTTCGGACCCGATGGTGATTTCAGTCATGAAGGAATGACTGGCCGTTACAACGCGGACCTAGCCAACAATCTAGGAAATTTACTGAGTCGAGTAACGACGGTGGTCACTTCGAAATGTGGTGGAGTGGGCCCCTCGGCAACTCCGGATAGTCCCTTAGCGGCGGTTGTCGCGGAGGAATACCCAAAGATTTCTGATGGATGGGACCAGATAGCACCGTCCGTTGCACTTGACGCGACTTGGAAAATTATTCACGAAACCAACGCGTACCTCGAAAGTGCTGAGCCCTGGAAATCCGAACCGGGTCCAGATGTCGATGCGGTCTTAGGAGATGCGTTAGAGGTTCTGCGCATAATCTCAATTCTGGCCTCGCCTGCTGTGCCGAGTGCATGTGCAGAAATCCGCCGCCGCATTGGTCTAGATGAGGACCATACCCAAGAACGACTGCCAGAAAGTGTCGAATGGGGCCAATACCCAGCGGGACTCCCAGTACTCAAAGGTGACCCACTATTTCCGCGGCTCAAGTGAGCAATATGAACTGGACAGACAATCACTGTCACTTACCAGATGACATGGACCTCGCAGCTGAAGTGGTGCAAAATGCCAAGGATTCAGGTGTCCACCGACTTATTGATGTGGGGACCTCAATAGAACACAGCGTTAAATGCATAGCTCGAGCTAATGAATTTGATGGGGTGTGGGCCACTGCTGGCGTGCATCCGCACGATGCAAAAGACGGAATCGAAGGTCTAGAACAGCTCGTAACATCTCCCAAGGTCGTAGCGGTTGGGGAGTGCGGCCTGGACTATCACTATGACCATTCGCCGCGAGATATCCAGAGGGATGTCTTCGCCAAACAAATCCAGTTAGCTCATCAATTTGATTTGCCGTTAGTGATTCATACAAGAGAGGCATGGGAGGACACCTTCGACATACTCGACACTGAAGGAACCCCCACCAAGACCGTGTTTCATTGCTTCACAGGTGGTCCCGGCGAAGCTCAAGCCGGACTGCAACGAGGTGCTTACTTGTCGTTCAGCGGAATAATTACGTTCCCGAACGCGCCGGAACTACGCGAAGCCGCTGCGTTGACTCCCGCTGACCGTTACTTAGTTGAAACTGACGCTCCCTATCTCACACCCGTTCCCCAAAGAGGGAAAAGGAACCGTCCCTCATGGGTGACATTGGTGGGGGAGGGCGTAGCGGCGGCCAGAGGAGTGGGAATTAAAGAAGTAGCTGAAGAGTCGTGGCGTAATGCTTCAAGGTTTTACGGACTAGCCGAGTGAACAGAAGAAACCTCTCTATCAGTAGGCTCAACGACATAGCTGTGATATTGGGTGGTTGGCGGTGCAACCTATGCTTCGAAAGAGCTGGCAGAGAACTGCCCTCCTATTGCTTTTAGGGGTAGCTGTCGCAGTTGTCGCGGTTATGGCTATGAACGACTCAAATTCTGGCCTCGGAAAAGCTGCGCCACAGCCAGCGAGTAGAACGATCGCGGAATCCACAAGCCCGGATTTGTCGTTGGCTGGCTTCAGGATCGGAAGCCTCGCAGTGTTTCTAGTCGACAACCTATTTTCAGGTACGCAATCACTGCTGGACCCTTCAACATTGGAGGTTGAGTCAACGATCACGACCGTTGTGACATCGAGCGAAAGCTTTGAACCTATAAAACCTTCGACGACGACTTCGACATCCTCA
>JAYZKK010000123.1:0-11224 GCA_036163555.1 Actinomycetota bacterium
ACCGGTCGTCGGTTCATCTAAAAACAGCACTTCTGGATCGTGGATAAGCGCTGCGGCCAAATCCAGTCGTCGTTTCATTCCACCGCTATAGGTCTGCACCCAGTCATCAATAGCGTCACCCAGATCAGCCAGCTCGATCGATCGGCTGACTCTTTCATCTCGGTCGTCCGAATTAAGGCCGAAAAGCCGCGCCTGTAGGTCGAGGATTTCTCGACCACTTTGCTTGTCATCCAACGCTGCTTCTTGGAGGGCCACCCCTATACGAATTCTTACTTCAGCAGCATCTTTCACTACGTCGTGGCCTGCGACCGTCGCTGAACCGGCGCTAGGTGTGAGCAAGGTGCACAACACTTTGACTGTCGTCGATTTACCGGCTCCATTTGGTCCAAGGAAGCCGTAGATTTCTCCCCGAGGGATTGCTAAATCAACTCCGTCAACCGCGTGATTGTCGCCGAACTTTCTTACTAGTCCACACGCCTCAATCGCAAGGTCACTCATCTGGACCAACACTACTGGCGTCGATATGGCAGAACCAATGGCGCCTAAACACTGACTAGCTGACTAGTGCAGTTGCCTTGTAACTTTTGTGGCATTCAGCGGCGGTACCCGCTCTGACTTCCACTGACGATGTGCGATCTTCACAATGCGCATTAGACCACGCCTCAGCTACATCAACAGATATCTATCTTCATCGCATAAAGAACGTGGACAACTCCCCTATTACGCCTTAGATATCGCGTACACATAATTGACATGGCATGCCGATCCCCGCTGGTACTACTATTTGGCATGCCAACTGATTTTTACACAACTGTTGACGCCATACGGCTTTACAAAATTTCCGAACGAACCCTCCGTCGCCGCCTATCTGCTGGCGTTGATGGAGCTACGAAGGACGGGTCAGGCTCCTGGCTGATCCCGGCTTGGTGGTTAGATCAATTCGGTTTACGGCAACCAAACAGTACCGATAGCGGGATAGTTGGCAGGGAAAACAGAACACAGAGCCTGCCACCTGACACGCCTAACATGCCAGATACAACGATTGGCATGCCAGTAACCACCCCGCTTAACCCTCAATTGGACGATTTAGGCAAAGCAAATGGGTGGAACGTGCAAGAGCTAACTGAGGCAACAGAAGCGGGCCATATCGACACCGTGATACTGGCCTTCACCGATCACTACGGGCGACTGATGGGGAAGCGGCTCGATGCCGAATTCTTTCTTGAAGATCCCTCTGGAACCCATGCATGCGATTACTTGTTGACCGTCGACATGGAAATGGAGCCCGTCGACGGGTTCGCCTTTTCCAACTGGGACCTCGGCTACGGGGACCTTCATCTCGCCCCGGACATGCAAACCGTGAGGCCAGTCCCGTGGCTCGACCGGACCGCATTAATAATGTGCGATCTATTTACTCACGATGGAGACCTAATTGCGGTGGCGCCGAGGTCAATCCTTCGGAATCAAATTCGGCGGCTCGAAGACTTCGGTATGCAAGCCATGGTGGCATCGGAACTCGAATATTTCCTCTACCGGACCACGTATCGAGATGCCGCTCTGGGGGGTTACAACAATTTGGAACCTGCCGGCTGGTACGTGGAGGACTACCACCTGTTACAGGGAGCGCGCACCGAAGACCTCAATGGAGCATTTCGCCGTTACCTGAAAAACATGGGGGTCCCAGTCGAGTCAACCAAAGGTGAATTTGGACGAGGACAGCACGAACTAAATATTCGCTGGTGCGACGCTCTAGAAATGGCCGATCGTCATGTCTTACTGAAGCAGTGCGTCAAAGAAGTCGCCGACCAACAGGGAGCCGCCGCGACTTTCATGGCTAAGCCCCATGACACCGAAGCAGGATCTAGCTCTCATCTGCATCTCAGCCTCTGGTCAACGAACCAAGAAACCAATTTATTCGTCGGGGACAACGAGATAGCAGGGCTAGAGGTTTCAGAAACTTTCACTCATTTTCTTGGCGGCTGGCTATCTCACCTTCGAGATCTGATGCCGTGTTTTGCCCCAACAGTCAATTCATACAAGCGTTACCAATCACAATCCTGGGCGCCGACCGGCTCTGCGTGGTCTCCCGACAACCGAACGGCAGGGTTTCGAATTGTTGGCGAAGGGCAGTCACTTCGAATCGAATGTCGCGTACCTGGAGCTGACGTGAATCCTTATCTGGCCTACGCGGCCGCAATCGCCGCGGGATTGGAGGGACTTGAGTCTCAGACGGAACCCCCGCCACCTCTACAAGGAGACGCATACCAAACTGAAACAGCTTCTCTACCTGCTTCGTTGCGCGAAGCGGCCCAACTTTTTGAATCAAGCAGTTTCGTCAGGAAGGCGTTTGGCGAAGCCGTCGTTGACCACTACAGCCACTTCTGGCAAAACGAAAGTGCAGCTTTCGATGCTGCAGTAACGGACTGGGAACGACGTCGGTACTTCGAACGAATATAAAGCTTGCAGCGCTACTTTGACTTAGCCGTCCAATACAGGCGGACGTCGTTGCCCGATAGCTGTTGCCTGCTCAAAAGCATAAGCAAGTTCCAAAACAGAGCGATCGTCTCGGCTTCTTCCGACAATCTGAAGACCCACGGGTAAACCTTCGGGAGTAAATCCGGCAGGCACTGAGATCGCTGGATGAGTAGTTGTTGTTATGTCACTGCACGACCTCATCCAGTCGATATAAGTGTCAAAGCGAACACCTTCAATTTCTTTGATGTACTCAATGTCTTTCGAAAAAGGTGGAACTTGAGTCACTGGGCACGCCAAAAAATCGATGTCGGCCATGAAGCTCTGCAACTCAGCAAACATTTGAGCCTGCTTGAAACAAGCTTCACCGTGGTCTCTCATCGACATCGCTAAGCCCTTTTCGGCATTCCATATAACAGTTTGTTTGAGCTGATCTCGATGTGTTTCTAACAATGAGGCATAGCTGTGGGCGAAAATTTCAGCCCGAAGTGTTTGGAAGATCTCCGGGGCATCAGAGAGGTCGGGCCAACTCTCAACCACCTCGCAACCTAAATCTGAAAGGCGGTCGGGTACCGAAGCAAGGGCGGCACGAACTGCTGGGTCGACAGGTAAACCCCCCAAGTCCGGTGACCATGCGACTCTGGTACCACTGAAACTTCGTTCTAATGAACCAGCAAATATTTCTGGTGACTCAACGTTGGAACTCGGCGCAAGCTGGTGAGGCCCAGCTATGGCCTGCATGAACAGCGCTATATCGCTGACAGTTCGTGCCATCGGACCTTTTGTTGCCATCGGCATCCACAGATTGGAACTCGGGACAGTCGGAACGCGGCCCCCAGAAGGTCGAAAACCAACAACATTGCAGAATGACGCAGGATTTCGGAGTGATCCACCCAAATCAGACCCATCAGCGATGGGGAGCATACGAGCAGCTAGCGCTACGGCGGCACCCCCGCTACTGCCACCACAGGTTTTGGAGGTGTCATATGGGTTGGACGTGACTCCAAATACTTCATTGAATGTTTGAGAGCCTGCGCCGAACTCAGGTGTGTTTGTTTTGCCGATCATGATGGCACCCGCATCACGAATACGTTCGACTATCAGATCGTCTTGGTCGGGAACTCTGTCCTGATAGATGGGTGACCCCAACGTGGTGCGGACACCGGCAGTGTCAACCAAGTCTTTATGAGCGATTGGCAGACCATGAAGCACTCCCAACGGTTGGCCGTTCGCGTAAGCATCGTCCGCCTTAGCGGCACTTTCGTTTGCCTGTTCTGGAATTAACGTGACAATCGCATTGAGTTCAGGGTTCACTTTCTCAATGCGCGCAAGGTGCGCGGCTAGAAGTTCTCGCGAACTGATCTCTCCCGCTGCTAGCAAGCTTCGCATTTCTATTGCCGTCAAATCGCACAGTGCCTCGTTTATCACGGGTGTATTCCACCACAAGCGAACGCTTTGAGAGGTCAAAAGCCGCAACCAACTTGAATCTAAGCAACTATCTGCAGGCGGTCCGGCGCGTTGCCATCTACGCTCATTAGATGGCAACTGACAAAGAGGTGCGGACCCAAACAACCATCGAGCTCTTACAGACTTTGATCCGAAACGAGTGTGTTAACGATGGCACCGCAACTTCGGGTAATGAAGTCCGCAACTGTGATGCTTTGGAAACTTTTCTTGAGGGACCTGGGGTTGATATAGAGACGTTCGAACCGACGCCAGGCAGAAAATCTTTGGTGGCCCGCATGGCGGGGACCGATCCAAGTGCCCCAAGTTTGTGCTTGATGGGCCACACCGACGTTGTCCCGGTCAATCCCGAAGGCTGGATACGGGACCCATTCGGGGGTGAACTCGTTGATGACGAGGTCTGGGGGCGAGGAGCAGTTGACATGCTGAATTTGACTGCTTCTCAAGCAGTGGCGTTTAAGCATTTCGCCGATAGCGGATTTCGGCCTTCAGGTGATCTCCTGTACTTCGCTGTTGCCGATGAAGAGTCAGGCTCAGCGCACGGTGCACAGTGGATAGCAGACCATCACCCTGACGCCATCATGGCTGACTACGTGTTGACAGAAAATGGGGGCCTACACACCGGTACATCGGACGATCCTTATATTGGAATCAACGTCGGAGAAAAAGGCGTCGCATGGCGAAGGCTGCGGGTCAAAGGCACTCCGGGACACGGATCAGCGCCCTTCAAATCAGATAACGCTTTGGTAAGAGCAGCCGGGGTCGTGCAACGCCTCGCTGATTACAAACCGCCAGCTCAATTTCATGAACTGTGGCGTCAACAAGTCAGCATTCTTGACGTTGACGACGAGACAAAGTCGATCATGCTCGACCCCGACCAGATTGATGATTGGTTGGACGCTCACCCAGTGGAAGGCGTCGCTCGACACTTCTATAGCTGCACTCACACAACCTTTTCACCCAACGTCGCCGAGTCCGATCGAAGGATGAAGACCAACGTAATTCCAGATCAGATCGACATCAATGTAGATATCCGCACACTGCCGGGTGAGTCAACAGCGGAAGTTCAAGCTCACCTCGACACCGCTTTGGGCGACTTAGCGGACCAAGTTGAGGTCGAGATAATAATGAATGATCCCGCGAGCGTCAGCCAGATGGATAACCCGATGTGGGACACAATTCAAAAAGCCGTCAACCAGCCGTTCCCGGGAGCTCGACTTTCGCCTCAGTTCATCGTCGGGTTCACCGACGCACGGGTATATAGGAATCTCGGATCAGTAGCTTATGGCGCCGGTCTTTTCAGCCCCGATTTGAAGTCGAGTGATTTTATGAGTCGCTTTCACGGCCACAATGAACGCATCGACGTTGAATCACTAAGTTTGACGACACAATTCTGGCTCGACGTCTGTCGCGATTTTCTGGAATGAACGTCAATCTGAATTATTCATCTCTCACCGGGTTGGATTTGCACTATTGAGACAGTGCTAATTACTTCAAAGCCGCAATACACTGGGCTGTATGGCACCGCCACTCTTCGAGATTGAGGCACTCGAAGTTCGGGCCGCTGACGGTCCGGACATCTTGCACGGAGTTGATTTAACGATCAACTCCGGTGAGATTCACGCGGTTATGGGTCCCAATGGATCAGGCAAGTCGACATTGGCGACGACACTGATGGGGTCACCTGAGTATGAGGTCGTCAATGGACGTCTCCGCCTGCACGGTGACGAGATAACAGACTGGGACGCTGACGTCCGCGCTAAAGCTGGCATGTTTCTAGCCTTCCAATACCCACAAGAAATCTCCGGCGTGTCCGTACGAAACTTTCTTCGTCAAGCAGCTTCCGCACGACAGGCCGAGGAAGTCTCCGCTATTGACATCTACGTAGCTTTGCAAGAGTGGATGGGCCGCCTAGATATGGACCCCTCTTTCATGGACCGCTACCTCAACGAAGGTTTTTCTGGCGGAGAGAAAAAGCGCAATGAAATACTGCAACTGGCAATACTTGAACCCGAACTCGCCATTCTTGATGAAACAGATTCCGGACTTGATATTGATGCCCTCAAGGTAGTTGCGAAAGGTGTCCGCGAGGTTCAAGAGGAGCGGCCGGAAATGGGAGTTCTCCTCATCACCCATTACCAGCGTCTGCTGTCTGAACTCAATCCTGATCATGTCCACATCCTTTTCGACGGTCGGATCGTCGAATCTGGCGGCCCCGAGTTGGCAGAGAGATTGGAACATGAGGGTTATGAACGGTTCGAATCATGAACCTGCCGTTTGATCTGAAAGACCAGTTCCCTCTTCTGTCTCAAGTAATTAATGACCATCAGATCGTCTATTTGGACTCGGCCGCATCATCACAAAAACCGGACAGCGTGATTGAGGCAATGAACAGCTACTACCGGACTATTAACGCCAACGTGCACCGAGGCGCGTATGAGATCGCGGCTCAAGCGACTGAAGCTATGGAGCTGTCGCGAAGGCAAATCGCGAAATTTATCGGCGCTAATTCAGCAAACGAAGTCGTCTTTACTAAGAACGCAACTGAGTCATTTAACCTCGTTGCCAGATCTTGGGGTGGACAAAACCTTTCCGAAGGCGATGCTGTCCTGATCACCGATATGGAACATCACGCGAACATTGTTCCTTGGCAAATTCTCGGAGCGGAACGAGGCTTCGAGATTCGTTGGATACCTTTGACCTCAGATGGCCACCTCGATTTAACCCAACTAGACCAGCTTCTAGATGGAGTAAAGATGGTCAGTGTCACGGCTATGAGCAACGTGTTGGGGACTTTGAATCCAGTGCGTGAAATTGCGGACCGAGCCCATGAAGCCGGGGCGCTCGTGACCGTTGACGCCAGTCAATTTGTTCCGCACTTGCCCACCGATGTAAGCGAGTTGGGCGCCGATTTGATGTGCTTCACCGGCCACAAAATGTGCGGCCCCACTGGGATCGGAGTGCTCTGGGGCCGAGAGGAAATACTTGACTCGATGCCACCGTTTCTCGGAGGCGGCGAAATGATTCTGGATGTGCGCAGGGATGGATTCACACCGAACGAACTGCCGCACAAATTCGAAGCCGGTACACCTCCAATTGCCGAAATCATCGGGTTAGGTGCTGCTGTAAGTTTTCTTGAATCTTTGGGGATGACCGCGATTCGCCAGCATGAAATTCGCCTCACTGAATACGCGCTCAACGCCTTGGGTGACCGTTATGGAGACGAACTAACGATCCACGGCCCAAAAGACGCTTCTCAACGCGGTGGGGTGTTGTCGATCCAATACAGAGACGTTCACCCTCATGATTTGAGTCAAGTCCTAGACCAAAGAGGAATCTGTATTCGGGCTGGTCATCATTGTGCGAAACCTTTGATGCGGGAGCTAGGGGTCGGGGCCACGGCGCGCGCTTCCCTATACCTTTACAACGACGAGTCAGATATCGATGCTCTGGTTGATTCGTTGGAGCCTGCCGGCGAAATGTTTGCGCTCTAAACAAGGGAATGTTGCGTGCCTGGACTTGAAGATCTCTATAAGGAAATCATCCTTGACCATTACAGGAATCCTCGTAACCGAGGGGAGCTCGAGTCCCCTCCGGCACACAAAACAGAGGGATTTAATCCCCTCTGCGGTGATGAGGTAACCGTCACCTTCGAATTGAGAGGCGACTCCTTGGTGGATCTTCGAATCGCTGGTCAGGGGTGCTCGATCAGTCAGGCTTCGGCGTCGATGATGTCAGCGGCCGTTCAAGGCAAGTCGATAAGTGAGGTCCGTGATCTGACCAGGGAATTCAAGTCGATGATGTCGATTCATGAGGAATCAATCGATTCGAAAGAACTGGATTCGGGCTCTACGGCAACCTTTCAACTCGGCGATCTGGAAGCCCTCAAAGGTGTCGTAAAGTTTCCGGTCCGTATCAAGTGCGCGACCCTCTCTTGGAACACGTTGTTAACAGGACTGGACGAACTGGAGGTCTAGGGCTTCACCAGCGGTGCCCTGGAGGCACTCCTGTGATTTGTTCTTTGATTCGTCTGGTCGTTGCCGCTGAAGTCCCATCAGGCAAGTCATCTGAAGCAAAGAACGCGACTTCGGCGATTTCGGGAGACACCGAAGAACTGATGGACCACTCTTTCACTACAAAAACCACTATGTGATCACTCTTGTGTTCCCTAAATGAGGAAAACACACCGTGAACGGTCTGCGGTGTTTCCGGCAGTTCCACTCCGGTTTCTTCGCGTAACTCTCTTTGCATGGCATCGACCAACGACTCTCCGGTCTTGACACCGCCACCGGGTAGGTACCAACCATCGCGATAACTGTGACGCACGAGACAAATTCGGTTTTCTTCATCCAGAACCAACGCCCGCACTCCAATCGTGAGTTTCGCTGGTCGAAATCTCGACAACATCCTGTACAACCGGAAGAGCAGCCCCCTGAGGTCACGCATCGGCACGACCTTCTATAAGCTCGGCCATCGCGACATCAAGGCCGCTGATTCCACCCAGGTCGTGGGTCGTGAGCCGAACCCGTACCGTCCCATAAACGTTTGACCACTCGGGATGGTGGTCTAGACGTTCAGCATGCAGTGCGACTGCTGACATAAATGAGAATGCCTCCACAAAGTCACCAAATTCGAAAGTGCGCTCTAAACCATTAGAAACAACAGCCCAATCAGGTAAGTCTGTTGAGAGGTTCGCAAGTTGTTCAGCCGTGAGCAGCTCTCGTTTCATTTTCTGCCGCCCCCAATACTGATAAGCCGGGTGGAACTCCCACAAGTGTAATGGGCCCGAAAAGTCGCACTAACCACCAGGTCTAGGCGAGTGGGTCCGCGAACGGGTCTTCTGGTTCCGTCGCTGCGACGCTATTTGTCTCTGACCGTCCACCAATTGCCACCGACACTCCACCTGACTCGCTGTCGGAGTCAGTGAATCGAGAGTAACCATCAGCCTCTAGCTCTCGTGCGAGTTCAGGTCCGCCACTTTCAACAATTTCGCCGTTCACCAAGATGTGGACATGGTCAGCCGGTAAATAATCGAGTAGCCGGTGATAGTGGGTAATGCATAGCACCCCTAATCCTTGCTCAGTCATGATCTCAATACGTTCGGCGCATGCTCGTAACGCGTCGATATCAAGGCCGCTGTCAAGCTCATCTAACACTGCGATCTGAGGATCTAACACTGCTAATTGAGCAGTTTCATTCTTTTTCTTTTCTCCGCCTGACAAATCAACATTGAGAGCACGATCCAGAAGTTCATTTTGCAATCCGATTCGTTCGGCTTCCTCAATTAACCGAGATTGGACGTCTACCTCTTCAACCCCTCGTTCCTTTAAAGCAAATTCCAAAGTCTCGCGGACAGAAACGCCGGGAACTTCGGTCGGGTACTGCATAACGAGGAAGAGCCCAGCTTGAGCACGGGCCCATGTGGGAAGAGAGGAGAGGTCTTGCCCATCCAATTCAACCGAGCCACTAGTGATTCGGTATCCGGGTTTCCCCATGATCGCGTTTGAAAGGGTGCTCTTACCTGATCCGTTGGGACCCATGACGGCATGGACCTGCCCAGAGGAAACTTCGAGGTCAACTCCATTGAGGATCTGTTGGTCACCGACCGCTACACCTAAGTTTCTTATAGAGAGCACGGTCATGGCAGTTCCACTTCTACTTCGCCATCAGTGATCTGCACCGCGTAAACCGGTACCGGCTGCGTTGCTGGAAAAACGTCGGGCAACCCAGTTTGTAGGTTGAACTTGGAGAAATGTTTCGGACATTCGATAGCGCAGTCATCTGACCAGACAACCCCATCGGACAGTGAATAGTTTGCATGACTGCATCTATCCCCTATCGCATGAACTGTCTCCCCGATTCTGATGAGAGCGATGCGGTGGCCCTCAATATCGAATCTTCGAGCCTCTCCATCCCCAATCTGGTCAACATTGCATACATGAGCCATGACTACGAACGTCCCATGTCGAGAGCTAGGAGTTGTTCGATCCGAAAATCGATTGCGTCGCTGACCATTGATGAGGGAAGTCCGTCCAACACATCAGCAAAAAATCCCTTCACAACTAATGCTTCAGCTATATCTGCTGGAACTCCGCGACTTTCTATATAGAACTTTTGTTCTTCGTCAATGGGCCCGACCGCCGACGCATGACTACATTTCACATCGTTGTTTTCGATTTCAAGGTTCGGAACGGACTCGGCCCAAGCTTTATCGGACAGCTTTAGTGTCCGGTTGGTCTGGTAAGCGTTCACGTCCCCGGCCGCTGGTTCGATTCTGATGAGGCCGGTGTAAATAGCCCGACTCTCGTCATCGACTGCGCCTTTAAATAGCAGATTTGAGTTGCTGTGAGGAGCTTCGTGTTTTTGAAAGGTCCTGAAATCATGTGTCGCGTTTTGTCTTCCGAAGTACACGGCGCTGATCTCACTTGACGATCCTTGCCCTGTCATCTTGGTATCTATTCTTGCTCGGGCATACTCGCCGCCTAATGCAACTTGACTCAGCGATACGTGAGCGTCTCTGCCTGCTTCCGCAACTTGCGTAGCGATTTGCCAAACACTGGGTCCGTGTTCTTGAACGGTGAGGTAGTTAAGTCGACCGGCTTGACCAACTTTGATCTCATTGACCGGGCATACCAGGGCGTTCACGCCGCTGCTGCTTTGGTGTTCGACAATGGTTGATTGGGAGTTCTCACCGGCCTGGATCATGACTCGCGGGAACCACGCAAGATTTTCCACTGTCGTGTGATGGCGTATCAGGATGGGAGATGTGACAACTGCGTTAGCCGCCACCTCAACCAGAATTGGAGTAGCGCAATAGGCAAGGTTGCAGTCAGAGAAGAAGTCGAGGTTGGGTGCGACTACAGATCCAATGGAATTTTCTAAATCGGCACCTTCGGAGTGCACTGAAACTGCTTCGTCGATTGTTGAAATGGAGACAATTTGTCCATTGACAATGTGAATAATCGCTGCGGCCTGCTCATCTAGTCCCTTCGTGAGACCGAAATCGGTGACAGCTCCTCCTGGTGACTCCACCTTGTAGCTAGAGGGTTCTAATTCATCGATTGGCGTGTAACGCCATAGTTCTTCTTCAAAAGAGGGCAGCCCTGTCTGGGAAGACCGTTTCTCGGCCTCTTTACGCCGCTCAGTAAGGGCGGTAGATCCGATTAAGTCGGTCCAATCTGGTGTCTCGAACAGGCTTGTTCGGGTAGATGCCACAGCAAATAATTCTACCTATCTAGATAGTGCAAATCCCCGTTTGGCAAGATCAGCGTTTCTTGCCCTTCTTTCT
>JAYZKK010000124.1:0-22529 GCA_036163555.1 Actinomycetota bacterium
GGGTCCTCCCCCTCGTAGTAAATGAAGGATGATTGTTTCTGCTTGGTCGTCGGCCGTGTGTCCCGTAAGAACACCATCTGGGAGTGCACCAAAACGCTCTGACCTGGCTCGAGCTTCCAAGTTTGGGCCGTCTTCTAAGGACAAGGTCACGGATCTGAACTTCGCGCCGACCTGATTGGCGAGTTGTGCAACGCGGTCACTTTCGGTCGAACCATTTGGGCGCAAACCGTGGTCAACATGGTGTGCAGTAAGTTCCTCACCCGTCATTGAAGCTAAAATGAGCAGTGCCGAGGAGTCAGCTCCGCCTGAAACGGCACAATGAATTGGGCCGCTGCTCGGAAACGTGCACTGTTCAAAAAATGGGTGCAGAGAATCATATTTTCCCATGCGTATACCTCTGCTATGTGACTGAAACTCGTTCCATCCACACTGTTGGATTCCGTATTTCGGCCATAGACGGAAGGTGTTCTTGGTCCTGCCAGATGAGATCAACGGCGCGATCACCGCGTTGAGATTCAATTGCAGCGATGAAGTCTTCCCCTGCCTGGTATTGCGCCAGTTTGGCTTCTAACCCCATCAGTTTCTGCATTATGCGACTGACACCAGTGGCACTATTGCGGCGTTCTTGCATTACTCGATGAAAACGTGGGGCGTGCGGCACGTGTCCAGCTGCAGCCCGAGACATGGTCACGTCACCATGTCCCTCAACCAAACTCATCATTCCTCCAACGGAGTCCAGCAGTTCTTTTTGTCGTTCACTGGCAAATAGTTGTGCTACTCCTCCATCAGCCAGCGGGTCTTTCCCATCGCGTTTCATTTGGACGAAGTCTTGAAGGCCTTGTTTAACCCGATCAGGGTCCGGTTCTACTTCGTCGAGCATCTGGTTCACTAATTCCAAGAAACGAGGTCGGAGCCATGGAACTCCTGTGAACTGGGAACGATGAGTTAATTCATGCAGAGCCAGCCAGAGTCTGAATTGTTTGGGGTCAAAGGCAAATTTCTTTTCGATCGCCAAGATGTTCGGGCCGACGTAATACACAAGGTCTTGTTCGTCTCGATCTTCATCTTCGGCAAGTAAAAGGTCATACTGTCCTAGAACTCGCCGCGACATCCAACCCAGAACAGTGCCTAGTTCCACTGCGGCAATCTTTCGAGCGACGCCACTGCTTGGGTTGGAGTCAGAGGATTCCGCCAACACCGGCCGGAGTAGCCGTCTAAACGAACGAATGTTGGCGTCGATCCAGCCTTCTCGGTCAATCACTTGGGCGCGTGCTGAACCCTCAGAAGAGGTCAACCTGGTCTCAGTTCCAACCAATTCTTCGGCGAGGGGAGTGAACTCGGAGAAGTCTCTGTGTAGTGAGTCACCTAAGTAAGAACGAGATAGTGGTTCATCACCAGCTACGCGTACCGCGATTCGTTTCGCCAACTCCCAGTCGACGGGTCCGTCCGTCATCAGCGAATTCAGCGTTTCGGGTAACGAGGGGCTACGACCTTCATTATGTAGCCCGCTATAAGTTGGACCACTCCCAGGACTGTGCCAATAGCTAAAGGTACAGCCAACCAAAAGTGCCAGACTTGAGCAGCGAGTGCGTTCATAACGTCATCGTACCCAACAGTGTCGAATAGAACCCAACTCTTGGAGCAGGTTCACTCAAAATCGCCGGTGAAGCTGTGGTCTCGTCGCGAAGGGGTGGTGGTAGCGTCGGTTGGGTTAACGCCCGAGTAGCTCAGTGGTAGAGCGGCTCTCTCGTAAAGAGCAGGTCGTGGGTTCAATTCCCACCTCGGGCTCAGTTTTGTTGGTGTGGAGTTGCCGTCGTTAGATTTTCAAGTTGATGAACAGCCTCTGCAACAAAAGCCTCTCGTTGCCATTTCGTCTCAGATCGTTGGCTGCGGAGGTCACCGAGGCCAATGATCTGGACCCACTGAGCGCGTCAATTGATCCGTTCGTTATGCCCTCACTGATGGCGTTACCCAGGGCTGTCATACCCATCAATAGTTCGTCTGTGCGGAGTCTGCGCAGTTCTCGCTTGTGGCGATCTTCGAGATTACGGCGGCCCAATCCCCGTTCGCCAAATCGTTCAGCTCGTTCATCGAGGTCTTCACGTTCCCGCTCATGGCGAACCTGCAGAGGCCCTGTCGCTGCGTCAACCATGGTCAGTAATCTGTCTGCCGCTGCCGAAGCACTGTTGCCTGATCCGTCAAGAACCGACTGAAGTTCGGTCCACGCGTTCCATCGGTCCAGTGAGGTCTCATCGGACGCTAGGAGCATTGCCCGGTCAATGGAGCCGTTTGCCGCCGACGCGATAACTGCAGAGCGGTCCGGTTGTAATCCCGATGCGACTAAATGGTCGGTGAGTTCTTTGGGGCTAATTGCTTCGAAATCCACTCTGGTGCAACGCGACGCGATGGTCGCTATCTCCACCGGGATTTCTTCTGCTGTGAGAATAAAATGAGTTGAACGAGGCGGTTCTTCAACAACTTTGAGGATCATCGGGGCTGAAGCAAAAGCAAGATGTACGTCTTCAACGAAAATGACTTTTTTGTTGCTTTCGTATGGGCTTGTCGTAGCAACCCGAACAATCTCTTTGGCCTGGTCAACTGAGAGTGAAGGTCCGTTTCGTTCAAATAAGACGAAATCGGGGTGTTCTTCAGCGAGGGTCAGCCGTCGATGCCGTTCGGGGTCTTCATTCGCCGCTGCCAATAGTTCAGCAGCGAACCGAGTTGCAGTTGTTCGCGCACCGCACCCCGACGGACCGACGAAAAGGTAGGCGGGCAGCGGCGCCGGAACTGCGTTCCGTAACGCAGAAATAGCCGTTGTTTGGCCGATGATTCCGTCAAAAGAGTCGGTCACTGGGCATCAACAGCGTGAGCGACACGTTGAGCAACTTCTTCTATCGACCCAGCACCATCAACGACTATCCATCGATTGGGGTCGGCTTCTGCTAATGCATCGAAACCCTCTATGACCCGTTTAGCAAAGTCGACATCTTCGCTTTCCATCCGATCGCGTTGGTCTCCCAACCGGTCATCTGCTGTATCAACACCAACTGTTAGGAGCACAACACGATCGGGGAGCAATCCTCCGCTGGTCCATTCCACGAGACGCATAAGTTCTTCGATGGACTGCCCACGGCCGTAGCCCTGATACGCGAGTGTCGAACCGTAGGAACGATCAGTTACGACATCACGTCCTTCGGCTAGTGCTGGCTCTACGACTTCAGCTAGGTGTTGCGCCCTGTCTGCGGCAAAAAGCAGCGCCTCAGCACGCTCGGTTGGTGCTGGACCGTCCCCAAGCAATAGGTCTCTAATCGCCAAACCCAAAGCGGTACCGCCCGGTTCTCGAGTCAACACCGCATCTAAGCGTTGGCTTAGAAGTCGCGCTTGCGTTGACTTGCCGCTTGCTTCCCATCCTTCAAATGCTATGTATCTTCCACGTCGGTTCATTGGAACTTCTTATTTGGGGTGCGCAGTGAGACCCATGCGAGCCCTGATGCCATCAACATAAAGCTGCTTGCTAACCATAAGGCGCCTCGCACCCCGGGTAGCGCCATAACCCACGAGCCCATGGTCAGTTCATTGTCGAAGAGAACATCGAAGAGCCAATTGAAGCCGTCAGACAAGAACCCACCAACTGTGATTGCCAACAGCAAACAAAAACGAACAAGTGTGTATAAGGCGCTAAAGACCCTCCCTCGAAGCTGCTCGTCGACGTGTTCGTGGAGAAGGGTAAATCCCAGTACGTATACAGATCCGGCGCAGATCCCCATTGCAAAAACTCCGGCCAGATTCCAGAACGTGTTGGAGGTTGATACCGCAAATAGCAAACAGCTGCCCGCACCAAAGATTGCGGCGATAAAGCCGTTTTCTTTGTCTAAACGTCGTTGCAACGCTGACAGCATCGATACGCCTACAGCGACACCTAGGCCCAGGGTCACAAGAATGCTTCCGAAACCGGCATTACCAGCTTTCAAGACAACGTCGTTATAGACCGCTCCGAGCGGAATCAACATTCCGCCGCCGATCATCCCGGTTGCTAGTCCGACAAGGACTGCTCGCACTTGGGGGCTGATCGCGATGAAAGCCCATCCTTCACGCAGTTCGTGTACACCTTGAGCGAGATCGATAGGTCCCGCCTTCTTTTCTTCTCTTCGGCGAGGTACAAGCGGGAGCGTTGCTATTAGACATGCCGCTACCAGAAAAGTTACTGAGTCAAGCACAAGTGCCCACTCAACCTGACCGGCGCTGCTACCCCCTAAGAATTCAGCAAACTTCGCGAGGCCGATAAAAGCACCAGCCGCTAGTGGGAACGTCCCGTAAGCCGCAACTAAAGACAACGAATTCGCGGCGGTTAGCTGCTCTTTGGGAACCAAGTTGGGGACGATGGCTTCTTTCGCTGGTCCCCAGAGAGACGTCGCTAACTCAAGTACTAACGATACGAGTACCAGTGCCCATACACGTTCGATGAATGGGATTGTGAGCAGCACCAAGGCGCGAAGAATGTCACATCCGATCAAAAGTCGTTTCCGGTTGACTCTGTCAACTATGACTCCTCCGACCGAGGCTAAGAAAAAGCCGGGCAACACTCTGGCCACCATGACGAGCGCTATTGCGGACCCGGGCTGGTCGCCGCCGATCCGGCGCGCAATCTCGATAATGGCTAGGAATCCAATCCAATCACCAAATGCGCTGACTATCTGAGCAACCCAGAGGCGCAGGAAGGCGGGACTCCCGAAAACCGGATGTGACCTGTTCAGAGGCGCAGTGGCATCTTGATCCCGGGTTACCTCTGGTTCATCCATATTCACAGTTCAGACTCTTCAGGGTTTCCCACGGTCAAAAATCTATTCCGACTCCATAACGAGCTTCTGAATTACAGGATATTCAAAAACATTGCTCAGTGAGCGAACGATGCGAGGTCTTAGGCCCGTTTCTCGGCCAATAGTTCTACCGCTCGTTGCTCGGTGAGTGCTTCAACTGAATCCCAACTCTTGAGCGACGCGTTTGTCTTGCCATCAGTTACATACGGCCCGAATTTTCCGTCCTTCAACAAAATGGGTTGGCCGCTATTGGGGTCTTTACCGAGCTCTTTGAGTGGTGGTTTCGCTGCTCTGCGACCAAACTTTTTAGGTACTGCGAGGAGTTCTAAGCACTCTTCAAGGGTGATGGTCAACAATTGCTCTTCGTTTTGCAGATTGCGGCTCTCTCCGTCCTTGAGCAAATAGGGGCCATATGGACCGTTTTGAACTGTTATTTTGACCCCATCAGCAGGGTCCGTTCCGACTGTGCGTGGCAAACTCAAGAGCTCGAGTGCTTCCTCGAGAGTGATGCGCTCTAGGGTCATTGTTTGAAAGAGTGACGCTGTTTTTGGTTTCGGTTGATTCTTTAGCTCATCGATTCGGTCTAATTCGTCGACGAGTTCGACAACGTTGTCAAACACTCGAGAAGTTTCAATGAGGGCATTGACGTTGGCGAGACGGTCCTCGTTGTCTCCGCGCTGCAAGTCCTTTATATAACCGGACTGCTCTAAACATGACTGCAGCGCTGTGGGAGCGTCTGTTTCGCGCAGATCCACGATTGATTTTCTCAACTTCAGGAATGATCGAATGGCTTTTTGGGCGGCAGGTGACGAACCGGCTTCCTTCGCCCGTTCGAAGGCCTCTATAAGGCTGATCTCATGAGTATCACCGAACTCAATGAGCCGCTTGATGGCGGCATCACCGATTCCTCGTTTGGGGTTCTTTATCGCTTGCTTTACCGAGTCATTGTCGGGGTTGTCGGTCATACACCGTATATAGGCAAGCGCAACTTTGAGTTCTTTCTTGTGGAGAAGAAGACTCAGGAGTTGTCCTCCGGGTGTCGAAGCGGCTGGCATTTTGGGAGGTCGCCCTAGAGACACGTATGGGCCGAAGGTTCCTGGCCTGGTGATGACTTCTATACCAGTAGCCGGATCGAGCCCCAAGACGCGTTCTTCGGGTGTCTCTAGTAGCTGGATGGCTAAATCGAGAGTGATCTCATCGGGAGTGATACCCGCAGGTAGTGATCGGTATTCTTCGCCTCGTTGCACATAAGGAAAGTTCTTGCCGACTTTGGCCACAACAACCTGGCCGTCATTATCAACCCCAATGGGAATCGTGTTGATTTCGACCGGGTCGATGTCGGCAAGATGTTCATCGGATACGAGATTGCGAAGACCTGGCAGTGGCTCCCCGTTGGCGTTAATACCCCCAAAATAGAAGTCAGATAGCCATGGGTTGGGTTCGATTTCGCCGACCGATATTTGATCGAGATCATCTTCCATGCTCGCAGTGAGGGCGTAATCAACTAAATGTGGGAAGTGGTTTTCCATGAGACCGACCGTGGCGAAGGCGGTGAGCGCGGGCACCAATGCCTGGCCTTTCTTCCAGACATAGCCTCGGCTTTGAATGGTGCCGAGAATGCTCGCATAGGTACTCGGCCGTCCCACCCCTAGCTCTTCTAACTGTCGGACTAGGGTCGCCTCGGTGTAGCGCGCCGGTGGTTTCGTTTGGTGATCTTTGCTTTCAAGGAACGTCGCAACAACAGCGTCACCCTGTGAGAGATTGGGGAGTTCCCGTTCTTCTTCCTCTGATTCGTCTGACTGTCGCCCGTAGACAGCCAGAAAACCAGGAGAAGTAATTACGGTCCCACTAGTGCCGAATTCATATGTTTCCGATCCGAATGGGGAAGCTGTTAAACGAATGGTGACTGTCTGGCCTTCAGCATCGTTCATCTGACTGGCTATCGTGCGACTCCAGATCAGTTGGTACAAACGCGCTTGATCACTATCAGCTTTGTCTCCTTTGAAACCAAGGTCGGCTGGATTTCGCCACACGTCTCCTGCCGGACGGATGGCTTCGTGCGCCTCTTGGGCGTTTTTGACCTTCTTGTTATACACCCGGGCATCTGCAGGTAAATGGTCTTGCCCAAAGTGATCTCTGATCAGCGTCCGGGCTGCGCTAAGGGCATCCGCCGACAGGGTCGTGCTGTCGGTTCGCATATAGGTTATGTGCCCTTCTTCGTAGAGCTTTTGGGCAGCACCCATTGTTCGTGAGGCAGAGAACCCTAACCGCCCGCTGGCTTCTTGCTGAAGGGTCGAGGTCATGAAGGGTGCTGCTGGTCGCCGTCGGTACGGCTTGGAGTCAACAGATTGAACAGTGAACTCAGCCCCAGTAAGTGCCGACGCCAGTTCTTTGCCTTGGTCGGTGCTTACGATCGTTCTATCGGCTTGGCTGAGTTGTCCCTGCGCGTCAAAGTCTCGCCCGGTGGCAACGCGAAGATCATTGATAGCGGTAAGAGCCGCTGTGAAGGTCGCACCAGAGGACATCTCAGCCTCCAAGCTCGAATACGCCGCTGTTTGGAATTCGATGCGTTGACGTTCTCGCTCAACAATCAAGCGGTTAGCGACACTCTGGACTCTGCCAGCAGACAGACCAGGCTTAACTTTTTGCCACATGACAGGAGATACTTTGTATCCGTATAGTCGATCAAACTTCCGTCGAGCTTCTTGTGCATCAACAAGGCGATGATCTAGCTCTCGGGGAGAAGCGACCGCATCACGAATAGCTTTTTCAGTGATTTCATGGAACACCATTCGGTACACGGGCACTTGAGGGTTTAGTACCTCGAGGAGATGCCAGGCGATGGCTTCGCCCTCCCGGTCTTCATCCGTCGCTAAGTAGAGCCCGTCTGAACTCTTCAAAAGCTTTTTAAGTTTTGCTACTTGTTTCTTTGCCTTCTCGGTAACTACGTAGAGTGCCTTGAAGTCATTGTCGACGTCTATACCTAGATTCGCCCATGACTCGCCTTTGTAGACGGCAGGTACCTCTGTTGCTTTGGCCGGAAGGTCACGTATATGCCCCACTGAAGCCTCAACCACATAGTCAGAACCGAGGTACCGCTCAATAGTTTTGGCCTTGGCAGGTGATTCAACGATTACTAGCGATTTAGGCACGACGGCAATTAATTCCCTAATTCATGTGGGTCTGTCAAATTCTTCGATTGCCTAAATAAAGCAACCTCATCCGCGGAAGGTACCGGGCATTACGGCATTTCCAACGCACCATCACTATCAAAATTTTCTCGATGAGCCACCAAGGCAAGGATCACAACAACTGCACCAACCCCTACCAAAGCAGCAATTAGGGCTCCGAGAAGCTCTCCGGTTTGCGGAGTTCCGAGTCCGGTGTTTTCCAGTCCACCCTGGTCTGAAGGCCATGGCCACAGAACTCTCAGCGAGCCGACCATCAGGCCCAGAAGTATTGAAACAACTAGATCGCGATAGCGATTCAACAGCCTGTTAAGAATTCGACTGAAGAGGATTACGCCTACGAGTGCACCGATTGTGTACATCGCGAGCACCGAAGCGTCTCGTTGCTCTAACGCAGCAATGAGATGGTCGTATAGGCCCAGCATCAAAAGAACAAATGAGCCACTGATTCCAGGCAAAATCATTGCGCATATTGCGATCGCGCCTGCTGATATGGCGATGAGGGGTCCTGGATTCTGAAGTGAACCGGACCGAATTCCTAGCAGCGTGAAGGTGGCGATCGCGAAGATCCCAAATGCCAGGTAGAGCGATGGCACCCACTTTCTTACTTCGCGTCGTGTCACAAACACAGATGCTGCTATGACGCCAAAAAACGCGGACGACACGATCACAGGTCTTTCGTGGATCTGAGTTCGAAGCCACGAAGCCAGGAGCAGCAGGGCGAGGGTTATACCTAACAAGAGACTTGCGAGGAATGACCATTGGACCGCTCGGAATCGTTGCTTGCCGCCAGCTATGTCGCCACGCGCTAAACGGCTGATTCCGCTTGATGCAGTGCTGATTTGTTCGATGAGTCGGTCATATATTCCTAATAGGAGGGCGACGGTTCCACCGGAGACGCCCGGGATGATGTCTGCGACGCCCATACAAAAGCCGCGCAGAATATGGAAGGGGACATGACGTCTCACATATGGGACCGTACCGCGGCTAGAAGATCCTGCACCCTTCACCATCTAGCTTTCCTTGTCAGTATCGGATTGTTTGAGACGGGCGATCAATTCAGTTTTTGTGAACTCGATGATCGACGCCTCGGACCAGAAGTTCGGTGATTCGGCCGGGTGCTGCAGCCAAGGCCATGGTGGCCCAAAGGCGTTTTGGATGTCGAACTTCTCTTTTCTGTTTGATGACTGCTTGTACTGCGTCTGCAGCTACTTTGTCTGGGCTTACGTCGGTAAGCATTCGTAGTTGCCGCAATCTGCGCTGAGCTTGGTCAAAGGCTGGGTTGTTGGTAACCCGAGTCCACATTTCAGTGTCAACTGGTCCGAGATGCATTGTGGTGACGTTGATGCCTGTCCCATCAGTTTCCATACGGACTGTTTCAGCGAAACGGGTAAGCCCAGCCTTCGAGGCACAGTAGGTGGCAAGGCCTGGGGCTGGAGTAATGGCGGCCATAGACGACGTATAGAGAAGATGCCCGCGGCCACGTTCGATCATGCCGGGAAGAACTTGTCGGGTAAGCCGCATGGGTGCCAAAAGGTTCGTTGCAAGCACCTCTTTCATCCGAATTTCGTCGATGTCTTCCACGAACTCTTCGGTTTCGATGCCGGCATTATTTACCAAGATGTCGATGGGCGCTATCTCGGCCTCCACACGATCTACGACACCTGCCAGCTGGTCGGGGTCCGCAACATCTAGGGGTAATGAGGAACCATTTAGCTCATCTGCTAGCCGGTCGATTTCATTGACTGATCTGGCTGCGAGTATTACGTGTGCTCCCTGTCGAGCGAACGCCCGAGCGATGGAGGCGCCGATTCCTTTGCTAGCTCCTGTGATCAGTGCGCAGGCGTTGTTGAGGTCCATTAACTCAGGCTACGTGCCTGCATGCTACCGGAGGGCGCGGCGACGCTTCGGAGACCGCCCATGTGAGTGTCTCCGAAGCGTTATTGGTAATTACCTAGAGAAAGGCGGGGACGAAAACCAGGGAAACGATCGTCATTACTTTGATGAGAATGTTCATCGCGGGGCCTGAGGTGTCTTTGAATGGGTCACCAATGGTGTCTCCAACGACTGCAGCTGCGTGGGCGTCAGTTCCTTTGCCTCCGTGAGCTCCAGCTTCGATGTATTTCTTGGCGTTATCCCATGCGCCACCAGAGTTGGCCATGTAAATGGCAAGGAGGAAGCCCGTTACCACTGCCCCAGCGAGGAAGCCACCTAACGCGTTGACATCCACAAATCCGATCGCGAGAGGTAGAACGATCGCGAGGCCACCCGGTAACAACATTTCGCGCAGAGCTGCCTGGGTGGAGATATCTACGCAGCGACGGCTGTCAGGTTTGACGCCTGGTTGACCTTCGCGTAGTCCTGGGATTTCAGCGAACTGCCGTCGGACTTCCACGATCATGGCTTGAGCTGCTCTGCCTACCGATGACATTGTCATCGCCGCGAAGATGAAGGGCGTCATCGCTCCAAGGAACAATCCGATAGTGACTGCTGTGTCATTGATATCGAGGTTGACTTGGGATCCAGCGGTAAGGCTGAAAGATTTGAAGAGTGCGAGCGCTGTCACCGCAGCGGAGCCAACAGCGAAACCTTTTGCGACCGCGGCGGTTGTGTTGCCCAAGGCGTCGAGGCTGTCGGTGACGTCTCGAACTTCTGACGGGAGCTCCGCCATTTCGGCGATCCCACCAGCGTTGTCAGCTATAGGACCGTACGCGTCGACCGCGACGATGACTCCTGTGACGGCGAGCATTCCGATCGCTGCTAACGACACGCCGTAGAGCCCAATGACATCTCCTGCTTCGCCGAACGCTGCACCGCCGAGCCAGTAGGACAGGCCGATCATGGTGACGACGAGGGCCACTGATGGCAGAGTTGACAGTTTGCCTTGGGCAATTCCTTCGATGGTGACGGTTGCTGCACCGGTTTCTGATTGGGACGCTATGCCCTTTACCGGTTTGTAGTGCTCGGAAGTGAAATATTCCGATACGAATCCGATGGCCCACCCGCCAAGGAGCCCGATGATGATGGTCAGCGATAGGAAGATAGGTGTTTGCACTATGTCAGATCCGTCTGCTGCGGAGGCTCCGCCGAACAGCCACTGGGTTCCCACGATGGTGAAGATGACCGTTAAACCCATCGCTATGTATTGGCCGGTGTGCAGCTGCGTGGAGAGGCTTTGGCCTTCTTTTCCTCGGGTCAGGAGCGCTCCAACAATTGAAGCAATCATCCCGAGGGCGCCGATGAGTATCGGGTACATCAGCAACGATTCGTAGTCTCCGAATACTTGAAGTTTGTCTCCTTCGATGAAGACACCGGAAAGCAGAAGCGAGACGAGCACGATTGGTGCCACGACTGAGCCTGCGTAGGACTCAAAGAGGTCTGCGCCCATTCCTGCTACGTCACCAACGTTGTCCCCTACTGCGTCGGCGATGGTGGCTGGGTTACGTGGATCATCCTCGGGGATTCCTGCTTCGACCTTCCCGACGAGGTCACCGCCAACATCTGCGGCCTTGGTGTAGATGCCTCCGCCAATACGAGCAAACAAAGCAATGGAGCTCGCTCCGAGGCCAAATGCAGCCACGACTTGGAAGGCACTGTCAACACCAAGCCATGTCACCCACAGCAGGTAATTGAACGAAATACCGAGTAGCGCTAGTCCGGCGACGGTGAAACCCATGACCGCGCCACCCTTAAATGCGAGTGGTAAGGCCTTAGCTGCGCCTTCACGTGCAGCGTTGGCTGTTCTGGTGTTCGCTGCAGTTGCGATTCTCATGCCAATAAAACCTGCGATGGAAGAAAGCACTGCTCCCATCAGATAAGCGAACGATGCAGAGGGTCTTCCTTCAATCGGCACCACCAAAAGAAGCACAAACATTACGACCACGAAGGCTGAAACCCATTGGTATTCCCGACGAAGGAACGCCATCGCTCCTTCTCGGATAGCTTGACCGATCTCTTTCATGAGATCTGTACCTTCATCTGCCTTCATGACTGTCTTTGCAAAGTAGTAAGCAAGCAACAGCGCTAGTGCTGAGGCAATTAGCGCGAAATACGGAACCGCTGTCACGATGTCCTCTCAGTTCAGCCTGGTTAGTGGAAGATGCCGGTTCGGTCCGGGCCGACGGAGTCCGAGACGGCGAGGTGCGTTTCGGCACCAGAGGAAAAGCCTACGAAACCCTTGCACCAGGGGCAACTACTTCTGGTGACTGATTAGTTCAATGTCGAATTCTTTTAGAAACGCAACCAGGCCCGTTTGGTTCTGGAAGTGGTGACATTGAAGGCCTGCAGCTACACCACCCCGAACGTTTGTTTCGAGATCGTCTACGAAAAGACACTTTGCGGGTTCAACGCCTAAACGCGAAACAGCGTTGCGATACGCAAGTGGGTCCGGTTTAGCTACCCCAATTCGATGTGTGTTGACTACGACATCAAACAGCTCTTCAAGCCCGACTCTTTGGAGGTAATCCTCGAATCGGTCGTGGTTGTTGGTCAAAATTCCGAGGCGCAGTCGATCCGGTAGTTGTTTGACAAGTTCGACCATTTCTGAGTCGACCCGGCCTTCAAATTCAAAGAACCGTTTGACCAGGGGGCGGATGAATGCGCCGTGGATTTTGACCAACCTGTGTTCTGTTTCGTCTCGCCATTGGAGCCATGTGAGTTCGCCACGCGTCAACGGCTCATGAAGTTCTTTGGAGAATGCGGTGGCGAATATCGTGCCTCTCTCTATGTTTGCCTCAGCTTCGAAGGTCCCGAGGTCAGATTCGTCCCATTGACGTATCACACCATCAAAGTCAAATAAGACTGCTTCTATCATTCGGCAGGGTCCGGCTGCTTTCCGTAACGCAGCAGCAATAACGCTGCCACAGCCGCTATCAGCGAGGCGACGAGGATGCCGATCTTGGCTAGGTCAGTCACGCCGGGGCTTTCGAAGGCAAGCCCTCCTACAAAGATTGAAACTGTGAATCCGATCCCGGCGGCGAATCCCATTCCGATGAACTGCGGCCAGTTAACTCCTTCTGGGAGGGTGAACCCGTAGCGAGTAGCGATCCAGGCGAAAAGAGTGATTCCTACAGGTTTTCCGATGACAAGACCCAAAATGATTCCGATCGTTATGTTGCTCCCTGCTGCGTCGGAAATGGTGTCGCCGCTGAGTTTTATTCCTGCATTGGCGAGTGCGAAAACCGGGATGATCATGAACGCAGTGAACGGGTGAAGCATGTTCTCCAGTCGTTCGGTAAGGGGCACTGATTCCTGCGCCAAGAACGATGCATGCCGGACTTCGTCAACATTTGCATCACTCGGAAGAGCGTCAACGATTTGTTGCGCGTCACGCTTGCTGAGAAGCGGTCTGGCAGGGGTTAACAGCCCTAGCGCTACTCCTGCAATGGTTGCGTGGACGCCGGACTCTAGGGTGGCGTACCAGACGAAGAGACCGAGTGCCGCGTAGACAGGTATCGCCCATACTCGAACGCGTTGCAGCACCCATACCGCTATCAATCCGATGAGTGCCGTGAGTAGCCACCCAACACTGAGGTCGCTGCTATAAAAAATTGCAATGACCGCAATTGCGCCAATGTCATCGACTATGGCAAGCGTGAGTAAGAAGAGTTTGATCTTCGGTGATACTCGACTGCCCAACAGCGCGACAATTCCCACCGCGAAGGCTATGTCGGTGGCCATGGGGATACCCCAACCTCTTGAAGCCTCTCCGCTGGTGTTCAGCATTATGTAGAACAGGGCGGGTACGACCATTCCACCTACGGCACCGATGGCTGGCAGGGCCGCAGCCCGAACAGAACTCAGGTCTCCGGTGACTAACTCCCTTTTTATCTCGAGGCCAACGACGAAGAAGAAGAGAGCCATCAAGGCGTCGTTGACGAAATGACCGAGGCTCATGTGCGGGAGGTGCCATGTTCCGACCGCTAATTCAATTTCGGTGTGCCAAAAGTCGTTGTAGCTATCACCCCAGCCGGAGTTGACCCAGATGAGGGCTACTGCCGTCGCGACTAAAAGTAAGATGCCTCCGGCTACTTCGCGATCTACAAAACGCAGCACGGGGCGGGCTACGAACTTAGCGAGGCTGTTATCGCTACTCGCGAAAGTCGGCCTTTTCAGAAGTGAGTCAGATCCCGCCATAAACCATTAAGGCTAGAGCCACTGTCCTCACTTGCCGCGACTCATCTTGGTAGAGGGTCACAGAAAAAGCTTTAGGTAAAGCGGGGCATCACCTGATGCGTCAACAGATCCATCGATTCGATGATCTGATCGCTTGAATGGATGCCTTGTGGAATTAGAAAGAAAATTTCTTCGAAGCCAAGCCGACTGTGTGCCTCTTCGATTTGTCTGCTAATCGTGTCCGGGCTGCCAACCAATTTCAGAGGCATTCCCTGACCGAATTGGCGAGCCCAGTTATCCCAAAACCATTCCATGTCTTCGAACTGCAGTTGCGCCTCCAGGTCTGTGGGTGCGCACACGGTTATGCCTCCCCATGCCGCTTCGTGACCCTTAGGTTTTTCGATCCCGTACCGCACTGATTCGTTTCGGTAGGTCTTCCAAAGCGATTCACAGAAATCGAGTTTGTCGCTCAAGACGATCGGAGTTCCCCCATACTTGGCCCAAAACAAAGCTGTCTTCATCGACATTGTGAAGCCACCATAGAGAGGCGGGTGTGGTTCTTGCAGCGGGCGGGGCGCTATCCCGATCTCGTTGATAGTCATGTCCGGGTCTATGCCCGCGCCATAATCCGAGTAAACGCTGTGATGGTGTGGGTTCAGATTGTCGTTCGGAAATTTCCAGAATTCGCCTTGATAGCTGAACGTCGGGTTCTGCAATGCGATCAGCACTACCTCAACAAACTCCTCGAAAAATCTTCTGTTGTACTCATCGACATCTGTGTCTTTGTTCCAATGACCGACAGCGGACAAGTCAGATCGAATTTTGAGTTGATCAACCCACCGATGCTGGTATCCCCTAACAATTCCTACACCCAGGCGCCCACCAGTCATGTGATCAAGAGTTGAGATTTGTTCCGCTACTCGTAACGGGTTGTGAGTGGTTGAAACGAACCCACAAGAAATCACCCGCAACTGTTCGGTAGCGTTCGCCACCCACGAAGCCATCAAGCCAAGATCGTTGGACGTTTCAAAGCCTTCGATTTGTAAGTGATGTTCAGGGTGGCCCAAACCGTGCCATCCATTGCGATCCGCATATTGGGCAATGTCAGATATCTCGGTCAGCATCCGTTGGTAGTAGTCATTATTAAGACCTGCTAACCCCGATTCAAGTTCTTCTCGTCGACCCACAGTGCAGTACATGAAGAGATCGAATTTCACAGTTGATCCCCCAAAAAGTTTGTTTTAACTGTCGGTGGCAAGTCCATCCACCACTGTGCTCGCGAACATATGCGCTACGTGTTCGATGTGGAATTCACCGTCAACTCGCCACCATCCGACTACCGAGTTCATCGCTGCAATCGTCATGCGTGCGACGACTCGCGCTTCGATGTCGCTCCGCAGTGAGCCGTCTAATTGACCAGACTCAATCAGCCGCACCCAGCCGTTCGCAAATTCGCGCAGCGGAACAGCAAGGTTTTCTCTTGTCGCCTCAGGCGACTCCTCATAGCAACGGATGTTTGCCTTGGTGAAGTCCGAGTCAAGCGTTATGGCCGTGATGTAAGCGACCACGGCGGCCATGAGTCGGTCGTGGCCCGATGCTTCTTGACCTACGGCCTTCAACGCCGCCCGTATTGCTTCTCGTGCATGATCAAGACCGACCGCCATGACTTCTTCGACGATCGCGTCTTTTGAATCAAAGTGGTAATACAGGCTGCCCGCTTGCATCTTCGCTACCGACGCGATCTCGGTCAACGTTGCTGCCGCGTACCCGCGACGCGCAAGAACGTCGGCGGCGGCGTCCAAGATTCGGGTCCGCGTGCGTTCACCCTTACGTATTCGGTCGGGTGCGAGATCGGTTGGACTCATTGGCGTGAATCTAGTAGCCCTGAGCAGGCTGTGAAGAGTCAGACCCCTCACCGGTCGCCTCTCGCATCAGAAGCGTCCTGTTGATGACAGTCGCTTTCTGTGTTCCAAGAAGTCAACCAGGACGTAGTCACCCAAGTTGTCAGGACTTGTGAAGAACGCCCGTCCGCCATTCATGTGTGTCATCTTTTCGACGAATTGGCGCAGGTAATTATTGGGGTCCAACATGAAAATATTTATCCGGATGTCTTCTTTGGTTGCTCTGGCGACCTCTTTGAGAGTTCCTTCAATCGTTTCAGGCGAAGGTGGGTAATTGAAGTACGGTTGACCGTTTGGTCCGATATGCGCTGTCGGTTCACCATCGGTGATCATGATGATCTGTTTGGTGCCACTTTGGCGGGCTAAGAGCCGTCGAGCGATCATGAATCCATGTTGCATGTTGGTGCCGTACGCGTAGTCCCAAGAAACTTCGGGTAGTTGCTGTGGTTTGAATTCGAAAGCTGACTCTGCGAAACCAACGAGCCCCAGGTAGTCACGCGGGTATTGGGAGCTAATAAGTGAATGCAACGCCATAGTCACTTTCTTCGCTGGAAGAAAGTTGTCGCGCATTGGCATCGACAGCGAAAGGTCGAGCATGAGAACCGTTGATGCCCGTGTTGTCATCTCGGTCCGTTCGATTTCAAAATCATCAGGGGTGAGACGAACTGGGGTGCCTCGACCTGTTCTGCTTATGGCGTTACGAACAGTCTGTTCGATGTTGAGGTTGAAGTTGTCGCCGAATTCGTAGGGCTTAGTTTCGTACGCTCGCTCGTGACCAATGCCAGTTCGGTTGATCCGATGAGAACCAACTTTGTCATCCATCAACTTGTCGAACAAATCACCAAGGGCATTCTGACCTATGGCCCTCAGGGCACGTGGCGTCAGCTCTAGGCGACCTTCTTTGTTCTCGGCAAGGCCGTTTTCCTCAAGCATTCGAGCCATTTCGCTGAGCCGCTGCAAAGCTTCGGCTGACTCATTTCCTAAAAGCTCTTCAACTCGTTGAGGGTCTACTTCGGCTAGTGCACTTGGATTCGAGGCGTTCTGCAACATTTGTTGGAGTGCGTCCAGATCTCCAAGTTGCTGCATCAAGTCGGTGGCCTGGGGCATGTTTAGTTGTTCATTGCCACCAAATTCGTAGCTGCTGTCCCAGTTCATATCCGGGAATGCGTCTTGGAGATGTTGGGCAAGTTGCTGGGTCTGCCATTGCAGATCCATATCGTCCATCAGTTCAGCGGAGAGTTCCTGCAACTGCTGACGTTGTTCGGGCGTCATCGAATTCATCATTGCCTGCATAGCCGCCATTCGTTCGGCCATGATCTCCAAGAGTTCGTCTAAGGATTCGGGGTTTTCTGGGAAGAAGTCTCCATGCCGGTCCATGAAGCCTTCGAAGTCCGGTTCTTCCCCGTTGTTGCGTTGCTCAATCATTTGGTTGAGCTCAGACATCATGTCTTTCATCGGTGATAGGTCTTCTGGCTGCATCTCCCCCATTGCTCCAGCCATTTGATCGAACTGACTTTGGGCGATTTCCTTCTTGAGACGCTCAATGAGCTCTTCGAACTGTTGCCGGGCTTCAGGTGAGACGAACTCGTAATTTTGGAGGCCACGAACTTTGCCTGCCAAGTCGGGAGGAAGCATGTCTAGTTGGAGGTTCTTGTCGACCGAGGACGCTTCAGCTATGTCGCTCGCTCGCTGATCTCCGGAATCGGCAGCGTCAGCGACGTGATCTTCGATTCCGTCCCGTTCCTCAGATACGACGTCGTCCAAGGTTTCGTTGATCTCGTCGTATATGCCGCCGAGGTCAAACTGGTCCAGCATCTCTTCTCGGCGTTCTCGGAGTTGGTCAAGCATGTCGCGTAGGCCTTGCATACGGTTGCCGTCTCGGTCTTCGAAGCCCTGCTGCATCAAACGTCTCATGGCTGCGTTGAGGTCACCGTGGTAGAGCAAATCGTCGGTTAGTTCTTTGAACAGGTCTTGGGCGTCGTACTCAAAGCCAACTTGGGTGCCGTCCCATGCTGAATAGCGGAAGCGTGTGCCTTCCCGCTTTTTGTTTCTTTTTCTGATCACCATGTCAGCTCGTTCTATTTCGGGTTGATGGTCAGCCTCGACCTCGATAGGTCGCCCGCACACCGAGTGCTTCCTTGTTGAGACGTTTTGACAGGTGCAGTCCTTCGAGGATGAGTTCGACGGCACTGGCTAGTTCTGCAGGGTCAGATGAATCGGTAAGTTCTGCAGCGGCTTCCGCAAGAGCAGGATGGCCGGCGAGCAGGTCCGCGTATTCTGCTGATCCCACATCGTCACCCGTGTGGGCGACGATGCCTTCGTCGAAGCTGTCCACCACGGCGACGAGGTCTTCGGGTGAGAAGCGGCCCTTGAAGACTTCGAGTACCGCCGCGTTCAACATTTGTTTGACAATTTGTCCTTCGCGCCCTTCTTCTATGGATTCGATTTCAATTTTTCCACTTGATGAAGCCATTAATGCGTCAAGATCGCTGACTCTCGGCACGACATGGGTTTCGTCGGCTTGTAGGGCGCGTCGAGTGGCGTTCGCTGCAAGAGTTTCGTAGTTGGTGACCGTCATTCTGACAGAGACGCCAGATCGTTGATTCACTTGGGGGCTTGATCGGCATATGTGGCTGAAGGTCGCTATTACTTCGGCCATAAATTCCGGAATGACGATAGACAGTCCGGGTGCGTCGAGGGGAACTGCTTCCTGTTCGGCAATATCAATTTCGGTATCAATTTCTAAGGGGTAATGGGTGCGAATTTGCGCTCCGAATCTGTCCTTGAGCGGTGTAATCATCCGGCCTCTGTTGGTGTAGTCCTCGGGGTTCGCTGAAGCGACCAGCAACACGTCAAGTGGTAGTTGCACTTTGTAGCCACGAATTTGGACGTCGCGTTCCTCAAGGACGTTTAGCAGGCCAACCTGAATTCGTTCCGCGAGGTCTGGTAGCTCATTGATCGCGAAGATGCCTCGGTTCGTCCGGGGAACCATCCCATAGTGCAAGGTGAGTTCGTCGGAGAGGTACCTGCCTTCAGCGACTTTTATGGGGTCAACTTCACCAATGAGGTCTGCGATTGAGGTGTCTGGAGTGGCGAGTTTCTCTCCATAACGAATGTCTCGGTGTGCCCATGCGATGGGTGTTTTGTCTCCGCGTTTCTTGATGAGGTCTTTTGCATGCTTTGACACTGGGTTGTAGGGGTCGTCATAAATTTCTGAACCTTCGATGTAGGGCATCCATTCGTCAAGCAGATTGACCAATGATCGAATCATTCGAGTTTTCGCTTGGCCCCGTTCCCCCAAGAAGATCACGTCGTGGCCAGCAAGCACCGCGTTCTCAAGTTGCGGCAAGACGGTGTTTTCGTAGCCGACCACCCCTTCGAATAGCGGTTCACCCGCTGCTATGAGGGCGACGGCGTTTCGACGCATTTCTTCTTTTACTGGTCGAGATACCCATCCCGACTTCTTCAGTTCCCCGAGGTTCCTTGGCTGAGTCATTGCCGCACCCTAACCGCCGACGCGCCCTTTGGGTCGCCCAGCCCGCTACGGTCGGCAAGATAGTGAGTGAGTTACGAGATATAGGACGAGAGATCTCTCTGTCGGGCACTTGGAAAGTCCTTGCAGCTGATGAAGCTACGCGGCGTCGTGTCGGTGATATCGGGCTGGATGACAACGATTGGATTGACATGGAAGTTCCCGGTCTGTGGCGTTCACACGATGTTCTTGCGAATACTGATGCCGTTTTGTATCGGCGGCATTTCGAACTTGGTGAACTTGCTGAAGGTAATAGGCGTTGGCTGGCTATCGATGGTCTCTGCTACCAGGGCGATGTGTGGTTCGACGGGGCCTATCTTGGAGACACTGAGGGCTATTTCGTTGAACACAATTTTGAGATCACGCAAGCGACGACGGTCGCTAGCCGGCATCTTTTAGCAATTGAGGCAAATTGTGAGACCCCGGCTGATCGCACTGCAAAGCGCAACATCACGGGGGTTCTGCAGCATTCGGACAGTCTTGATCAGAATTTAAATCCGGGTGGGTTATGGCGAGACGTCTGGATTGAGGAGACCGGCCCGGTCAAGGTTGATGATCTCAGAATTTTGGTCCTCGAAGCAGATGAGGACCGGGCGATCATTCGACTCGGCGGAGTACTCGACAGTGCCATCACTACCAACGTTGAAGTTCTAACAACTATTGGCCGAGACGATTCGGTTGAGCACACGCAAGACCTCGTGTTGGCTCGCGGACGTAATGAGATTGAATGGCACGTAGCAGTAGAAAAGCCTGACCTGTGGTGGCCCTCGGCTCTGGGCGGTCAACCTCTGTATGACGTGCAGGTGACGGTGAAACTCGATGGCGTATGTAGCGACAGCGAGACTCGCCGCACGGGGTTTCGAAGCTTTGAACTCAAAAACTGGATTGCTTCAGTTAACGGTGAGCGGATCTTTCTTAAAGGCACCAACTTCGGTCCTTGCAATTCGGACTTATCACTGATTTCTCAAGATGATTACCGACGCGACTTAGTCCTAGCTAAGAACGCTGGTCTCGATCTAGTACGCGTCCACGGCCATGTTGCTCATCCTCACCTTTACGAAGAGGCAGACAAGCTCGGGATGCTCATCTTCCAAGATTTCCCTCTTCAATGGGGTCATTCCCGATCCATCCGGGCTCAAGCGGTACGGCAAGCTACGGCACTTGTCCATCAGTTCGGACACCATCCTTCAATCGTTCTTTGGAACGGACACAACGAGCCGTTCAGCCACGACCACCCACCGGGGCAACACAGCGATGTTGGCAGCAACGCCACCTACGGATCTTTGACATCTTTGAATCATCAGCTCCCGTCGTGGAATCGTTCAATTCTTGACAGGTCAGTGAAGCGTTCTTTTGAGAAAGCCGACCCGACAAGACCTGCGATTGCTCATTCTGGTGTCGCCCCACATTTCCCCCAACTCGACGGAACTGACTCTCATCTTTGGTTTGGTTGGCGACACGGAAAAATTTCGGACTTACCGGTGTTGGGTTTACGGGTACCAAGACTTTTACGGTTTGTTTCTGAGTTCGGTGCACAATCAGTTCCCGATGATGACGAAATGGCGATTGCTTGTGGAGCAGCGAATTTCCCAGACGTGAACCGGCACGTCTTGTCAGAGAAGTTCGGTGCTCAGCTGACGTTGCTCGAACAGCAGGCACCCATGCATGGCGACACCACTTGGGCTGGCTGGGTTCAACGGAGCCAAATGCGGCAAGCAGAAGTGATTCGCCACACCATCGAAATATTGAGGACACTGAAATACAAACCCACTGGCGGGTTTTGCCAGTTTCTTTTCGCTGATGCTCTGCCGTATGTAAGTTGCGCAATTTTGGATCACCGTCGCAAACCCAAGAAAGCTTGGGACGCGTTGAGTGCAGCCAACCGCCCGGTCATCGTGGTCGCCGACCTCCACGACGACGAAATGTCCACCGGTACGACCAAGTGCGCAGTACACGTTGTCTCAGACCTCAGAACCCGCATCGAACCCGCAACTTTGACAATGGAGTGGCACGCCCCGGGAATGAACACTGAGCGTTGGAGCTTTACAGGAGACTTCGAACCGGACAGCGTCACCAAAGTCGCTGAAACTTTTTTGGAGGCAAAGAATCCGGGAACCGCCACTCTGGCACTCGAATTACGCGGACCAGATGTCCACGCGATCAACAGCTACCAAATAAACGTTTGCTAACGAGTTCTGCATTCGGCCGTCACTGCCGATACGGTTTCGGGAGCACGTTTGTCCTTTAGGAGGTTGGCCATGGCGGCCACAGCTACGAACCCACAAGGTTCGACTCCGATTTTTCGGCAGAAATGGCAGTTGCCATTTCCTTTGAACATCTATCAATCATCCATCGGCCGGAAATGGGTGATGGCGTTAACTGGCGTCGGGTTACTCGGTTTCGTGATCGTGCACATGATTGGCAACTTCCACATCTATGAAGGACCAGTCCAGCTACACGAATACGCAGAAACCCTGAGAGGTCTCGGTGGAGGCCTCTTCCCGAGAACTTTTCTTCTCTGGGTTTTGCGACTTGGTCTAGCTGCAATGTTTCTGTTGCATATCCATTCGGCCTACTCCCTCAAAGAACGAAGCCGAAAAGCAAGCGACAAGGCAGACTTCGTTGGCGGAGAAAAAAAATATGGCAGCAAACGAGACTACGTAGCTGCCAACTATGCCAGCAGAACCATGCGATGGACGGGGCCGATTGTTCTGCTCTATCTCTTGTTCCATCTCGCGGATCTGACTTGGGGTTTGTGGTTAGGAGATGACTATGTCCTGGGCGACCCGTACCACAATGTGGTTGCCAGTCTTTCGAGCTTGCCAGTGGCAATCATTTATGTCGTTGCAAATGTGGCACTAGCGATACACATATTTCATGGCACGTGGAGTCTCTTCCAAAGTTTGGGTATCAACAACCCGAAGTACAACGAGCTTCGCCGTACTTTGGCGAAACTTGTTGCAGGAATAATCCTTGT
>JAYZKK010000125.1:0-5331 GCA_036163555.1 Actinomycetota bacterium
CGACCGATGACTTGTGGGTGCATGGTGTAGGTCAGCACCCCACCGGGCTCATGAGCAAGGGCCCAATCGAGGTCACCGAGCCAGGTTTCCAGTACAGCTGATGGTGGTGTCAGGTTGCCGCCCTGCGGGGGAATGTATTCGAACCATGGGAAGTCATCGAGATGCCATGCCCACGGAAACTCGACAAGGTCGACTTCCGTTCCCCATTCGACTCCTTCACCTTTTTCCCATCTGTCATCAAGTCGGCAACGGTAGGGCCGCACATCGTGTCCCATTAGCGACGAGTCGTACGAAAACCCTGCTTCCACCAAAAGCTCGAAGGTACTGCTGGTTACGTAGCCGCCGGGTGAACGCCATCCGACAGGTCGCTGTCCGGTCAGATTCTCCAAAATCTCTAAGCCTTCTTCGAGGACTCGGCGTTCGTCGTCTCGTTCGAGTCGTGCAGGATTTTCATGGTGATTGCCGTGGTGACCGACCTCGTGGCCACCGTCAACAATCTCCTCTAGAAGGTCTGGGTACGTCGATGCTGTCAGCCCGGGTACGAAAAAGGTGGCATGTACAGATCGTGACGCAAGAAGTTTCAGTATCCGACGGGCACCCACGACACCAAACTCACCTCGGCTGAAGGCTGTGCGGTCCTGTCGGCTCATCCACAGCGAAATGGTGTCGACATCGAACGTCAGACTCACGCGGGAACGATCGGCCATCGCCCCATCATTGCATCTAGAAGCCGACCTCCGCTGAACTACCTCGCCCCGGTTGAATCGTTCTTGGGCCTCTGACCCCTAATTGGAATGATCAACGATGTTCAACTCAGGACGCGTTGACCGGCGTGACGAGGCAAGATGAAGTCATGACAGATCATCTTGAGGCTCATCTAACCGCTACTCCAATGGCGTCTGGTCCCACAGGGCCACTTCAAGGGCTGCGAATCCTCGACGTTACACACGCCCTTGCCGGGCCCTTTGCAGCGATGCTCCTGGCCGACATGGGGGCCGATGTAATCAAGGTCGAACCACCGCAAGGGGAAATGACGCGACATCAGGGACCTTGGACTCGTGATGATGAGGAACGGTTTTATTCTGGAAACTATTCGATGCGAAATCGCAACAAGCGATCGATTTGCCTTGACCTGACTACCGATAACGACCGAGAGGTCTTCCTGTCGCTTGTCGAAACAGCCGACGGTCTAATCGAAAACATGCGAGCCGGGGTAATGGACCACCTCGGAGTGGGCTGGGAGGTGTGTCACGAACGCAACCCGAAGCTGGTGTATGCAGCAATCCGAGGATTTGGTGATCCGCGTATTGCCCCTAGTCCTTACGCTGACTGGCCCGCGTACGATCTCATCGCTCAAGCAATGGGTGGTGTCATTGCCGCTACCGGCGAAGACGAAGATCACATAACGAAAGTTGGGCCACCAATTGGAGACACGGTGCCTGGGACCATGGCGTCACTCGGCATGCTGGCGGCTTTATGGCGAGCTCGCGACACCGGTAAGGGCCAATTTATTGATGTTGCAATGGTTGATGTGATGATGACCATGTCAGAAGCAAGTCAGATGGTGTGGTCGTACATGGGGCGTCCGATGCGTCCGATGGGCAACGGCGTCGACGGACTCAGCCCCTATGACGTATACCCCACCAAGGATGGGCATTGCGTTATTGCCACTCCAACCCAACCGCACTTCGAACTGTTGTGTCGACTCATTGGCCACGACGACCTAATTGAGGACGAACGAACACGCAGTAACCGCCGAAGAGTGCGTAACAAAGAATACGTCGATGAGGTCATTGGTGGTTGGGCGGCAAGCCGCACTACCGCCGAAGTGGTCGAGACGCTCGGCAATCAAGTGCCAGTGGGGCCTGTTTATGATCCATCGGACTGGGTTGATGACCCCCATGTGTTGGCCCGCGAAATGTTGGTGCGAGTAGATCATGAGCACCATCGTCCCACCGTTGTGTTGAATAGCCCTATCAAGTTCAGTGATGACCCAGCAGGGATCTATAGGGGGGCGCCGCGACTTGACCAGCACGGCGACGAGATCCGAGCTGAACTGGCAGCAGAAGAGACGAACGACCAATAACTTAAGTCAGAGGAGCATCTGCTGAGAGGCCGTTACGGGACGCCCATCAGTCAACTACCTTCTTCCAATGGGTCTAGCTGCTCAGATGACGCAAGCGGTGCTGAGTTGGCGCATAAGCCGGCGCTCGGTCGGGTCCCACGCGTCACGTCGATGCATGGTTCCGAGGGTGTCGAACATAACCAAATCGCCGACCTGCCAGTCATGACCGTAAACCCGGTCAGGCTGGGTGGCGTGCAAATGCAACTGCTTGAGTAGTGCACTGCTTTCAGATCGCTCCATTCCCACTATTCGACGGGTTATGCCCTTGGATACATACAAGATCTCATCGCCGGTGTCGGGATGGCACACCACCACTGGATGTTCAGCCTCAGGAATGTCGGGACGGTCAATACCGGCTGCCTCGTCGCGTTTGATCTTGGCCGCAAAATCTTTGTCGGGTTCAGCCATATAGTCGGCAATGCTGTGCGTGGCTCGTAGGCCAGTAAGGCGAGCCCGTAAAGCGGGGTCGAGGGTTGCGTAGGCGTCATACATGTCAGTGAAGTACGTCCGGGGTGGTTCAGCTGGAAGCTCCACCGCATTTAGAAAGCTCGTCTTCGCAGGTGTTGCTGCATAGGAATAGTCGGCGTGCCACTCCAGGTCGGTAGCGCCCTCCACTCCCAAACGGTCGCCGTCTTCGCCCCGAATATTTGTCACTGGGAGGATCTCTGGAAGCGCTCCCGCATTCCGGAACCACTCCGATCCTCTAATCGGGTCACCGAATGACTCGACGAATCTCACAAGATCCTCATCAGTGGGCTGAGCCTGACCGCGAAACACCAACAGCCGGTGACGGTGCAATGCCTCAGTGATATTTCGCTTACTTGTGTCGGTGAGTGCTTCAGTTGGTTCCCAACCACAAACCAGAGCCCCGAAAGGGGCTTCAGACATTGGAGTGATCTCGAGACTCACGATGACCCTTTCGCAGAATGTGGACCGAATACCAGGACGTGGACTGACCATCACCGTAGCTCGGGTCGGGGGCGTCTGACCGATTGTCAACTCAACTAGGAACCGCAGGAGGTTTCGGGATCGCTTTAGCTGTCGGAATTGTGGAATAGCACGCCCTCGTCCACCAGGGCCTTGTACTGGTCGGGGCTGCGACCAGCTAGCTCACACGCCACGTATTCGTTGTCTTCACCGAGTCGCCGTGTCATCAATGGTGCGTCACCGGGAGTTTCGGAAAACTTTATGGGCATACCGGGCACCAGCACTTTCCCGAGCACGTCGTCGTCAACCCACCGCACCGCGCCAGCCTCGTGAAGGTATGGATGCTGGGCCGCTTCGGCCAGTGTTAATACAGGCGCCGATGGCACCCGGTATTCATCGAGGAGGTTCACGACGTCGTCTCGATGGAGTTGTGTTGCTAGCCATGTTGCGATGAGTAGGTTCACCTCGTCTCGATTGGCGACGCGGTCGGGACTAGATGCAAATCGAGGATCCTCAGATAGCTCGGGTTGTCCCATAGCCTCGGTCAAGCGTTGCCATTGACCGTTGTTGACGGCCGCAACCGTGACGTAACCGTCTCCGGTCTCAAATACTCCAACGCCGCCAACGACTGGATGGACGTTGCCTCGTCGGATGGGCTCACTTTGGCCACCCGACACAGACCACTCCTGCCAGTTCACCTCATGCGCGGTGGCATACGCGTCGAGCAGCGAAACAGACACTTCTTGGCCCCGCCCTGTCCGCTCTCGATGGAACAACGCCGCAGCTACTCCCCCAAAAGCATGGACTCCGGTAAGCACATCACCCGGTGATATCCCGGCGAGAATGGGTGCCCGATCCTCGTAACCCAACATGTGCAGCACCCCAGCCCATGACTGGGCAATGGGGTCATATCCGGGCTTGTGGGCAAGTGGGCCTTGGCGACCAAATGCTGAGATGTTGCACATCACGACGCGGGGATTGACCGCTGACACAACGTCATAGCCGAGACCAAGCCGTTCCATGACACCAAGCGCGAAGTTCTGAATGACCACATCGGTGGATGGAACGAGGTCAAGGATGAGTTCAATTGCCCTCGGGTCGCTCAGATCTAGGCACAAAGATCGCTTCCCTCTGTTCTGCTGCACGTGATAACCCGAACGCGACCCGCTTACGCGGGGCAGGGTACGACCAGGGTCGCCTTCCTCGGCGAATTCGATCTTGATCACCTCGGCACCCAACTCGACCAGAAGCTTGGTCGCCGTGGGGCCAGCCAAAACTTGAGAAAAGTCGAGTATCCGAATTCCGTTCAATATCCCCTGCATCACCGAACATCATGGCTTACCGTTCAGATCGATGCAGGTCCAACTTTGGTTCAGCGATCATCACAGTCAAAGGCAATAACCTGTAGGTATGTCTATCAAGGTCTACGGAATAGACCATGTGGTGATAAATGTTGCCGACACTGAACGCGCCATGTGTTGGTATCGGGACCGTCTTGGTTTCGAACCGGAACGTTACGAGCAATGGAAGTCCGGTGAAGCTCCGTTCCTTTCGATGCGGGTGAACGAGACGACAGTCATAGATCTTTTAGAAACTGAGCGGACGGGCGAAAATGTTGATCACATTTCGTTCTATATACATGGGTCTTTCACAGACCTGGTGGCCTTCGACGATGTGGAGATAGTGCGTGAGTTTGACTCTGTTTACGGGGCGTTGGGTTGGGGACCAGCGGTTTATATACGGGACTTGGACAGCAACGTCATCGAGCTAAAGCAATACACCCAGGCATAGCTATCTCTGACGCCCCGGGGTGCCCTCAGGAGGGCAATCACTCGTCAACCGAACGATGAACCCAACTGACGACAGCGGCGCAACTAGTTCAGTGACAGTACGGCAACAACACCAATGACGAACCCAGCAACGAGTGACGCAATAATCAGAACTCGAACTACGGGGCCAGCATCACGGAGATTGTTGCGAGTGTAGAACCACCGAGACACGGTCAAATATTAATCCGACCGCAAGGTATTCAGGTTGGTGGGCGATACAGGAGTTGAACCTGTGACCTCTTGCGTGTCATGCAAGCGCGCTAACCAACTGCGCCAATCGCCCTAAGTGCCCGTAACCTATCAGCCATTTCCGGCTACTAGCTATCCGAGCTTTTGAGGCGGGGACCGGAATCGAACCGGCGTACACGGCTTTGCAGGCCGCTGCCTAACCACTCGGCCACCCCGCCAGAGCAGAAGACTGATCGTAGCGAAAGCTACTGCCCGATCCGC